>CAYJLW010000022.1:16867-29468 GCA_964370965.1 uncultured Acidimicrobiia bacterium | reverse complement strand
CCCCCGGCGGCCCGGGCCGCCCCCCCCCCCCAACCCCGCCCCCCCCCCCCCCATACCGGACGACGGGGTGCCCCGGACGGGAACCGGGGGGCACGGGGAACCGGGGACGTGGTCTCTGGGGCTTCAGTCGCCGCGGAGGTCCCGCGAGAGGTCTGACACGAGTCGGCCGAGGAGCCCCGGGCGCTCGGCCACGCGCCGGGCGAGGTACTCGTACCAGGCCGGCCCGTAGGGGATGAACACCCTCACGCGGTGGCCCTCGGAGACGAGGCGGTGGGCGAGGTCGCTGTGAAAGCCGTGGAGGAGCTGGAACTCGTACGTCTCGCGGTCGATGCCGAGCTCGTCGGCGAGATCCTGCACGACGTCGACGAGGCCCACGTCGCTCGTGGCGAAGCACGGGAACAGGTTCGGGGTCCGCAGCAGGTACTCGGCGAGACGGACGAAGTTGCGCCGGATCGCGTTCGCCGACCGGTAGGCGTCGCGGGGGCCCTCACGGAACGCCCCCTTGCAAAGCCTCACCATGCCGCCGCTGCGCCGGCTGATCTGTTCGAGGTCGACGCGGCTGCGGTACAGGCGGGCCTGGATCGCCACGCCCATGTTGCCGGTCTCGGCCTGCACGGCGGCGAAGGTCCGCAGCGTGGCATCGGCCGTCGAGGCGTCGTCCATGTCCAGGGTGACGGTGACGGCGCCCCGGCGGGCATGTTCGGCGATCTCGTGGGCGAGCGCCCGCCAGAGCACGGGGTCGAGGTCACGACCCAGTTGGGCGGGCTTCAGGGAGAGGGATCCGCCCACACCCACGAGGATCATCTCGTCGAGGGCCGTGAGGTAGGCGTCGGCGGTCTTGCGGGCTTGCGCCTCGGTGGTCACGGGGGGGCCGAGGTAGTCGAGGGAGAAGTCGGCGCCCGTGTCGAGGGTCTCCTTGGCGACGGCGACGGCGTCGTCGAGATCCTCGCCGGCCACGTAGCCGAGGGCGAGACGGCGCCCGGGAACGGTTCCGGCGACCAGCGTGCGCGCCACCGGCCTTGCGGCCAGCCACAGCGTCGCCTGTCGTCGCCAGTCGCTCACGTCGTCCTTCTCTTTGCCGCCGGCAATCCCCAGCCGGGCCGAACAGGCCGCAGCCCAGAGCCCGGCAGCCACCAAGATACCGGGTATTTCGCCATCCGAGGCTCGGTCCCCTGTTGCCTCCGCGGGGGTCGGGGAGGGACGAAGCCCGGCTCGCGTTCTAGAATCCGGGCGACTTTCCGCACACCTCCAGGGGTGACACCTCCCAATGGACGAAGCTGTTCGCGCCCGGCTGGCCGAACTCGTGGGTGAACTGGAACGCTCGACGTTCCGGGAGGCCCGCCGCGGCTATCACGAGGGCGACGTCGACGAGTTCCTCGACTACATCGCCGACGTCCTCCAGCACCTCATCGGTATCGACCTCGGCGGCTCACGCCGGGGGGCGCCGGGAACCGCCCCCGCGGAGGCGGCGGTTCCCGCGCCGGCGCCTGTCCCCGCCGACCTCGTTCCCCCGGCACCGGCGCCCGTCCCCGCGGCGCCCGCGGCCGGCGCCGGCATCTCGTGGGGAGCGGCACAGCCGCCGGAGGCCGAGCCGTTCGTGGTCACCCAGGGCGCGGACACCGCCCCACCGGCCGTGCCCGCACCGCCTGACGCGCGCACGGTCGTCGACGCGAATCCGCCTCTGCTCCCCGCCCCGCCGGCCCAGCCCGCCCCACTCCCTCCCGTTCCCGCTGTGGAGCCGGCCCCTGTGCCGCTCGCGCCTGCAGTGCCCGCTGTCGAGGCCGCCCCGCTGCCGCCCCCTCCGGCGGCTCCCCCCGGGCCGCCTCCTCCACCCTGGGCGGCGCCTGACCCGACCGACCAGCCGACCGAGGCGTACACGCCGGAAGCCGGGGAGTGAGCGCGGGCCCTTCCGACGCGGACTACCGGTCGGAAGGGCTGCTCAAGGACGGCTCACTGTTGCGCCTCCGCGCCCTGCGTCCCGACGACCACGAGCGTCTCCGCGCGATGGGGGAGCGCTGCAGCGAGGAGACGCTCTACTACCGGTTCATGTCCCTGCCGCCCGCCACGGACGACAACATCGACCGCCTCCTCGATCTCGACTACGACCGCCGGATGGCGATTTGCGTGGTCGTCGGGGAGGGAGACGGCGAGGAGATCGTCGCCGTCGGCCGCTGGGCCGCCCAGCCCGGGGCCGACCAGGCCGAGGTGGCGTTCACGGTCGAGGACGCCCACCAGGGTCAGGGCATCGGCACGCTCCTCCTCAAGGAGCTCGCCGACCTGGCTCCTCGTCACGGCATCCGGGTCTTCGAGGCCGAGGTGCTCGGGACGAACACGCCGATGCTCGCCGTGTTCAACAAGTCCGGGTACCCGGTGAGCGACGAGATCGAGTCCGGCGTCTTCCACGTGGAGTTCCCCATCGACAGGCCGCGCCTTTCGCCCGAGGAGGCAGCGGCGGCGAGAGCCGAGGCGGCCCCTGTGTCCCCCGGGACCGCAGGGGCGCCCGATGCGTGAGCGGCCCCGGATCGGGGTGACGGCGTGGAACCGGACCGTCCCCACGTATCTCGGTCCCACGCCGATGGAGACGGTGAACCGCTGGTACTCCCAGGCAGTGCGTGACGCCGGGGGCATCCCCGTCCTCCTGCTGCCCGTGGACCCCGGTGACGTCGACAGCCTCCTCGAGATCTGTGACGGCCTCCTCCTCTCCGGCGGCGACGACGTCGAGCCCGGGGTCTACGGTCAGGAGCGTCACCCGGAGACCCAGCCGCCGGATCCGGAGCGGGACGCCTTCGAGCTCGCCCTCACCCGGCGCGCCTTCGCGACCGACGTCCCCCTGCTGGCGATCTGCCGCGGGATGCAGGTCCTCAACGTCGCCCTCGGCGGCACGCTCCACCAGCATGTCGTCGAGGAGCTCCCCGGGGTGGGCGACCACCAGCGCCGGGACGCCGGGGAGGAGGAGGTCCACGAGGTCGAGGTCACCGCGGGCAGCCGTCTCGCCGGGGTCGTGGGCACGCGTCCGGGTGTGAACTCGATGCACCACCAGGCGGTGGCCGACGTCGGCCCCGGGCTCGCGGCTGTCGCCCGTGAGCCGGGCACCGGTGTCATCGAGGGAATCGAGGCGCCCGGGCGGACCTTCTGTCTGGCCGTGCAGTGGCACCCGGAGATGCTCGCTCAGCCGGGCACCGCCCACCTGGCGCTGTTCGAGGCCTTGGTCTCTGCTGCGAGGAGCTCCGCGAGCGCGTCGCCGACCTCGGAGTGAAGCTCGAATCCCCAGTGCATGCCGTCCGGGTTGTAGGCGCCCATGTGGGCATGGCACATGGGCGTGACGTCCACCAGGGGGACGTTCTTCGCCGCCGCCATGGCCCGGACGTCGGCCGCGCCCTGAGCCGAGTGGGGGTCGCGGCCGCCGTGGTACGGCGCCGACGTGGGCACGACCGTGAAGCCGACCACGAGGGCGCCGCCGGAGACGTAGCGCACCCAGTCCACGGTGCGGGGCCAGAGATCCCGGGTGACGGAGCGGGGGACCCAGCGCAGGCGGCGGCCCAGGAGGCGGGCGAGACGCGGGTGGGCCTTCACGTACGCCTTGCGCACCCGCCTCCGGAGGACGGGGTTCGTGATGTGGCCGATGGCGTCCTTCATCCAGACGGGGAGCCCCACTGGGAGCGTGTCGATGGAGCTCGAGGCGAGCACGACGACGTCGGCCCGGGGCAGGAGGACGTCGCGGACGAAGACGTCCTTGGTCACGGTCACCCAGAGGGAGCGGGTGTTGGAGCCCGCCCGGCAGATGGCCGTGAGGTCCACGGGCCGTCCGAGGAGTGTCTCGAGGCGGCGGCGGGCGACGTTCGTGTACAGGCGGGGGTCGTCGATCTTCAGCGCTCCGGTGGGCCCCTGGTAGGCGATCGAGTCCCCGAGGACGAGCACGTGCAGCGGCGCCATGACGGGGGAGGCTAGCCATCCGGCGCCCAGGCGCTCCCGCCCGCGGGGACGGGCTCGGGCCGGCGCTCAGAAGCCCGGCTTCACCGAGGGTGTCGTCTCCCGCCGGGGAGCCAGGACCGTCATGAGGAGCATCCCGGCGACGAAACCGGCGACGTGGGCGATCCAGGCGACGCCGGACCCCGTGGGGGTGAGGAACTGCAGCAGGAACCAGGCCACGAGCACCACCACGGCGGGCAGCGGGAGCACGACCACGAAGAGGAACGTCCAGACGCGGGCACCGGGGAAGCGCAGGAGGTAGCCGCCCATCACCGCCGCGATCGCTCCGCTGGCACCCACGACCGGGACCGTGGAGGAGGGGTCCGAGACGATCTGCGCCGCCGCAGCCGCCAAGGCGCCGGCGACGTAGAAGAGGACGTAGCGCACGGGGCCGAGGACGTCCTCCACGTTGTTCCCGAAGATCCACAGGAACAGCATGTTTCCGAGCACGTGGAGGAGGCTGCCGTGCAGGAACGTCGTCGTCAGGATCGACAGCCAGACGGACTTCTCCGGGAACGCCGGCGGGTCCGGGTCCTCGCGCTCACACGTTCCGGCGTTCACCTCCGACGGGCTCACGGATTCGGCGGTGACGACCTCGCAGGGCACGAGCGCCCATTCGTAGAAGAACACCGCCTCCTTCGTCTCCCTGTCACCGGCGTCCGGCGCCCCGTGGAAGAAGCCGATCGTGGGCTGCACGAAGAGGTACACGGCGAGGTTGGCGGCGATGAGGGCGAGCGTCACCCAGGGGGTGCGGGTCGTGGGATTGGTGTCCTTGAGGGGGATCACGCCGGCCCGGGCACGGGGGGCGCTGGCGCCGCCGGCTCCGGGACGGGGGCGAACTCGGTGGCCTTGCCCCCGACGTCCACCATGCCGCTGAAGAACTCCTGGGCGAGCTCCGGGTACTTCGTCATCAGGGAGTTGTAGATGACGTTCTGCTCCTCGAGGAGGTCGGCGTCGGGGGCGAGCTTGTGGGAGGCGCCTTCGAGGTAGAGGAGCTGTTTGGAGAGCAGGACGAGCTCCCGGGGGATGTGCACCTTGAACTTCACCATGGACTTGATCATGGTGTCCATGAGATTGCCGAGCTCGGCGTTGTTCATGCCGCCGCTGATGAAGGGATCCAGGAGCTCCTGGATCTCCCGGGCCATCGAGGGGATGTCGACGTCCTTGGGGACCGAGCCGAAGCTCTGCAGGGCCCTGATGAGCGCCTCGTAGTCCATCGTGACGGTGGCGATGAGGTAGGAGGCGAGGCGGGTGCGCACCGACTCGGTGAGGCGGCCCACGATCCCGAAGTCGTAGAGGACGAAGCGGCCGTCGGCGAGGACCGCCATGTTCCCGGCGTGGAGGTCCCCGTGGAAGAAGCCGTAGACGAGGACGCCCTCGACGACGGACTGCACGCCCATGCGCAGGAGGCGGCGGGTGTCGATGCCCGCCGCGACCATGCCTTCGATGTCGGTGAAGCCGATGCCGTCGATCCGCTCCATCGTGAGGGTGCGACGGCCCACGTGCTCCCAGTGCACTTCGGGGATGACGCCGTCGGTGATCTCGGCCTCGACGAAGTGGCGGCGCATGCGGTCCATGTTGTCGGCTTCGAGGCGGAAGTCGATCTCCTCGGTGAGCGTGCGGGCGAAGTCCTCCGCGGTCGCCTTGGGGGAGGCCACGGCCGTCCAGGGGAGCTTCTGGAGGACGCCAGCGAGCACGAGCATGGAGCGGATGTCGTTGCGGACTATCTCCTCGAGGCCGGGTCGCTGCACTTTGCAGACGACGCTGCGGCCGTCACGCAGCCGGGCGGGGTGGACCTGGCCGATGGACGCCGCCGCGATCGGCGTCTCGCCGAACTCGGCGAACACGGACTCGAGGGGCCGGCGGAGGTCCTCTTCGACGATGCGGCGGGCGTCCTCGAAGGGGAAGGTGGGCACCTGGTCGCGGCAGCGGCCCATCTCCTCGGTCCACTTCTCCGGGAACATGCCGGGTGAGCTGGCGATGAGCTGGCCGAGCTTCACGAACGTGGGGCCGAGCTCCTCGGCGGCGAGGCGCATGCGGCGCTCGAGGGGCTCGCCCTTGGCCGATGCGGGGAGGCCGGCGCCGAAGCGGGCGAGCGTGACGCCCACCCGGTACGTGCGGCGCAGGACGCTGCCACCCGGCTTGGCGTTTCCGGCTCTGCGGTTGCGCTTGCGGACCCCCATCAGGGGATGGAGTGTACCGACCGGCGCCGCCTGAGGGTCGGGGGGTGGGGCGCCGGGCCCGGCTTGGCGTGTGGAGCCTCAGAAGATCGGGATCGGCAGGGGGGGGAAGCCCAGGACGCTGACGCTGATCGTCAGGTGCATCGCCCCGTTCGCGTCCCATGAGTACTCGTAGCCGATGCCGCCGACGTCGCCGCCGACCCAGCACAGGCAGAACACGAGCCAGACCTCGACGGAGGCACTGCCGTACGTGTCGACCTTGAGTCCCGTCGCCGAGGCGAGCGTGAACTCGTAGTAGTAGTTCACACAGCCTCTCACGACCAGGAGCTCCAGACAGGCCCGCTGTGTGCCCGAGGTCGGTGCCCGCACGGTGAACGTGAAGCCGCTCGCCGAGACGGTGCCGGCGAAGGTCAGGTCGAACCCGAGCAAGGCGACCGTGGTGCTCGACTGCAGCGTGACACTGCCGCCTGTGGAGCGGAACCTGAATGTCGTGGCGATGCCCGTGGAACCGGTGACGAGGTTCGTCAGGTTCAGCGTCCCGTTCGTCGAGATGTCGAATGCGCCGTTGCTCGCGACGTATCCGGCGAACGTGTGGTTGATCCACGCCCCGTTGTTCAGGGTCGTTGTCATGTACATGCCGGGGTTGCCGAGCGTGAGGTGCGCCGTCGTGTTGAAACCGACCAAGGACGTCGCGGTCTGACCCGTCAGGCTGTACTGCAAGGATCCGCTCGACTTGTCCAGCGAGCCGGACATCGCCGCGTTCCCCAGTCCCGGGATGCTCACCTGCCCGGCGGCGGTGACGCCGGTGTCGCGAACGTGGATGTCGCCGGAGGAGAACGTGAAGCCGTTCAGCGCGAAGTCGTGGTTGGCGGACAGGTCGAAGCGCGTGTTGCCGCCCTCCTTCCGGAAGGCGCCCGAGAGACCGACCTGGGCGACGTCGACGTCGAGCGTGCCGGCCGCCGAGACACCGGTGATGCTGTCGACGTCGAGGTCGACGGCGGCGAACTCGAAGCCGAACAGCCCGAACGTCGAGGTGCTGTCGAAGTGGTACCTCGGCGACCCGGTGGCCTCGTCGTGCCAGAAGCGGCCGTCGATCGTCACGTCGTCCCAGGTGGGTCCCGGGACGAGGTCGAGCGTGGCGTCGAGGTGGACACCGTCGCCGTTCACGACGAATCCGAGCGTTCCCTCGAAGGTGAGGGCGGCCCAGTCGGGGGCTGCGACGTCGAAGTCCCACAGGAGGAAGTCGATGCCGGCGCCGGGCTTGCCAGTGAAGCGGTAGTGCGTGGTCTGCGACTCGGACATCGGGTCGGTGACCCAGACCTTGCCGGCGACGTCGACGAACGGCTCGACCGGCGTGCCCGTGGGCAGGGTGAGACGTGCTTCGATGGGAAGGCCCCCGTCCTCGTCGTTGAGATCGAGGTCGACGTAGCCCTCGAAGCCGACGTCGAGGTCGGCGAGATCGAACGAGGCGATGTTGAGCCGGTCTGCGTGCAGCGTCATGTCGAAGTGGAGCCTGTACGGGTCGGGGTCGGACGCAGACGACGTGATCGTGCCTGCGACCGCGAGCGACGCGATCTCCGGGACGTCGACGTTGCCCTGGATCGCGGCGACTGTTTCGGGGCCCACGACACCGCTGAGACGGAAGCCGCCCATGGGCACGTAGACCTGGAAGCCGCCCAAGCCCACGCCTCCCTCCCCCGTGACGTCGAAGTGGATTCCGTCCGCCTCGGCCCAGAAGCGCCCACTCACGTCCACCTCGACTTGGGTGACTGTGCCGCCCTCGTCGCCGATCGTCGTGTGGCCCTGGAGGGTGATGCCGTCCTCGCCGACTCCGACGGTGCCTGCGAGGTGCAACGTGGTCGCCGCGATCGTGAACCCGCCGAACGTGAGATCCGTCGTCCGTGCCGTGAAGTCGTAGTTGACCGCCCCGGCGTCGGTCCAGACACGCCCGTCGAGGGAGACGGTGCCGACGTCGGTGACGGTCACGTCGCCGGAGATGTGGATGCCGTCCGCGGCGAGCCACACGTCACCACCGAAGGCGGCGTCGATCGTGAAGCCCTCGACGTCCAACGCTCCCGACCCGTCGAAGGACACGGTCCCCGTCGCGAGATCGAGCGTGGCGGACACCTCGACCGACCCGAGACCGCCCACCGCCATCAAGACGTCTGTCGCGAGGTCGACCGTGCCCGACCCGCCGACCGTGCCGGCGATCGTCGCCGAGATCGGCAGGCTGAATCCGCCTGTCGTGAAGCTCCCCAGCACGTCCAAGTCGAACTCGATCGCCCCGCCGTTGTGCCAGACGTCACCGACGGCCGACACCCGGGCGAACGTCCCGACGTCGGCGTCGGCGGTGACCTGGAGCTTGTCGGCCACCAACCGGACGGTCGCCCCGAAGTCGACGTCCAATCCGCCCACGACCAGTAGGCTGCTCTGCCCGCTCAACGTCAGGGTCGGATTGCCTCCGACCATCGTGACGTCTCCGTCCAGGGTCGCCTCGATCACGCCGGGTACGCCGATGGTCGCCGTGAACGCGATCGTGTTCCAGTCGAGATCGATCGCTCCGACGAGGTGCACGGGCGGCACGGTCAGTGCCAGCCCGGCGGCCTCGATGTCGAGAGCCGCCGTCATGTCGTAGTCGACGACCCCGCCCGCCATCCGGAGATCGCCGACGGCCGAAACAGACCCGTACCCGGTGATCCCGGCGGTCCCGTCGACATGCAGCCCTTGGGGCGTCACCAGGACGTCTGCGTCCGTGAACACATGCCCGAGCCACGCCACGTCGGCTTCGGCCGAGACGTCGACACGCACCTCACCCTGACGCAAGACGAGCGTCCCGGCCAGATCGGCCGACAGGACGTCGTCGATCACGACGGACGCGGACGCGTCCCACGTCATCTCCCCGTACCTGCTGAGCACGCCCGACAGGCGCACGTCGTCCAGGTGCAAGCCCGGGATCCCCAGCGCGTTCTGCCAGTCCGCCGCCAGGCTCGTCGACATGGCCCACTGCCCGTTCTTGGAGAAGTCCACTGAGAGCTCGATGCCCGTCGCCAGCCTCGAGGGCGCCCGCCCCGTCGCCGGATCACCTGCGAAGCGCAGTGTCCCGGACGAGGCGAAGTACAGCTTCGGCCACCTGAAGCCCGAGACGTACAACGACGTGATGCGCAGGCTCGTCTCGTTCTCGACGGGGCCGCAGTCGCCGTCCCGGCACTGCCGGAACACCACCCACCCCTCCGACGACCGCGTGTCGCCGGACTGAGGTCCGCCAGGTCCGGCGAACGCCGGGGGTTCTCCGGCACTCGCCCCCTGCCCCGCGCCGAGCAAGAGCGCGGCCGAACCGGTCACGGCGGAGATCAACAAGACCAGGCGCAGGAGAAGGTCCGAACGCCGCTCCCCGGGCATCCGCGCGCCGCTGCCAACGGTGTCTCTCATCTCAGCCTCCCGCGTTCGAACCTAAGATAATGATACGAGTGATGCGAAGTGTGTCAATACCTTTCCCCCGGTCCCCCCAAGTTCCTTCAGTCCCCCAGAACCGACAAGTCGGACCTCAGGAGCCCCGCGAGTTTCTCGATCGCAGGCACGAAGATGCGCGCTGCCAGGGCCCCCGCTGCGTCGGGATCGGATCCCGCTCCGTTCAGGGTCGGCGTGTGCACGAGGCCGAACACGTAGCGCGCAAGGCTCTCGAGGATCTCGTCGAGATCACCGGTCGGGACGAGATCCGGGCGCGCGGAAGTCACCCCGTGCAGACCACGCACGACGTTTCCTATGAGGGGGGCGGCGCCCAGCGTGATGTCGGGCAGAACCTCGCGCAGATCCGGACCCGCCGCCCGGGCAAGGACCGGTCTGGATCGGATCGCACGCAGTGCCGCGGCCACCACGCCCGACACGAGCGAGCTCAGGTCCGTGGCATCGAGCGCCACCTCGCGGAGCTCGTCGATGAGGGCGCCGGCCTCCTGTGCGAGCACCGCGGCCACGAGATCGTCCTTGCCGCCGGCGTGGCGATAGACCGTGGGCCTGCTCACGCCCGCCCGCTCGGCGACGTCGTCGACCGTCGTGGAGCGGATGCCCTTCTCGGCAAAGCACTCCGCCGCCGCGCGGACGACGGAGTCCCTGTCAGTCACCCTGGGCCTCAACGCACCTCCGACGAGTCTGGTGCCCGCGCCCGCCAGGCTACGCCGCTCACCGCGACTGGCGTCACTTCCGCCCGTTTCGTGGCAAGTGGCGACCACGGGGGGCAGTGGTACGGGCCGTCAGCCCACGGTGCTTCCTATCATCGCCGGCGTGAGCGACGCGCAAGTCCGTGCCGAGGTGGCGCGCCAACTCGAGGCTGCCGCCGTGGAGGGCTGCGATTCCCGCACGGCAGGGATCGTGGAGGACCTCCTCGTCGGCCTTGCCGCCGGCGACGACCCCTCAGGCTTCTACGCCCCTGACGCCCGCTACCGCGACGGCGACGGGCGCGCTGCCGGCGGCCGGGACGCGATTGCCCGGGCCCACCGGGAACGGCGGCGTACCCTTGGCGAGTGCGAGACGGTCGCCGTCCATCTCGTCGCCGGGCCCCGCAGCGCCGGCCTCGAGTGGATCCTGGTGTTCCCTGACGGGCGCAGCCATCCTGGGGCCACCGTCTGGCACTTCGACACCCACGGTCTGATCGTCGACGAGACCGACTACGCGAGGTTCGCCCCGCCGCCATGAGAAGACAACACAGCCATCGCCCCCGCCGTCGTCGAGCGCCGGCACTCGTCACGGCCTTCGCGTGCAGCGTCCTTCTCGCCGCCTGCGGGGGTGAGCCGGCGGCGAAGCCGTCCCCGGGGCCCAAGGGCGTGCGCACGCCGGCGTCCGTGCGTCCGTTGCCCACCGGCGGGCACACCGAGCTCCTGGCGGACGTCCTGGAGTCCTTCGCCTCCGCCCGCGGGGCCGATTTCGAGGTCGTCTACGACGTCACGGGCCTCGCCGCCGGTGGCCTCACGGACGGCACGTTCACACTCGTGCAGGAACTCCCCCGGACCAAGAGCGAGTTCGTCTCCACAGGTGACGGCCCCCGCCTCTCGGTCATCGACCGCGCCCCCGAGCTCGTCGTGTGTGCCTCGCTGCGGGCGGGCGAGGCCTGGCAGTGCTACGGGGGTCCCGGCGTGGACACCGCTCCCGTGCCCCTCGGCTACGACACGGTCTACGCCATCGCAGACAAGTTCCGGCCCGCGCAGTACTACTTCTCGTTTTCGGCCCGGAAGGCCAAGATCCTGGGCATGAACGCGTCGTGCGTGGACGCCAAGGCCACCCCCGAGACGCCTCCGGGCGTCGCCGACCGCCTCGGCACCGAGGCCGAGCTCTGTGCCTCACCCGCCGGTGTCCCCCTGGTGATCCGAGTCGAGGGGGGGCGCAAGCCTGTCGTCCTCAAGGCGAAGTCCTACGCCACGGACGTCGACGGGGCGTCGTTCGATCCCCCGGCGGCCGTGAAGCCCGGGACCCCGGACCTCTACCAGCCTCCCCTGCCCTCGCCGACCCCGGAGGACGGTTGAACCGGCAGGTTCCGGCCGCTCCGCCGTCGAATCTCCCGTTGTGAGCCAGCGCCGTACCCGCGGGCGCAGCCGCCCCGGCGCCAGGATCGTGGTCCTTGTCCTCTTGGCGCTGTTGACGGCTGCTGCCTGCTCGCCAGCCAAGGCCCCGGTGTCCCGGACCGGGAGGACGCCCCCGCCCGAGGAGGAGACCCCGGGTCAGGACGTCCTCGACGTCCCCCCTGCCACGGGTCCCCAGGGTCTCGAGGGTCTCGCCGGCGCCCTGCAGGGCGGCATTCCCAGCGGGAACATGGAGGCCGCCGCCGCCGGGCTCGCCGCCGCCGCCGCCGCCCCGGACCTGAACGGGTTCCTCGCCCTCGTCAAGGACGTGCAGGCCAAGAGCTACAGCGTCTCCTACCGTGTGAAAGCGCCCTCACTGAAGCTCCCCGGGGACGTGTTCGCCACGTTCGTGCACACGCCCCGCCAGTCCAAGGTGGGCCTGCAGGCCGCCGGGATCGCGTTCGAGCAGATCACGACGTCGTCGGGGCGGGTGGACTGCGTGCGGTCCGGCGCCTGGGTGTGCCGGAAGGGGGCGGCGACGGCGCAGTCGACCGTGGGGCCCGAGATGCTCTTCGGGGGTCTCGTCCTCGTCTCCCAGGCCCCCGGGGCCTTCAAGATGCGTACGTACCAGACGTCCATCGTGGGTGTCCCGGTGCGGTGCTTCCGCGGGGAGCCGATCAGCGGCGCCAAGGCCGACGAGAAGTCCTCTACGCCGCTCTCGACCATCGAGGTGTGCGTCACGGGTGAGGGCGTCCCCCTGAAGTCCGTCCTCCCTGGCGTCACGCTCGACGGCGTGTGGTACCGGCCCTCTGCCGCCACGAGCGAGTTCACCCCTCCGGCGCGTGTGCAGACCTGAAGCCGGGGGTCGGTGTCTCAGACCCTGACGCATGTCGGGTCTGAGAC
>CAYJLW010000022.1:7426-16857 GCA_964370965.1 uncultured Acidimicrobiia bacterium | reverse complement strand
GGGGGGGGGGTGCGCGCGCCCCCCCCCCCGGCCGCGGGGGCCCCCCCCCCCCCCCCCCCCCCCCGGCCGATCGGCCCCTCTTCACTATCGTGGCGTGCAGTGACCGACCCCCTGCAGGACACCGACCCGCACGCCGACGACGCCCCCTGGGCGTCCGCCCTGCGCCGGGCGGGCGCCGTCGCCGCCGCCACGCTCGGTCCGCCGTCCTCGAAGGAGGAAGCGTGGCGCTACACGGACACGTCCCGCATCCCCCTCGACGGCAGGGTGCGGCCTTCCCCCCCCGGCCCCGGCGGCGACATGGCGCCGGGCGAGGCGCTGGCGGACGCCTTCGGTGAGCGTGGCGGTCTCGCCCTCACGACCGACGCGGGCACCGTGCGGGCGGAGTCCCTTCACGACGGCGTCACCGTGGCGGTGCTCGCATCCACTCCTGAGCCCGGCCCTGCAGGCGACGTCGTCGCGGTCGACCAGGATCTCCTCACCGCGCTCAACGCCGCCCACTTCCGCGGCGGGGTGCTCGTCCACGTCGCGCGGGGCGCCCGCGTGGGGGTGCCCCTGGTGGTCGTGCACTGGCTGGCCGGGTCCGAGACGGCGTCGTTCCCCCGCACCCTGGTCGTCGCGGAGGGGGGCTCGGAGTGCGACGTGATCGAGGTGTGGGCCTCGCCCGCGGGCGCCGAGGGGTCCCTGACGGCACCCGTGACCGAGCTCGTCGTGGGCGACGGCGCCCGGGTCGGATACGTGGGTGTGCAACGGGTGGCGGACACGTCGGTCTTCGTGGGTGCCTTGGGGGCCCGGGCGGGGCGGGATTCCCGCGTCGGCCTGGGTGCGGTGAACGTGGGCGCGTGGCTCGGGCGCCACCGCGTCGAGGTCGACCTCGCCGGCCCGGGGGCGGAGTCCGACAGCACCGGCGTCTACTTCGGCGACGGCGACCGCCACGTCGACTTCCGCACGCGACAGCAGCACTCCGCTCCCAGGGGGACGTCTCGCCTCCTCTTCAAGGGCGCCGTGGCAGGGCGCTCCTCGGCGATCTACTCCGGCCTCATCCGGGTCGAGCGGTCGGCGCCGCGTACGGACGCCCATCAGGCGAGCCGCTACCTCATCCTCTCCGACGACGCCAAGGCGGCGTCCATCCCCAACCTCGAGATCTTCAACCACGACGTGAAGTGCGGCCACGCCTCCGCCGGAGGTCCGCCTGACGAGGAGCAGCTCTTCTACCTGGAGTCCCGCGGGATCGCTCCCGACGTCGCCCGGCGCATGATCGTCGACGGCTTCTTCGAGGAGATCGTGGGGCGTCTGCCCGTGGCCGCCGCCCGGTCCGGGGTCCGGGCCGAGCTCATGGGCCGGGTCGCCGCCAGCCGGGGGGAGCCGTGAGCCGGGCCCGGATCGGTGCGCTGGAGGAGTTCCCCGAGGCCCAGGGCGCCCGGGTGGACGTCGACGGCCGCTCCCTGGTCGTGGTCCGCATCGGCGAGCAGGTCTACGCCCTCGCGGACACCTGCAGCCACGAGGACGCCTCCCTTTCCGAGGGCGACGTGTCGCCCGAAGACCTCGAGATCGAGTGTCCTCTGCACGGCTCGGCGTTCCGTCTCGACACCGGCGAGGCACTGTCGCTTCCCGCCACGCACCCCGTGGCGGCCTACACCGTCACCGTCGAAGACGGGGAGGTCTGGGTCGAATGGTGAGCTCCCTGCTGGAGATCGACGACCTCTTCGCCGGCACGCAGGGGCGCACCATCCTCCATGGCCTTTCCCTCGCGGTGGGGCCCGGCGAGATCCACGCCGTCATGGGCCCGAACGGCTCGGGCAAGTCCACGCTCGCCCACGTCCTTTCGGGCAAGCCCGGCTACCGCGTGACCGGCGGCAGTGTGCGCTTCGGGGGCGAGGACCTCCTGGCCCTCCCCGCCCATGAGCGGGCGCGCCGGGGCCTCTTCGTGGCCTGCCAGTACCCGGCCGAGGTCCCCGGCGTACCTCTGCGCGACCTCCTCTCGGAGGCCGCCGCCGCCCGGGGACTGGGGCCGGAGCGGGTCGGAGGGGAGGAGCTCGACGCCGCCGCGGGCCGCCTCGGCCTCGACGGGCTTCTCGACCGGGCTGTGAACGAGGGCCTCAGTGGAGGGGAGAAGAAACGCAACGAGACCCTGCAGCTCTCCCTGCTCGACCCCCGTCTCGGCGTCCTGGACGAGATCGACTCCGGCCTCGACGTCGACGGCGTCCGTCTCGTCGCCAGGGAGGTTCTCCGCCAGGTGGAGTCCGAAGGTCTCGGCGTCCTCGTGATCACGCACTACCGGCGCATCCTGGAGCACCTCCCGCCCCATCTCGTCCACGTTCTCGTGGAGGGCCGCATCGTCAGGTCGGGGGGGCCGGAGCTCGCGGAGGAGCTGGAGCGCACCGGCTACGACGTCTTCCGCTCTGAGACACCGCCGGAGGACCCCTTCGCCCTGTAGGGGTCGTGCGGCTCCGGGCATTCCCCGTCGTTGCTCCTCGGTGAAGGAATCGTGGGATGGTGCGGCACTCGGCGCTGGACGTCAGGGTGTCGTGAGCGCAACCGGCCCGACCTCGCTACGTCTCGGTGAAGGACTCCTCGGCGGCGAGGGCGGCGGCGAGGGTGTTCCAGGACAGGGTGGCGCACTTGATGCGGGCGGGGAACTGCTTCACGCTCTGGAGCGCCTCGACGTCGCCGAGTTGGGTGCCGAGGTCGGCGCCCCCGTCGAAGGCGGCGTCGTCGGTGACGCCCAGCATGGAGAGGAACCTCGCCGTGCGCTCCTCCACCTCGGCGAGGGTGGAGCCCCGGAGGGCCTCGGTCATCATCGAGGCCGACGCCTGGCTGATGGCGCAACCCCGACCGTCGATCCTGACGTCGGCGACGACGCCGTTCGGGTCGACCTCCACGTAGACGGTGACCTCGTCCCCGCAGAGGGGGTTGAACCCCTTGGAGTGGCGCGCCGGGGGCGGGAGTGTCCCCCGGTTGCGGGGCCGGCGGTAGTGGTCGAGGATGATCTCCTTGTAGAGCTGCTCGGTGGCGTCCGTCATGGTCTCCCAGCCTACATGCCCGATTTGCCCGGGGACTATGGGCGAATCGAGAAGATCAGGCCTCTGTATACTATTGTTGCCGGAGTGCTCGCGCCGTGTTTGCGCAGGAAAAGACGTGCGGATATCGAAGAGTACGGTACACTCGCTGGTCGGGCCTGCGAGCCCGAGGAAAGCCCGGGTGGGGCCTGCGACGGACCTACTGCTACGAACCTGCAGCATGCCGTGATGCGAGGCGCGCAGGACGAGATCGCGTCCTGACAAACGAACGGCCGGACGGCCGCGGAGGACGAAAGCGGAGATGGCAAACGACCGAGACCGGGGTGCAGACGTAGAGGATCTTGTCGCCAGCTACCTGGCAGACATCTCCCGGCACCAGCTCCTCACCAAGGAAGACGAGATCGAGCTCGCCCAACGCATCGAGGGCGGCCGTGAAGCCCGTCGCGAGCTGGAGGCCGAGAAGGTCGCCGCCCGCCGGCGTGCCGAGCTGGAATACCTCGTCGCCGACGGTGAGGCCGCCCAGGAGCGCTTCATCAACGCGAACCTCCGTCTCGTCGTGAGCGTGGCCAAGAAGTACGGCGCCGCCTCCGGCATGGAGCTCCTCGACCTCATCCAGGAGGGCAACTTCGGGCTCATGCACGCCCTGGAGAAGTTCGACTGGCGCCGGGGCTTCAAGTTCTCCACCTACGCCACCTGGTGGATCCGCCAGGCCGTGACCCGCGGAATGGCGAACAACAGCCGCACGATCCGCCTCCCCGTCCACGTCGGCGACCTCGTGTACCGGGTCGCCAAGGCACGCTCGGAGATCGAGGGTCGCACCGCCCGCAAGGCCACCCCCGAAGAGGTCGCCGAGGCCACCGGGCTCTCCCTCGACCAGGTCATGGACGTCATGTCCCTGCCCACCAGCCTCACCTCGCTCAACCAGTCAACGGGCGAGGACGGCGACGCCGAGCTGGGCGACTTCATCGAGGACGAGTCCACCGAGACCCCCTTCGACGCCGCCGCCCGGGCCATGGTGCGCGAGGACGTCCGCCAGCGCCTCCTGGGCCGGCTCTCCGAGCGTGAGTCGAAGATCCTCTCCCTGCGCTACGGCCTCGAGGGCGACGGCATCCCTCGCACGCTCGAGGAGGTGGGGGCGGATTTCAACCTCACCCGCGAGCGCATCCGCCAGATCGAGACCCGGGCGCTCTCCAAGCTCCGCCACCCCAGCCTGAGCATCGACCCCGAGAGCCTCGTAGCCGGCTGAGCCCAAGGGGGCCGCCGTCGCCGCTTCGGGTGCCACACCACGAACCTGGCCGGGCGGATTCCCCTGTGGTGCTCTCGGCGGACGCGTCTCAGCTGTTCGCGGGCGCCCGGGAAAGGGCGGACCTCCCGGCGAGGCGGTCCGGCACAGGCAGGTCCTCCACCCAGCCGAAGAGGCGGACGCAGAGGATCAGCACGGGGACGGGGGCCAGCACCAGCAGGGGTCGCTGCGCCAGCCACGCCCAGGAGGGGTGGTCCTGGAGGGGGAAGCCCACTACGAGCAGGCCGGCGTAGACGAGGATCTGCGTCGACGCCGACCACACGTAGACGGTCATCAGCCGCTGCGACAGCGGGCCCGACACCCAGCGCCCCGCGCGAGCGTCCCGGCACCACGCCACGATGCGGTCGCGCAGGAGCAGGGCGACGCCGATGCCGAACAGGGAGCCGGCCACGTTCAGGAGATTGGGCCACATCCCGTTCAGGTTCGGGTCGTAGGGGCCGACCGTTGTGCCCGCCACGTGGAACACGAGCGCTGCGGCGCACGTCGCGATCAGCCGGCGACGGGGGATGCGCTGCAGTCGCCCCTGCGCGTAGGCGAACCCCAGGAGCCAGCACAGGATCCACGCCCCCGTTCCGGCGAGGCCGTGCAGGACCGGACGCGGGTGGCCGAGGTAGCGCACGGCATCGCTGGCGACGACGACCGCGACCACGATCGGGACGAGCAGGGGGCCGAACCGGCGCGACCAGACACGTGCCAGCAGGGGGGACACGCCCAACATCGGGATGTAGAGGGCCAGGAACCACAGGTGTCGCACGGGCAGCAGAGACGTGCAGCCGAGACCGATGCGGGCGCCCGGATCACGGGTGCAGGTGGGCGGGTCGAAGAAGCCGAGGAGGGCGTTCGCCCCCCAGAGGACGACGAGAAGAGCGACCACGGGCATGAGAAGACGCCAGAGGCGGCGCACGTAGAAGCGGCGGAGGTCCCGGCCGAGCGCGGAGCGGAATGCGAGGGCGCCCCCCACGAAGAAGAACGCCGGCATCTGCCACACGAAGACGTAGGAGAGCCATCCCCACCCCTCGGCCTGGATGCCGTGGGCCTGGAAGGTCCCGGCCCGCGCGTTCCAGAGGTTGAGGGCGAAGAAGTAGTGGCAGAAGACCACGGAGAGCAGTGAGACGTTCCGGAGGAAGTCCAAGAAGACGTCCCGTCCGGGTGCGGTCGCGGGGGCGTCAGTTGACATGGCGTTCCCTTCCCTCCCAGTGGCGTTCCCGAAGGACCCTTCGCAGCACCTTCCCCGAGGGGTTGCGGGGCAACTCGTCGACCTGCTCCACATGGCGGGGAAGCTTGTAGGCGGCAATCCTGGGGGCCGCCCACCGCCTGAGCTCGCCCACCTGGGGAACCTCTCCGGCCGCCGGCACGATCGCCGCCAGGATCGTCTCGCCGTACTCGTCGTCCGGCACCCCGATGACCGCGACGTCCGCCACGCCGGGATGCTCGATGAGGACGTGCTCGACCTCGGCGGGGTAGACGTTCTCGCCTTTCGTGACGATGCGGTCCCCGAGACGGTCGACGAGGTACAGGTAGCCGTCGGCGTCCAGGTGGCCGACGTCGCCGGTGCAGAACCAGCCGTCGTCGAACGACTCCCCGGGCATTCCCCAGTACCCCTCCATGACCGGGGCTCCCCGTGCCCGGATCTCGCCCACCTCGCCGGCGTCGGCTCCGGTCCCGTCGGGGCGCACGACCCGGACCTCCACGTCGGGGAGAGGCCTCCCGGCGGAGCGGAGGCGACGCCACGCCGCGGGGGGCGCCCCTGACGCGAGGCCCCGGCTGTGGTCGTCGAAGCGCAGGAGCGTGAGGACCCCGCTCGTCTCCGTGAGGCCGTACGCCTGCGTGAGGTCGCAGTCGAAGCCCGCAGCGGCGGCGCGCATCGTCGCCTCGGCCATGGGGGAGCCCCCGTAGAGGACGTGACGGAGGGACGACAGGTCCCGGTCCCGGAGATCCGCCACACCCAGCATGGCCTGTTGCATGGCGGGGACGAGGAGGGCGTGGGTGACCTCCTCCGCCTCGATCGTGTCCAGGGCCGCCTTCGGGTCGAAGGTGCGGAGGAAGACGTTCTGGGCGCCCGAGTAGACCGCCACCATCGCCCAGACGAGACCGGCCACGTGGAACAGCGGTGCCGCCACCAAGTTCCGGCTCGCCGCTCCCGCCACGGGGAGCTCCGAGAGGACGCCCTCGATCGCCGACGTCACGTTGGCGTGGGTGATGCACGCCCCCTTGGGCGTTCCCGTCGTGCCGGACGTGTAGAGCTGCGCCCACGTGTCCGCCGGTTTCGGCACGGCCGGCTCCTGGATGGGAGCTGCTCGGGCGGCGAGGCCCGCGAAGTCCCTGGTCGACACGACCTGCAGGGAAGGCCTCGCCGCCAGGTTCCCTGCCACGCCGGCGAAGGCGTCCCCGCAGAGGAGGACGCAGGCCGCGGCGTCCTCCAGGATCTCGTCGATCTCCGGCGGGGCCAGGCGCCAGTTCAGGAGAACCGGCACGGCTCCCGCCAAGGACGCGCCCAGGACGTACTCCATGGCGTCCGCGGTGTTGAGCTCCAGGAGGGCGACCCGGTCTCCGGCCCGGACCCCGAGGTCGCGCAGGGCCCCTGCGGCTCGCATCGATCGGGCCACGACGTCGCCGTAGGAACGTGTGGCGCCCTCGAAGCGCACGGCCGGGCGATCGGGATGGGTGGCGCCCCTGTACGCGACGAGTTCGTTCACGGTGCGGAACATGTCTGCCTCCTTGTCATCCACCAGCCCAGGTCGGCCCCTCCGCAAACGGCCATGGTCGTGCCCGTCACGTAGGCGGCGAGGGGGTGGGCGAAGAACGCCACCGCATGGGCGACCTCTTCCACCGACCCGGCGCGCCCGAGGACGTTCATCTCGGCGAGGAGCGCGAACGACGCCCCGGATCGGGCTGCTCGGGCCCCCGGCGTGTCGACGAAACCGAGGAGGACGGTGTTGGCGGTGATGCCAGACCTCCCCTCTTCGACTGCGATCGTGCGCATCAGCGACTCCATGGCGGCCTTGTGGGCGGAGTAGGACGCCTGCCCGGGGCCGCCCAGGTGAGCCGCGACAGAGCTGATCGCGATCCAGCGCCCGAAGCCGTCCCTCCGCTGGAGGGCGAGGGCAGCCGGGGCCAGCCTCAGGACGTGGTCGACGTTCGCCGCCACGGCCGACCCCAGGTCTCCGGGGGCCGTGGTCCCCACCGGTGCCCACGTGGTCCGGGCCCACACGTTGGCCACGACCACATGGGGCTGGCCCCAGAGGGCAAGGGCGTCCAGGAGCATCTCGGTGCCGGCCGGGTCCGACAGGTCCGCCGCGACCGTCGTGTGTCTCGGGAGCGCCCCCGAGGGTGCGACTTCGGTGAGCGCGTCATCGAGGGTGGCGAGGTCGTCCTTGCCGCGGGCGACGGCACAGACAGAGGCGCCTTGTGCGGCCAGGGCCAGGGCAGCGGCCCGTCCCACGCCCCGGCTCGCTCCTGTGACGAGGACGCGGTGGTGGGCGTGGACGTTCACGACGGCACCTCGTAGAGCGCCGCGCCGCCGGAGTAGCCCGCTCCCGCCACGACCATGAGGACGAGGGCCCCGGGCCGGAGACGCCCCTCGCGACGGGCGCGGTCGAGGCCGAACGGTACGGACGCCGACACGATGTTGCCGGTGTCGTGCGTCGTGACGACGACGCGTTCGTCGGGTATCGCGAGGGCTTGGGCCACGCGGCGCATGATCCGCAGGTTGGCCTGATGGGGGATCAGGACGTCGACGTCGCCGGGGTCGACGCCGCTCTGGGAGCACACCTGGCGTCCGAGGCCCACCATGGCGGCGACGGCGTCCTCGACGATGCGCCTGCCGGGAACGAGCATCCGGGTGGTGTGCAGGCCGGCGGCGACGGTGTCGTGACTGGCCGGGCAGGCCGAACCCCCTGCCGGGGTGTACATGTGCGTCAGGTAGCGGCCGTCCGACCACAGCTCGCATTCGAGGAGGCCGCCCCCGCCGGTGTGGGGACCGAGCACGACGGCGCCGGCACCGTCGGCGAGGATCGGGAGGAGGGCGCGGTCGCCGCGACCGACGAACCGCGACTTGCAGTCCGCCCCGATGACGAGGACGTGGCGCAGTCCGGTGGCCACGAGTCGCGCCCCGTGTTCCAGTCCGTAGAGGAAGCTGGAGCACGCGGTCTGCTTGTCCTCGGCGGGGCAGGACGCCCCGAGGCGCTCCTGTACCCGGCAGGCGGTGGCCGGTGAGGTCCAGTCTCCTGTCGTCGAGCAGAGGATGATCCGGTCGAGGTCGCCGGGACCGATGGCGGCGGCCGCGAGGGCCTCCCTGGCGGCCGCCACGGCCATGTCGCTCGTCGCCGTGCCTTCCGGCGCCCAGTGCCGGGAGACGACGCCGACGTTGTCCCTGAGCCACGAGTCGGTGGTGTCGATGCCGAAGCGATCGATGACCTCCCCGTTCGTGATGGGAGGCCCGGGAAGGTGGCCTCCTGTGCCCACGACGCGCACCCCCCACCGGCGCATGCCGTGGGGCGCCGTGAACGGGGGCACGGCGGTTTGTGCTGCGAGCATGGCTTCCCCTTCTCTCAGGCCACCAGGAGGAGGCCGCCCCAGGCGAGGCCTCCCCCGACGGCGTTCACGAGCACCAAGGACCCCTCGGACGCCCGCCCGTCGCCGCGGGCGTCGTGCAACGCGGCGAGGACGGAAGCGGAACCGCAGTTGGCGTATTCGCCGATCCGGTCCACGACGGCGCGGTCCGGGACTCCCGCCGTGGCGGCCCCTTCGCGCAGGACGGAGCGGTTCACCTGGTTGGCCACGTAGGCGTCGAGGTCCCCCGGCCGGGCACCCGCTGCCGACAGCACGGCCTTGGGCGCCTCACCCCACCGGGGCGCGGTCAGGGCCGACATGTGGGGAGACACGCACAGGTGGTATTGGCCCGCGCGCACGGCGCTCACCGTGGGAGGGAGGGTGCCCGGTACGCCGGCGAGGCCGGACTGGCGGCCGTCTGCGGCCAGGTAGCCGGCGAGCAGACCGCGCGACTCGTCCCCCGCCCGCCCCAGTACGACAGCCGCTCCGGCGTCGCCGGCGGCGTAGCAGAGGCGGCCGACGGGGACGTACTTGGACAGGGTCTCGGCGGCGACGACGAG
>CAYJLW010000022.1:0-7326 GCA_964370965.1 uncultured Acidimicrobiia bacterium | reverse complement strand
CGCACCTCGAACGCCGCTCCCCGCAGTCCGAGTCGCCCGGCCACGAGCGTGCCCAACGAGGAGGTGACCCTCGGGTTCGTGGTGCTGGCGGCGATGCAGAGGTCGACGCGCCCGGGGTCGATGCCGGCGGCGACGATTGCTGCGGATGCCGCCTCCACGGCGAGGTCTTCGGACGTCGCCTCGCCGGGGTCGTGGGGTCGCCCCGGAGTGTGGGTCCAGAAGCGGCGGCGAAACCCGAGCACGCCGGACGCACGATCGGAGTCGAGTCCGGCGCTCTGGGGATCACCCTCGCAGGCACGGGGCTGGAGCCTTTCCACCTCGGCATTCGTGACCCAGCGTCCCATGGAGGTCGGGAACGCCGTTCCCGTGCCCAGGATCGAGACCCCCCGGACCGGTGGGTGCATGAAGCCGTCCATCTCGCCTCCCGCGGATCGACTCACTGTCCCGCGCCCACCCTGCTCTCGGGGCTCGGGAAGGGAGCAAGAGCGCTCCGTGAGTGCCCGGTGGGTCCCTTACGGGACACTACAGTACCGAATAGTGTTCGGTACGATGGTCGGCACAACGTAACATACGTCGCTCGCACGGACAAGGGGAACTTCTCCGACCCCCCCATCCCTCACCGCCCTCACGCTCGCCCTCGACCCCTGCATCAAGGCATGAGCGGAGGGGTCGGCGAATCCGGGATGACCGCCACTGTCCCGCAGGCGTCATCCCTGGCTCCCCCTCTCGCCGGCCCGGTCCTGGGTCGGCGCGGGCCTCGAGCCCCACGGGGTTCACCGGGGGCGCCCGGGAGGGGGTGCAGACGGAGGTCGCCGGCGCCCGGAATTGCCCCCACCACCTGCGCGTCTGGTTCCATGCGGTCGTGATCCGCGCCGTGCTCTTCGACTTCGGGGGGGTGCTCACCGAGAGTCCCTTCGAGGCCTTCGCCCGCTACGAGGCGGAGGCGGGCTTGCCCGCCGGGTTCGTCCGGGGCCTGAACGCCACGTCCCACCACACGAACGCCTGGGCGCGCCTGGAACGGGGCGAGGTGGGCTTCGAGGAGTTCTGCGACCTCTTCGAGGCCGAGGCGCGCGCCGCGGGCGGGGCCCTCGACGCCCGTGACGTGATGCGCCGGGTGGTCGGCGGCATCCGCCCCGGCATGATCGACGTCGTGGCGCGCTGCCGGACCCGGCACAAGACCGGTCTCCTCACCAACAACTGGATGCCCGTCGAAGGCGGGACGGGGCCGGCGACGGTCCTCGACGACCTCTTCGACGCCGTCGTGGAGTCGTCCCGGGTGGGTGTGCGCAAGCCCGAGCCCAGGTTCTACGAGATCGCCTGCGAGATGCTCGACGTCACGCCACCAGAGGCGGTGTTCCTCGACGACCTCGGCGTCAACCTGAAGCCCGCCCGGGAGATGGGGATGACCACGATCAAGGTCGCCGACCCGGGCGCCGCAGTCGCGGAGCTCGCCCGGGTTCTCGGCATGGACATGGCGTTGCGCCCGGAGGAAAGAACCTGAAAGAGGCGTGTAAGGAATAGATGGTGTGATCCGTCCTCATCGGCACCTATCGGACACCTGGAGGACTCGTGCACACCACCGGACGCCACGTCCGCCCCCGCCCCACACCCGGGAGGGGCCTCGTCGCCGCCCTCGTCGCCACCGGCGTCGCCTTCGCCGCCGTGAGCGCCGCTCTCGTTGCCGTCCTCCTGTCCGGGGCACCGGCGGCATCGACGGCGGCGTCCGGAGCCGGGCGCGTGGCATCGCCCGAGGCCGTTACTCCCGCCCCGACCCCGTCGGCCGCGGGGACGCCCCCCGCCCCCGCGGCGCCCGGAGCGGGCGGCGCCCCCCCCGGAGGCGGCGCGCCGGGCTCCGGTGGGAGCCGCCCCCGCCCAGGCGGAGGACGTCGGGATCCCGGCCCCGCGTCCGACCCAGGTCCCGGGGCGCAGCCGCCGGGCGACCCCGGTCTGCCGCCGCCCCCACCAGCGTCCCAGCGCGCCGAGATCGTCGACTTCGCCGCCCGCACCGTCGGGGGCTGCAACGCCGGTGGGCAGGGCGTTTCGGTGCGGTGGCGGACCCGCCACGCCGTCCGGGTCGCCTTCGGCGCCGGATTCGCCCCGGCACACCCCGCCTCGCCCGTCGGGACCGTGATGGCACGGATCCCCTGCGACGGCCGGGCGCACCTCTACCGGCTCTCCGCCCAGGGCGCCGACGGCGTCACCGTCTCCCGGCGGGTCTCGGTCAAGGCGGCCCCGCGGCCGGACGCGGCCGGGCCGCCTCCCGTCCACGACGGGGCGGTGTGAGCGGTGGGCTCGGCCAGGCACGCCGTCCGCATGTGGCATCGGACGGCGCCCGCCTACTGGATCGGCGCCCCTGTGGTGTCCGTGGCGGCGAAGTCCGCCCTCATCTCGTCGAGGACACCGTCGCCCGTGACGACGTCGAGGATCGTCCAGGCCATGGCGAGGGCCCCGTCGAGGATTGCCCTGTCGCCCGTGGGGGCGGCGGCGGCGTCGGCGAACCCCCGCATGTGGTTGAACGCCGGCAGGGACTCGATCCCCAGCGCGGGATGGATCGCCGGGACGACCTGGGACACGTTGCCCATGTCCGTGGAACCGCCCATCGCCGGGGTGACGTGCTCCTGGGCGAGGAACTCCCGGCCCAGGGCGCGGGCGCTCGTCTCGTAGAGGCGGGCGAGGGGCCGGTTGTGCTTCACCTCCCGGTAGAGCATCCCGGACGTCTCTAGGGTGACCGTGCAGCCGTTCGCGGCTGCCGCCTCCACGACCTCGGCGCCGATCGCCCCCCGCAGGGCCTCGAGATCCTCGAGGGTCCGGGCCCGGATGGCGTACGCGGCGTCCGTGCGCTCCGGGACGACGTTGGCGGCGGCACCACCGTTGGTGATGACACCGTGACAGCGTTCGTACGGCCCGTACTCCCGCCGGGCGAGGTGCTGGTAGATCGACACGAGGGCGTCGAGGGCGTTGCCCCGCCGGCCCCAGGTCTCGCCCCCTTGGCCGGGGACGGTCGCGCCCGTGAGAGAGGCGTGGGCCGCCTCGCCGTGGACCGCGATCGCGAAGTCGGACACGGTCAAGAAAGGCGCCTCGCGGATGTCGATCGGGGCGGGGTGCACCATGAGGGCGGCGTCGACACCGTCGAGGGCACCGCGCTCCACGAGGATGGCCTTGCCCCCGATCGCCTCCTCCGCCGGGGTCCCCAGCACGCTCACCCGGAAGCCGAGGTCCCCGGCGAGGGGGAGGAGGCCGATGCCGCAGCCCAGTGCCGCCGTGGCGATGATGTTGTGCCCGCAGGCGTGGCCCACCCCGGGGAGGGCGTCGTACTCCGCGCAGACCACGAAGTGGGGGCCGGTGTCTCCTGCGGTGGCGACGAACGCCGTGGGGAGGTCGTAGGCGCCGCGGGTGACGTCGAAGCCGTGGCGTTCCAGGGCGTCGGTGAGCCAGGCATGGGCCTGCACCTCCTGCATCGCCAACTCCGGGTGGGCGTGGATGCGATGTGAGAGCTCGACGAGGTCCCCGGCGGCGGTGTCCACGGCGGCCCGCGCGCGACCCTTGTCGGCCTCGCTGTCTGTCATGACCCGCTCCCTCGCTCGAAGCGGCCGTGGCGGCCCCGGCCTCCGGCGAAGCGGGCGGCTCCTGTCGCCGTCTCCCCGGACTCGATCACGGCGACACCGTACCGGAACTCGGCGGCGAGGGCGTCCTCCGGGGAGAGGCCCCACTGGCCGATCGCGGACAGGCGGTCGTTGCGCATGCAGACCTGCGGGAACCGGGCGAGGTCGTGCGCCAGGGCGAGCGCCGCCGGGAGCGCCTCGCCCGGCTCCACGAGACGGTTGGCGAGACCCATGCGCAGCGCCTCCTCTCCGCTCACGCCCCGGCCCGTGAGGATGAGGTCGAGGGCGTGGCTCTGGCCCACGAGGCGGGGCAGGCGCACCGTGCCGCCGTCTATGAGGGGTACGCCCCAGCGGCGGCAGAACACCCCGAAGACGGCGTCACGGGCGGCCACGCGGAGGTCGCACCAGAGCGCCAGCTCCAGGCCGCCGGCGACGGCGTGGCCCTCCACGGCGGCGATCACCGGCTTGGTGAGGACCATGCGGGTGGGACCCATGGGGCCGTCGCCGTGCGCCGAAGCCCGGTTGCCCCGGTCCGTGCCCAGGGACTTGAGGTCGGCCCCGGCGCAGAACGTCCCCCCGGCCCCGGTGAGGACCGCCACTGCCAGGGCGTCGTCGCCGTCGAAGTGCGTGAAGGCGCCGACGAGGGCGGCCGCCGTGGGGCCGTCGACGGCATTGCGGGCATCGTGGCGGTCGATCGTGACGACGAAGACGGGGCCCGACGTGTCGGTGCGGACGGCGCCCATCGCCTATCCCCTGTCCTCGGATGCGAGCTTCGCCGCGTGGATGGCGGACGTGTGGCGGCCCAGGAGGGCCTGCACGACCTCGAGCTCTTCGATGCCGTAGTCGTGGTGGCGGAGGTGCGCCACGGAGACGCCGCAGCGCCATCCTCCCACGAGTGGGGCCGGCACGTGCGCCAGGGTGGCGATGCCCAGCACGTCGAGCATCCGGAGGGCGGGTTCCTCGGCATCGCCACGGCGATGCAGCACGGTCGTGTGGCCTTCTCGTGCCCGCCGGGACACCTCGAAGGCCTCGGCGGGCATCCCCACGAGTTTGTCGAGGAGGACGGCGTGCTCCTCGCCGGGGAGCGGGAACCCCAGGACCTTGTCGAGGCGGGAGCGGTCCTCGGAGGGCAGGAAGACCAGGCACCCGTCGGAACCGGTGATGCGCATCACCTCCGCGCACACCTCCTCGCAGAGGCGGCGCAGCTCGTCGACCGCCTGCTCATCCTGTGATCCGCCGGGCGCCGGGGGGGCCACGGCGCCGACCCGTCAGAGGAGCCCGCGCGCCCGCGCCTGGTCCACCAGGGCGGCGGCGGCGTCGGCGTCGAGGCGCTCGGCATCCTCGACGAGCATGTCCGGGATGTCGTCCTGCACTCCGTAGCGGAGCCGGCACTCGGGGCACAGGAGGAACGACTCGGATTCGAAGTAGGCGAGTTGCCCCTTGCACTGGGGGCAGCGGAGGATCTCGAGGAGGTCGCCGGGGAGAGGCATGGCCACGAGGGTAGCGGCTACGGTGTCGGCCGTCCCGTCGGGACGTCGCAGGGATCGGAGGGGTCCGGATGCAGATCACAGAGACGGTCGACCACGACGCCTGGGCGGCGTCCCTCGGGGTCTCCACGGAGGCGGTCGACCTCTTCGTGGACGCCGACGTCGTCGATCTCCACCTGGACACCTTCATCTGGACGCGGATCGCCGGCTACCGCCTCGACCGCGCCCACGGGCCGGGCCTGTTCCACGGGCGGTTCTACGGGCATTGCGACGTCCCCCGCATGCGGGCCGGCGGCATCGACTCGGCGTTCTGGTCGGTCACCACGAACCCGTTCCGTTCCCCCGGGGGCAGGGCGCGGACGTTCCGGCGCAACCTGCGGCGGCTGCGGGCCGACCTCGACGCCACCGCGGGAGTCACCGTCGTGCGCAACATGCGGGAGTTCCGGGCGGCGCGGGCCGCCGGCGACCATGCCGCCTGGATCGTGGTGCAGGGAGGCAACGCCCTCGACGCGGACGTCTCCCTCGTGGGCTCCGTCCCGGACGACCTCGTGGTGAGCATCACGCTCGTGCACCTCAGCACGTCCAGTCTCGGCGTCACGTCCGCGCCCGATCCGCGGAGCCGCGGGGAGAGACGGGGCCTTACGGCGCGGGGCCGGGAGTTCGTCGTGGCCTGCGACGCCGCCCGCATCCTCGTCGACCTCGCCCACATCCACCCGGACGGCTTCTGGGACGCCGTGGAGGTGCACGACCCCTCCCTGCCGATCGCCGTGACGCACACGGGCGCGGACGGCGTCCACCCCATGTGGCGCAACGTCGACGACGACCAGATCCGGGCGGTCGCCGCCACGGGGGGAGTGGTCGGAGTCATCTACGCCGACTGGTTCCTGGGCGGGCCCTACTGGGGCGCCCCGGGCACGGAGCGCATCTTCGCCCACCTCGCCCACATCGTGGACGTGGGAGGCGAGGACACCGCCGCGCTGGGCTCGGACTGGGACGGCATGATCTGCCCCCCCACCGACCTCCCCACGTGCCTGGAGATGCCCCGCGTCGTCCAGCACATGCTCGACGCCGGCTGGGGCGAGGAGCGCATCCGCAAGGTCCTCGGCGCCAATGCCCTGCGCATGATGGAGGCCATCCGGCCGTGACCTGACGGCCTCGGTGGCGGCCCGGCCGGGGCTGATCGCGTGCAGAATGGAACGCAGACGTCACATCCTGCACGCGAACAGCGTTCGGCGGTTGGTGGGGGGCGCCGGCGGCGGGCGGCGGGCGGTTTGGGGTGCTATGGTGCGCGCCGTCCCTGTGTTGGTGCGCCCGGTCCGGCCGGCGGGCTAGGCGTGTGACGGTGCTCGGGAGGCGTCATGGGTCGGGGTTCTCGTTCTTCGGTGGGTGTGGCGCGGCGTGCTGGGGGGGGGGTCTGAGCGAGGGGGGCCCACCGGTTGGCTGGTGGTTGTCGTCGTCTTCTGTCTGGTAGCGGGGGCGGGCCCGGCGGGGGCGGAGCTGCCGGGGCCGGCGCCGGGGGAGCGGCCGTCGCCGGTCGTGCCGACGAGAGATGTGGCCACGGGGGAGCTGCCGGCGCTGGGGTCTGCGGAGCCGTCGCCCGTGGTGCCCGCCGCGGCTCAGGAAGGGGACTTCGGGGACCCGGGGGCGGCGTATCGGGCGGCCGAGGAACACGAGCAGGCGGCCTTGGGGTTCCGGGCGAAGGTCGACGGGGTGAGGTCGCGGGGTGTGTCGGGACGTTCGGGGGACCCGGTGGGGGGTCTGGGTTCGGCGGTGCCGGTGGAGGAGTTGGTGGCGGAGCGTTCCGAGCGGGTGACGGTGTTCGGGAACTTGGACGGTTCGAAGACGGCGGTGGTGTCTTCGGCGCCGGTGCGGTTCCGGGACGGGTCGGGCCGGTGGCGGTCTGTGGACACGGGTTTGGCGTTGGATCTGGGGCGTCTGGGTGGGTTGCGGAGCACGGCGAATTCCTGGGTGGCGCGTTTCGGGCGTTCCGGCGGCGAGGGCGTGTCGGTGGAGTCGGGGGCGGGCTCGGTGTCGTTCCGGCCGCTGGAGGGGGCCGACGTGTGGCCTGTGGTGGATCCGGGGGACCGTTCTGTGGCGGTGTACCGGGATGTGTGGCCGGGTGTGGACCTGCGCTACCGGGTGTTCGCGGAGGGTGTGAAGGAGGAGATCGTGATCCGGCGCCGTCAGGAGCGGTCGTCTTTCGGGTTCGTGGTTTCGGGGGGTCGTTCGTTCCGGAC
>CAYJLW010000021.1:38985-53483 GCA_964370965.1 uncultured Acidimicrobiia bacterium | reverse complement strand
CCTGTTCGGTGGGGAGACGACCCGGTGGCCGCCCGGCGGCGGCCCGGCGGCGACCCGGCGGCGACCCGGCGGCGACCCGGCGGCGACCCGGCGGCGACCCGGCGGCGGCCCGGCCTGCCTCCGGGCCTATTCGCGCCGGAAGACCGTGGCCAGGGTGCGGACCATGATCACCACGTCCCGCCAGAGCGACCAGTGCTCTATGTAGTGGTTGTCGAAGCGGGCACGCTCGGCGATCGACGTGTCGCCGCGAAGGCCGTGGATCTGGGCCCACCCGGTGAGGCCGACGGGCAGACGATGCCGCTGGCTGTATCCCCGCACGTCCTCGCTGAAGCGGACGACAAAGAAGGGCCGTTCCGGGCGCGGACCCACCAGCGACATGTCCCCCCGCAGGACGTTCCAGAGCTGGGGGAGCTCGTCGAGGCTGGTCCTGCGCAGGAAGCGCCCCACGGGCGTGAAGCGGTCCGGCGAGTCGACCGTCCAGCGAGTGTCGGAATCGTCGCTCACCTGCAGGGTGCGGAACTTGAGGACCTCGATCACGCGCCCGTACTGGCCCGTGCGCCGCTGGCGGAAGAGCACGCCTCCCCGACTCGTGAGCCGCACGGCAAGGGCGATCACGCCCAGCAGCGGCGCGAGGAGGACGACCAGGGGCGCGGCCACGGCGACGTCGAAGGCACGCTTGGCCCGGATGGCAGCGGGGCGGAGACCGGCCCGGCGCACGCGGTGGAGGGGGATGCCCCAGACGTCGTCGACGTCGGGGCCGGTGGGGGCGACCCCGACCTCGAAGAACCGCGGCACGACGTGGACCTCGGCGTTCCTCTCGAGGGCGGTGCGCAGGACTGCGACGAGCTCGGGCTCCTGCGTGGGGCCGAAGGCGACGACGAGGCGGCGCACCGGCAGCCGGCCGAGGACGTCGTCGAGGCCGTCCACGCCGCCCAGGATCGGCAGGGGAAGACCGGCGTCCTCGACACGGTCGAGGAAGCCGAGCGGCACGAGGCCGTACTCGGGGTGTGCGGCGAGGAGCCGGGCGAGCTCCACACCCACGTCGCCGGCGCCGAGGATGACCGCGGACTCGCAGAACCGCCCCCGCTCCCGCCCCCTGCGGACCACCGCCGCCGTCACCGACCGGCCCACGAGAACGGCCGCGGCCGCCAGGACCGCCTCCACCGTGAGCTCGCCGTGAGCGCCCGTGAGCATCTTCACGGGCCAGAGCAGGAGAAGAGGCGCGGCCAGGTACCCGGCGAGGCGAGGGAGCTCCTCCAGAGGCCTGATCGTGATGCGGAACCGGTACGACCCGCTGACCGCCAAGGCGGCGAGGGCGAGGGCGGCGTACGCCCAGGCCAGCGCGCCGGCCGGCATCAGGAGACCGGTGACGAGGGCGAGGGCGGCGACGTCGCCCGCGACCGTGAGCGCCGCGACACCGCGGTTCCTCGCCCGCAGCCCGTGCCGTCCGGGACGGACGAAGGGTTCGGAGTCGTGCCTCCAGCGCTCGGCCAGAGGGAACGAGGGAACCAGAGCGGCGGAGAGCACCATATGACCGAATACCTCAGAGCCCAGGCTCCCAGCCCTCGGCTCCGTTGCGATTCGCCACCGGGGGGGTCGAATCCTCTCGGTCTCACCCCGAGAGTCGTTTCTGGGCGCACCACGCGTCAGATGCGACGCGCAGCGCGCCCAGTTCCGTGGGGAGACCGCCCGGTGCCCGCTACGCCGGGCGGTAGGTCAGGGCCGTGCTGCCGGTGAAGGCGGGGGGACGGACGATCACGAAACCCCAGAAGGGGGTCTGTGACAGGGCGGGCGCGCCGGAGGGGAGGCCGGTGGCGGTGTCCCACCACTGCAGCGCGAGCCGGGACGCCGTGGGCAGCAGCATCCAGGCGCTCGCCACCGCCGTGGGGTCGGGCCCCCGCCAGGAGTCCCGGGTGTTGCGCAGGAACACGGCCCCACTCGCCCCCCGTGCCACGCGGTGGGCCATGACGGGCGCCTCGGTCGCGGAGGCGAGCAGGAGACCGCCGCTGCCGCCCACGACGTCCGGGTTCGCGCGGGCGAACGTGAAGGGGGCGGCGAAGCGGTGGTAGAGGTCCCGCGGGTGGACGTAGCCGTCCCACCACCAGGTCATGGCGCTCCCTCCGGCCCCGCTGAAGAGGGCGCCCCACGCCATGTCAGTGAGGGCGCGGCCGGTGGGGTCGAGGGCGATCGTCTCCGCGATGCCCCGGGAGTCCAGGCCCGCCTCGGCGACGATCACGGGCCGCCCGGTGCGGGCCCGCCACCCGGGCACGAGCATCGAGAACCAGAAGGGGAAGTCCCCCAGCGCCCCGGCCTGGGCGTAGAAGTGGAGTTCCACGATGTCGATGTTGGGGAGCCGGAAGACCTCGCCGGAGTCGACGAAGAACCGGAACGTCGTGTAGCTCGTCGTGATGGGCCGCCCCAGCGGGTCGAGAGAACGGACGTAGTCCGACATCTCCCGGTGCCAGGCGACCGCCGCCGGGTCGCCCAGCCAGTTCCCGTCCACGAGATCGGCCTCGTTCCACAGCTCCCAGGCGAGCATCCCGGGGTGCGCCCAGTAGCGGGAGACGACGTAGCGGAAACGCCGCTTGAAGAGGTCCTTGACCGTTGGGTTCGTCCAGACCTGCTGCGGGTTCGTGAGGGGGCCGCCGTTGGCGGCGTTGAACGGGTTCTGCGGCCACTCCGTCCACGTGTCCAGGCTGGCGTAGGCGCCGTGGTTCTGCATGACGATCTGGGAGCGGATCCCCCGCTCCGCCCCCAACGCGAGGACGTCGTCGAGGAACGCCGCCCGCCACAGCCGGTTGCGGTAGTCCCCCAGCGGGGTGTCGGACCACTCCAGGCCGAACGCCCAGGAGCTCTGCCAGAGCCGGTTCCAGTTCGCCCCCACCTCGGCGAGGCGGTCGTACCACGCGGTGTAGTCGGCCAGGCTGTTGGCGTTCGACCAGCAGACGTTCTCGCCCAGGGCGACGAACGGCGTGCCGTCCGGTTCCACGAGCCGGTCGCCGCTGCGGCGCACCACGCCGGCCAGGCCCGACTCGGCGACCTCGAAGGCGAGCGGCTCGCCTCCCGCCGCCACCGCCGTCCACTCGCCCGGCTCCTCCGGGAGGAGGCGGGCCCGCCAGCCCTCCGTGGCCCCCGGGCTCTGGTCCCCGCCCTGGCAGGGCAGGCAGCCCTCGTGCCAGAAGGCGGTCGTGCGCAGCACGCGGCCGTCCGGGCCCGTGTAGGCGACCGGGACGTCGTACTGGGCGGGGTCGAAGGGGTTGTCGAGCGGCCCGGCGGGAGCGGGCACGCCCTCGACCCGGAACTCGACGAGGCCGTTCTGTCGGGGCACCGCCGTGAGGAGCGTGAGCGTGGAGCCGCCGTCCGCGACAGCGGGCCGGGGCGGCACGACCACGCCTGCCAGCGCGCAAGACAGGACCGCCGCCAAGAACGGGGCAGAGTGCCTTCGGAACGATCTCATGTTCCTCCTCCTCCGGGGGGTTCGGGCGGTCGACGGATGGCGAGGTACACGGGTTCGGTGCTCTTCGTGGCCCCGCTCGTCGTCGTGTCCACGACCCGCGGGTAGTAGATACCGGGAAGGTTGTAGGGCGCAACCGTGCAGTTCGGCGCCGTGCCCCCCGCGGGACGGACGGATTCGTAGTTGCCGTCCCCGAAGTAGAACCGCCGCTCCGCCACACCGGAGCCGGTGGCCCCCACGGCGCAGATCGTCACGTTCGTCCCGGCCCTGCCCTGGGGGTCCCCCGGGGTGGCCGTGGTCGTGCCCTGCCGCGTGATCCGGAAGCCCGCCCAGAGGTCTTCGGGACGCCCGGAGGGCACCCCGGCGGAGTCGATGGCGAGACTGAAGTCGAGCTGGTTCGTCACGCGCAGGACGTAGTTCCCGCTCACGTACTCGTACCCTCTCATCGTCATCGACTCCATGTCGAGGTCGCCGGTGCAGGGGTTGGCGTAGGTGGGGACGACGAGGTCCGCACGGGAGATGGTGTGGTACTCGCCGTTAACGAGCACCCGCCCCGGGACTGCCAGGGCGAGACGGTCCTCGCTGCGCATGGGCGCCCCGGCGCCGGCGAAGCGCCGGCCGCCCACCGTCTCCTCGATCGTGACGAACCCCTCGTAGCGGTCGACGCCGTACTCCCCCTCGATAGCGTCGACGTAGCCGGTCGCGCTGTAGCCGTAGCCGTCCGGCCCCGTGAAGGACGCCGTGCCCTGGCCGAGCCCTGTGACCGTGACCGGGATGGCGTACTCGGGGTGCCCGGCGGGTACGCCGGCGCCCCGGGAGCAGTACTCGGGGGCGTCCCCTTCGATCTGCTCGAAGATCCCCTCGGGCTCCCGCCCCGCCGGCAGGGCGAGGTCCCGCCACTGCGCGTAGTCGGCGCCCGAGAGCAGCGACGACATCTCGTGCATCGCGTAGAACAGCGCCCCCATGGACTGGTGCCACGTCCCGAAGAAGCCCTCCCACCAGTACTCGCGGGCGAGGAGGTAGTGGGGGGCACCGGACTCCTGCGGCCACATCATGGGGTCGGCGACGGCGGCGGCGCGTTCCCACCCGGCGTCGTCGTCCACCCGGTAGGCCCGCGCGTCCCAGCCGGACTCCACGCCGAGGTGGTAGTCGTGGTCCATGTGGAGGTAGTCCGCGGCGGCGTTGCCGAACACGACGTCGTCGCCGCCGTGGATCTTGTACATCGACAGCGCCCGCACCGTGAACCAGGTCATGCCCTCCCACTCCACGAAGCCCTTTTGGCGCCACGGCTCGCAGCGGCCCTGGCAGGACCCCCCGATGGCGGCGCGTTCCCCCCGGCCGCCGACCGGGAGGAAGCCGACGGGCTTGCGGAACCCCGCGTAGGTCCGGAGGCCGTCGGTGCTCGGGTTGCCCACCAGGGGCACACGGGCCTCGAAGCCGAAGCGGTACTCGTCGTACCAGGCGCCCGTCTTCACCGACGGGTACTGCGACGTGGGCGTGTCGTACTGCTTCTCCCACACGTTCAGGAGGACGTCGGACTGGCCCGCCGCCGCCACCTTCCGGGACAGCGTGAGGTCCGACCCCCGGAGGCCCGCCCGCAGCCCCTGCACACGGGTCGCCCGCAGGTGCAGGGGGACGTCGAAGTCCAGGCACATGAGGAGGTACGCGTCGTCGTTGTCGACCCGCTGGAAGAGGCCCACGTCGTCGATCTTCGTGCGCACGTCCAGGTCGACGTCGGTGGCGGTGAGCTCCACGCCCTGGAGGGCGTTGTAGTCGGGCAGCACGACGACGGCGCTCTGGGCGATCCCTCTGAGGTCGAGGGAGGCATCGAGGTACGCCAGCCCCACGGCGGGCGCCGAGTGGCCCGGGCCCCAACTCATGTCCCCCGCGGACTGGTTCGCGGGGCAGACCTGGCGCGAGGACGACACGGCGGGGCCGGGCAGGAACGCCCCCGCCCGGTCCCTCAGCACCACGGCGCCGCCCTGGGCGAGGTTCTTCAGCGTGGCCCGCAGGTTCGGGACCCGGTTGCGGTCGAAGTGGACGCTGGGGTCCCCCTGGTACGCCGGATCGAGGTCGTTCCAGGTCTCGGCGCGCACCTCGGTCACCGGGGTGGCGGCCTCCTGCGCCCGCAGCGTGACGTCGCTCCAGCCCACCGCGGCGGCACGGGTGTGGCGGAGCCGGACGTCGAGGCGGGCGGGCACGTTCGACACGTCCAGGTAGGCCCGCTCCGGATCCGGCCCCGCCGGCGGGGTGTCCGAGTCCGAGTCGACCACCTCGACGTTGACCCCCTTGGCGAGGAGGTTCCCCGGCGCGTTCGTCTGGAACGCCACGGCGTGCTCGACGTCGCTGCCCAGGCGGTACGACGGCGACTGCCGGCACGCCTGCAGCGTCCCGTACGGGGACTCCCGGTCGCAGGCGTAGCGCAGCGGAGCCCACACCCGCGCCCACGTGGGCAGGGGGAACCGGCCCGCGTACACCTGCGCGCCGAGGCCGGCGGGCTGGCGCCTGATCTGGGCGAGGACCCGGTCGGTGCCGGGGTCGAGGGCGTCGAGGGCGAGCCAGCGGGCGACGAGCGCCGGCGCCGACAGCGGCGCCTGGGCGAGGGCGGCGGGGGGCCCGGCCCGCACGAGCAGGCCCGTCATCGACAGCGGCGTGTCGGGAGGCAGTTCCGGGGGGTCGTCCCCGGCGCAGACGTCCGTGCCGCCGGTCGTGCGGGAGAACGCCGCCTCGAAGGCGGGCGGCGGCAGGCCGTTCCCCGGAGCACCGGTCGCCCCCTGGGGCCGCAGCCGCACACGGAGCTGGGCGGGCAGCGCCGCCCAGTCCCCTTTGGCGAAGAGATCGCCGGCGGTCGCCCCGGTGCCGCTGCGGCGGAAGACCCCGACACGGAACGGCACCTCGCCGCCGCTGCGGCGCAGGCAGGCGTCCACAGCCCCCGCCGTGCCCGCCCGGTACTGCACCCGGTTCACCGCCCCGGTGCGCACCTGCAGCCCCCAGCGGTCGCCGTTCGCCACGTAGCGGGCCTCGTTCGCCCCCATGGCCCCGAGATCCGGGTGCCCGGCGTCGCCTGGGACGGCAGGCAGATCCGTGGGCGCCCCCGTGACGTCTGCCGGAAGGGCGACGGCGTTCGTGGCCGTGACGGCGGCGGCGGCCACGGCGGCCTCGGCGCCGGGCGCGCATAACGGCGCCCATGCCCCGGCACAGCCGTACGCCACGGCCTCCTCCAGCCCACTCGATCCGTTGCGGACCCGCACGGAGTAGGTGCGGTCGCCCGCTGCCGGCGTGACGGCGGCGGCGGCGTGCGTACCGATCGTGGCGGTGCCCGACCGGCTCCAGCGTCCGGCCGCCACACCGGCCAGCGTCCCCTGATGGCCGGCGCTCACGTCGCTGAGCCCGGCGGACGCCGAACCCTGGGCCCGTACACCGGACAGCACGATGCCCTGGGCGGCGGCGGCGGTGCGGGCCGTCACCCGCCGCGGGCTGGCGGCGTCGAACTCGTCCAGCGTGACCGACGGCGACGCCAGGACGAGGGCCGGGGCGGCCGCCATGCGCAGCGCCCAGCGGGCGGGCTGGGACCCGGCTGCGGCCTGCGCCCACCACCACAGCCGCAGGTCGCCCGGGACCGCCACAGACTCGGCCCGGGCGTCGAAACCGGCGACGTTGGCGGTGCCCGCCGGGTGCGTGGCGAGGCGCACGCACGGGTTCCCGCACCCGGGCGGGTTGTCGCCGCCTTCACCGGGCGGGTCGTCACCCTCGCTCTGGGGGATCCCGGGGTCGGCCAGGAGGCGGGAGGCGCTGCGCACCCCGCCCCGCACCCGCCCGCTGAGACGGGTGTCGGCGGGGTTGTCGCCCCCGCCCTCGGGCGGGTCGTTCCCGTCGCCCTGCCCGGGGTCCCCGCCGCCCGCGCACGTCGAGGAGCGCAGCGCGAGGCGTTCCCTGCCGTCTGCGACGCCCTCGTCGGGGGTGGCGCCGCTCTGGTCCCGGACCGTCACGGCGACACCGAAGCTCCCCCCCGCCGACGACGTCAGGTTCGCGTCCGCCCAGAGGTCCGGCAGGGTGTCGGAGGTGCGGACGTCGCCGGCGTAGTGCTGCAGGGCGAGGCCGGTGAGCGGGTCGGCGAGGCTGAGACACATCGTGGAGACGCCTCCGGTCGTGTAGCGCGCGGCGGTGATGCGGGGCAGGACGACGAGCGCCCCCCAGGTCTGCGCCACCGTGCCCCCGGGGTCGTCCCCGCCGGACCCGGCGCCGCCGCCCCCCGAGCCGTCGCCGCCGTTGGGGATCTCGGGCGGCCCCGACAGGGCCACGTAGCGGAACCCGGACGTCACAATGGGCAGCCAGGAGGGATGGCCGCCGACCTGGACGCCGCTCGCGTACCGGGGCACGTCGGGGAGGGCGGGGGCGGTGAGCAGCGTCTCGGTCGTGGGGGCCACCGAACGCCCGGCCCACACCGCCGCCGCCCGGGCGGCGCGCACCAGGGCGCTCGCCCGCCCGGAGGGGCAGGTGCCGTCGGCGCCGGGGCGGTCCAGGCAGCCCGTCGCCGTGGCCTCCCGCAACTCACCGGCGGCGGTCGTCCAAGACGCCGCCGCCCACTTCAACACGGGACCGTTCGGGCCGTCCTCTTCCTCCTCGGGCGGAGGTGGGCCGTCGACGGTGAACATGTCGCCCCGGAGGTGCGCCCGGATCGCCTTGCCCGCCGCCCGGTCGGCCGCCGAGCGCACCTCGACACCGGCCTTCGCCGCGACCTGGCGGGACGCCCCCACGGTGACGACGGATCGGCTCCGCCCGCCGCCGAGGTCCGCCGTGGCAAAGGCGAGCGTGGCCGCCCGGGGAACGCGGTCGAGCTCCACGGCGGCGCGCAGGTCGGCCTCGGTCGCCTGGGCGTGGTCGATCTCGGCGTCGGCCTGCAGGAACCAGGCATCCGGGAAGCCGGCGGCGCTGTAGGAGTACTCGAAACCGCCGCCCGCGGGGCGGACACGGGACACCTGGAGGTCCGCCGGCACCTCGCCCCGCGCCCCCGCCGTCCACGCGTCGTACCCCGAAGCCCGGTCGAGGAGGTACCCGGCCCGGATGCCGTCCCGGCCCAACGGCCAGGAGTCGTCGCGGGGGCGGCGCTCCAGGGCCGCGACCCGCCCAGAACGGCCCAGGGCGCCGATGCGCACGCCGCTCGCCCCCGCTTCACCGCCACTGCCGCAAGGGGCGGCGCCCGGGCGGACGCGGGCCGCCAGCACGGGCCCCGTCGCCCCGAGGCCGCCCACCGTCACGTCAGCGAGGCCGGGCAGCTTGCTCAGGGTGCCGTCCACGAAGAGATCCTGCGCGTCGGGGGGCGGGGGAGGGCCACCTCCCCCCGGACCGTCCTCCTCCTCCGCCGGGGGCGGCCGCACCGGGAACGTGCGCTCGAACACGTTCACGGCGAACGGCCGGGCGACGGCGTCGGTGCGCAGGCAGGCGCCCAGGCCGCCCGTCGCCGGGGCCTCGATGCGGACCTGGCGGAGGCCGGCCGCCACCCCGGCAGCGGCGGTCCAGCGGCCGTCCCCCGGGGCGACGTAGCGGGCGCCGTGGTCGCTCCAGTCGGTGAACGCGCCGTGGGCGCCGCCGGAGGGGAGGGCGGGCAGGGGCGGCGACGCCGTGAGGCTCTCGATCGGGGGACGCCCGGAGCGGTTCCGGGCCGAGACGCGCAGCGCCGCCAGCGGGACGTCGACGCCGGCGGCGCAGCGGGGCGCGAACCAGCCGCCGCAGCCGATCGCGTCCGCGGCGGCGAAGTCCCCCCCGGCAGTGGTGTCGTAGTCGGCTACGAGCGTGGTGGCGGGCACCTGGTTGCCGGGGCCGTCCTCGCCGCCCGGGGGTGGCGGGGGCGGATCGGGCGGCGTGCCCAGGGCGCCGTGTACCTGCAGGAACCCGCAGCCCTCGCCGCCGCCCGGGAGCGGGAAGCCCGCCAGGGCCGCCCCGGCCACGACGGTGGCGGCCGCGCCACCGCCGTAGGACGCCGTCACCCGGCGGCGGGACGCGACGTTCGGCGCGTCCCCCGCCGCCAGGTGCTCCAGACGGAAGCCCGCCCTGTTCGCGTCGAGGCGGAACCCGACGTCGACCGTCGGGTCGCAGGTCGTGGGGGCAGCCGTCTCGGGGACGACCCGCACCGTGCCGGTAAGGGCGAGCGGCGCCCCCAACGTGTCGGTGCGCCCCACGGCCACCGCCAGGTCCGTGGCCTGCGCGGGGTCGTCCGGGGAGTAGACACCGCCCACGACACCGGCGGGAAGGCGGGCGAGGGAACCGTCCGCCACCACACCGGGGTTCCCCGCCCGGGTGGCGTCCCGCGTCGAGACCAGAATCCGCGTGGGGCGGTCGCCGCTGCCGGAGCGCAGGGCGAAACGGGTCCCCAGGGCCGTGTCGTCCAGGATGTGGCCGGGGTCGAGACCACAGGGCAGCAGGGACCCGAGGGAGGTCATGCCGCTGCCCACCTCCACGCAGGCGACGCCGGGAAGCCGGGCAGCTATCCGCCGCCGGGCCACCGCTGCGGCCGCCGCACCGGGGCGGAGCACCGATGCGTAGGCGACCACCGGCGTCGAGCCGGTGAGGTCGGGCGGGTCCGGCATCAGCGGATCCGTGCCGGGGAAGTTCTGGTACCGGAAAGTGGCGTCAGCGACGGGGACGAAGTCGCCCTTGCGGCAGCCGGCGGGCGCCGGGGGGAGAACGGGGTCGCCGCCGGTGCGGGCCGTGCACACGACGTCGTGGAAGGCGACCCGGTAGGCGTCGAAGCTCCCCGCCGGCCCCCGGCCCGCCTCCAACAGGGCCAGGGGTGGCAGCGGCCGCACGGTCGCCGCCACGCGGAGCACGTCGCCGGCGGCCGGCGCGCTCGTGAGGTCCGTGAGGTCCAGGTCGACGTCGACGCGGTCGCGGGGCCGCACCACGGACACGGTGTGGCGGCGCAACAGGACGTCGAGACGTTCCGGCAGCCGCGGGATCCCCGCCGCCACCCGGACTCGTGGCAAGCGCTCCGGGCCCTGCCCCCCGCTCCCAGCGCCGCTCAGGCCCGGGCCCTGGCCCGCGCCCACGGTCACGTCCAGGCCCGTCAGGCCCGGGTCTCCTGGCACCCACGTGCCGGGGCCGTCGCCGCCCTCGTTGCCGCCTCCCCCGCCGCCGCCTCCCGAGGGCCGCAGCCGGGCGCGGGCGGCGTTGAAGGCGAAGTGGGTCACGTCCCGTGCGTCCGAGTCCGGCACGGAGCCCTGCCCCCCGCTCCCAGGGCCGCTCGGGCCCTGCCCCCCGCTCGGGGGGCACAGCCAGCGCACGCCCACCGCTGCCTCGGGCGACGACGGCGCCCAGCCCATGTCCGCCCGCACGTCCAGCGGTTCCTGCCCCGGGGGCAGGACGTTGCCGTCGGCGTCCGTCTCCTGCACGCGCACGGCGAGACCCAAAGGAGCCGAGAAGCCGTCGGCGTAGGTGTAGCGCTGACCGAGGACGAGGTACATGTGGGGATCCGGACCGGCGGGGGGACGGAACCCGACACCGACCTGCGCCTCGGCCGGGAACCTGCGGGCGGCGTCGTGCGCGTCTATGCCCACACCCACCCGCGTCTCGGCTTGGGTGACGCCGCCGTTCTCCAGGCGCACGGCGATCCCGAAAGAAGCCTTGTAGTGGTCGAGCACCTGCGAGTCCGAACCCGGAAGGCGCCGGGCGACGACGTCCACCCCCACGAGCGCCGGCCCCCAGGCCCCGTCGAGGATCCACTCCAAGCCCTTGGGCGTGACCCCGAAGTTGTCCCGCAGCACCTGGCGGAGGCGGGTCGCCACCCCGGCGAAGACGCGCACCCCCCAGCCGAACTCGACGTCGTCGGTGCCGTCGCCGTCGACGTCCACCCGTTTCCAGGGGTTGAGCTGGGGGAGGGGGAGGTTCAGGACGGGCTCGAGGCGCCCGCTCCACCAGTTGATCCAGCCCAGCACCGGCTCCCATTCCCGGTGAACCCGCTGACCGGTCGCGCTCTCGCCGTCGAACGTCATCACGACCCGGGGACCGCCGCCCGCCGTCACGGCGTCGATCCCGGCGACGGCGTCACAGAACGGGTTCAACGACGAATCCGGCTGGACCTGAGCGCGGGCGCCCCGCCCCGAGGCCAACGCCCCCAACGCCACGCACGCCAGGACGGCCGCAGCGGCCCTGCGTCTCCGTCTGCCTCCCGCTGACATCTGCCCTACCTCCCGGGGGGGCCTTCGACGGCCCCCGTACTCAGCCCTTCCCCGTGCCCCTCTTCGCCTGCCCCCCGCTCAAAGGGCCGCTCAGGCCCTGCCCCCCGCTCAAAGGGCCGCTCGGGCCCTGCCTGTACACCCGGAACTCGAAGGCGGCCGGGAGATGCCACTCCAGCGAGCGCAGCAGCGGACGGCCGTCCTGATCGTGGTCGACCTGGTCCAGGAACAGCAACGGGGAGCGGCGGGCCACCCCCAGGAGGGCGGCAAGCTCGGCATCGGCAGCCACGGGTTCGATGCGGGCGTCGCCATGGTGCACCTCGTGCCCCGCCTTGCGCAGGAAGTCGTAGATCGATGCCCCGGCGTACGTGTGCCCTTCCGGCAGGAGGGTCACGGGAACCAGGTCGACGGTGCGGCCCACGGCCTCGCCGTCAGCGGTGCGGACACGCGAGATGCTCACGAGCGGATCCCCGGGGGCCACCTGGAGAAGACCGGCGTCCTCCCCGCTGGCGGGCACCTTGTCGACATGCAGGTCCCTGACCCCCGGCTGCCGGCCGTGGGCGGCTACGAGGTCAGAGAAGCTGAAGTTCACGTCCAGGCTGTTGCGCACGACACCACGATCGGTCACGAACGTCCCGACACCCCGGCGGCGCGAAACCACCCCGGCGGCCTCGAGGGACTTCATCGCGTCCCGGAGGGTGGGTCGGCTCACGTCGAAAAGCGCAGCGAGGTCGTCCTCTCCCGGTAGGCGGCTGCCGGGCGGGAAGTGCCCGTCCCGGATGAGATCCTCGAGGGATTCCCGGACCACCTGGGGGAGAGCCCGGCGATCCCTCGCCCGCAGACGTAAGTTGTCTGACAACATACCGGCACCCTATTCGCACCCCTGCGCGGCGTCAAGGGGCAGCGAGGCTTGACCGACGGCTCCCGCGTTTGTTTCACTGGGCGTGCGAATACTTGCTCGCCGTCTCCCTCACCGGGGTCGCCAGAAGGGATGGCACCATGACCGCCTCGTTCGGACCTCTGCGCCCGGGCCAGTTCGTCTTCGAGGACGCCCGCCTGCTTCTCGTCGAGGTGGGCGTCTCCGGCGCCGCGACGGCGAACCTGCTCCCCGAGCCCCTGGCCGTCGCCGGGCCGCCCACGGCCACCCTGTTCTTCGCCGACTACCCGAAGACCACGTTCGGCTCCGCATACAAGGAGGCCGGCATCCTCCTGCACGCCGGCGACGCAGAGGGCCCTCTCGTGCATTGCCCCTGGATCGTCGTGGACGACGACACCGCTCTCATCCTGGGCCGGGAGCTCTTCGGCTTCCCCAAGAAGATGGCCGACGTGGACTTCCGCGTCGAGGGTGACACCGCCACCGGCGTCGTGCACCGCAAGGGCCGGGAGCTCATGCGCATCGAGGCGGAGCTGGCCGGGATCGAGGCGGAACCGCCGCCCGTGTTCAACCGGCGGGCGGTGAACGTCTTGGGTTCCCTGGTCACCGGCATGAAGCTCGTGGACGCATCGACGGAGGAGCGGATCACGCAGTCCCGCCGGGGCCGGGCGAAGGTGCTCGTGCGCTCCAGCAGGCGGGATCCGCTCGCCGACCTGGAACCGGCTCCCGACGGACCCGCCCGATACGTGGAGCTCGACTACGGCGCAGGTAGCGTGGTGCCCCGGGTCGTAGGGGACGTCGATCCCGGCTGGGCCCTGCGCCACTTCTTCGCCCGGGCACTCTGAGGACGGCACGGAGCAAGGGAGACGTCATGCGCGCCGCTGTGATCGACGGGAACGGCGACTTCGAGATCGCCGAGGTCCCCGACCCGGAACCGACGCCGGACCAGGTCCTCGTCGAGGTGGCGGCGTGCGGGATCTGCGGCTCGGACATCCACATGCGCGCCTCCGGGCTCGTGTACCCCGGGATGATCATGGGCCACGAGCTCTCGGGCACCGTGGTCGGCGTCGGCGCCGAGGTCACGGGCCACCCTGAGGGCGAGCGGGTGGCCGTGATGCCCTACCTGCCGTGCGGAACGTGCGGTGCCTGCCGCCGGAACCGCCCCCAGGTGTGCGCCAACCAGCTCCCCACAGCGATGGGGGTGGGTCCCCGCCCCGGAGGTCTCGCCGAGCTCACGACGGCGTGGCCCGGGCAGCTCTTCGCCCTGCCCCCCGACGTGCCCACGTTCGCCGGGGCCCTCGCCGAGCCCCTCGCCGTGGGGCTCCACGGCGTGGAACGGTCCGGGGCCACAGCACGGGACCGGGCCGTGGTCATGGGCGGAGGGTCCATCGGCGTCATGACCTGCCTGGCGCTGCGCGCCCGGGGGGCGGAGGACTTCGTCGTCAGCGAACCGTCCGAGACGCGTCGGTCGGTCCTGCGCACGCTGGGATTCGAGGCCGTGACGCCCGACGCCCTCTTCGCGATGGACGTCCCACCCGACGTCGTCTTCGACACCACCGGGGTGGGGCCGGCGCTCACCGACGCCGTCCGCATCGTGCGCCCCTGCGGCACGGTCGTGCTCATGGGTGTCGTCGAGCGGCCCACGGAGGTCCTCCCGGTGCAGTGGCTGCTGAAGGAGATCGACGTGCGCACGGCGCTCGCCTACGGCCGGTGCTTCGGCGACGCCGTCGCCGCGCTCGGCGACGGCCGGGTGGACGTCGCCACGCTCGCCGCCGCACGCGTCCCGCTGGCGGACACCACGGACGCCTTCGGGCGCCTCGCCACTGCGGACGCCCCCCCGAAGATCCTCATCGAACCCGGTCGGCTCTAGCCCGCCCTGGCCCCGCCCGGCCTCGACCACCGAACTGGGCGCGCTACGCGTCATATCCGACGCGCAGCGCGCCCGGTTTGCAGTCGGAACCGCCCCCTGCACGAACTGGGCGCGCTACGCGTCATATCC
>CAYJLW010000021.1:37417-38975 GCA_964370965.1 uncultured Acidimicrobiia bacterium | reverse complement strand
GGTTTGGCAGCCCAACCCCCCCCCCCCCCAACGGGGGCGCCACCCCCTAAATATCCGACGCGTGGCGCGCCCAGTTTCGTCTTGGGACCCGGTCTCGTCTTGGGACCGGTCTCGTCTTGGGACCGGTTTCGTCTTGGGGCCAGTCGGTTGTTGTGTGGGGGCCGGGGCTCAGGCGGCGGGGAGGCAGGCGGTGGGGCCGCCCGCCTCTACCACGGACCTGTCGCAGGCCCCTGCCTGCGGGTAGTAGTCGCCCATCACGGCGGGCTCCGTGCCCGGCTCCGTGACGCCCTGGATGGCGTGCGGGAAGGACGGGTCGGGGAGCATGTTGCGCAGGGTGAGGGCGACGTCGACGCCCGGACGTCCCCAGGGCAGCCACGTGACACCGTGGGCGGCGTCGGCGTTGGCGGGCCTGTCCTCCGGGAGGGAGACCAGGTAGGTGTAGTACCCGTCGGGGTCGAGGACGGTCTCGAAGTCACCGGCGCAGCCCGCGGTCGGCAGGGGCAGCGTCAACATGTGTACGCACATCGACCAGTAGCGGAGCTGGTGGGGATCGGTGACGTGGGCGCCTGCCCGGGTGTCGGGGAACACGGCCCCACGGGCGCGCACGACCGCGACCCGGCCGGGCTGGTAGGCGACCTTGCCGACGAGATAGGCATCGTCGGGGTTCGGCCAGAGGTGGGCGGCGGAGTTCTGCCGGAACACGACGGGCGACACCTCGTCCCCGCTCGTCTCCGCTGGCCCCGCCGCCCCCACCGGCGGGATCCCGGCGGCGGTCAGCCGCTCCGGCGCCACAGCCTGAGGGCACGTCGGGAGAGGTCTCTCGAAGAGACCGCCGAGGAGGCGGACCGAGACCCTCGGGAGCTCCCCGCCCGTCACGTTCCCGGGGTCGTCGGGCACGTAGACGCGGTAGTTCAAGAACACGAGGCCCAGGGCGGCGCTGTTCGGAAAGGCCGCCAGGACGTTGTCGCCGCCCGCGACGGCCGTGCGCGGCCGCACACGCACGGTGTAACGCCGCAGCGCCGGGTCCTCGGGGGCCTCCGGGTCGGTGAAGGGGTTGACGCTACCGGCATCCGGGGCGATCTGCTGGTCGCTGAGGGACTCGACGATCTCCGCGCCGCCGTAGGTCTTGACGGACATGTAGCGCGCCTCGGGGTATGTGCCCCGCACGACGAGCTCGCTCCAGGGGAAGAGCACGAAGGGCGTCGTCCAGAAGACGGCGTTGGTCTCGGGCCAGATGACGTTCTTCGCCGAGCTCATCACGAACCCCCAGGCGCAGGGCCCCTGGCCCGCGGACGCTCCGGCCGACACCGCCGCCGGTGCCAGGGGGGACACCGCCGCCCAGGCCAGTGTGATCACGATGCCGAGCGACGCTCTCCGGATGCCGCGTTTCATGGGGCTACTCCTTCGGTCTCGGTGCGAGGGTATCTGCACATACACTCCCGTATACCTATACACTAGTGTATTCCCGTTGGTGCTGGGAAGCCGTCCTGGGGAGCGGGGGGGCCGGGTTTACGGGGGCCCCCGCCCCCGCACCAAAGAGGGGCGCCCCCAGGCCCCC
>CAYJLW010000021.1:31305-37407 GCA_964370965.1 uncultured Acidimicrobiia bacterium | reverse complement strand
TTTCTCCGCGGTGGGGTCGGGGCCGGGGGGGGGGGGGGGGCGGCCCCCCCCCCCCCCCCCCCCCCCCCCCCCGGAACCTCAGAAGGAGCCGCCGATGCCCCCACGGACCCGCCCCCGGCGACGAGACGTTCGGTTCGCCGCAGCCCGAACCTTCGCGGTCGCGCTCCTGACGGCGGCGACCGTGCCCGGCGGGGCGGCGGCTGCGCAGGGCCGTGCCCCCACCCCTGGCGCTTCCCTCGCCCACCCCTGCAACCCGGTCTCGGTGTCCGCCTGCGGCCTCCCGTTCCCGAGCGACATGTTCACCGTCGCCGACCGCCGCTCGCCCACGGGACGCCGGATCGACGTGGACGACGCCCTCGTGACCGCCTCGTACACATCCCAGGTCCCGCGGTCGACATCCCCGTCGCGGGTGCTCGACGGGGCGACGGGGTTCTCCGCCTCGACGCCCGTGCTCTTCGAGCTCGACGGCGCGCCCGACCCCGCGTCGCTACCCGCCGACGGCGGCGACGCCCTCGTCGCCTACGACACCACGACCGGCGACCGCGTCGCCGTCCGGGTCGAGGTCGACGCCGAGGCGGCGGGCACGACACAGCCGTCGGCGGGCGTGCGCGCCTGGCCGGCGGTTCGTTTCGACCACGCCCACCACTACGTGGTCGCCCTCACCTCGGCGCTGCACAGGCGCGACGGTTCCCCGTACACCCCGTCCCGGGGGTTCGCCGCCGTCCTCACCGGCTCCCCCTCACCCGTCACGACGCACTACGCGCCCGTCCTCGCGTTCCTCGCCGCCCACGGCGTCGCCCCGGAGACGCTCGTGTCGGCTACGGACTTCACGGTCCGCGACGAGCACGACGTGCAGTCGCGCATGCTCGCCCCGGTGGCGAAGGCGACCGCTCGGCCCCACGGCGTCCGCATCGACAGGGTGGAGGCGACCGGCAAGCCCGCCAGCTCGCTCACCGTGTACGGCCACGTCGCGCTCACGAGTTTCCAGGACCGCGGCGACGGCGCGTTCCGGGCCTTCGGCGCCGGGCGCCCCTACCGCACGACGTTCCAACTCGTCGTGCCGGCTTCCGCGGCGACCGCGCCCGCCCCCGTGGCGATCTTCGGTCACGGCTACGGCGGCAACAAGACACGCATGGTGGAGTTCCTCGCCGACAACGACTCTGCGGGAATCGCCACCCTGGCGATCGACTGGTCCAACCGCGGCACGCGCACGCTGAAGGACGGCGGGTACGTGCTCTCCTTGGACCAACCGCCGGAGCAGGCCCGCTTCGTGTCCATGTTCCAGCAGGGAGTCGTCGACGTGGCCTCGCTGCGCCGGGCGGTTGCCACGTCCCTCGCCGTCCTCGACGTGCAGCCCAGCGGCGGTGACGGCGTCCCCGACCTCGACGCCGACCACGTCATGTACGAGGGCACGTCCTATGGGGGCCTGCTCGGCGCCACGGCGCTCGCCGCCGTGGGTGGCCTCGACGGCGGCATCCTGCACGTCTGCGGCCTCGGCCTCATGGACATCTTCGTGAGGCTGCCGGTGTGGCCCCTCCAGAAGGGCCTCATCCCCCGTGACGGCCCCGGCACCGACGCCGCCGTGGGCGTCGCCCTCTTGCAGCACGCCGTCGATCCCGCCGAACCCGCCAACTGGGCGCACCGGTACCGCACCCCGCCCGGCGGCGGTCTGTCGCGGCCGGTGCTCCTGCAGTACGGCGAGGGGGACGCCTGGGTCCCCAACGCCTCGTCCCGGGCCCTGATCGACGTCGCCGGGCTCCCTGAGGTTGTGGCGCCCCTCCCGGAGACGGGGAGTCCTTTCGGGGACGGCTACGGCCGGCAGATGGTCACCAACACCCAGGGGGTTCCCGAATGGGCCTGGCCCATGTACGCGCACGCCTTCGCCACGACCCAACCGGAGGCCCGTGCCGTGACGTCCGCCTGGCTCGCGGAGTACCGGGGGGGATGAAGACCGCCACCCCTGGCGGAGACCACCGCGGGTAACGTCTGAGCCGCTGTGGCAACCAAGCGCCTCACCCGAGCGGAATCCCGGGAACGCACCCGTACGCAGATCGTGAAGGCGGCCGCGGCCGAGTTCGCCCGCAACGGCTTCGCCGCCACGTCCATCGAGGACGTCGTGGAACGTGCCGGATACACCCGGGGCGCGTTCTACTCGAACTTCGCCAGCAAGGACGACCTCTTCCTTGCCGTCATGGACGCCGGCGTCGCGCATGCCGCCTCGGACTTCGCCGGCGCCTTCACCGAACACGACGGCGTGGACGATCTCCTCGACGCCCTCCGTCGGCGCTACGAGGACCGGCCGACCCACCGCAGCGCCGACGCTTTCGTGCTCACCATCGAGTTCTGGCTCCATGCCATGCGCAATCCCCGGGTGAGGCGTCTCCTCGCCCGCCGCTACGCCGACACCCGTCACGCCTTCGCCGGCGTCGTCACGCTGCTGTGCGACAGGCTCGGCGTCGATCCCCCGGAGACACCCGAGGATCTCGCCGCCGCGATCCTCGCCCTCGACGCCGGCCTCCTCCTGCAGCGCCTCGTGGACCCCGACGCCGTCTCCGGCGACCTCTTCTCGCACATGGTCGAGACGTTCCTGCGCTCCGCCTCCGCGGACGGGTCGCACCGGTGAAGGGCACGAGCGGCCCCCCGAGCGGGGCGCAGGGCCCGAGCGGCCCCCCGAGCGGGGCGCAGGGCCCGAGCGGGGCGCAGGGCCCGAGCGGCCCCCCGAGCGGGGCGCAGGGCCCTGCGTCGCGGCCCGCTGCCGTCCTCGTCGCCATCCTGGCCGTCGCCGCGACCGCCTTGCTCGCCGGGGCCTGCAAGTCGGTCGACGACGGCACGGTGGACGACTCGGCCTCGGGCCGGAACACGCAAGGCGCTGCCGTGGGGTCGAAGGCCCCGCCCACCTCGGGGGTGAACCTCCTCACGGGCGCCCCGCTGAGCCTGCAGTCCATGGCGCGCCGGCCTGCCGTCGTCGTGTTCTGGGCGCACTGGTGCCAGCAGTGCCGCTCTCTCGCCCCTGCCCTCGAGGCCGCCTACCGCGAGGCGGGCGACCGCTACGACTTCCTCACCGTCTCGACCGCCGTGGGGGCGGCGAGCGCCGGCCCCGACGTCGCCGACCCCGCCGCCTTCGTGCGCACGCTCGGCGTCACAGTCCCCACGATCGTGGACACGGACGGGCGCATCACCCGGGCGTGGCGGGTCGGGGGCTACCCCGCCCTGCTCTTCCTGGACCCCGACCGGGTCGTGCGCCGGCAGCTCGGCGGGGACGTGAGCGCCGACGTCATCCTCTCCAACCTCGCCCGCCTCGACCCGGGCGGGCGACCGTCACCCCCGGCGACCCCGGCGACCCCGGGAGCCTCCTCTCCGTCGCCGACGCCCACCCTGGAGTTCCACACGGAGGACTGATCCGTCCCCGCGTCACTCCCGGGAGACCGACAGGCGGATGCGCAGCCGCGTGCCGGCGAAGGAGTCCCTCTCGACGAGCCAAGCGGCGAGCAGCGCCACCAGGCAGCCGAGCAGAGGCACGGCGAGGAGGCGCTGCCAACTGAAGACAGCCCGCAGGAGGCGGCCCGTCGCGTCCCCCGTCAGGCTCTCGCGCATCTCGATGAGGGGCACACCGGACTTCGTGCCCGCGACCACGACGGCGGGAAGGCGGAAGCGGGGCCTGTTCACCCGCTCCTGCGGCGGGGACTCCACGCTCGCGTCCCATCCGGGGGGGAGCCGCTCCAGGACGATGCGCGCCCCCTCGAGGTCGACGGTGCGCGAGAGCGGGATCTTCACAGGTCCCCGGTCGCTCTGGGGGTCCGCGACCCAGATCGGGATCCGGCCGCGGGCGAGCACGCGCCCGTTCCGCACGACACGCGCAACGACGTCGTCGAGGCTGGGCTCGGTGTCGGAGTGGGTCTTGAGCAGCAGGTAGTTCACCTCGTGATGGCCCCGCACGGGATCGGACTCCCAGTTCGAGAACCGGGGAAACTCGAGGGTGGCGTCCTGGAGGTCGTCTCCTCGCTTCTCGGCCCGGCGGGTGAAGTCGGCCTCCGTCGAGTAGCGCAGGGGGCCCACGTCGGCGGCCATGACCGACTCCAGGACGAGGGCGACGGGCGTGAGGGCGGCCAGGCCGGCGAGCGACCAGGCGACCGCCCGGCGCGCCCCCACCTCGTCGCGCCAGCCGCGCACGTACGACACCATGGCGTAGCCGACGGCCACGACGAGGAGACTGGCCATGAGACCGCTGAAGATCGCCTCGAAGGGCACGGCACGGCGCACCCACTCGATCGAGTTCCCGTATTCGGCGGAACGGTGGACGCCCCGGAGCATGACTGCGGTGAGCCAGTCGAAGTAGAAGACGCTCCAGAACACCCGGAGTCCCTCGGCGACCGTGAGCAGGACCGCGGCCCGTTCGTTGCGGTTCACGACGACCAGGGTGGGGGCGAACGCCCAGATGAGGAGGTGGTTGAGGAGCCCGAGGAAGACTGCGACGGTGAGGTACGTGATCACGAACCAGGCCTCGAGGCGCTCCAGCGGGTCGGCGGAGAGCAGGAACCAGAGGGTGACGACGATCATGATGACGAGGCCGAGCTCGGCGGCCACCGTGTCGGCGGCTACGGGGATCTCGAGCGTGGAACGGGCGTTGAACTCGAAGCGCTGGAAGACGTTGAGCCGGGCGAAGGCCGAGAACAGGTACGGGAGGGCGCAGACCGCGCACGATCCCGCTACCGCCAGCGCGGCCGTGGCCTTGCGTCGGCGGTCGAGGGCGCCGTCGCCGAAGAGCAGCCGACCCAGTGCTACGAGCAGGAGGAGGGGCAGGAGCTTCGTCCCGAACGTGCCCAGCGCCACGACCCCGCCGGCGAGGACGTACGCCCGCCACTTGCGATCAGGGGGCGCGTCGCGCCCGGCGTAGGTGACGAGGAGGAACCCCGCGAGCAGGAACGCCGCCGTCCAGAGGTCGGGGAACCCCTGGCCGTACGCGAAGAAGCTCAACGGGTTCGCCGCCCAGATCACGTAGGCGAGGAGTCGCTTGCGCCGGTCCCGCCGGAAGAGGCGGTGTAGGCAGAACAGGATGAGGACGTCGGCGGGGAGGTAGCTGAGCTTGTAGGCGAAGAGCTCGCCGATCCCGAGGCGCCTGCCGTCGGGAGGGTCGTCGAGGTGGAGGAGGCCGAGGTGCTCCCCGACCCAGAGGGGCACCGCCCCGGCCACGACACCCACGTAGCCCTGAGCCAGGGAGAGGGAGCGCAGCCGGCTGAGGGGGATGGGGTCGGTGGCGGAGTAGCGCACGACGGCCTTGTACGGGTCTCCGTAGCCCTGCGCCACGAAGGCCGAGCCCCATGTGAGGGTGGCGGCGTCGGGGTTGTACGTCGATGCCGCGGTCCAGAGCCGGAACGTGAAACCGAATGCGAAGATCGCCAGCACGAGGAGGCGCATCCGCTTGTCGTGGCGAGGGGGCGGACTCAGCGTGCCCTCCGGTGGCGTGGCGTCAGGGCGACCATTCTGCCTCGCCGGGTCACGGGCCGACGTTCACAGCGCGTTCGTACGTGACCTCGTCACCGCCGCTGCCCCGGGCACGCAGGCGCACGGTGTAGGTGCCCGGGGCCTGGTAGATCCGCGTGACCCCGGCGCAGTAGGAGCCCACGAGCGCGTCGGCGGTGTTCGTGTACGGGCCCTCCTCGAAGGTGAACTCGCAGAGCGTGAAGAGGCCAGGGCTCGTCGCCGAGCGCGACCCGGAGGCGTCAAAGAACGCCTCGTCGGCCCCGGCGGTGTCGGCGGCGCCGAAGCGGACGTCCGTCGCCTTCACGAGCACCGACGCCTGGCCCGTGAGTCCGTCGGCGTCCACGACCGTGAGCGTGATCGGGTACTCCCCGCGGGCGGTGAGCTGTCGTGACACGAGGGCTCCGGCTGCTGACCAGCCGCCGGCGTCGGACCAGATGTAGCTCACGATCCCCCCGTCGGGGTCGCTGGACCCGGCGGCGCTCAGCATCACGGTCTGGGTGCCCTCACCCACGTTCACGAGGGTGGGCACGGCGGCCGCCTCGGCAACAGGGCGGCCCTTCGCCCGCACCTCCCGTTCCACGGTGACGTCGTCACCGGCGACACCCCGGGCCCGCAACCGCA
>CAYJLW010000021.1:0-31205 GCA_964370965.1 uncultured Acidimicrobiia bacterium | reverse complement strand
ACCCCACGTTCAAAGTCGACGGCACCGCCCCCGCCACCGCCACCGGAGGACGCGGCAACGCCCCCACCGACACCTCCCGCTCCACAGAGAGGTCGTCACCGGCAGTACCCACCGCCCGCAACCGCACCGTCTTGGCGCCCCCCGACCCGAACACCCACGACCGCGTACCACACAACCCCGACGGATCCCTGGCGTCCACGTCGTTCACGTACGGACCGTCCACGAAACTCAGGGTGCACGAGTTGAAGTACCCCGCCGCCGAACGCGACGCCGACGCGTCCGCCACCGCCTCGAAATCAGCCGAGACCCCCCGGCCCGCCGACACCCTCACGTCACCCACACGCACCACGACCACCGCCGACGCCGAGAGCCCCGAGTTGTCCGTCACCGTCAACGTCAACGGGAACTCGCCCCGCGCCGAGAACACCCGGGTCGCCGCCGCCCCCGACGCCGACCACCCCGACCCGTCGGACCACGCATGGGACACCACCACACCGTCAGGATCCCAAGACCCCGAACCGTCCAGACCCACCGACACCGGCCCCCCGCCCACGTTGCCCACCACCGGAGACGCCCCCGCCACCGCCAACGGCGCCCGCGGCAACGCCCCCACCGACACCTCCCGCTCCACGGTGACGTCGTCACCGGCGATCCCCACCGCACGCAACCGCACCGTGTAGGTCCCCGGCGCCTGGAAGGTCCGCGACACAGACCCGCAGTAGCCGCCCGCCGCCACCGACGCCGTGTTCGTGTACGGGCCCTCCACGAACGTGAAGTCGCACACGTCGAACAGGCCCGCCGCGGAACGCGACGCTGCCGCGCTCACGTGCGTCTGGAAGTCGACCACGCCCGGCCAATCCGCGAAGCTCACATCCGCCACCAACACCGTCACCACCGCCGACGCCGAGAGCCCCGAGTCGTCCGTGACCGTCAACGTCACCGGATACTCGCCCCGAACCCCGAAGACCCGCGTCACCAACGCCCCCGACGCCGACCACCCCGACCCGTCGGACCACTCATAGGACACGATCGAGCCGTCCACGTCAGAAGACCCCGCCGCACTCAACACCGCCGTCGTCCCCGACCCCACGTTCAAAGTCGACGGCACCGCCCCCGCCACCGCCACCGGCGCCCGCGGCAACGCCCCCACCGCCACCTCCCGCTCCACAGAGAGGTCGTCACCCGCGGTACCCACCGCCCGCAACCGCACCGTGTAGGTCCCCTCACCCCGGAACACATGCGACGACGGCCCGCAAAGACCGCCCGCCAGCACGCTCCCCGAAGACGTGTACGGCCCCTCCAACCACGTCACGTCACACGAGTTGAAGTACCCCGCCCCGGCCGCCGAACGCGACGCCGACGCGTCCGCCACCGCCTCGAAATCAGCCGACACCCCCCGGCCCGCCGACACCCTCACGTCACCCACACGCACCACGACCACCTCGGACGCCGAGAGCCCCGAGTTGTCCGTCACCGTCAACGTCAACGGGAACTCGCCCCGCGCCGAGAACACCCGGGTCGCCGCCGCCCCCGACGCCGACCACCCCGACCCGTCGGACCACGCATGGGACACCACCACACCGTCAGGATCCCAAGACCCCGAACCGTCCAGACCCACCGACACCGGCCCCCCGCCCACGTTGCCCACCACCGGAGACGCCCCCGCCACCGCCACCGGCCGGTGCGGGCGGACACCCACGGTCACCTGCTGGTCGAGGCTCACGTCGTCGCCGTGGATGCCGAGGGCGCGGAGGCGGACGGTGTAGCGGCCCGCCTGGCGGTAGGTGCGGGTGGCGCTCTGGCAGGCGCCGCCGGAGAGCGCGCTCACCGTGTTCGTGTAGGGACCGTCGAAGAACGTGAGGTCGCAGCGGTTGAAGTAGGCGGCGGCGGAACGTGACGCGCTCGGGTCCACGACCGCTTGGAAGTCGGCGTCGAGGCCGGGTTGGGAGGTGAAGCGCACGTCGGCGGCCTGGGCCACGACGGTGCTCGACCCGGTGAGGCCCTCGTTGTCGGTCACGGTCAGGGTGAGCGGGTACTCCCCCGCCTGCGTGAACGTGCGGGTGACCTGCGGGCCGGTGGCGCTCCACCCCCCGGCGTCGGACCACGCGTAGGAGACCACGAAGCCGTCGTCGTCCCGCGACGGCGAGGCGTCCAGGACGGCGGCGACCCCTGCGGACACGTTGGCGGGCGTGGCCGTGGCGGCCGCCACGGGGCGGGCCTGGGCGCGCACCTCGCGCTCGACGGTGACGGCGTCGGCCCCCACGGTGGCGCTGAGGCGGGCGGTGTAGCGCCCGGGGGCGGTGTACTCGCGGGTGGCCGTGCCGCAGCCGTGCGGGCTCGGCCCCACCGCCAGGTTCGCGTACGGAGAGCCGTCGCCGAAGGAGAGCACGCAAGAATTGAAGTAGCCCCCGCTGGGCGGCACCGACGACGTGGCGTCGAAGGTGGCCCGCAGCGGGACGCCACCCTCGGCGGGCGTGGCGTCGAGGCGCACGGACGCCACCCGGACCACGAAGTCCCGCTGGGCCGTGAGCCCCTCGTCGTCGGTGACCCCCAGGGTGAGGGGATACTCCCCGGGCTGGGTGAAGACGCGTGTGGCCGACGGCCCGGAAGCCTCCCAGCCCGACGCGTCGAACCATTCGTGGCCCACGACGAAGCCGTCCGGATCGACGGACGTCGACCCGTCGAGGGTCACAGTGGCCGGGCCGCCGGCGACGTTCGCCACCGCCGGGGTCGTGACCGCCCGCGGGACGGGCCTCGCCTGGGCGCGCATCTCGTGCTCCACGGTGACGTCCTGGCCCGCACTCCCCTTGGCCGTGAGGCGGGCGGTGTAGCGCCCGTGCGTCGCGTAGGTGTGCGCGGCCGACCCGCACCGCCCCGGGTAGGGGCCCGCCCCCGCCAGGAGGTCGGCGTCCGCGCTGCCGTCGCCGAAGCTCAGCCGGCAGGCGTTGAAGTAGGTCCCCTCAGCCAGGACGGACGTCGACGCGTCGAAGGTGGCGGCGAGAGGCTCCGGTCCGACGTCGGGGCTGGCGTCGAAGCGCACCGAGACCACGTGTACGACGGCCGTGGCCGACGCCTGCAGGCCGAGGGGGCTGTTGTCGGTGACGGTGAGGGTGACGGGGTACTCGCCCGGCTGCGTGAACGCCCGGGTGGGCCGCGTCCCCGACGCGCTCCACCCGTCGGGGCTCGACCACTCCCAGGCGACGGGCACGCCGTCGGGGTCGTAGGACTTGGAACCGTCCAGCGTCACGGACACAGGCCCGGACGCCACGTTGGCGGTGGCGGGGGTCTGGATGCGGGCCACGGGTCGGGCGAGCACCTGCACCGGCTTCGCGTAGGAGACCTCGTCGCCCGCCGTGCCCTTGGCCGTGAGGCGGGCGGTGAAGCGGCCGTAGCGTTCGTAGACGTGGGACGCCGACCCGCACATCCGGTACGGCGAGGTCCCGGTGAGGATGCTCGCCTTCGCGTTGGGGCCGTCGCCGAAGGAGATGTCGCAGGCGTTGAAGTAGCCCTCGGCGGATCGGGACTCGGAGGCGTCGAAGGTGGCGGCGAAGGGCGCCACGCCCGCATCGGCGGGACGCACGGTGGCGCTGACGTCGGCCACCCCCACGAACTGTGTGGCCGTCCCGGTGTTCGGGCCCCGCGGGTCGTCGTCGGTCACGGCGAGGGTGACGTCGTAACGGCCCCGCTGCGCGAAGTTGTGCTCGACCACGGCCTTGTCGGGGCCGCTGGCGATCGTGGTGCCGTCCACCTTCCACTCGTAGCTCGTGATCGCGCCGCGAATGTCGTAGGACTCCGAGCCGTCCAGGGTGATGACGCCGGCGGAGGTGGCGAGGTTCACACCCGGCACCCGCTTGATGACGGCGATGGGCTCGCCCCCGAGGGCGAGGACCTTCTCGACGACGACCTCGCCGACGCCGTGACTGGGTTTCGCCCTGAGCTGCACCCGGTACTGGCCGGACTTGCGGTACGTCTTCGTCTGGGAGCCGCAGTCGGCACCGGACTGCCCGCCGCCGTAGGGGTTCGCGTAGGGCACGAAGCGGGCGGTGGTGCCGTCGCCGAAGTCCCACGCGCACTCGGCCACGGCGCCTTGGGTGTTCGGTCCCGACCCGGGAACGCGGGTCCCGGCGGTGGCGAACGTGGCCTCGAAGGGCACGTCACCCTCGACGGTGTCGGCGGTGGAGCCGTTCACGGCGAGGCGGAGGTCCCACACCACGACCGTCCGGCGGGCGACCGCGGTGGCGCCCTGGTCGTCGGTGACGGTGACCTCTGCACGGTAGAGGCCGGTGTCGGTGTAGATGCGGTTCTGCACGGCCGCCGCGGCGCCGCCCGCCGTGGTGCCGTCGCCGAAGGCCCAGTCGTATCCGGCGATCGTGCCGTCCGCGTCGTGTGACGCGGTGGCGTCGAGGGCGACGGGAGTGAGGGGGCTGGTGACGACCGTGACGTCGGGGCCGAGGATCGCCGCCGTGGGTGTGATGTTGCGGAACCCGCCACAGGTGGAGGCGGTGCCCCCGGAGGCTGTGGCGCCCAGAGACTGGACGCCGCCGGGGCCGCCGAGGAGGGACCCTCCGGAAGCGGGCGTTCCGCTGCGCAGCCTGGCGGCGACGACGTCAGAACGCAGCGCCGGGCCCCCCGGGCGGTCGGGGTCGAGCCCGCCGGCGCCGGTAAGGGCCATGACCCCCGCCCCACCGGCAGGGCCGCCACCCTGGGTCTGCGTGCACTGCCAGACGTCGGGGACCGACCAGCCCCACTCGCCCAGGTTCGTGGACCACTCCCACCGACCCGTGAACCAGCTCTCCACGAAGGCGAAGAGCTGCAGCTTGATCTGCGCGCCCACGGACACGTTCAGGAGGCAGGCCGGGTTCGTGACGAGCCGGCCGATCTCGTCGAGGCGGACGAGGCCGTTGTTGTCCGGGTCGCGGAAGTCGAGCTCGGCGAACATGCCGGCGATCGCCCGGATCCCGGCCCCCGCCCGGGCGATCGCCAGGTCCACGGTGACGGCGCCGCTCACGGCCCCGCCCAGCTCCAGGCGGGCCTCGGGGACGTCGTGACCCTCGGCGTCCACGTCGGAGATGTAGATCCCGCTCAGGAGCGACGCGTCGGGCACCTCGGTGAGGACCTCGCGGATGCCCTTCGTGTCGTAGCCCACGCTGATGCCCCCGCCGATGGCCGCCTCGAGGTGGAGGCCGAGGTCGAGGTTGAGGCTCACGAGGGGTATGCCCAGGAGCGGGATGCTGACGTGGGCGTCGAAGGGCGCCCGGACCTCGTGCCAACCGGTCGCGAACTCGATGAGCTTGAAGTCCTTCCCGAAGAGGACCTGCACGATCGAGCTCGGGTTCTCCAGGAAGGGGAAGCGGATCCCGGCCTCAGAGGTCGTCACCGGCGTACCCATGCCGGCGAGCATGTCGTCGACGGCGCCGCCCAGGGCGGCGTCGGCGGGCGGGGGGGCGGGCGCGGCGGCGTCGAGCGCCACGAGGTCGTCGAAGACGGGGTCCTCGGGGCCGATCGGGGTCTCCGCCTCTGCGACGGCGCCGCCATCGACGAGGAAGTGCCCGAGGGGGATCACGAGCGGCTGGTTCGTGTTGCCCTGCGCGGCAAGTGCGTTGGCGACCCGGATGAGGTTCTTGACGGTGTCCAGCCAGCTCAGGCTGCAGTTGCAGAGGGACTCCACCAGCCCCCGCACGGTGAGGGGCGAGCTCCGGAGGCCGAGTTGCACGAGAGCGGAGCTCAGCACCGGGACCTCGGACTCGGCGGTGTCGATGAGGGGGCCGAAGACGGGCTGCACCTTCGAGGCGATGTCCACCACGATGGGCTTCACGAGCCTGCTCACGAACTGGCCCACGTTCACCTGCAGATCGGCGACCCCGAAGGCGTCGGGATCCGTGGTGTCGCCGGGGCCGGCGTCCCAACCGGAGGGGATGTCGTCGAACTTGAAGTCGAGACGCCCCTGCAGGGACGGGAAGTCCTGGCTCGCCGCGCCCGCGTTCACGCCCGTGTCGAAGAGCAGGTGCGCCTCGGCGCGGGCGTCGAAACCGATCTCGGAGCGGAGCAGGCCGGTGAGGATCTGCTCCCCGGCGAAGCGCCCGGCGGGCGGCACGAGGCCGAGGCCCACGTAGCCCTCGTTCACGCGGCCGTCGCTGCAGTCGGCGACGAGGCGCCCGCGCAGGAACCCGAGCTCCACGTCGACGGCGTCGGGCAGCGTGATCTGGGCACCCACGCTGAACAGCGGCGCCGGCGCGGCGCCCGGCTGCAGCGGGTCGAACTCGAGGTAGAAGCCGTCCTGCATGTTGATGCCGAACGCGAAGTTCGCCTGCCACTCCAGGCGGGCGGCGCCGGAGCGCTCCCCGATCGAACGGATGGAGAGACCGGGGAAGCCGAGGTCGAACGGGGGCGCCTCCACGGCGGCGAGGTCCGAACCCATCTCGAGGCGGACGCGGATGTCGAAGAGCTTGCGGAACGAGTCCGTGTCGGCGCAGGGAGCCGGCGTCGAGGCGGGGGTCTCTTTGCAGAGGAGGGCGAGCTCGACGTAGCGGGCCGGGTCCGACGGCGGCCTCGCCGGGTCAATGTCGCGCAGCACGCCCGCGCCGTTGGTGTCCGTGAAGAGGCCGAGACAGGCGAGGCCCCCGGGAAGCTGGTAGGCGGCGGGGCCGAGCACGTCCACGAGGACGTTCTCCACGCACCCCCGGATCTGGCCGATGGAGAAGTCCCCCATCACGAGGGAGAGGAACAGGGGCTTGAACCTGACGAGCTGGGCCTTGAGGTCGTCGATGAAGCCCACGAGCTCGCTGAAGTTGCCCCCGATGAGCGGGATGGACTCCTGGTCGTGGGCGGCGGCGTAGTCGCGGACGAGGTCGAGGAGCTTCGTGAGGCCGTCCACGAAGTCCATGTGCAGGAGCCGGTTCGTGAGGTTCGTGAAGATGTCCTCGGGGAGGTAGAACGCGGCGTTGTCGTAGCTGTCGGGCGTCTGCACGCTGGGGGCGTTGCCGCTCACGAGGCCGTCTATGAGGGCCGGGAGGTCGTACACGCGGAAGCCGGCGACGCCGAGCTGCTCGCCGTCCATGCTGATGGGTACGTTCCCGCAGACGTCGCCCTCGCTCACGAAGATGTCCGCCGGGTTCGTGCTCCCCGGGGCGAACGCCCCGCACACGTACGGCGCCCCCTCGGCGGACCGCAGGTCGGCGGAGATCCCGCCCAGGAAGTCGCCCAGGGTGAGCTGCGCGCTCTGGTCCGGGCCGGTGTAGCCCACGTTCACGCCGAGACCGCCCCGCAGCGTGTTGTACCCGTCGGCCCCCGATCCGGATCCGCTGTCGTCGCCGATGTGGACTTCGAAGGGGCCCACCTTGGCGCCGAAGTCGATCTGGCCGGCGAGGCGGAACTCCCCGCTGAGGTGCGAGTCCCGGTTCACGAGGAGGGCGGGCCCGCCCCCACCGGAGAGGTCGACGACGCCGCCGAGGTCGAGACCGAGGCGGTACCCGGCCCGCAGGCGGGCGGCGCCGCTGGTCTGCACGAGCGGCATGCTCGTGGCGGCGCTGGGCTGGTCCTGGCCCAGGAAGCTCCCGAGGCTGAGGTCGACGGACAGCGGGTCGTTCTTGCATCCCGCCCCGTAGTCGGTGGTGCAAAGGTCGAGGTCGAGGTTGAACTCGATGCGGCCGTCGTCGGTGAAGCGCAGGCTCAGGGGGTTGTCGTCGCCGCTGAGGAAGATGAACTGGGCGGCGTCGAGGACGTCCTGGAGATCCTCCACGGGCGCGATCGCCGGGTAGGTCGCTCGCACGACCTCCTGGTTCTCCACGACGGAGACGTCGGCGTCCACGACGAAGTCGTGGGGGCTGGTGACGTCGAACTCGAAGGCCTCCGCGCCGGACGTCCCCGTGGTGGCGAGCGACGTGGCGTTGCGAAGGTGCTCGCCACCGTTCACGGCCCAGGACACGGCCGTGGGCGTGACCCCGCTCACCACGGCCCGGCACTGCACCGTGTCGCCGACCCCGGCGTGCACGAGCTTCGGCGTGCCACTCACCAGGGACGCCGACGACCCCTTCTCCCGACAGCGGAGGACACCCGGTTCCCGGCCGGGCACGTCGAGGAGGGACAGCCGGGCGCGGGCGGTGCGCACGTAGTCGAGGGCGGCGGAGACCTTCAGGCCCAGCACGGGGATCTCGGTGTCGGCCCCGGCCTCCTGCAGCTTCGTGTCGATGGTGTCCAGGAGGCTCTGCAGGACGGTGCGCACGACGGCGAGGAGGCTGGAGCGGAACGAAGTCAGGGAGCTCACGTCCACGCTCACCTGGAGGCCGGCCCAGTTCGGGTTCAGGCAGTCGCCGTCGGTGAAGACGTCGTCCCAGTCGAGGGGGACGTCGAGGCTGATGAGGCCGCTGCCCATGGGCACGAGGCCGGCCTGGATGCGGGCGCCCCCACTCATCGAGAGCGAGCAGGATGCCCGCACGACGTCGCCCACGTGCCCGATGAGGTCCGGGAGCGTGATCGAGTCCGGGATCGTGGCCTCGAGGTTGCCGGTGTCGTGGTCGAGGACCCGGATGCCGCCGGGGTTCACCTGGCTGGGGTCGAGGTCGACCTGCACGGCGGGCCGGCTGCCGCTGTCGACCTCGAGCATGGGCTGGTCGGGGGAGAGGCCGTCGATGCCGGCGCCGAGGAGGCCGAACTTGGCCTGCCCGTTGAAGTCGATCTCGCCCTGCAGGGAGGCGATCTCGAACTCGGGGGCGTCCGGGGCGACCCGCACGAAGAAGCGGTCGAGCTCGCTCGTGGCGGGCCGGGTCTGGCCGGCGGACCCGTCCGCGAGGCGGATGTCGGCGAGGTCGCCCACGAGGAGCATCCCGAGGGTGAGGTCGAGGCTGGTGCGGCCCACGTCGACCTGCACGCCGGCGTCGGCACCCAGGTTCAGCGTGTCCATCTGGAGGCGGGACTTGAAGTCGTCGCCGAAGGCCACGTTGGCTTCGGCGGGCGCCGGGTCGTCCTCGAAATGCAGCGGGAACGTGAGGCTGGAGCTCACGGGGTCGTAGTCGAGGGGCGACAGGAACCGGAGCGAGTCGAGGTCCTTGAGGCGGTTCACGAGGTCGCCCACCGTGGTGATGCGGGGCGTGGCGGAGTGACTGGCGGTCGTGGAGGTACCGGAGCCCCCGGCGGCAGGCGCCCGGCCCGTCCAGTCCACACGCATCTTCGGGTAGCGGTGGCGGGAGAAGTCGCCCGCCACGATCATGAACCCGGCGGGGTCGGGCCCCGCAGCGTCCGCCGGCACGACGCCCACGATCGTCCCGAACGCCGGGTCGACGTGGGGGGTGACGCTCTCCACCGTCACCGCGTCGGTGCCGAGCTGCGCGTTGGCGGCCGGGGTCTTCAACTGGCAGTAGACGACACCTCCGGCCGTGTCCGGCCACCCCCCGCTCGGGGGCAGCGTGGCCTCCTTGCCGCAGCGCAGGACGCCGTCGCTCTGGCTGGTCGTGAAGTCGCTCACGTCGCCCGCGAGCTGGGAGACGTCGCCCACACGGACGTCCGTGAGGGGGAGCTTCAGGTCGCCGCCCTGCAGGGACTGGGCGAGGCTCTGCAGGAACTGGTTCAGCATGAGCAGGAGGCTGTAGGCGTCGAAGCGCAGGAGGTCCCCCAGGTCCCCGAAGTCGACCGTCATGTTCTCGAAGATCTTCTCCAGCGGCTTCGCCGTGTCCGGGACGGTGGGGGTCCCGAGATGGAGGTAGCGGCTGAGGTCCGGGATGTAGAGGCCCAGAGTGGGGTTCCCGCCGCTGAGATGTCGGTCGCCCACGTCGGCGCCCAGGGTGAACTGGAGGTTCACGTCAGCTATGTCGACGTCGTTGCCGTTCGCGTCGACGCTGCGGGAGTCGACGAAGTCGAGGCGCACGAGGTCGAAGAAGCTCGCCGGCGTCGTGGCGCCGTCGAGTTGCCCGGCGTCCATGGTGCCGTCGGGACGGAACGTGATCCCGAAGGACACGGCGAAGGACGCGTCGCCCGAGTAGGTGACGTCGGCGATGCCGAGCGGGATGCGGCCCTGGGTGTGCAGGGGTTTCAGGCGGGCGAAGAACACCAGGCTCGTGGCACCGGTGTTCACCGTGAGGGTGGAGTCGGGGGAGCCGACGGGACCGTACTTCAGGGAGAGCGACCCGGTGAAGCCCACCTCGAAGTCGATGCTCGTGCGCAACGACTCCTGGCCCGGCAGCACGGGGACCGGGATGCTGATGGGCAGGCTGATGGTCTTCGTGACGCTGAGAGCGAAGTCGATGTCGATGACCTGCGGGTTCACGGCGTCGCGGCGCACGATCGCCGGCGGCGACCCGCCCCCGGCGGGTACGGGCAGGCGGTCCAGGCGGTAGGTCGTGCCGTTGCCGTCGGTGCCGTCGACCTTGTCGAGGGACTTGGAGATCTCGTCGAAGCTGGGTATGAGGGACCCGCTGGCGAAGATGAGCCGGGTCGCCATGGTGGAGAACGTCGTGGCCACGTCCTTGACGAGCTCGCTGGAGTTCAGCGGGGAGAGGTTCGCCCCGAAGTCCTGCAGCCAGCCGATCTTCGTGAGGTTCCCGAGCAGGCCCACGACCTGGCGGAAGATCATGAACACGAAGCTCTGGCCGAGGTACTTGCCAGGAAGCACGTAGACGTCGCCCGCTCCCCCGCCCAGCATCGTCGTCGAGGTCGCGTAGCCGATGGCGGGGGCGTCGACCTCGAGGTGGTCGAGGACGTCCCACGGGGGGCGCATGCTGATGTCGTCGAGCCGCCAGGTGAAGGGGAACATCTGGAAACGGCCCCGCACGAGGCCGAAACCCCAGGCGGTGGCCTCCACGCCGTTGTCGCCCCAGTTGTGCAGCATGTTGCGGCCGAAGGCCTGCACGACGAGGCCGACCGCGTTGACGCCCGCCCCCGGGTCGCTGAGGCTCACGAGGCCGACGTAGAGGTCGAGGAACCCCGAGCGCAGGTTCACGATGGCGAAGCCCGTCTTGAGGGGGCCCGCCGCCGGGTTCGTACCCGTGAACTCCGCGGCCCCCGCGATCGCGAAGGGTCGGGCGGGGTCGAGCACGAGGACGGGGACGCCCGCCGCGCTCGTGGCCGTCGCCCCGGAGGCGTCCGCGACCGTGAGCCTGGGCGTGAACAGGCCGCGTTGGCCGTAGACGTGCTCCGCGGTCGCCGTCGTGGTCGTCTGGTCGACGCGGCCGTCGCCGTCGAAGTCCCAGCGGTACTGCACCGGGGACCCTGTGGACGCGGAGGCGTCGAAGGTCACCGTGAAGGGCACCTGGCCCACCGACGAGCTCACCGAGAAGGAGGCCTCCGGTCCGGCGGCCTGGGCGCCGGCCGGGCGGGTGACCACGGCCCCGAGCGCGGTGGCGGCGCAGGCGGCCAGGAGCCCGAGGCCCAGGCGCAGGCCCAGTCGCCGGGAGCGTGGCGCCCTCACGGGGCCCCCACTGCGGTACCGGGGACGGCGTCCCCGGCGCCGCCGCCGGGGACGGGGAGCTCCACCGGTCGCTCGCCAGGCGGGCGACCGCTGCGGGAGTGGACGCTCCGTAGGCGGATGGCGAGGACGTCACGGAGCATGCGGAGGCCGTCGGGACCGGTGCGGATCGTGCTGTCGTCCCGGTGGCCCCAGGCGACGCCGATCTCCCTGACGTCCATCCCCGCCACCTTCGCCCGGTGGAGGAGCTCGATGTCGAAGGCGAACCCCTGCGTGCGCAGCGGCCAGAACAGCCGGTGGGCGGCGGCCCGGGTGAACGCCTTCAGGCCGCACTGCGTGTCCCGGACGCCCGAGAGCCCGAGGGCCCGCACGGCGACGTTGAAGGAACGGGCGCAAGCCCGGCGCCCGAGGGGCTGGGGGTGCAAGATCTCGCTGTCGTCGTGCGCCCGGCTGGCGATGACCACGTCCGCGCCCGTGGCGCGCAGGTGCCGGGCCGCCCGCAGCACCTCGGCGACGTCGGTGGAGAGGTCGGCGTCGGTGAAGGCCACGACCTCGCCGGCGGCGGCGAGTGCTCCGGCCCGCACGGCGGCGCCCTTGCCGTAGTTCTCGGCGAGGCGGATCACCCGGTGGCGGAAGGAGACCGGGGCGACGGCGGCGGCGAGGACCCCCACCGTGGCGTCGTCACTGCCGTCGTCGACGAAGACGACCTCGACGGCCCCGGGGTCGAGCGCCGCCGCCTCCAGGCGCGCCACGCAGGCGGCGATACGGCGTTCCTCGCGGAACATGGGGACCACGATCGAGAGGGTGAAGCGGGGCGCGTCGTCCTCCACGACCGTCAGGTGCGCCCCCTGGCGGCCCCGCCCCCGCATGCGCAGCGAGAAGAACACAGCCCGTCCCCGGTCCCGTTGTCAGTACAAGCTCAGCCGACCTCGTGTGCCTGACCGCGCTCCAGCCTCCCGTGACACCTGGCCAGCGGACATTACATTCCGTTTAGCCGACTCCCGAGGCCGAGTCTGGTCGGTGACGACAGCCGCGTCAATGCCGAACTGGCGCTCCGGGTCGGGCGTCCGGGTGCCCAGACCCCCAGAGCGCATAGGGCCCTCTCAAACGGAAGGGGGGCTTCCATGTGTGGGCGGCCCGGGCACCGTCACCCGCAGCGGCCGAACGCACCTCGTACGGAACGGTGTTCGCGTGCAGAAGGTAACGTGTGCGTTACATCCTGCACGCGAACACCGTTCGTGGAGTCGAGTCGCCCCCGTCCCGGCCCCGCCCCACCCCCCGAAAGCCGCCGCAGCCCCCCGCTACGATTCCGTCGCACGAGCAGAGGCCCTGGGGCCGGGAGGGAGCGCGGCACGTGGGGGAAGCGGGCAGGGCGAGCGCCAGGTTGGAGGACCTCACTCCCGGGGCCGTGGTCCGGGGGGTGCTGGCGGGCGCGGCCGTGGAGGTGCGTGCCGTGGAGTGGCACGGCACGCAGGCGGTCACGCTCACGTACCGCACGCCGGACGGCCGCCCGGGCGAACGGCTCCTGTACCGGGACGACGAGGCGTCCCTGACGGTGGAGGCCCCTGGGCGGGCGTGGTCCTTCGACGCCGACGGCCATCTGTTCCGCCTCGGCGTCCGAGGCCCGCCGGATCCGCCTCGCGTACCTCTTCGACCCGATGTTGGCGGTGCACCTGAGCGTGCTGGAGCCGTTGCCCCACCAGATCCAGGCGGTCTACGGCGAGATGCTGGCCCGCCAGCCGTTGCGGTTCCTCCTCGCGGACGACGCCGGGGCGGGCAAGACCATCATGGCGGGCCTCCTCGTAAAGGAGCTCGCGCTCCGGGGAGACGTGCACCGCTGCCTGGTCGTGGCGCCCGGCGGCCTCGTGACCCAGTGGCAGGACGAGCTGGCGGAGAAGTTCGGTCTCGCCTTCGACCTCGTGACGGCCGACATGGTGGAGGCCTCCCGTACGGGCAACCCCTTCGGCGAGCGCAACCTCCTCATCGCTCGTCTCGACCACCTCGCCCGCAACGAGCACGTCCAGGAGCGCCTCGCGGCGACGGACTGGGACCTCGTGGTCGTGGACGAGGCGCACCGGATGGCAGCGCACTGGTACGGCGCCGAGGTGCAGGAGACGAAGCGCTACCGCCTGGGGCGGCTCCTCGGGGGCGTGACCCGCCACCTCCTGTTGATGACGGCCACGCCCCACAACGGCAAGGAGGAGGACTTTCAGCTCTTCATGGCGCTGCTCGACGCCGACCGTTTCGAGGGCCGCTTCCGTGACGGTGTCCATGTGGCGGACGTCGACGACCTCATGCGGCGCATGGCGAAGGGGCCGTTTCGAGCTCACCCGTGTCCCGCTCGAAGTCCGTAACCGCGACCGGTTCATCGGCGCCGGCGCCCCCGTGCTCGCCGCGTACGAGCGGATCTGTTTCGAGCGCCACCTTCTGCGCCCCGCCGGCGAACCCCCCGCGGAGCTCGTGGCGCCCGGGCACCCGCTCCTGGAGTCGGTCCTCGACCTCGTCGTGGAGCGCCACGGCAAGCTCCTCCAGCAGGGCGCCGTGCTCGTGGACGACACCGACCCCGGCGCGGACCCGCGTGTCCTGGTGTACCTGGAGCACGCCGTCGCCGACGGCCGGCCCCTCGCCCACGGCGGCCTGCACGTCGTGAGCCGCCGCTTCGAGTTCGTGGAGCTCGCCGACGCGGGCGCCCCCCGGGACGCCGGGGTCGCCCCGTACCTCGACCTCCGCCCGCCGACCGCAGACGAGCTCGCCCGTCTCGACACGGCCGCCCTCGGCGTCGCCACCCGTACCGACGTGGAGGCCCGGGCCCTGGGGGCCGCGATCGAGTTCGCCGTGCCCCGCCACCTCGACACGGTCCGTTCCCGCACCGTCGCCCGGGTGGAGAAGGTCCGGGCCGCGGTGCGGGAACGGCTGCAGCGCGAGATCGACTTCTGGGACAGCCGCGCCGCGCAGCTCCGCCTCGAGTCCGACGCCGGCAAGGGCGACCCCGCGAACGCCACGAAGGCCGCCCGTCGCGCAGACGAGCTCGCCGGCCGTCTCGGGGCCCGCCTCGCCGAGCTGGAACAGGAGATGCAGCTCTCGGCCCTGCCCCCGGTCGTCGCCGGTGCCGCCCTCGTCGTCCCCGCCGGCCTCCTCGCCTCCCCGGACGGCGGCGACGACCAAGCCGTCGCCGTCCACGCCCGGGAGACCGCCCGCGTGGAACGCCTCGCCGTCGCCGCCGTCCTCGCCGCCGAGACCTCCCTCGGCCGCGCCCCGCACGAGATGCCGCACAACAACCCGGGCTTCGACGTGCGCAGCCTCACCGCCGACGGCCGCGTCCTCTTCGCGGAGGTGAAGGGCCGGGTCGCCGACGCCCCCGCCGTCACGGTGACCCGCGACGAGATCCTCTTCGGCCTCAACAGCCCCGACCGCCACGTCCTCGCCCTCGTCGAGGTCGCCGACGACGACAGCACACGGGTCCGCTACCTCCGCCACGCCTTCGCCGGCCTCGACAGCGGCATCCACTTCGCCGAGACCGCCCGCACCTTCAACTGGACGAAGCTCTGGGCCGAGGCCGGGCCGCCGTCGTGAACGGCGGCCGACCGGGAGCGCGAGGCCCGCGATGGCCGGGCGGAGTATGGTAACCGGTATGGCATCGAAGAAGGTCACTGTCACGCTCCCGGAGGAACAGGTCGAGGCGATCCAGGCTCTCGTCGAGGCCCGGAAGGCGTCCAACGTGTCGGGATTCGTACGCCATGCCGTGGGCGTCGCCCTCGACGACGTCGCCGGATGGGGCGCCCTCCTGGCCGAGGCCCTCGAGGAGACCGGCGGTCCGTTGTCCGCCGACGAGAAGGAGTGGGCCGACGAGGCTCTCGGCGTGAGGAAACGACGCAAACGGCCGGCGGCCTGATGCCCGGCATCACTCTGGACGCCGGAGGCCTCATTGCCCTGGATCGCAACGATCGCCGCGTGATCGTGCTGCTGGCGCGGGCAGCCGCGAGGAGCTCCCGTGTCACCGTGCCTGCCACGGCGCTCGCGCAGGCCGTCCGTCGTCCGGAGCGCCAGGTGCGTCTCGCGCGCCTGATCCGTCAGCCGACGACCGATGTCGTGGCCCTCGACCGGGTGGAGGCGACGAACGTGGGCAGACTGCTGGCGGCGAGCGGAACGTCGGACGTCACGGACGCCCACGTCGTGATCTGCGCTCGTCGCCACGACCAGCAGGTCGTCACATCCGACCCCGACGACCTCCGCCGGCTCGACCCGGGCATCCACCTCGTCGCGCTGTAGTCGTGGGCAAGGGGTGCAGAAACCTTCGGGCTCGGGTAGGGCGACCCCGGTCAGAATGAGTTATGACATACTTGTTTGGGCGTGATACCCGGAGAACAAGTATGTCATATCCTCTGTTCCACCCTCGGGGCGGCCGACCCCGACCCCTTGTCCTGACACCGGCGGACTTCGCGCGGGAGTTCACCGGCGAGGGCCGCTTCGTCGAGTTCAAGGAGGGCTTCTCGCGCAAGGAGATAGCCCAGACGGTCGTGGCCTTCTCCAACGACGACGGCGGGGTGTTGCTGCTCGGGGTGACCAACACGGGGACGGTGAAGGGCTTCTCTCTCAGCGGCGAGCGCGAAGCGGAGCTGCACGTGCTCCTGAGCGTGATCCACGACCCGGGGCGATATGAGATCCAGCCACTCACGGTCGGCGACCGGATCGTGACGGTCGTCTCGATCGACCGGCGTGTCGAGGGGTTCGCGCAGCTCGGCGACGGACGGCTGCTCGTGCGGCGCGGGGCGTCGAACCGTGCGCTGGTCGGCGGCGAGCTCACCGAGTTCGTCTCGCGCCGCTCCCTGCAACGGTTCGAGACCACCCCCATCGAGGTCACGCTCGACGCCGTCGAACCGCACCTCCTACAGGCGGTGACGGACGCTTGGTCGTGGAGCGACGGGAACGTCGAAGAGCGTCTCCGGGAGCACCATCTTGTCGATGCCTCCGGGGGGGGAGACCGCCTCACGGTGGCCGGTGCCCTGTACCTCCTGCCCGAGCCGCGGAAGGTGCTCGGCAAGACCTACGTCGAGGTGTTCCGCTACCGGGGGGAAGGCCCCGACTACGACCGTCGGGTGGAGATCACGGGGCCGCTGCCCCAGCAGGTGGAGCGGGCCACGGCGTTCGTCCTCGAGGATGTGGGTCACGACCTCGTCGTGCTCGGCCTGCGCCGCCACGAGCTGCCCCGTATCCCCGAGGTCGTGCTGCGCGAGGCCGTGGCGAACGCCGTCGCCCACCGCTCCTACGAGGCGAAGGGCACCGCGGTCCGCATCGAGATCCGTCCCGACCGTGTCGTCGTGACGTCCCCGGGAGGCCTTCCCGAGCCGGTGACCGTGGAGAACATCCGGGAGCAGAACGCCGCCCGCAACGTCGACGTCATCCGGACCCTCCGTCGCTTCGGGCTCGCCGAGGACGCCGGCCGTGGCGTCGACGTCATGCAGGACGAGATGGCGGCGCACCTCCTGGAACCGCCGGAGTTCGCCGACGAGGGCTCGTCGGTCACCGTCACCCTGCGGCTCGCCGCCACCGTAACCGCCGGCGAGCGGGCGTGGGTCGGGGAGCTCGAAGGGCGCGGAGACCTCGTCCCGCGCGACCGCCTCCTGCTCGTGTCCGCGGCGCGGGGTGAGGTGCTCACCAATTCCAGGGCACGGGAGGTCCTGGGTGCCGACAGCGTGGCGGCCCGCCTCGCCCTGCAGCGGCTGCGCGACGCCGGGTTCCTCGTGCAGGAAGGCGAGCGCGGCGGTGCCGAGTACCGGGTCAACCCCGAGCTGGGGCCACCCCCCGGGTTGCGCATGACCCGGACCGATGTCGCGGATTTGGTCCTGGAGATGGCCAGGGAGGGACCGCTGACGAATGCCATCGTGCGCGGGCGCACCGGCCTCGACCGCGCGGAGGCGCGCATCCTGCTCTCCCGCCTCGTGGCGGCGGGGCGCCTCGAGCGCCACGGCGAGCGGCGGGGCACCCGCTATGTGCTGGCCCGGGACACGCCGTGACGGTGCCCGTGTTCCTGTCGCACGTGGCCGGTAGGCTGCGGCGGATGTGGGGAGGAAGGGACCTCTGGCGTGACCTCGGCCGGCCCGAGTTGCCCCGCACCCACGGCCGGGGCCCAGGGGTGCGGCGGTGAAGAAAAGGCTCATCGAGGTCGCCCTCCCCCTGGAGGCCGTCAACAAGGAGGCCGCCCGGGAGAAGTCGATCCGCCACGGCCACCCCTCCACCCTGCACCTGTGGTGGGCGCGCCGGCCTCTGGCGGCGTGCCGAGCGGTGCTCTTCGGCCCGTTGGTCGACGACCCCTCCGCCCACCCCGAGGAGTTCCCCACCGAGGAGGCCCAGGCGGCCGAACGCGGCGTTCTTGAAAGAACGTGGGCGATCGAACGCTTCGGCGAGCGCCATGATCGCAGGAAGTCGCCCGGGGGAGACTGTTCGCGTGCAGAACGTAACGTCACCGTTACATCCTGCACGCGAACACCGTTCGGGGGCGGGGCCGGCGCCCCCGCCTCGCCCCTCGCCCCACCCTCGGCGGGCTCGGCGGGCTCGGCGACTCCGACCCGCTCGAAGCTCAGACCCGGGACAGCTCCGCTGCGGGGACGTCGGGGTCGGCGACGAGGCGCCAGCGTCCGGCGCTGAGGCGCCCCGGGGTGGCCCGCTCGAAGAGGTCGTCGCAGCGGGGGGTGCGTCCCTGGCGGGCCGCCAGGTCCACCTCGTGGCCGACGGTGGCCGCCTCCCCCAGAAGGGCGGCGGCCTCGGGGCCGAGGAGGGCGAGGTCGTCGGAGACGACCAGCGTCCCGCCCGACACGCCCGCGCCCAGCGCCCACGCCCGCACCGCCCCCTCGTCGAGGTCGGTCTCCTTGGTGCGCAGCATGACGCAGTCCGGGTCGTTCACCCAGAGGCGGCGGTGCATGAAGCTCCGCGTGAGCGTGTTCCGCCAGGCGTTCCGGGTGGAGACGGATTCCTCCTCGTAGCCGGGCACCGACCAGGTGGGCGCCCAGTACGGGGCCACGTCGGTGCCGATGCGCATCCCGTCCACGACACCCACGGCAGGGCCGAGGGGGCAGCCGCAGCCGAGCAGGAAGGCCGCCTCGCCGGCCCCCCTCCGCACGGCGTCGAGCCCCGCCCGCACCCGCTGCGCCGGAGTCCGGGACGGGTCGGCGTAGAGGCCGGGCAGCGAGGGGGCGTAGGTGAAGTCGAGCTTCAGGTACGGGAAGCCGGCGGCGGCGAGCTCGGCGGCGACCGCCTCGATGTGGGCGAGGACGTCCTCACGGGTCGTGTCCAGGGCGTGGGTGGGGCCGCCCCAACCGGGGTTCCACATCCCGAGGAGCGCCTCGGCACCGTCGGCCGTGCGCGCCGGCCAGTCGGGGTGCGCGGCGACGAGGGTGGAGTCGGGGCCGGCCAGGAAGGGGGCGAGCCAGATCCCCGGCGTGAGGCCGGCGGCGGCCACCCGTCCCGCGATCGCCTGCAGCGGGGAGGGGAACCGCTCGTTCGTGCTCAGCCAGTCGCCGATGGCGCTCTGGTAGCCGTCGTCGAGCTGGAACAGGTCGAAAGGCCAGTCCCCCGCCACGGCCAGGTTGGCGTCGAGGTCGGCCTCGGTCACTGCCCCGAAGTAGTGGTACCAGGAGGACCAGCCGAGCTGGTACGGGGCCGATGTGCGGGCCCCCGCGGCGGTGCCGAAGCGGTCGGCCCACCTCTCCAGGAGGGGGGCGGGATCCTCGCCCCGTTCCGTGCGGACAGGGTGGAGGGCACGCCGCTCCCCGGGGGCGAGCACGGCGCCGCCCAGGAAGGCCTCCGCGACCACGGTGACGGCCCCGGCACCCGGCTCCGGGCGGCGGAGCCGGATCGTGCCGTCGTGGTCGGCGCCGCCGAGGAACCCGAGGGCGAGGTACGGGTCGCCGGTGCCGAAGTCCACGACCGTGACGAGCTCCGAGCGGAGCTCGCCCGCCGCCGCCACGTCGGCGTCGGCATGCCACATCCCCCGCAGCCACTCCGGCACGTCGGGCCGCCGGGACGGGTCCTCGTCCGCCCCGAGGACGGCGAGGCCACTGCGGGACCACGACTGGTAGCCGTTGCGGAACAGACGCACCCGCTCACCGGCTCTCGCCTCCTCGCTGACGCGCACCGCACGCAACGCCAACGGGCGGTGGAACCTGTTCGTCACCGCCCACGCCAAACCCCCCTCACCGGGCGCCAACTCCACGGAGAACGGGCCGAGGCCGTACTCCCCCGGCTCCTCCGCGGGCGCCGTGAACACACCGCCGTCCGCGAGGACGACTTCGACCGTGGGACGTCTACCTGTTCCGATCATGGCTGGTGCGGGGCGCCGCGCCCGTCGCGCCGGCGGCCCCGTCCTCCTTTCTGTCGATTCGCTTCCGGGACGACACCCGTTCTGGGAGCGCAGCACCGCCGGAGAAGAGGCGGGCGCCGAAGGGCTCCACCCGGTCAGGGCAGCCGGCGGGGCGGCACCGCCCGCCCGCCGCCGTGGACCAGACGAGCGCGGCCCCCGCCCGGAGCCGGGCCGGGACCGGGGCGTGCGCGCGGGACGAGAGGTTCACGACGGCCACGAGGTCGCGGTCCCGGCCCTCGGGGCCCGGGACCCGCACCGACACCGCGAGCGACGGGCCCGCCCCCGGCAGCCGCCCGAGGGCCCGGACGCAACCCCGGCGCCGTCCGCCCTCACCGTCACGCAGCAGGCGGCCCAGCGCGACGTACGCGGCGAAGACGCCCGCGTCGGCGGCCCCCCAGGCGAGGGGCTCGGCGAAACCCCTCGTGGCCGGCGCGCCCTTGCGGGCCAGACCGGCCTCCTCGCCGGCCCCGAGCATGTGGGGCCCCGGGGTGAGGTAGGCGAGCAGCGCCGCCGTCATCTGGAGGCGCCGGGACGCGTCGGGACCCTGGGCCCGTGCCGCCACGCGGGCGACGGCGTCCTCGTCGTGGGAGGCGCCGTAGTGCACCCGGGGGGCGGGCGCGTCCGGCCCGCATCCCGCCAGGCGGCCCCAGGCCCGCAGGGCGGCACCTCGCCGCGCGGCAGACCCGGCGACGAGCCCGGCCACGGCGCCGGACAGGGCCGGGTCCCACTGGTGCAGGCCCTCCCGGTCGTACTCGGTCCGCGGAGGCAGATGCTCGATGATCCAGCGCACGTGCGGGCGACGCCGCCGCAGGCTCCCCACCACGTCCAGCAGGGCGCCGGCCGAACGCTGCCCGGCGAGATGCACGCCGTCGATGCGGAAGCCGTCCACCCCGAAGTCCTCGACGAGGGTCTCCAACGCATGGTGGACGAGGACGGCGGCCGGGAGGCGCCAGAGCGCCACGGCGGGCCCGTACCCGCTCTGGTCTCCGGGGGAGAGGTCGAGGCGGCCGTTCCCGTCGTTGTCGAGGTACAGGGTCTCGTCCACGTCCCGCGGCACCGACGCCTCCGGCGCCAAGTGGGTGAGGACGACGTCGAGGACGACCCCGATCCCGGCGTCATGCAGTCCGGCGATCACCTCCCGGAGATCTCCGGCGGTGCCGCGCGCGTCGTCGGTGGGAAGGACCCCCACCGGGGAGTAGCCCCACAGGGCCACGGCCCCGCCCCCGCCCCCGCCGCGGCCCCCGTCGCACAACGGGGCCTGAGCGGAGGTGCTCGTGACGACGCCCACCACGTCGCCGTCGCAGAGCTCGAAGGGCTGGGGCGCCAGCGGCGCGAGCTCGACGTAGTCGACCGAGAGGGCCCTGAGCTCCTCCGCCCGCCGGAGGATCCCCCGGTACGTGCCCTGCTCCGCGGAGGGCACACCGGGATGGCCGAGCGTAAACGTGCGCACGTCGAGCTCGTAGATCAGCGTGGCGTCGCCGAGCCGGGGCGGCACCCACCGCGTCGCCGGGCGGCGCCGCGGGGGCCGCTCGGCGACGGAGACGACCCAGTTCCGTTCCGGGTACCGCCGACTCAGTCGCCGCGAGAACGGGTCCGCGACGAGGCGGCTGCCGTCGAGGCAGTACGCGTAGGGCTCCCCCTCCACGAGAGCGGCGGGTACGTCCAGGGTCCAGACGGACGTGTCGAACCAGGGGCTCTCCCGCATGGGGTGCCGGGAGCAGTCCCAGGCGTTGAACTCCCCCACGAGCGCGGCGCTGGCCGCCCGGGGGGCGAGAAGGCCGAAGCGGGCCTCGCCCCCCCGGAAGCGCACGCCGAACAGGGCGGCGCCCCGCTGGAGCGCCCCGTCGAAGGAGGGCGCCCGGCGTGCCGCCGCGTACGGGGCCCACGCCACCACGGGCACAGCGCCCAACAGGGCCAGGGCGACGACAGGCGCCACCCCCCGCCGCCGCGGGGGCCGGGGCCGAGCGGCCCCCTGCGCGGGGCGCGCCGGCTCGGGCGTCTCGGCGTCTCGGTCTCGGGTCACGGGCCTCCCGGCTGTCACAGGTCAGGATCCGCCGGCAGTGAGAGCGGCAAACGGCCCCCCTCGCGTGGCCCACCGGATCCGGCAGACGTCCCAGAACATGCGCCCCGCGTCCCTCACCGCCCGGACACTGCTGTCGCCGCCGTTGTGCCACGTCACGGGAAGCGCCTCGATGCGAAGGCCGGCCGTGACCGCCCGGTGGAGGATCTCGAGGTCGAACGCGAAACGGTGCGTGAGCATGGGGCCGAACACCTGCGGGATCGCCCCGGTGGCGAAGAGCTTCAACCCGCACTGGGAATCGCCCAGCTCGGGGAACCCGAGCGCCCTCACGACCCACCGGAAGCCCAGCGAGGCCGCCTTCCGCGGAACCGAGTGGCCCTTGGTGACGACGCTGAGCTCGTGGTCCCGCACGCCGTAGACCACGTCGGCCGTCCCGCCGTCGAGGCGGGCGAGCCCGGCGACCACGTCGCCGACCCCCACGGAGAGGTCGGCGTCCACGTACCCCGCCCAGTCCCCTCGCGCCAGGAACATCCCTGTGCGCACGGCCGCCCCCTTGCCCGCGTTCCGGGCCAGGCGGACGCTGCGCGCCCGGGGGAGGACCCCGGTCGCCAGGGCCACGGTGAGCGCGTCGCTCGTGCCGTCGTCACTCCCGTCGTCCACGAAGATGAACTCCGTGGTGGGCAGCTCCACGCTCCAGGCCCCGAGCCGCTCGACGCAGGAACGGATGCGGCGTCGCTCCCTGTACATCGGAACCACGAGGGAAAGGTGCGGCGCCGGACTCGCCTCCGGGACTCCCAGGCCGTCGACGAGGTCGACCGCCCGCACTGCTTGGGCCGCCATGATCGCTACCTCCCTGCGCCGGTGTCCGTGGCGAGTCGCCGCCCGCCAACGGTGGGTTCCGGTTCCGGTCGCGCGCCGCTCCCGTCAGGGCCCCCGTGGAACCGGGCGCTCCCGGGCCGGCGCAGCCCCCGGCGCCCCCTGCGGCTGTCGACGAAGGCGAGGGCGACCCAGAGCACGAGGCCCGCTCCCGTCGCGGCGGCGAACGCCACGGCGAGGCGACGCCAGGACACGACGGCGCGGAGCATCGCCGTGGCGGTCTCGCCAAGGGTCCGCCGGCGTAGCGAGTACCCGGGGACGGCCGTGCCGTCGCCCAGCGTCGTCCCCGAGAGCACGAGGGGCTCCCTCACACCGCGACCGCGGAGCCGGATGCGCAACCGCGCCCCTTGGGGCGCCACCTCGGGGTGGAGGGGGACCGTCACGGGCCCCTTCGCGCTCCGTGGATCGAGGGACCAGACCGGCAGGGCCCCGGCGGCGAGCGCCGTGTCGCCTCTCACGAGCTCGACGACGGCGACAGCGTCCGAGGGCCTGTTGGTCACGGCCGTGCGCAACGTCACGGCGTTCACGGGCGTTCCGGAGCCCAGGACCGGACCCACCCACGGGCGGCCGGCCCGCACACGCACGACCGGGGCCCGCCCGGGCCCCCGGGGCCGCGGAGTGGCGTACGCCGCGACGCCGTCCGCCGCGGCCAGCAGGGCGCTCGCGGGCAGGGCCAAGAGCACGGCACCCAAGCCGCTCAACACCCACGCCGCGCCCCCACCGCCCCTCTCCCCGGCAGGCTCGCCGCCGCGGGACCGCCACACGGCCACGGCGAGGCCGACCAGCGCCGCCACGAGGAGGGCGGAGCACGCCGGCCCGGCGACCTCCCCGAAGGGGAGGCCCCCCAGGGTGCGGCGGGCCTCCCCGAAGGGGACACCGGGGGCAAGGGCCCGGTTGACGAGCCCGTTGTACCAGTGGAAGTCGCAGATCGTGTACGCCGTCACCGCCCCCTGGGCGGCGGCGAGGAGGGCCACCCCCCGGGGCCAGAGGCCTGCTCCCAGGACGAGCCCGGGAACGGACCAGAGCATGAACTGCTGCACGCCCCCCGAGACCGTCCCCAGGGCCAGGAACACGACCGTCGCCCAGAGGGCGACCCGCCGCCACGTCGGCGGCCCCACGCACAGCAGCGCGCTCGCCCCGATCACGGCGACCATCCACAGCGGGGCCGGCGGAACGTTCGTGAGCGTCGATATCGGGTTCGCCCGCGTGAGGCCGGCGACCTCGAAGCGTTCCCAGAGACTGAGGCCCGCGACCTCGTTGAGGAGGCAGGGGGCGGCGCCCACCGCGAGGAGGAGCGGGACGGCGACGAAGCCCAGGACCCGCTGGCGTCTCGTCATGATCTCGTCCCGAAGGACGAGGACGGCGGCGGGTGCGAGGACGACGAGGGGCATGAGCTTGGTCCCGAAGCCGCCGACCGCGACCACGGCCTCGGCCGCCACGAACCACCCGAGACGGGCCCGGCCCGAGTCCCACGCCCGGAGCCCGTTGCGGATGCAGACGAGGCCGACCATGACCACGGCGACGGCCCAGAGGTCGGGGAGGCCCTGGCCGTACGCGAAGAACATCGCGGGCCCGAACCCCACGACGACGAGCGCGAGCAGCCGGCGACGTCGGTCCGAGACGAGGGCGAGCACGCAGAGGGCGATGACGACCTCCGGGACCACGTAGCCGGACTTGTAGAGGACCTGCAGGGGCACGCTCCGTTCGAAGTCCCGCCCGTCCGGCACGCCAGCGAGGTCCACCACCCCGAGGGCGTCACCGAGGTAGAGGGGCACCGCTCCCCCGTAGAGCCCCACCCACCCCTGGGCGAGGGAAAGGGGGTAGATCTCGCGGAGCGGGATCGGGTCTCGGGCCGCGTGTCTCGCCACCTCCAGGTAGGGGTTCGCGTAGCCGCGGGCCGCGAACGCCGATCCCCAGGCGAGCGTGGCCCCGTCGCCGTTGGCGGTCACGGAGGCGAGCAGGACGCGCAGGGCGACAGCCGCCCCCACAACCAGGGCGATCCGCAACGAGGTGCGCCGATCCCGTCGGACGCGGCGCCCGCCGTCCTCGGCCGCGCCGCGCGCCAGCGCAGGGACGTTCCCTCTCTGCCCTTGCGCCACTGCTGTCGTCGCCCCCATGCGCCTTCCCAGGACCGGATCCGGCCAGCGTAACGACGGGCTGTTTACGCACCACTTACTCAAAGGGGGGGACTCCGTCCCCCCCTTGGACCCCCCACCCCCCCCTTCACCGCCAACCCGGTCCGGGCCGGCAAGGCCGGCCCTACGGACCAGCGGGGCAGCGCGGCGGCCACCCGCGAGTCAAAGTGATGCCGCGGCCCCAAACTGATGCCGTTTCCACGGAATACCGGGACATCGGCATCACATTGGGACGGCCGTCGCGCAGTGAGGCCCCGCCGGTGTGCGGGGCCTCACCGCCCGGCCCTCACCTACCCCCGCGAGACGGGGAAGCGGAGGCGCAGGCGGCCGCCACCCGAGGCACCCTCGCGGTCGCGTTCCCCGCCCACGCCGCGGCGCACGACGGCCAGGCCGAGGAACCCGAGGGCGATCGCGAGGCCAGGCAGGAGCAGGAGGTGCTGCCAGGACAGGAGCCCGCCGAACAGCTCCCGGGCGGCCGCACCGGCCACGGAGTGGCGGAACTCCAGGATGGGCACGCCGTTCTCGGTGCCGGCCTCGACGACCGCGGGGAGGCGGAAGAGGGGCCGGTTCACGGCCTCCGGGGCCCGCCCGCCACCACCCCGGTACCCCGGGGGGAGGCGCTCGAGGCGAATCCGCGTGCCGTGGAGGTCGACCGTCCTCGACAGCGCCACGTGGACGCTCCCCCGGTCGCTCTGCGGCTCCGCCTTCCAGATCGGCACGGACCCCCGGGCGAGGACGCGACGCCCCCGCCGCACCTGCACGACGAGCTCGTCGAGGCTGGGCTCCGTCTCGCTGTGGGTCGTGACGAGCACGCGGTTCACCCGCCGATGCACGGCGACCTCCTCGGACTCCCAGCTCGTGAAGCGGGGGAACTCCAGCGTCGCCTCCTGGGTGTCGCCCCCCGCCTTCTGCACGGCACGCGTGAAGGCGGCCTCGGTGTCGTAGGTGGCCTTGCCCACCTCGGCCGCCATGAGCGAGGCGACGGGCAGGCAGAGGGCGAAGACGACCGCCAGCACCCCGGCACCGACCGCGAGGGGCCGGAGGCGCCCGACACGCTCGTCCCAGCCCCGCACGGAGGCGACGATGGCGTAGCCCGCCCCGAGGACGAGGAGGCTGACGACGGCGGCGCCGACGAGCTGCTCGAACGGGACGGAGCGACGCACGAAGTCGTAGGTGTCCCCGGTGCGGAGGCCTTTGTCGAAGGCGCGCAGGGCGATGCCGCTCAGCCAGTTGTGGAAGAACAGGATCCACGTCGTGTAGAGCGCGAGACCGGCGCCGAGGACGACCACAGCCCGCTCGTTGCGCCGGACGAGGACGAACAGGGGGAACAGCGCCCAGATCACGAGGTGGGCGAGCACGCCGAGGAACACGGCGAGGGCGACGTAGGTCACCACGCACCAGGCGTCGAAGCGCTCCGCGGGACGCGACCCCAGTGCCATCCAGATGGTGACGCCGAGCACGACCACGACGGCGAGCTCGGCGTCGGGGGCGCCCGCGGACACCGGGATCTTCAGCACGCGGCGGCCGAAGAACTCGAAACGCTGGAAGACGTTCAGCCAGGCGAAGTCCGACACGAGGTAGGGGAGGGCGCAGAGGAGGACGAGGCCGCCGACCGCCGCGCCCGCAGTCGCCTTCTGGCGGGCACTGAGCTCCCGCTCCCGCACCAGGAACACGACCAGGGGAAGCATCAGGGGGGCGGGAAGCAGCTTCGTGCCGAACGTCCCCAGCGCCACGACCCCGCCCGCCAGGACGTAGGCCCGCACCTTGCGGGCGCCGGGCGCCCCGGTGGCGGCGTGGCGGATCGCCATGTAACCCATGAGCAGGAACGCGATCACCCAGAGGTCCGGGAGTCCCTGGCCGTAGGCGAAGAACACGACCGGGTTCAGCGCCCAGACGAGGATGGCGAGGAGCCGTTTGCGCCTGTCCTCCCGGAACATCCGGGCGAGGCAGAAGAGGATGAGGAGGTCGGGTAGGAGGTAGCTGAGCTTGTAGGCGAAGAGCTCTCCGAGGCCGAAGCCGTCCCCGTCGGGGGGGTCCCCCACGTGTGTGAGGCCGAGCGTCTCGCCCACCCAGAGCGGAACGGCACCCGCCACCACGCCGACGTAGCCCTGGGCGAGGGACAGGGACCGGATGTTGTCCAGCGGGATGGGGTCGTGCACCGAGTAGCGCACCACCGCTTCGTAGGGGTCCGTGTAGCCCTTGGCGAGGAACGCGGACCCCCACGCCAGGGTGGCCCCGTCGGCGTTGTAGGTCGACGCTGCGATCCAGAACCGGAGGGCGAACCCGGCGCAGAGCAGGACGAGGAGCGCCCGGCGCCGCCCCGCCGGCGCCCTGTCCCCCGCCCCCTGGTTCGCTCGGGTCCCCCTGGCGGGGGCGGGGGCGGGGGCGGGGGCGGGCCGCTTCACGGGCCGCGTGTGGGGCTTCACGGTTGTGCCCATGTCTGTGCGACCTCCCCCGGCCCCCTCAGGGCCCCACGTCTACGGAGCGTTCGTAGGTGACCTCGTCCCCGGCCGTGCCCCGCGCCCGGAGGCGCACGGTGTAGGTGCCCGGGGCCTGGAAGGTTCGCGTGACCCCGGCGCAGTAGGGCCCCGCCAGGACGTTCTCGGTGTTCGTGTACGGGCCCTCCTCGAAGGTGAGCTCGCAGAGGTCGAAGTAGCCGTGCGGTGCCGCGCTGCGGGACCCGGAGGCGTCGAAGTGCGCCTCCGCCGTGCCCGCGGTGTCACTGGCGCTGAAGCTCACGTCGGTCGCCCGCACGACGACGGTCGCCTGACGCGTGAGGCCGTCCGCGTCCACGACCGTGAGCGTGACCGGGTGCTCGCCCCGTGTCCCGATCTGGCGGGTGACGAGCGCCCCGGCGTCGGTCCACCCGGTGGGGTCCGACCAGACGTAGCTCACGACGGCACCGTCCGGGTCCGTGGACCCGGCGGCGCTGAGCACGACGGTCTGGACGCCCTCGGCCACGTTCACGACCGCGGGGACGGCGCCCGCCACGGCGACGGGGTGGGCCTTCGCGCGGACTTGGTGCTCCACGGTGACGTCGTCGCCGGCGACTCCCCGGGCCCGGAGGCGCACCGTGTAGGTGCCCGGGCCCCGGAACGTCTGCGACGCGGTCCCGCAGTAGCCGCCGCTCGCCACGTCCACGCTGTTCGTGTACGGACCGTCCTCGAAGGTGAAGTCGCAGGCGTCGAAGAGGCCCCGCGCCGACCGGGACGCCGACGGGTCCACGACCACCTCGTAGTCGCCCGCACCCACGGTGTCGGTGAAGTCCACGTCCGTGACGAGCACGGTCACCTGGGCCGTGGAGCTCGCCCCGGAGTCGTCGGTCACGGTGAGGGTCACGGGGTACTCGCCCCGGGCGGCGAAGCTCCGGCTCACCAGGGGACCCGAGGCGCTCCAGCCGTCCGGCGCGGACCACTCGTGGGAGACGACCACGCCGTCGGGATCGGAGGAACCGGCGCCGCTCAGGAACGTCGTCGCGGGCCCGGCCGCCACTTTCAACGTCCCCGGCACGGCGCTCGCCACCGCCGCGGGGGGGGGGGGCCGCGCCCGCACCGCCACCTGACGCTCCACGGTGACGTCGTCACCCGCCGTCCCCACCGCCCGCAGACGCACGGTCTTCGTGCCCGCCGAAGCGAACGCCCAGGACCGCGCACCGCAGAAGCCCGACGCCTCCCGGGCGTCCAGCGCGTTCACGTACGGCCCGTCGAAGAACGTCACCTCGCACGAGTTGAAGTACCCCGCGGTCGCCGCCGAACGGGACGCCGACGCGTCCGCGACCGCCTCGAAGTCCGCCGCCGTGCCCACCCGGGCGTCCAGGCTCACGTCCGCGGAGCGGGCCGTCACCTGCGTCGTGCCCGTGAGGCCGTCGGTGTCCCGCACGGTGAGCGTCACCGGGTACTCGCCCCGGACAGGCAGGATGCGCGTCACGCGCGGACCCGTGGCGCTCCAGCCGTCGGGCGCCGACCACTCGTGGGCGACCACGACCCCGTCGAGGTCCGAAGACGTGGAGGCGTCCAGCACCACAGGGGTGGCGTCCCGGGAGTTGCCCGCCGTCGTCGTCGCGCGGGCCGTGGGCGGGGACTTCACCCGCACCGACCGGGCGTACTCGTGGGACACGCCCGAGGCCGCCTCACGGGCCCGGAGGCGGGCGGTGTAGGTGCCCGGCCGGCTCAGGACCGCGGTGGCCTGCCCGCACGAGCCGTCGGGGCGCAGGAGGCCGTGGCCGTAGGGTTCCGCCGTCAAGGTGGCGGTGACGTACGGGCCCGTGTCGAAGGTGAGGTCGCAGCCGGAGAAGTAGTAGCCGCCGGTGGCGGGCGCCGAGGGCCGCGACGCCGAGGCGTCGAAGCGGGCGGTGTTCGCCTCCGGGCCCACCGTGGCGTCGAAGCGGACATCGCCGACGCGCACCACGACGGGCGCCGGGGCGGACACGAGACCCTCGTTGTCCGTGACCGTGAGGCTCATCGGGTACTCGCCCACGGTCCCGAACGTGCGGGTCACCCGCACGCCGCTGCCGCTCCAGCCGGACACGTCCGACCAGACGTAGTCCACGATGACGCCGTCGGGGTCGGTGGCGGCCGTGGCGTCCAGCGTCACGGCCACGGGCCCCTCGGCGAGGTTCCCGTTCGTCGGGGTGGCCGTCACCCGGGCCACGGGGCGGGCCTGCACCCGCACCCGGCGCTCGAAGGAAGCCGTGTCGGCGCCCGCCGTGGCGGTGAGGCGCACGGTGTAGGTGCCGTGGCGCTGGTACTCGTAGTCCGCCGTGGCGCAGCCGGTGTCGGGGTTCTCGTACAGGCCGGAGGCACCGTAGGGGCCGAAGTCGAACCGGCAGGACGTGAACCGCCGGGACGGGTCGTGGGAGCGGGCCGCCGTGGCGTCGAAGTGCATCGCCAGCGGGGCCGGCCCCGTCTCGGGCGTCGCGGTGAACGTGACGTCCTCGACGTGGATCTCGTGGGTCGTCTCACGGGTGTAGCCGTTGTTGTCGGTGACCCGCAGGCGCACCCGGTGCACGGCGTCCGCCGCCGTGTCCGGCGAGGGCAGGTCGAGCGTGTGGCGGGCGCCCTCCCCGAGCGGCGCCGCCGTCTCGTCGTCGAACCACTCCCAGCGGATCACGACGCCGTCGGGGTCGTAGGACTTCGTGCCGTCGAGGACGACGCTCGGCGTGCTGCGGTAGCTCACCGTCGCGGGCGCCGAGATCCGGGCCACGGGCCGGGCCCGGACCCGCACGGGCCGGGAGTAGGTCACCTCCTCGCCTGCCGTGCCCTTGGCGCGGAGGCGGGCGGTGAACTGGCCGTAGCGCTGGTAGGTGTGCGACGTCGTGGCGCAGCGCCCGTACGGGGCGGCACCCACGAGGACGCTCTGCTTGGCCGTGGCGGAGTCCCCGAAGTCGAGCTCGCACTCGTTGAAGTACCCGCTTCCCGCCGCGGAACGGGCGGACGTGGCGTCGAAGTTCGCCGTGAGCGGGTCGGGGCCGTCGTCGGGGTCGACCGTGAAGGACACGTCGCTCACGGCGATCCGGGTGGTGGCGGTGCCCGTGTTGGCCTGCGGGGCGTTGTCGTCTGTGACCGTGAGCTCCACGTCGAGGTTCCCGCGTCCACTCGCCTGGTAAGTGACGGTCGCCTTGTCCGGCCCCTCGGCGACGGTGGTGCCGTCGACCTTCCAGCGGTAGTTCACGATCTGGCCCCGGACGTCGTAGGAGTCGCTCCCGTCCAGCGTCACGGCACCGTCGCCGTCCGCGAGGTTCACTGTCGGGACGGGGTCGATGACGGCGACGGGCTCGCCGGCGACGGAGAGGATCCGTTCCAGGATCCCCTCTGTCCCGGTGGCGGCCCTCGCCCGCAGCCTCACCTTGTACTCCCCGGAGCGCCGGTAGGTGTGGGACGCGGACCCGCAGTCGGTCCCGGTGGGGACCCCGTAGGGGGTCGTGGGCCCGACGAATCGGGTGGACCCGCCGTCGCCGAACTCGAAGGTGCACTCCATGACGGCGCCGGTGGAGCTCGGGAAGGGCCCCGGCGCCCGCGTGCCGGTCGTGGCGAAGGTGGCCGTGTAGGGGCCGTCGACCTCCATGCGGTCGGCCTCACTGCCGTTGATCGCCAGCTTCAGGTCCCAGACCGCCACGGCCCGCGTCTCGGTCGCAGAGGCGCCGGCGTCGTCGGTCACGCTGAAGCGCACGATGTAGATGCCCGGCTCGTCGTAACGGTGGGAGGCGCTCAGCACAGGGAACGTGCTCGCGCTCTGGCCGTCGCCGAAGTCCCAAGTCGCCGAGACCAGGTGGCCCTCCGGGTCGGCGGAGGCCCCGCCGTCGAAGGCGATGTCGCTGGACGGGCTCGCCGTCACGAACATCGTGGGCCCCGCCACCCGGGCGTACGGCGCCATGTTCGGCCAGGCACAGCCGCTGCTCGCCACCCCGGCCCCGTCACCGCCGAG
>CAYJLW010000020.1:38642-55463 GCA_964370965.1 uncultured Acidimicrobiia bacterium | reverse complement strand
CCGGGCCCGTCGGCGGTCACGCAGCGCCAGACGTCGCTGAGCCGACTCCCGGGAGCGGGGTCCGGCGCTCGACCCCCGGACCCCGCCACGGGAACCTCTCGGATCGGAGATGGGCGGGTGCACCAGAGGCCGCATCTGCCCGTGAATGCACAGTGAGAACGCCGTGGGGTCGGCGGGCCAGCGGCCTGACGCACTGTGGAGCGGGAGCCCCGGCGGCCCAGCCCCCGGCGGTTCAGCCCCCGGCGGTTCAGCCCCCGGCGGTTCAGCCCCCGGCGGTTCAGCCCCGGGTGAGCTCGCGGACACCGGCGGCGGCCCCCACGACGACCCGCTCCACCATGGCGGCGGGGAAGATCCCGTGGCCGACGACCCCGGGTACGGCGTCGAGGACGGCGTCGAGGGCCACCGGGTCTGCGATCTCGCCGAATGTGGCGTCGAGGATGGGGTTGCCGTTGTCCGAGGGCACGGGCCGTCGGGAGACCCCGGTGGCCCCGAGGGTCAGCAGCCGGTCGGCGACGACGTCGGCGCCGAAGTCGAGCACCTCGACGGGGAGCCCGAAGGCCCCCAGCCGGGGGACGAGCTTGGACTCGTCGACGACGACCACGAAGCGGGCGGCCATGGTGGCGACGATCTTCTCGCGCACGTGCGCCCCGCCCCCGCCCTTGACGAGATTGAGCGCCGGATCGACCTCGTCGGCGCCGTCGACGGCGACGTCGAGGTGGATCAGGCTGCCGGGCGCCTCGACGCGGAGGCCGAGCTCGCGGGCGAGGCGGTACGTGCGCTCCGAGGTCGCCACGCAGACGATGTCGGGCCGGCGCTCCCCCAGCTCGAGGATCGTGTGCTCGACCGTGGAGCCCGTCCCCAGGCCGACACGCATGCCGTCCTCCACGAAGCGGGCGGCGGCGCGGCCCGCGGCGACCTTCAGCTCGTCGCTCACGACGGCGGCCCGAAGACGAGGTCCACCAAGCCCGCGACGACGTCGGCGCCCGGAGGCGGCGGCGGGGCCGGCGGTGGCGCCGGTGGGGAGACGGGGGGTGCGGCGACGGGGGGTGCGGCGACGCCGGTCGCGGGCGGAGCCGCGAGGGCCCCGGCGACCACGACGGCAGGCGCGGGCGGGGGCGGGGCGAGCACGACGTAGGCCTCCTCGCCCGGTTTCACGAGGCCGAGCTCCTCGCGGGCGAGACGCTCGATCGTGGTGTCGCGCCCGAGCTCGCGGAGGCGGGCATCGAGGCGGTCGTTGCGGGCCTCGAGAGCGGCGGTCTGGCGGTGGGCCTCGGCGATGCGACTCTCCTGGGCGAGGAGCTGGCGGAACGGGGACACGAGCGTGAGCACGGCGAAGCCGACCGCGCCCAGCAAGAACAGGAGCCGCAGCACCGCCCGCCGGCGGAACTCGGCGACACGGGCGGCCTCGGCGGCGACCGCTTCCGGGTCGAGCCGGCGGACATGCCGACCGGAAGCGCCCCCGCCCTCGTGGGTCACCCCGTCCACCTCGGGAAGGCCGCCGCACCCGGGTAGCGGGCGTCGGCACCGAGGGACTCCTCTATGCGCAGGAGCTGGTTGTACTTTGCCACCCGATCGGACCGGCAGGGCGCCCCGGTCTTGATCTGGCCCGCGTTCACGGCCACGGACAGGTCCGCGATCGTGGTGTCCTCGGTCTCGCCGGAACGGTGGCTGACCATCGTCGTGTAGCCGTGGCGCACGGCGAGGTCGATGCAGTCGAGGGTCTCCGTGAGGGTGCCGATCTGGTTCACCTTCACGAGGATCGAGTTCGCCACGCCGGCGGCGATGCCGTCGAGGAGCCGGGAGACGTTCGTGACGAAGAGGTCGTCGCCCACGAGTTGCACCCGGTCGCCGAGGCGCTCGCTGAGGAGGCGCCACCCGTCCCAGTCGTCCTCGGCCATGGCGTCTTCTATGGAACAGATGGGATAGCGGTCGCAGAGACCGGCGAGGTACTCCACCCAGGCGGCGGCGTCCAGGCGGCGACCCTCGCCGGCGAGGTTGTAGGCGCCGTCACGGTAGAACTCGGTGGCGGCGGCGTCGAGGGCGACGAGGACGTCGGCGCCGGGGCGGTACCCGGCCTTCTCGATCCCCTGCACCACCGCGGCGAGCGCGGCCTCGTTGGACTCGAGGTCGGGGGCGAAACCCCCCTCGTCGCCCACACCCGTGCCATGGCCCCCCTCACGCAGCACGCCGCGCAGGGCGTGGTAGACCTCCGTGCCCATGCGCAGGGCCTCCGCGAAGCTGGGCGCTCCCACGGGGGCGATCATGAACTCCTGCACGTCGAGGTTGTTGGCGGCGTGCACCCCCCCGTTCACGATGTTCATCATCGGCACCGGGAGGCGGTGTGCGTTCACCCCGCCGAGGTAGCAGTGGAGGGGCAACTCGCACGACGTCGCCGCCGCCCGGGCCACGGCAAGGGACACGCCCAACACGGCGTTCGCCCCGAGACGCGCCTTGTTCGGCGTGCCGTCGAGATCGAGGAGGGTGCGGTCGAGAAGACGCTGCGCCGTGGCGTCGAGGCCGGTGACAGCCGGGGCGATCTCGTCGCTTACGGCGGCGACGGCCCGCTGCACGCCCTTGCCGCCATAGCGGTCGTCGCCGTCGCGGAGCTCCACGGCCTCGTGGGCGCCGGTGGAGGCCCCGGAGGGCACTATTGACCGCCCGGCGGCACCGTCCCAGAGCTCAACCTCGACTTCAACTGTAGGGTTGCCGCGGCTGTCGAGCACCTCGCGTGCCGCCACGTGTTCGATCGTCGCACCCATCACGCTGCCTCCAAACCGGCCCAAGGCCGTCAGTATAAACCTCAGGTGGACGTTTGCCTCGCTCTGGCGAGGAGGTCCCAGACCGAGGTGCCCGAGAGGCCGGCCGGCTCCTGTTCCCGGCAGGCCGCCGCCCAGGAGCGGGTGAGGGCACGCAGGGACGCCTCCGGATCCACGTCCCGCGCCCCGGCCGCCACAGCGAGCGCGAACAGGGCGGACGCCATCTCCGGGGCCGCCGGCGCCGCCCCCGCCTCCAGGCGCCCGAGAGCGGCCCGGACGACCACTAGCGCCTCCTCCGCGAGGGCGGGACGCACACCGCCGGCGCCCGCGCGCCGCAGGAGCTTCGTGGCGAACGCGAGCGCCGGGAGGGCACCCGGGACGTCGTCCATCACGCTCTCGCGGCCCTTCTCGGCCGTCTTGATCTCCTCCCAGCTCACGAGAACGGCCTCGGCGTCGGCGGCTTCGAAGTCGGCGAAGACGTGGGGGTGGCGGTGGACGAGCTTGGCGACGATCCCGTCCACGACGTCGGCGGCCCCGAAAGCGTCCGCCTCCTCCGCGAGGCGGGCGTGGAAGACGACCTGCATGAGGAGATCGCCCAACTCCTCGGCGAACGCGGCGTAGGCCCCAGGGGGGACCTCGCCCTCAGGCGCCTCGGCGGGGAGGGCGTCGATCGTCTCCAGGACCTCGTACGCCTCCTCCTGTAGATGGCGGGCGAGCGAGCTGTGGGTCGCCGCCGCGTCCCAGGGGCAGCCCCCGGGGGAACGCAGGCGGTCCTGCAGAGCCACGAGACGGGCGAACGACCGCCCCGCCAGGACGTGGGACGCCCGCACCTCGAAAGGAAGGACGGGGGCTGCGGCGGCCACGAACAGGCACGCCCTCGGCCCCGGGTCCCCCACGTCGTGGTCGACCTCGCTGAGCGTGGTCCGGCGCACGGTGGAGTGCGGCCCCCCGGCGTCGCCGAGGAGAGCCACCTCCGTACCGGGCGTCCGCCACTCCAGGAGCGCGAGCTTCGCGTCCGAGAGCACGGCTGCGCTGTCCACCTGTGCGACGAGGAGGGCTCCGGCGGCGACGTCGGCGACTTCGCCGAGCCGACGGCCGTCGAGCAGGGTGAGCCCGGCTGTCACGGCGTCGATGCCGAGAGCCGCGCAGGCGACCTCGACGAAGGACACGCCCTCGACGACGCCCACGTCGATGCCGGCCTCCCCCGCCCGCTCCACGAGCAGGCCCACGGTCGCCTCCGCCACCGAGGGCGAACCGGGCACGCCGTAGGCGACGTCGCCGCCCGCAACGGCCGCCCGGACCAGGACGTCGACGATGCCGGCGTAGGCGTCGTCCAGGGTGGCGGCGTCCTCGTAGAGGGGGTCGAGGGCCCTGTAGCTCCGCCCCGTCTCCCGCAGCCAGGCCGCCACAGGATGGCGCTCGGTGCGCAAGTACCGGACCGTGGCGGCGTCCAGCGCCTCGAGGCCGCCGACGGTGAGGTGTTCCCGCCCGGCGGGGCCGAGGCCGACAACCGTGACGCGTCCGGCGGCCACTACGGCCCGGGCGGGGGAGCCTGCTGGGGAGCCTGCTGCGTGCCCTGCGGGGGAGCCTGCTGCGTGCCCTGCGGAGGAGCCTGCTGCGTGCCCTGACCGGCACCGGGCACGAGTGGACCGGCCGGGAGGTCCTGGGCCGGCTCCGCCGGCGCCGTCTCCTCCTCGCCCGTCTGATCCGGGGCCGCCGGTGGCGCCACGACGGCGATGCCGCCCTGCTGAGGCCGCCACCGCCCGAAGCGGGGGTTCACCTTCACCTTGGCCTTACGGCTCACCTGGCCCAGGAAGTCCCCGAAGAGCTGGTCGGGATCACCACCGAGCTGCGTGACGATCTCCGCCCTCACCTCCTCCAACGAGGGCGCCACGACACGGTCGAGGCGGATGACGTGGTACCCGAACTGCGTCTTCACAGGGGCGGACACCTCACCGGGCCGCAAGGTGTCCAGGGCCGCCTCGAAGTCCGGGATGAGACGGCCCGCTGCCACGCACCCCAGGTCGCCGCCCTTCTGGGCGCTCTGCTGGTCGATGCTCACCTGCGCGGCGACCTCCTCGAACTGCTCGCCGCTGCCGAGACGCCCCACCACGGCGACGGACTCCTCCTGCGTGCCCACGAGGATGTGGTGGGCGCAGCGCTGGCGGAACCTGTCCTTGTTCGCCTCGTAGAAGGCCTCCACGTCGCCCTCGGGGACCACGCGGCTCGTGAGCTTCGCCATGACCGCCCGGCGCAGGGCAGCCCGGCGGAAGACATCGTCGAGGAACCATTCGGGGATGTCCTCGACGAGGCCGGCCACCTGGGGGTCGGCGAGCACCTGGTCGCGCTGGCTCTCGATGTCGGCCTTGGTGACCTCGACGCCGAGCTTCTTCGCCGCCCTGGGCAGGATGACGTCGAGGTAGATGTCGTTCGTGAGCGCTGACGCGGCGAACTCCGCCGAGTACGACGCCGGCGCCTTCGCCCCGACCTCGGTGCCCCCGGCAAGTTGCGGGTTGGCCCTGTAGACCGCGAGCTCCCGCAAGAAGGCGTCTTCGTCGATACGGACGCCGTCGGCGACCGCGGCGTAGGGCTCCGTGGCGGCGCATCCCCCGCCCACGGCCGCCAGGACGCCCACTGCGACCAGGGCGGCCAGCCGGTTCCTCGTGCGTCCCATCCTCGTCATGGCGGTCCCGTCCCTGCCAGCTCGCTCAGCACTGCGAGCGTCCAGTCTGGCGCGTCGGCGTCCGGGCCGGGAAACGGGACGGCCACCACGCCCTGGTCCTCCTTCACGACCGCCTTCCGCGTGCGCTCCAGGCGCATGCGCCGCGCCCCCACGGGCACCACCCCCGAGAGCCGGGCCTGGCGGCGGGCGAAGACGATCTCGCGCACGCCGGCGGCGAGAGCGGCCACCTTCACCCGGGCGAGAGCAAGGAGGTTCGTGGCCGGCTCGGGCAGGGCGCCGTAGCGGTCGGCCCACTCCAGCGCCACGTCGCCGATCTCCTCCTCCGACGTCGCCTCGCCCAGGCGGCGGTAAGCCTCGAGGCGGAGCGACTCCTTGGGCACGTAGCCCGCCGGGAGGAATGCCTCCAGGGGGAGGTCGAGACGGACCTCGGACGGTTCCGGGACGCTCTCACCCCTCACGGCCGCGACCGCCTCGTTCACGAGCTGGCAGTAGAGGTCGAAGCCCACGGCGGCGATGTGGCCGGACTGCGCGGCACCGAGGAGGTTCCCGGCCCCCCGCATCTCGAGGTCGCGCATCGCGATCGCGAAGCCCGAGCCGAGGTCCTGGTGCTCGGCGATCACCTTCAGCCGCTCGTGCGCCTCCTCCGTGAGAACCCGCTGGGGCGGGTAGAAGAGGTAGGCGTAGGCCCGTTCCCGGGAGCGGCCCACCCGGCCCCGGAGCTGGTAGAGCTGGGCGAGGCCCAGGAGGTCGGCGCGCTCCACGACGAGGGTGTTCGCCCGGGCGATGTCGAGGCCGTTCTCGATGATCGTCGTGGACACGAGCACGTCGTGCTCCCCGTCCCAGAACGCCAGCATCACCCGCTCCAGGGAGGCTTCGTCCATCTGGCCGTGGGCGACGCCGATGCGGGCCTCGGGCACGAGGGCCCGCAGTTGGGCGACGGCGCGGTCGATGGAACGCACCCTGTTGTGCACGAAGAAGACCTGCCCGTCGCGCAGGAGCTCGCGCCGGATCGCCGCCGCCACGGCCTGCTCGTCGAACCCGCCCACGTAGGTGAGGACGGGCCTGCGGTCCTCCGGCGGTGTGTTCACGATGCTCATGTCCCGGATCCCCGTGAGGGCGAACTCCAGCGTGCGGGGGATGGGCGTCGCCGTCATCGTGAGGACGTCCACGTTCTCGCGCAAGGCCTTGATCCGTTCCTTGGCCTGGACGCCGAAACGCTGCTCCTCGTCCACGACGAGAAGGCCGAGACGGGCGAACGCGACGTCGTCCTGCAGGAGGCGGTGCGTGCCGATGACGACGTCGACCCGGCCGGCGGCCACGTCGGCGACGACCGCCTTCTGCTGCTTGGACGTGAGGAAGCGGCTGAGCATCTCGACGCGCACGGGGAGCTCCGCGTAGCGCTCGCCGAAGGTCTGGAAGTGCTGCTGGGCAAGGACCGTGGTGGGGACGAGGACTCCGACCTGGGTACCGTCGACGACGGCCTTCAGCGCCGCCCGGATCGCGATCTCGGTCTTGCCGTAGCCGACGTCGCCGCAGACGAGACGGTCCATGGGCACAGGCGTCTCCATGTCGTCCGTGACGTCGCCGATCGCCCGGATCTGGTCGGGCGTCTCGTCGTACGGGAACGAGCCCACGAGACGGGCCATGAACTCCCCGTCCGCCGAGAAAGCCCGCCCGGGGGTCGTGATGCGGGTGCGGTAGAGACTCACGAGCTCGGCGGCGACCTCCGCCACGGCCTTGCGCACCCGGCTCTTGGTCTTGGTCCAGTCTGCGCCCCCCATGCGCGACAGGCGGGGGGTGTCACCGCCCACGTACTTGCGGACGGCGTCGACCTGGTCCACGGGGACGTAGAGGCGGTCGTGGCCGGAGTAGGCGATCAGGAGGTACTCACGCTCCACGCCGCCGATCGTGTTGCGGACCATCCCCTCGAAGCGGCCCACGCCGTGGTGGTAGTGCACGACGTAGTCGCCCTCGGCGAGGTCCCCGTAGGTGGAGGCGGCCCGGCCGGGGTCCCGCTCCGGGGTGGCCCGCCGGGTCGGACGGGAACGGCGGTGCACCCGGTGGCGACCCGTGAGGTCGGCCTCCGCGACGAGGGCGAGGCCGAGCTCCTGGGACACGAAGCCCCTTTCGAGAGGCGCGGCGAGGACGACGCCGCCCCCCGGGTCGGCGGCGAGGCCGCCCCGATGGTGAGCGAGAGCGAGGCCCTCACCCGCGAGGAGGTCGCGGATTCGCACCGCGGAGCCGTCCCCGTCGGCGGCCACGACCACCTCGACGCCCCCGGCGAGGAGGCGGTGGAACTGGGCGGCGAGCTTCGCCGGGTCCCCGAGGCTGGGTTCGAGCACGCCCGCCCCGATCCGGCGGGCGTCGGGGCTGTCGGCGGCCACGGGCGCCTGCCACACGGCGAGGTCGGCAGCCGCCAGGGCGCGGGGGGCGTCCACGAACAGCGGGGGGGGCGCAACGGCGACGTCCTGGGGGGACGCGGATGCGGGCGCGGCGGTCCCCTCGCCGTCGTCGCCTGCCACGGCCGCCCCGTCACCGGCCCCGTCTCCGTCCCGGTCCTCGGCGACGTCACCGGCCTCGGCTTCCTCGCCGGCCTCGTCGGCCGCGGCCACGGCCGCAAGGCCCCCGCTGTGGGGGAGTCGCCAGGTCGTGGCGAGCGCCGCCGCGAGGTCCTCCTCCTCACGGCGGAGGTCGGCGGCGCGGTCGAGGCACCGCTTCGGGTCACAGACGACGACGAGGGCGTCCTCCGCCAGGAGGTCCACGACCGTGCGCTCCTCCTCGACGAGCCAGGGGAGCCACGACTCCATGCCGGCGAAAACCTCCCCGGCGGCGATGCGCTCGAACGCGTCCCGGCCCCCCGGGGCGTCACATGCGATCTCGGCGGCTCGCGCCCGCATCGCCTCGTCCGGGCGCAGCTCCCGGCAGGGCAGCACGTCCACGGACCCGAGCGTCTCGACACTGCGCTGGTCCGAGACGGAGAAGCGCCGCACGGTCTCGACCTCGTCGCCCCAGAGCTCGACCCGCACCGGCTGCGGCGCCGTCGCCGGGAACACGTCCAGGATGCCGCCCCGGACGGCGAACTCCCCCCGGGCCTCGACGAGGTATGTGCGCTCGTAGCCCATGGCCACGAGGCGGTGGGCGACGTCCTCCAGGTCGAGCGCCGCACCGGGCACCGCCGTGAGCACGGGGACGTCCTCCACGCCGGGGGCGAGGCGCTGCAGCAGGGCACGCACGGACAGGAGTGTGAGCGGCGGGGGCGAAGGCGAACGGAGGGCCCGGAAGGCGGCGAGGCGCCGGCCCATGGTCTCCAGGGACGGGGAGACGTGCTCGTAGGGCAGGGTCTCCCAGGCGTCGATCACGCACGGGTCGGCTGTGAAGGCGGCGACGTCGCGGGCCGTGCGTTCGAGGTCCGCGGCGCCCGGGAGGACCGCCACCACGGGGTGGCCGGTGAGGGCCGGGAGTCCGGCGAGCCAGAACGCCCGGATCCCCTCGGGGACGGCGACCGTGAACGACGACTCCGACGCGACCCGGAACGCGCCCGCGAGCGGGTGGCGCGCCCAGCGGTCGAGCAGGGGGCGCAGGGGCGGCTCCGGGGGCTCGGCCTCCGGGGGCAGGTCCAGGCCGGCCGGCAGCGTGCGGGTACTCACAACGGCCGAGGATACCGAGGCGCGAGACGGGCCTCCCTGTGGTGGCCGGGCAACTCGGCTCACGGTCACCGTGCCCTTCATCCCGCTGCCCACACGGGAGCAGCCGCCACGACTGCGCGGGCCGCCCGCCCTGTCCTCAGTGGAAACGGTTCTGCGTGGCCTCGACCCCGACGGCGAGCCAGGACTCCACGACGTCGGCGGCTTCGCCCACGCGGACGTCGACCTCGGTGCGCTCGTCGCTCTTGAAGCGGCGGAGGACGTAGTCGGCGGCGGGCATCCGTCCGGGAGGCCGGCCGATCCCGAAGCGGAGACGGACGAAGTCCTTCGTGCCCAACGCCCGGGCCACCGAGTTGAGACCCTGGTGACCGGCGGTGCCCCCGCCCTGCTTGAGGCGCAGGACGGCGAAGTCGAGATCGAGGTCGTCGTGGACCACGCAAAGTCGTTCCGGGGGCACCTCGTAGTGGGCGGTACACGCCTTCACGCTGCCACCGGACTCGTTCATGTACGTCTGCGGCTTGGCGAGCGCGACCCGGGCGGGGGAGCCGGCCCCCGGGACCACGATCTCACAGACGAGCGCCCGCCGGCGGGACTCCCTCCAGGAGCCTCCGTGGCGGCCGGCGAGGACGTCGACGACCTCGAAGCCGACGTTGTGGCGCGTGCCGTCGTAGTCGGCCCCCGGGTTCCCGAGTCCGACGACGAAAGCGTCAGGCGGCGGGTCGCGCCGGGCGGTGTCCCTGGGCTTGCGCCGGAGCACGGTCGCCGGCTCCCGGCCGCGGCGGCCGCCCGGACCCGGCTCAGCCTTCGGCGGACTCGCCGGCGTCCCCGGCGGCAGCGGCCCCGCCCTCCGCGCCCTCGGCGGCCTCCTCGCCTTCGGCGGCCTCTGCGACCTCTTCGACGACCGGAGCCGCCGTGAGGATCGTCACGACCGGAGCCTCCGGATCGCCGATCACGTCGACGTCCTCGGGCACGCGCAACTCGGCGACGGTGAGAACGTCCCCGACGTCGAGGTCCGTGACGTCCACCTCGATGGCGGCGGGGATCCTCTGGGGCAGGGCCTCAACCGTCAGTTGGTACATGGCCTGCTCGAGGAGGCCTTCGCTCTCGCGCACGCCCTTGGCCTCCCCGGTGACCTGGATGGGCACGTCGGCGGCGACCTTCTCGGTGCGGGACACGAGGAGGAAGTCCACATGGACCATGTCGTCGCGGTAAGGGTGGCGCTGGGGCTCCCGGACGAGGACGAGCTCGGTGTCGCCGCCCTCGATCTCGAGGTTCACGAGGACGTTCATGCCCGCCTCGGTGTGCAGCGCCCGGGAGAGGTCGCGGGCCCCCACGCTCACGCTGCGGGCGTCCTGGCCCCGGCCGTAGACGGTGGCGGGCACGGATCCGGAACGCCGCAGCCGCCGGCACTCGGCGCTCCCGGTCTCGGTGCGCATTCTCGCGGCAAGCTGGACTTCGGTGGCCATTTCGCGCCTCACGGGGACGGGAACGGAAAGAGATCGAAGGGAAGAGTATCGGCGACGGAGGCCCCGGCGCGCCAGTGGGAGGAGCGGGGCCTCACCCGCCGGCGTGGCCTGCACCGCCGGCCGCACGGATCAGACTGCGCGGCGGCGGCCCGTCCTCACGAGCGCGGCGCCGGCGGCGAGGAGGAGGAGCGCCATCAGGAGCGCTCCGGGGGAGTCCGTGCCGGTGAAGGGAAGGCCGGCGACCTCGGTCGCCACGGGCGTGGACGTCGGGGAAGCCTGGTCCTGGGTGACCTCCACGAGAGCCTCGCCGCTCGCCGCCGAAACCAGGACCCCGAAAGGTTCCGTCCCGGTGACGGTGAGGACGTTGCGCAGGGCCGCGGCGAGACCGCTCACCGTACAGGTGTACGACGTGGAGGAGCCCGCCGCCAGGGTGCCCAGCGAGCGGCTGCAGCCGGACACGAGGGCGTCGGTGACGGTGACGTCGGTGAGGTCGACGTAGCCGGCGTTCTCCACCGCGACCGTGAACGTGGCGGTGCCGCCGAGAGGGACGGTCTGGGTCGCGGGCGACTTCGTGACCCACAGGCCCGAGCGGATCACCTCGACGGCGCCCACGTCGCACCCCGGGCCCTGCGGCCGGGGGATGCCCCGCTGGTCGGTGCCCACGAAGCAGCTCCCGGCCGGGATGACGTTCAGGAGCGGGCTGTTGGCGCCAGGGGCCGTCGTCTTCGTGGTCCCGCCGTTGTCCTGCAGCGGGCCGAGGCCGGGATCGGCGACATTCTGCACGTCGCCCGTGCCCGTGAACCCGCAGGACGAGTCGGTGGCGTAGCTGTAGGCGCTCGTCGTCGTCCCGGACACCGAGCAGTTCGCCCCGCCGCCCTGGGGAGAGGCCAGGACGCTGCCCCGACTCTCGAAGTAGCCCCCACCGGTCGTGAGCAGGTTGGCCCCCGTCGCCGCCGAGTTCCCCGACATCGTCACGTTCGTGAGCGTCGTGGCACCGCCCTGCGTCCACACGCCGCCGCCGTCGAGCGCCGTGTTCGCGGCCAGCGTGGAGTTCGTGACCACCATGGACCCCCCCGCGCCGGCGTGGAGGCCGCCGCCGCCGCCGGCGGGTGCCGCGTTGGCGCTCAGGGTGGAACCGGTCACGTTCATCGTGCCGCCCTGGGCGTACACGCCGCCGCCGTTCCCGGCGTTGGCGGTGTTGCGGTCGAGCGTCACCCCGGCGAGGGTGGCGTTGCCGCCGGCGTCGGTGAAGATCCCGCCCCCGTTGCCGCCCGCCGTGTTCGTGCTCACCGCCCCCAAGGAGATGCTCACGTTCCCGCCGTTGGCGTAGACGCCGCCCCCGTTGCCGCCCGCCGTGTTGGCCGAGAACAGCGTGGCCCCCCCGGCGGTCACGTCCCCGCCGGCGTCCGTGTAAACGCCCCCGCCGTCGCCGCCGGCGACGTTGCCGCCGAAGAACGTCGACGTGAGGTCGATCGCGCCCCCGTTCGTGTGCACCGCTCCCCCGTTCCCCCCCGCCGTGTTGCTCGAGAACGAGGTGCTGCTCACGGTGACGTCGCCGCCGGCGTCGGTGTAGACGGCGCCCCCGCTGCCGCCGGCCGAGTTCCCCGTGAAACCGCTCACGAAGACGAAGACGGGGCCGCCGCTCGTGTGCACCGCGCCGCCGTCGCCCGCTGTGGCGGTGTTGTTCGAGAACGTCGCCTGCAACAGGCGGATCTCGCCGCCGCTTCCGTTGTGGATGGCCCCGCCGTTGCCGGCAGCGGTGTTCCCCGTGAAGTCCCCGACCATGACCTCGACGTCGCCTCCGGCCGTGCGCACGGCGCCGCCGTTGCCGAACCTCGCGGTGTTGTTCGAGAACGTCCCCCCCGAGATGGACACCTCCCCGCCGAGATCGTTGAAGACGCCCCCTCCGTCGACTTCGGCTGTGTTGGCGGAGAAGACGCTGCCTCCGGAGATCCACAGTGTGCCGCCCGACATCCAGATGGCACCACCCCCGGCGCTGTCCGCCGTGTTGTTCGAGAATGTGCAGCCCGTGACGGTGACAAGCCTGCCGCCGCTGTAGATGCCGCCTCCGTTGACGTCGGCGGTGTTGTTCGTGAACGCGCAGTTCGTGAAGGTCACGGCACCTGCGTCCACGTAGAGAGCGCCGCCGTCGCCCGTCGACGCCCTGTTGTTGTTGAACGTGACGTTGTCACCCGAGGTGTTGCCGGCGGTCTGCAGGGCACCCCCGTCCCCGGCCGGGACCACGCCGCCCTGGAAGGTGACGTCGTGCAGGTCGATGCCGGCCGTGCTCGTCGAGTTCAGGATGCGGCTGTTCAAGGCGGCGTTCACCGTGGCCCCGTTGCCGTTGACCCTGAGATCGACACCGTTGGGGTTCGACCAGAGGATCTCACCCGTCGTGAGGTTGACGGTGAGACCGGCGACCGTGAACTCGATCACCACGTCGGTGACGTCCGCGTTCGCGGCCGTGACGGCGTCGCGGAAGGACCCGGCTCCGGAGTCGTTGCCGTTCGAGACGTTGTGCGTGGCCGTGGCCTGCATCCCGCCCCCGGACACCGTCGCCACCGGCTCCGCCGCCGGAGCGGGCGCCGGGGCGGCCGCCGGGGCGGAAAGGGGTTCGGGGACGCCTGGGGCCGGGGGCTCCGGGGGCTCGGGAGCGGGCGCCACCCCGGCGTCCGCCGAGGGGCCGGGCGTGTCCGCCGGGGCCGCGTCGGGGGGGGGGGGGGGGGGCCCCCCCCCCCCCCCCCGCCCCCCCCCGCCCCCCGGGCGGGGGGGGGGGGGGGGTCGCGGGGGGGGGGGTTGGGGCCGCCCCCCCGGGGGGCGGTGTGGGGCGGGGGGGGCCCGCCGGGGCGGCGGCGGGGGGGGGCGCCGGCGCCCCCTACGACGTCGCATCCGGCGCCGTCTCCGGCGTCGTGGTCGACGTGTCGGGAGGGGGCTCTTCGGCCCCCGCCGCGCCCGCCCCGGCAACGAGGACACCGAGGAAGAAGACGCCACAGCAGAGGAGGCGACTGGCCCTCTCGCTGCTCCGCCCGGCACTCATCCGCGTCCGCCCCCTGAGTAGGCCGCGACTGCCGGGACACCGTAGCACCCCCCGGAACACCCCCTGACCACCCTGGTGCGCCGGCGGCGCGCTGGCCGCCTCAGAGGGGGGGAGGTCGAGGGGGCCCGCCCCCCTTCGGCCTAGATCTGGTTGTCGCCGGCGAAGAGGTCGGAGACCGAGGAGTCCTCGAAGACCGCCCGGATGGCGCCGCTGACGATCGGCGCCGCCGAGAGGACCGTGAGCTTGTCGAAGCGGCGGTCGTCGGAGATGGGCAGCGTGTTGGTGACCACGACCCGCTCGATGGCGGAGTTCTTCAGGCGGTCGATCGCAGGGCCGGAAAGGACGCCGTGGGTGGCGAGGGCGTAGACGCTCGCCGCCCCCTCGGACTTGAGGAGCTCCGCGCCGCCGACGATCGTCCCGGCGGTGTCGATCATGTCGTCCACGAGGATGCAGGTGCGACCGGAGACGTCGCCGATGACGGCGAGCGCCTCGGACACGTTGCGGACGTCGGTGCGGCGCCGCTTGTAGAGGATCGCCACGTCGGAGTGGAGCTGGGAGGCGAACTTCTCGGCCATCTTCACCCGGCCGGCGTCGGGGGAGACGATGACGACGTCACCCGGGATCTCCGAACGCACCCAGTTGGCGAGGAGGGGGAGCGCCGTGAGGTGGTCGAAGGGCTGGTCGAAGAAGCCCTGGATCTGGCCGGAGTGGAGATCGACGGATATCACGCGGTCGGCCCCGGCGGCGCTCAGGCAGTCGGCCATGAGCCGGGCGGCGATGGGCTCGCGGCCTACGGCTTTGCGGTCTTGGCGGCCGTAGCCGTAGAAGGGGCAGATGGCCGTGATGCGCTTGGCGGACGCCCGTTTCAGGGCGTCGATCATGAGGAGCTGCTCCCAGATCATGTCGTTGATGGGCTCGGCGTGGGACTGGATGACGAAGACGTCGGCCCCGCGCACGCTCTCCTCGAAGCGGCAGTAGAGCTCGCCGTTGGCGAACGTGGCCAGCTCCACGTGTCCCAGAGGCATCTTCAGGTGGGACGCGATCTCGTCGGCCAGGGCCAGGTTCGAGCGGCCCGCGAAGAGCATGAGATGGCGCTTCGTCTGGATCTCCACGAGTCCCCTCTCGACGGGCACCGGCGACGGATGTGCGTACCCCCACGGTAGCAGCAGGCGCCCGATCCGCGGCCGCCCGACGGTGGCTCAGTCCCGCTCCGGGAGCCCGCGGTGGGCCGCCGTCCAGCCCTCCTCGACGGCGGCGGGCACGCCTTTGGCCATGGCCCCCGGCGGGACGTCCTTCGTGACGACGGCCCCGGCACCGGTGTAGGCGTCGTCGCCCAGCGTGAGGGGCGCGACCAGAAGCGTGCCCGAACCCGTCTTCACGCCCCGACCCACGACCGTACGGTGCTTGTCCCGGCCGTCGTAGTTGCAGGTGATGGTGTTCGCCCCGAAGTTGGAGTCCTCGCCGATCTCGCAGTCGCCCACGTAGGACAGGTGCGGGACCTTCGCCCCCGCGCCCACAGCGGCGTTCTTCAGCTCCACGAAGGTGCCCACGTGCGCCCCCGGGCCCAGGACCGTGCCGGGACGCAGGCTGGCGTACGGCCCCACGTCCGCGCCGTCGCCGATCTCGCTCTCCCGCACGACGGAGTAGGCGAGCGCACAGCCGCTCCCCACGACTGCGTCCACGAGGCGGGTGTCGGGCCCGACAGTCGTGCCCGACCCCACGCGGGTGCGGCCCTCGAGCACGCAGCCGGGCAGAAGGGTGACGTCGGGGGCGAGCTCCACGCAGGCGTCGACGTATGTGCGGTCCGGGTCGACGATGCTCACGCCCTCGCGCATCCAGCGCTCGTTCACGCGCCGGCGCATCAGGGCGGCGGCCTCGGCGAGCTGCACGCGGTCGTTGATCCCCATGACCTCCTCGGCGCCCCCGGCGACGGCGTCCACGTCCGGGAAGAGCGCCGCGATCGCGTCCGTGAGGTACAGCTCGCCCTGGGCGTTGTCAGGTCGGAGGCGGTCGAGCGCGACCCGCAGCGACTCTTCGGAGAAGACGTAGGTGCTCACGGCCACCTCGTTGATCTCCCGCTGGTCGGGAGCGCAGTCGGCCTCCTCGACGATGCGGGCGACGCTCCCGCCCATCTCGCGCACGACCCGGCCGTAGCCCTGCGGATCGTCGAGAAAGGCCGTGAGGAGCGTGACCGCGGTGTCGTCGCCGTCGTGGCGGGCCACCATCTCCCTCAGGGTGTGGGAGCCGATGAGGGGCATGTCGCCGGGGACGACGAGGATGTCGCGCCGGCCGGGATCGAGGGAGGCGAGGGCGCAGCCGACGGCGTCGCCGGTGCCCCGCTGCTCGGGCTGGAGGACGGTGCGCACGGGCACGGCCCACTCCTCGGCAGCGAGAAGGTCGGCGACGTTCTCGGCGCGGTGACCCACGACGACCACCACCTCCTCGGGCGCCAGGGCGGCCACGGCATCCACGACCCAGACGACGAGCGGGCGGCCAGCGAGGCGGTGGGCCACCTTGGGCAGCTCCGAACGCATCCGGGTTCCCTGGCCGGCGGCCAGGACAACGGCGACGAGCGGCCTGGACATGCGTATCCTCCTTGCAGGCACGCAAACTCGGGGCTCCGGGGCAAGGACTCGAACCCTGTCTTCGAGGACCAAAACCTCGCGTGCTGCCGAATACACCACCCCGGACGGCGGCTCCGCGAGGGTATCGGAAGGACCGGCGCATCATGACCGACGAACACGGCGGGGAACCCCGCGCAGAGGACGCCGCTCAGGACTGGGTTGCGGTCGCGAACGCCTGGCAGCGCGTGGGGGCGCAACTCAAGTACCTCGGCGAGGACATCGCCGAGACGTTCCGGCGCTCCTATGACGAGACGGGCCCGAGCGGCGCCCCTGACGCCGAGATCAGCGCCGCCGACCACCTCGCCGACGCCGCAGGCACGATCGAGCGCTCGCTCAAGGCCGCCCGCGCCACCGTCGACGCCCCCGACCTCCGGGCCACGGCAGGCCTGCGGGCCCGCACCCTCAGCGACGGCATCGAGCACGCCCTCAGCCTCAGCCTCGAGGAGATGGGCCGGGCCCTCATCAAGCTCTCCGAGGACATGGGCCGCCGCGCCGGCGGGGGGGGCGACGGCACCGGGAACACGCCGGACGCCTGAGAACAGACGTGGCCCGGGCCGGAGGGGGGGGGGGGGGGGCGGGGTGGGGGGGGGGCGGGGCCCCCGAGGGGGGGG
>CAYJLW010000020.1:0-38632 GCA_964370965.1 uncultured Acidimicrobiia bacterium | reverse complement strand
CCACCCGCGGCCGCTGGCCACCCGACCACCGCATCCACCAGCACCCACAAATCACCAACAGCCCCTATCCGGGCCCCAGCTCCCCAGAACGGGCGGAGGGGGCGGCGGCGTGGGAGGGAGAGGGAGGGGCTACCGGCCCGGAGCGCAGACCACGCCCCGGTCGGCCGGGGTCGCGACCTCGGCGAAGTAGCCGGCCGCACGCAGCGTCGCCGCCGCCGGCTCCAACTCCCCCGCGTCCGGGGCGAAGACGCAGAATCCGGAGCCCGAGCCCGTCATGAGAGCAGACCGCCCGGCGGCTTCCTCGATGCGGCGGCGGTGCCCGGCGAGCTCCGGGGCCACGGCGAGAGCGGCCGCCTCGAGGTCGTTCTTCCACGTGCACCCCGGGACGAGGTCCACCAGCCAGGGCTCCTCCAGCGGCCGGGCCTCTCCCGGGCCGACCTCGTCGAAGGCGGCGAAGACCGCGGGCGTGGGGACGGCGACGGGCGGCACCGCGACCAGGATCCCGACGGTCGGCAGCGGCGCCAGGGGCTCGACGACCTCGCCGCGACCAGTGAGGCGGGCGTGGCCGCCCACGGCGCAGAACGCCACGTCGGTGCCCACCTCGGCGGCGAGGTCGGAGCGCCCGGCGAGCACGAGGGCGGCGGCGGCGTCCGCGCTGCCCCCGGCGAGGCCCGCCCCGGCCGGGATGCGCTTGGACACCCACACCCGGTAGGAGGCCCCGGCGAGGTCGAGGGCCCGCCGCACGAGGGTGTCCTCGACGACCGACCCGGACGGGTCCTCGACGACGACGTCGACGGCGTCCCACGGCTCCGCCACCAACTCGTCCTCCAGGGTCACGGAGATCGCGTGCGAGACGTAGGGGTGGTAGCCGTCGGGACGGACGGGGCCCACGTCCAAGGAGAGGTTCACCTTCGCCCGGGCAAGGCAGCGGATCACGGGAGTGTTCCCGCCAAGGCGGCGAACTCGGCGAGGTCGAGGGTCTCGGCCCGGCGAGCCGGGCCGATGCCCGCCGCGGCGAGCGCGGCGTCGACGTCGGTCCTGTCCCAGCGGGCAGAAAGCGCGGCCCGCAGGCCCTTGCGGCGCTGCGCGAACCCGGCTCCCACCACGGCGAAGAGGCGCCCCGGCTCGCTCTCCACGGGCGGCCGCTCCCGGCGCACGAGGCCCACGAGCACCGACTCGACCTCGGGCCGGGGAACGAACACAGCGGGGGGCACGGACCCCACGATGCGCCCCTCGCAGTGGTACGCCACCTTCACCGACAGCGCCCCGTAGGCCTCGGCACCGGGGGTGGCGACGAGGCGCTCCCCCACCTCCCGCTGCACCATGACGAGGAAGCGGCCGATCTGGGGGACGTCGTCGAGGAGGTCGGCCAGGACCGGAGTCCCCACCGAGTACGGCAGGTTCGACACCATCTTCCAGGACGCGGGCGCCGCGCCGAGAAGTCCCGGCCAGTCAGCCTCCGTGGCGTCCTGCGCGAGGATCCGCGCCCGCTCGCCCACGAGGGACCGGGCGACGTCGGCGAGACGGGCGTCGACCTCGAGGCCGAGCACCTCGGCGCCGGCGGCGACGAGACCCAGGGTGAGCGAGCCCAGTCCCGTGCCGATCTCCACCACCCGCTCCCCGGACGCCACGTCGGCGAGGGCGACGATGCGCCGCACCGTGTTGGGGTCGGCGACGAAGTTCTGCCCCCGGCGTTTCGAGGGCCGCACGCCCGCCGCGGCGAGGAGGCGGGGCACGTCGGCGGCGCCCAGGAGGCGGGCGGCGCCCGACGGCGGGTGGGGTCCCGGACGTGCGTGGCCACGATCTGCACCCGCCGGTCCGGCGCCACTGGCGGGCCGGGCGGGCGCCCCCACCGACCTCACCAGGTGAAGCCGAAGAGCCGGGCGGCGTTGCGGGACGTGAGGGCGGCGACCTCCCCGGCGTTCATCGAGAGGGCCGCCGCCAGCGCCTCGCCGACGAGGCCGACCCGCTCCGGGAGGTTGGGCTGCCCGCGGAACTCCTGGGGCGAGAGGAAGGGGGCGTCGGTCTCGACGACGAGGCGGTCGTGCGGGACGACCCCGGCAGCCTCGCGCAGGACCCCGGCGCTCGGGTACCCGACGGGGCCGGCGAAGGACACGTACGCCCCCAGCGCGGCGCAACGCTCGGCCTCGGCGGGACCGCCCGAGAAGCAGTGGAACACGGTGCGTTCCGGGATCCCCACGTCCTCCAGCAGGGGGAGGGTGGCGTCCCAGGCGTCCCGGGTGTGAACGACCAGGGCGGCGCCCAGGTCCTTGGCGAGTTGCACCTGCGCCAGGAAGGCGTCCTCCTGGTCGACCCGGGGGGAGAGGTCGTGGTGGAAGTCGAGACCGCACTCCCCGATCGCCACGACCTCGACGCTGTCGGCGAGGGCCACAAGAGCCTCCCACTGGGCGTCGAAGCGGGAGGCGTCGTGCGGGTGCAGGCCCACCGTGGCGTACACGACGTCGTTGTGCGTCTCGGCGAGGGCGATCGCCTGGCGGGAGGAGTCCTCGTCGATGCCGACGCACACGATCCGTTCCACGCCGGCGGCGAGGGCGCCCGCCACGGCCGCGTCGGCGTCGTCGAGCATCTGGAGGTGGCAGTGCGTGTCGATCCAGGGGCCGCTCAAGATCCGGCCCCGGTGCCTACCGCCACGTCCTTGCGGGGAAAGAGCGCCTCGCCCTTCGTGACAGCCGTGCCCTCGGGGAATCGCCCCCACGACACGACCTCGGCGAGAGGGCCCTCGTCGGGACGCCCGGGGAGGCCGAGCTTGTCCCAGAGCCGCCGGGCGGCCCCGGGCATCACGGGCGAGACGAGCACGGCCGTGATCCGCAGCGCTTCGAGCGCGGCACCGAGGACGTCGGCGAGGCGTGCCCGGCCCGCGTCGGAGTCGTCCTTGGCGAGGTGCCAGGGCTCGGTGGCCTCCACGAAGCGGTTCGCGGCGTGGAGGAACCCCCAGAGGGCGGCGAGGCCGTCGTCGAAGTCGAGGGCCACGAAGCGGTCGTCGAGCGCGGCGAGGGCGGCGTCGAGGGCGGCCCGGAGGGCGTCGATCTCTGCGCCGTCGGCCTGTGGCACGCCCGGCGACGCCCCGCCCAGGTAGCGCTCCACCATGTTCAGGACGCGGCTCGCCAGGTTCCCGAGGTCGTTGGCGAGGTCGCTGTTGTAGCGCTCCAGCATCGCCTCCCACGAGAACGACCCGTCGGGGCCGAAGCTCACGTCCCGCATGAAGTGGTAGCGGTAGCAGTCGATGCCGAACTCGTCCACGAGCTCGCGGGGGTGGATCTGGTTCGCCCGGGTCTTGGACATCTTCTCGCCCTGCACGAGGAGCCAGCCGTGGGCGAAGACCTGCTTGGGCAGCGGCAGGCCGGCGGACATGAGCATCGCGGGCCAGAGCACGGCGTGGAAGCGGAGGATGTCCTTGCCCACGATGTGCACGCTCGCCGGCCAGTCCCGGGCGAAGCGCTCGGGGTCGGTGCCGTAGCCCACGGCGGTCATGTAGTTCGTGAGGGCGTCGGGCCAGACGTAGGCGACGTGTGTGGGATCCCAGGGGAAGGGCACGCCCCAGGCGAGGGACGTGCGGCTGAAGCTCACGTCCTGCAGGCCCGTCTTGATGAAGCCCACGACCTCGTTGCGGCGGGCGTCGGGCTGCACGAACTCGGGGTGCGCCTCGATGTGGGCGAGGAGGCGGTCGGAGTACTTCGCCCAGCGGAAGAACCAGTTCTGCTCCTTGAGGTGCTCCACCGACCGGCCGTGGATCGGGCAGAGGTCGCCCCGCCCGGAGTTCCCGTCGGCGTCGAGGAGCTCGTCGCGGTTGTAGTAGTCCTCGCAGGCGACGCAGTAGAGGCCCTCGTAGTCGGCGAGGTAGAGGTCGCCGTTGTCGTGCAGGGTCTGCAGGAGGAGGTTCACGCCGGTGACATGGCGCTCCTCTGTGGTGCGGATGAAGTCGTCGTGGGAGATGTCGAGGAGCTCCCAGACCTCCTGGAAGCGGGGTGCGATCTCGTCGCACCACTCCTGGGGGGTCTTGCCCCGGGCGTGCGCCGAGCGGGCGACCTTGAGCCCGTGCTCGTCGGTGCCGGTGAGGAAGTGGACCCTCTCGCCCTTCAGGCGGTGCCAGCGGGCGAGGACGTCGGCGGCCACGGTCGTGTAGGCGTGGCCGATGTGGGGCACGTCGTTCACGTAGTAGATGGGGGTCGTGACGTAGAAGTAGTCCACGAATCCTCTATGGCGGAGGGGCCCGATAGGGATAGGATCGTATCAACGACCCCGGGGGGGACCGGCTAGCGTTTCCGGACGACGGCCCGAACGGCGGCTCAACATCATGGACATAAAACCCACCGGCATGTCTCGCAAGATCGACGACCTCGGCCGGATCGTCCTCCCGGCGGAGATCCGCCGGGCCTTCGGCATCACCGAGGGGGACCTCATCGAGATCGCCGTCGAGGGGGAACACGTCATCCTCCAGAAGGTCCAGGCGCGCTGCATCTTCTGCGGCTCCGACGTCGACCTCCTCCCGCACGAGGGCAAGCTTGTCTGCCAGGTCTGCCGCAAGGCCCTCAGCGCCAGCCTGTAGGCCCCACGCGGCCGGATGTCCACGCCTCAGGTAGACGTGAGGTGTCCTGGAATGACGGATATCCGGCATTCCAGTACCACTGACGGGAACGTCACCGGTCCCGGCGGAACTGCACCGCCACAGCGTAGGCCTTGCGCTTCGGGACGCCCAGGGTGCCCGCGACCTCGGCGGCGGCGTCCCTGGCCGATAGTCCGCGGGCCACGGCGGCGGCCACCGCCCGGACGACCTCGGCGTCGTCCACCTCCGCCGGGGGCGCACCGGCGACGACCACCACCACCTCGCCCCGCACCTGCGGGAAGTGCGCCACGGCGTCCCCGAGAGGGCCCCGCCAGACCTCCTCGTGCAGCTTTGTGAGCTCCCGGCAGACGCAGCAGCCCCGGTCTGCACCGAAGGCGGCGACCATGTCGGCAAGGGCGGCGTCGAGGCGGCTGGGTCCCTCGAGGAAAACCATCGTGCGCTCCTCCGCGGCGAGCGCCGCGAGGCGCCGGCGGCGCTCCCCCGCCTTGTGCGGCAGGAACGACTCGAAGGCGAAGCGGCCCGCGGGCAGCCCCGACAGCGTCACCGCCGTCACGACCGCCGAGGGCCCGGGCACGGCGCTCACGCCGACCCCGGCCTCCACGCAGGCCCGCACGAGGGCCTCGCCCGGGTCGGCGATGCCGGGCATGCCGGCGTCCGTGACGAGCGCCACGGTGTCCCCCGCCCGCATCCGATCCACGAGCCGCGGGGCCACGGCACGCTCGTTGTCCCGGTGACAGGACACGAGGCGACGTCCGCCGGGGACGCCCGCCGCGCTCAGGAGGGCACGGGTCCGGCGGGTGTCCTCGCAGGCGATCACGTCCGCCTCCCGCAGCACTTCGACGGCACGCGGCGCGAGGTCTCCGAGGTTCCCGATCGGGGTGGCAACGAGGATCAGTCCCACGCCAGGACGTCCCCCCGCTCCACGCCCCAACTCGCGAGGGAACCGGCGGCGGCCTCCAGGGCCCCGGCCGCCCGCCACACGATGCGGCTGAGGCGCCCGGGGCGCATGCCCACCACCGTGTGCAGGACCCGGCCGGTGCCGTCGAGGAACGCCACGTCGATCGGGAAGGCCATCCCGAAGGTGTGGACCTGGCGGCAGGGCGAGATCCAGAGTGCCTCGCCCGCGGGAACGGAGTCCCGCCCGAGCAGCCCCCGGGCCCGGCCCCGGCGGCCGGCCGCCGTCTCGACCACTGCGGGGACGCGCACCTCAGGCACGGCCGGTCACACGTTGAAACGGACGACGACCACGTCGCCGTCGGCCACCACGTAGTCCTTGCCCTCGAGGCGGACCTTGTTCTCCTTCTTGGCCTCGTCCCAGCCGCCGGCGGCGACGACGTCGTCGAAGGTGGCGACCTCGGCGCGGATGAAGCCCCGCTCCAGGTCGGAGTGGATGACGCCCGCCGCCCGCCGCACCGTGTCGCCGGCCCGCACCGTCCAGGCACGGGACTCCTTGGGGCCGGTGGTGAGGAACGAGAGCTTCCCCAGCGCCCGGTAGGCGGCGTGGGCGACGCGGGGCAGGGCGGGCTCGGCGATCCCGAAGGACTCCAGCAGCTCCACGCGTTCGGCGGGGTCGGCGACGTCGGCGGCCTCGGCCTCCAGGGCCACACAGACGGCGACGACCTCGGCGGCGTCCCCTGCGGTCTTGCGGAGGGCGGCCTCGACGTCGGCCTCGCGCCCGAGGTCGCCCTCGCCGATGTTCACGACATACAGCACGGGCTTGTGCGTGAGGAGGAAGAGGTCGCCGAGGGGGGCGAGGGTGTCGGCGCCGAGACCGGCCCGGTACAGGGGGACGCCCTCGCCCAGGGGGACGAGGGCCGCCTCCATCGCCGCCGCCACCGGCGCCTTCGAGCGGTCGGCGACGGCCGCCTTGCGCGTCCGCTCGATGCGGGTCTCGATCGCCTCGAGGTCGGCGAGGCAGAGCTCGGTCTCGAGCGTCCCCAGGTCGGCGGCGGGGTCGGGGGGCTCCACGGCGTAGGGCACGGCCGCGTCGTCGAAGGCCCGCAGGCAGTAGCAGACGGCGTCCGCCTCGCGGATCTGGCCGAGGAACTTGTTCCCGAGGCCTTCCCCGCCGGCGGCGCCGGAGACGAGACCGGCGATGTCGGTGGCGCTGAGGCCCGCCGGCGTAACCTTGGCCGACTTGGACAGCGCCGCGAGTACGTCCAGCCTCGGGTCGGGCACGGCGGCGACCCCGACGTTCGACCCCGTGGTGGTGAACGGGTGAGCACCGATCTCGACGGACACGCCGGTGAGGGCGTGGAAGAGGCTGGATTTCCCGGAGTTGGGCAGGCCGACGATGCCGAGGGTTTCCAAAACAGCGGGATCCTAACCCAGGAAGCCCCGGTCGCCCCCCGGCCGTGGGAACGGTGGCTCCCGGTGGCGGTCCTCGCCTTCGCCGCCGGCGTGATCTTCTTCCGTCTCGGATCCCCCCACGCCCTCATGTTCGACGAGGTGTACTACGCCCGCGACGCCCGCTCCTACCGCCTCGGCGCCTCGGAGAACCAGGGCATCGACGCCTGCAACCGCAGGACGCACCCGGCAGCGATCTGCTCGTGGGTGCATCCCCCGCTGGGCAAGATCCTCATCTCCCTCGGGGAGCGCACCGGCCCGGCACGCTGCCCGTCACCCACGAAGGACTCCGGCGGCCGGGACTGCAGCCCGTGGCAGTGGCGCGTCTCGTCCGCCGTCGCCGGCCTCCTCACCGTCGCCCTCGTGATCCTCCTCGCCCGCCTCCTGCTCGGTTCCTGGGTATGGGCGTCCGCGGCAGGCCTCCTCCTCACCCTCGACGGACTCTTCCTCGTGCAGGCGCGCATCGCCATGCTGGACGCCTTCCTGGAGCTCTTCGTCGTCGCCGGGGCGCTCCTCGTCGTCTGGGACCACATGGATCGGAAGGGGGACTCCGTCACCCCTCCGGCTCCCCCCTCCTCGACCTGGGAGACCTCGATCCAGGTCCGGGGGCGGCACAGCCGCCCCTCACGCGATCGCCGCCACGTCGCCTTCGCCTGGCCGGCGCGCCACGCCGGAGACGAGCCTGGGAGCGGCGCTCACGCCCCGAATCGTCTCAGCCCGCCCACGCAGCCCCCGCCGGCGTCCGGCCAGGAGGTCGGAGCAGAACGCCCCGCCCGCGGGCGATCCCCGTTCCACTGGCGGCGCTTCGCGGCCGGGGCCTGCTTCGGGGCGGGCGCCGCCGTGAAGTGGACCGGCGCCCTCGCCCTCGTAGCGGCATGGCTGCTCGTCCTGGGCTGGGCCCTCGTCGCCAAGCAGCGGGCCCGCCGCGCCCTGGCGGGGGGCGCGGCGCTGCCCGTGGACACGCCCGGGCCCCTCGACGGCCTCGCCTGGCTCGGCGCCCTCGTCGTCGTCCCGGTGGCGGTCTACGCCCTCGCCTGGGTGCCGTACATGTTCGAGCACGCCTGGCGCTTCCACGACCTCGCCGAGCTGCACAAGGCGGTCTGGCACTACCACCAGACCCTCACCGCCGAGCACCCCTACAAGTCCCCGGCCTGGCAGTGGCCCCTGCTGTGGCGCCCGGTCGCCTACTACTTCGAACAGGTCGGCGGCGACCGCGCCGAAGTCCTCGCCCTCGGGAACCCCGTGTTGTGGTGGGTGTCGTTGCCGGCAGTCCTGGGCGTCGGCGCCGTGCTCGCCCTCCCGGGCCCTCGCCGCCGGGCCGGGCCCGCCCCCGCCGTCGTCGCCGCGTTCTACGGGATGCTCTACCTGCCGTGGCTGGTCGTGTCCCGCCCCCAATTCCTCTTCTACATGACGCCGGTGGTGCCCTTCATGGCCCTCGCCGTCGCCTATTGGGCGTCCCGCCTCTGGCCCGCCCGGACCCCGGACCCCGTCCCTGGGGCGGGCTTGTGGCGGGCCGCCGTGATCGCAGTTTTCGGGGGTGTGCTGATAGCCTTCGCCGCGTTCTACCCGGTCTGGACGGCGGTGCCCATCCCCTTCGAGTGGTGGCGGCATCTCCTCGTGTTCAGATCGTGGATCTGACGTGGAGTAGGCCGATGAGCAAGAAGACCCGCAAGAGGAAGATGCGTGCCCGGCGCAAGAAGGCGAACCACCGCAAGCGCCCCAACGCCGGCCGGGGCTGAGCATGCGAGGGGGGGTCCGGGGTCGTCTCGTCCCGGCGGTCGTGCTCGTCCCTGCGCTCGCCCTGTCCGCCTGCTCCCGCCAGGGCGGCTCCGAGGTCGACGTGCAGACCGTGGAGCAAGCCGCGCCCACGCGGCGCATCACGGCCGACGGCACCCTGCAGCCCGTGCGCCAGGCGCAGGTCGCCCCCACGGTGAGCGGCACCGTGTCCCAGGTCTACGTGCAGGACGGCCAGCAGGTGAACGCCGGCGCGCTCCTGTTCACGATCGACGACTCGGACCTCCAGGACCAACTCAACGCCGTCGAGTCCTCCAGCGGAGGGGGCGGCGGGGGGGCCAAGCTCAAGGCCCCGGACACGTCCCAGTTCGACAAGCAGATGGCCGAGTTGCTGACGCAGACGAACGACACCCTCGGCCGGCTTCTCGCCCTGCAGCCCACCGTGGCAGCAGGGTTCGGAGCGTTCCTGCAGGCGCTCATCACCACCCAGCAGGTCCAGAACGCCTTCAACATGCAGCTCTACATCGGCCTCATCAAGACGATGCAGGCTGGTGACTTCGCCCAGGCACAGGCCTTCGCCGCCCTCGGGGGCGGGGGTGGGTCCAACCCGCAGGCGCTCGCCCAGGCCCAGGATCTCCGCCGCCAGATCGACGCCACCCAGGTCGACGCCCCCATCAACGGCACCGTGTCGCTGCAGACCTCCTCCGGCGGCGGCCTGGGGGGGGCGGGCCTCGGGGGCGCCTCCCTCACGGCGGCGTCCTCGGTGAGCACCCCGGGAGAGATCCAGGCGGACTCCCTCGTCGCCGCCGGCCAGACCGTCATGACCATCTACGACCTCAGCGGCACCCAGGTGCGGGCCCTCGTGGACGAGACCGACATCCCGGCCGTCGCCAAGGGCCAGGCCGTGGACGTGCAGATCGACGCGTTCCCGGACCTCGACGTGAACGGCACCGTGACCGAGATCGCCGTGAGCCCCACCGTCGCCGAGGGCGGCGGCAACGCCTACGCGGTGCTCGTGGACGTCCCCGCCGACCGCATCGCCGGCTGGCGGCCCGGCATGACCGCCAGCGTCGACATCAAGATCGAGCGGGCCCGCACCGGCATCGAGGTCCCCGCCACCGCCGTGCTCACGAAGGCGGGCAAGGACTACGTCTTCAAAATCGAGGACGGCAAGGCCGTGCGCACCCCGATCGACAAGCAGTCCGGCGGCGAGGGCGTCGTCCTCGTCACCAGGGGCCTGAAGGAGGGCGACAAGATCGCCACCTCGGGCGTCTCTGATCTCGACAGCGGCGACGCAGTCACGGCGCGGTAGACTACCCATCCCTTCGGGGGTGTAGCTCAGCCGGAAGAGCGCCTCGGTCGCATCGAGGAGGCCAGGGGTTCGAGTCCCCTCACCTCCACCAACCAGTTCACGGGGGCAGAGGACGTCGTGAAAGAGGTCACCATCGTCGGCGCCGGGCTTTCCGGCCTCACCGCCGCCGTCATCCTGGCCCGCGAGGGGCACGCCGTCACCGTCTTGGAGCAGGACAAGGACGTCGGCGGCGCATCGCTGCACGCCTCCGCCGTCAGCGGGCACGATCTCGCCTTCGCCGACATGACCCCCCTGGACCTCGCCGCCATGGGCCGCTATCTGGGGATCCCCCTGTCGGAGGGATCCCCTCCCGCCCCCTTCTGCAACCCTTTGCCCAGCCTGCGCCTGCGGGCTTTCGGCAAGACCGTCGACCTGTCTCTTCCTCCCGACGTCCACATGAAGGTGGTCGAACGCGGGTCCCGGGCGTCGTCCCTCGACATGTACCTCTACCGTTTGGCGACGGAGCACGGTGTGCAGTTCTCGTTCGGCACGCCGGTGGAGACGCGCGAGGACTTCGGCGAACTGCCGCCCGGTTCCATCGTGGCGACAGGTATGTTCCGGCACGCGTTCGACGCCCTGGACGTCCCCTATACGCGGGCTTACGGCATGTTCGCCGGAGGTGCGGCGCCCGCCGACCGCAGTCCGTTCTGCGTCGCCTACTACCACGAGCACACCCGGGACTACGCGTACTACGCGTCCGCCAACGGTGTGGGCGCCGCCGTGCTGTTCCAGCGGGGCAGGCCTCTTTCGGCCGCCGCCCAGGAGTGGTTCCCGCGGCAACTGCGCGAGGACGAAGGCATCGAGTTCCCTCACTGGAACACGATCGAGGACCTCGTGGGTACGCCCACGGGCGCCCTGTCCAACCCGCGGCTCTTCAGCGGCGATCTCATCCTGACGGGAACGCTCTCGGGCATGCAGGACCCCTCGATGGTCCTGGGTGTCCACGGCGCCCTCGCGTCGGGCCGGATCGCCGCCATGGCCGTCCACGACCGGGACGCGGCGGCCCGGGAGTTCCACCGCATGAACCGGTGGTGGAGGTTTGGCTACCTCACCCGCCGGCTTCTCTGGGCCACACACCCGTGGGGGCCGCGGATGTTGATACCGGGCGTGCTGGGCCTCATGCCCTATGTCGACCAGCGGTTCCTGTGGCTGCTGAGCCCGGCTGTGCCCGGCTGGATGCGCCTGCCCGCCTGACCGGCGGTCGCAGCGCGCGCTGTGCGGCCGTCTCAGGCGGCCCGGCGACGCGCAAGCTCTTGTCGCGCGAAGCGTATGGCGGCTTCGGCGTTCTCCAAGCTCGATCCGATGCCAGGCTCGAAGGCTTCAAGCGCTTCTGCCAGCGCCGCCTCGCCGACTCCCCGCAATTGCGAGGGCAACTCGGGGCGGGATCTTGGGAACACGTGATGTGCGAGAAGGACTCCCCGTGCCAGTTGCGTCAGGCCGGCTCGCATTCCCTCTTGGAAGGCATCCGGATCACCGATGTCCCGGAACGCCTCGGCCCGCCGCACCAGCGTGCGCGCCCGTGAGAAGTTGACGGAGAAATCCGGCCACGGCGCGTTCGGCAGGAGCGATTCACGCAACGCCAGCGCTCTGGCCCCGCCGATCAGCGGCCGCCCGAACCGGAGGGCCCACTGATGGAACTCGTCCCCACTCATGACTCGTTCGGCGAAGCCGTCCAGCGGCAACGAGACGACCTGCACGCCCCCCCGGGACGACCTCCGCCCAGTCGACCGGATCGATTCCGCCGACTTGGGCTCTCACCAAGTGCTCGCGGGCGAGCCGAAGGCGATCAAGTGGCTCCATCTCCCGGCGAGGCTGTCGGACGCAGTCGGAGCCAGGCCCTCTTCCGGCCGGAGGCAGCCCGCGGCGTCCTCAGCGGTGCGCGCGGACAAGGCGGTCGACGGCCGTGCGGGGCTCGCCGCCGACGTCCACGGGCCGGTGGACACGCTCGGCCCGCTCGATCACGAGGCCGTCGATGCCGGCGGCATCGAGGTCCGCTCTCAGGTCGGCGGGCGTGTAGAGCAGCGCCGGGTCCTGCGGTCCGCCCACGCCGTCGGTGAGGTTGGAGAGGTCGTGGCCGACGACGAGGAGAATGCCGCCCGGCGCCAACGCCCGGCCTGCCCGGGTGAGCGCCGCCCGGCGTTCCGGGCCGGGGAGCTGGAGGTAGAAGACCACGACGAGGTCGTAGGCCGCCGCCTCGGGCTCCCACTCCGTGACGTCGGCGCACACCCAGTCCACCTCGACACCGCGTGCCGCCGCCAGACGCCGGGCCTTGGCGAGGCCGGCCGCCGCGAAGTCGACTCCCGTCACGTGCCAGCCCTGGCCGGCGAGCCAGACGGCGTTGCGGCCCTCCCCGCAGGCGAGGTCCAGGGCCCGGCCCGGCCGCAGGGGAGCCACCTCGGGGGAGAGGAACACGTTGGGGTCGCCCTTCCAGACGAGCTCGTCGGTGCCGTAGCGGTCGTTCCAGTACTGGGCGTCCATACACTGCCTCCCTGCCGGGCGCGGCCTCTCAAGCGCCGTCCGCGGCGGCCTCCAGCTCGGCGACGTCGAGCTTGACCATCTGCAACAGGGCCTGCGTCGCCCGGTTGGCCCGCTCCGGGTCCGGATCACTCATCAGCTCGACCGCCCGGCGGGGCACGATCTGCCACGACACGCCGAAGCGGTCGGTGAGCCAGCCGCACTGCGACGGGGTACCGCCCTCGAGGAGCCGGTCCCAGTATCGGTCGACGTCCGCTTGGGTCTCGCAGTCGACGACGAAGGAGACGGCGGGCGTGAAGTGGAACTGCGGTCCGCCGTTGAGCGCCATGAAGGGGCGGCCGTCGAGCTCGAAGCTCACCGTCAGGGTGGTGCCTTCCTCCCCGGGCATGTCCGGACCGTACTCGCTGCTCGCCAGCCGCCGCGAGTTCGGGAAGACTGCGAGGTAGTGGGCGACGGCCTCGTCCGCGTCGCCGTCGAACCACAGGCAGGGAGTGATCTTCGTCATCGCCGGATCCTATGTGCGCCCGGGCCGCGCTGCGGGGCGAACCACGCCGGCGCCGGGGCGGGGCCCGGCGCCCCGGGCGGCCTCACACCGGCCAGTCGAGTTGCGCCTCTGGCACGCCGAGCGAGCGGGCGTGGGCCTCCGCTGCGACCCGTGCCGTGGCGTCACCACGGCGGTACCGGAAGATCCGGTGAGGGAAGACCACGAAGGCCTCGTCGGCGTTCCGGAAGTCGCAGTACCAGCCACCGGCCGCGCTGAGAGCGCCCGAGAGCGCATCGGCGAGTCGCGGGGCGTCGGCGTCGGGCACCTCGAAGTCGAGGAGCGTCCAGGTGAGCGGCTGACCGGCGTCGAGCTTCCCGACGTCGGCGCGCACGACCTTCGTGACACGCAGGACCACGTCGTCGAGAAGGGAGCCCGACCGCAGGCTCTCGGCGATCAACGTCCCCGTGTACGACACTGCACGTCCTCCCGACGATCGACTTGCCGACTCCGGGCACGTCCCCCGGGCAAGGGCGCCGGATCCCCCCGGGCCGACGGGACTCCCCGGCGGGGCCTTCGTCCGATCACCCGTCGCACCTCCCGACCTTCAGTCGCCGGCGGGTTCGAGCACCACGACGGGGATCTCGCGGTCGGTGTCGGCCTGGTACACGTCGTAGCCGGTGTACATCTCGTTGAGGCGGGGCCAGAGGGCCTCACGCTCGTCAGCGCCGGCAACGCGCGCCTTGGCCGCCCGGCGGGTCCTGCCCACTTGTACCGTGACCGCCGGGTTGTCCTCGAGGTTCCGGTACCAGGCGGGGTGGGCGTCAGCCCCGCTGTTGGAGGCCACGACGACGAAGCGGTCGCCGTCAGGCAGGTACAGGAGGGGGTGGGTGCGCTCCTTGCCCGTCTTGCGGCCCGTGGTCGTGAGGAGCAGAACCGGGCTGTCGCCCTGGTCGTCCGCGAAGCGGCCCAGGAGACGGCCTCCGCTCGCCCTGTACACGAACCTGTGCACCCGGTCCATCATGCGGGCCCGCGCCGTGCCGCGCATCTTCATCGACTGCTCCGTCCGGTCCACGCTCGCCTCCGTCGCCTGGGATCGGTTCCATGCTGGCACGGACCCCGACGCCGCGCAGGGCCGTATGCTCGCCCCGTGGACAACTTCGAGAGCCTCACCCGCGCCACCGCCGAGTTCGAACACCGCCTCCGGGCAGTCGGGCCCGACCAGTGGGACCTGCCCACGCCCTGCACCGGCTGGGACGTGCGGGGCCTCGTGAACCACGTCGCCGCCGGGAACCGCATGGCCGTGCGCCTCCTCGACGGCTGCAGCCGCGAGGAGGCCATGGCCACGATCGCCTCCGACGTCCTCGGGGCGGACCCGGTGGACACGGCCGTCGCCGAGGCCGCGGCCCAGGCTGCCGCCTTCGGCGAACCGGGGGCCCTGGAGCGTGTCTGTCACCACCCCATGGCCGACATACCCGGCGCCATGCTGATCGGCTTCCGGGTAGGCGACCTCACGCTGCACGCCTGGGACCTCGCCCGCGCCACCGGCGGTGAGGAGGCGCTCGACGCCGACCTCGTGGCAGAGGTGTGGGCGGCCATGGAGCCCATGGGGCCCTTCATCGCGGAGACCGGCGACTTCGGTGACGGTCCCAGCGGCGACGTGGACGAGGACGCGCCCTTGCAGACCCGCATGCTCGACCTCGCCGGCCGCCGCCCTTGACCTCGATCCCGATCCCGGAGCGACCCGCGGCCCGCCCCGGCCCCGGCAGACCCGCCCCGCCCCGGCCTCGCGGACGCCCAAAGTGAAGCCGTTCTCCCGGTATCCCGGGTCAACGGCATCACATTGACGTACCAGCGGGGGAACCGGCCTTCACCCTGCAGCCCGAGTGGGAGACCACGGCCTCCTGAACCGTCTTCCCCGCCAAACCGGGCGCGCCGCGCGTCACAACTGACAGTGGCGCGCCCGGTTGCGTGCGTACCACCCGTTGCGTGCGTACCACCCGTTGCGTGCGTACCGCCGGTGGCGTGCGCACCCCGGGCCTACTCCCCGCGGAGTTCCTCGACTACGGAGAGGCGTCCCGCGGCTACCAGCGGCCAAGCGAGTCCCGCCGCCGCCACCACCACGGCGGCGCCCACGCCGAGCGCCAGAGCCCCCGGGACGACCCCCCAGTCGAGGCGGAAGCCGTAGAACACCGGCGACGACAGGGCGAGAAGCCACGAGAACAGGAGGGTGGCGCCGAGACCCACGACGACCCCGAGGACGGTCATAGCGGCGGTCTCCACGACCAGCACGGCGCGTTCCGTGCCCGGCTCCATGCCGATTGCCCGCAGCCCGGCCCGCTCCCGGCGACGCTGCACGAGCCCGAGCAGGAGGAGGTTCGCCACGGCGAGACCCGCCGCCAGCATGAGGAGGTAGCCGGTGATCGTGAACGGCCGGAAGAACCGTCCCCAGCCGGGACGCACCGCCCGCCGCCAGGCCGCCCCGTCGTACACCCGCGCCGTACCCACAACGGCACTGAGACGGGCTGCCGCCGCTCCGGCGGCGTCGCCGTCCCCTTCGGGCAGGAACGCCACCTGCTCCCGCGTCGCAGCCCAGTGTTCGGCGGCGGCGTCCTCGGAGACGACGACCCAGTCCCCGATCGTGGAGTCGTCCACGAAGCCGGGCGTGAACACCCCCGCCACCCGGAACCGTCGTGGTCCGGCCACGGTGGTGAGCGTGACCGTGTCACCGGCGTCCGCCCCGAGACGCCCCGCCGCCACGTCCGAGAGCGCCACCCCGCCCCGGCGCACCCGCGCGAACACGCCGTCGGCCCCCCCCGGGACACGGACGAGGCGGCGGGCGAGCCACGACCCGGGGGCCACCCCGATCACGACCCGCGGGGACGCGCCGGGGATGATCGCCCGCAGGCGCGCAGCCGTCCGGGCACTCGGAAGGGCACGACTCGCACGGCGCGAGACGGCGTCGCTGACGTGGCCCTCGGCCTGGTCCCAGGGCCCCTGGGGGCTCACGAGGACGGCACCGGCCAGGGCGCGCTCGAAGAGGCCCTCCGCCGTGCGTCCCCCGAGGGTGCCGAGGCTCGAGAAGCCTGCCGCGAAGCCCACCCCGATCGCCAGCGTGGCGGCGGTCGCCGCTATCCACAGCGGCAGCCTGTCGACGTCAGCCCGGACGAGGCGGCCCACGGCCGGCCAGAAACGGCCTGCGAGACCGGCGAGGGCGGACGCGCCCGGGGGCACGATCGCGAACGCCACGAGCACGATCCCGAACATCCCTGTGCTGAGCGAGAGCGTGCCCGCCATCTGCGGTGCCCGCCCCTCCCCGAAACGGGCCGCCGTGAGAAGACCGGCGGCGGCAACGGCCACGCCGGCGGGGACCAGCCAGAGCGGGAGGCGGCGCCCGGGCGGGGTCACCGTGACACCGCCCATCGCCGCGAGCGGCCCGGCGCGCAGGACCCCGAGGGCGGGGACGGCGACGGCAAGGAGGCCGGCGGTGATGCCCGCGGCGAGGCCGGTGCCCACGACAGCGGGGTCGAAGGCGGCGTCCAGTCGCGCTCCCGTCCCCGCCAGGAGCGAGTCGCCGTAGCTGTGGAGCAGGAACGCGCCCAGCAGGTAGCCGGGGACGACGGCGAGGGCACCGCCCAGGACGCCGAGGATCGCCCCCTCGCCCAGGAAGCCGGCGAAGACCCGCCTGCCTGTCGCCCCGAGCGCCGACAATGTCCCCAGCGTGGAGCGGCGGTGGGCGAGCGCCAGCGCCACCGTGTTCACGGCGATGAGGATCCCGATGAGGAGGCCGACGAGGGACATGGAGGAGATCGCCTGGCGCACGGTGACGAGCGCCGGCGGCATGCGGCCCCGGGGCTGCCCCACCGTGGCGACGCCCCCGAGGACGCGGGCGAGACGGCTCTCGACGCCCGCGGAACGGGTCACGACGAAGACGTCGGTGAGGTATCCGGGGCGCCCCAGAAGGTCCTGCGCCGCCGGGATGCTGTCGGCGAGGGCGACGAACCCCCGGTTGACGGCGCTGAGGCGGCGGTCGTGGCGCATGATCCAGCCCACCCGGGCGGCACCCGCCGCACCGCCGGGCAACGCCAAGGGGTCACCGGCCTCGACCCCGAGCGCCGCGGCGGCCTCAGGGGTGAGCGCCACGGGCGTGCCAGGCCCGGGCGCCGGGGGGCGGCGCCGCAGCCGGGCACAGTCGACGTCGCCCACGAGAAGTTCGAGGCGGCAGTCCGCCCCCACGAGAAGGACGCCGGCCGTGCGGCTCCCGGCGACCAGCGGCGTGAGGTCTGAGACCATGGGAATCGTCGAGCGCGACCCGGCGACGCGGGCGACGTCGTCGAAGACCGCCTCGGGGAGGCGGCCCTGGACGACGGGCGTCACCTGGAGGACGCTGCCGCCTTGGGCCGCGATCCGGGGCGCGAGGCCGTCGAAGGCCCGGCCGATCTGGAGGTTCAGCATCGTGATCCCGACGACGACGCTCACACCCGTCGTGATGCCGACGACGGCGAAGAGCGACCGCACCCGGTCGTTCCAGAGAGCGCCGAGATGCACGCGTCGGAAGAGCGTCATGCGCGCGCCCGGAGGGGGTCGGGGCCTTGCAGGTCCTTGCGGTACAGCGCGTACCAGCGGACGTTCTCGTCGGCCCCGGCGGCGTAGCCCTGCGTGGGGTTGTCGTCTCGCGACAGGGCCCCGAATCCGCTCCCGAAGGCGCCGTCCATACCCTCGATGCAGGTGGCGTAGAGGGCGGGCTGCAGGCCCCGGCGTTGCAGGTCCGGGCGCGTGCCGGCGGTCTTGCCGACCATCGCCGGCCTGTCCGGGTTCACGGCCTCCACGAGGCGCGGGAGGTGCACGTCCACGTCGAGGTCGGAGACCCGCACACGCGCCTGTCCCGCCCCGGCGGTGACGAGGGGGCCGTAGTGCGGGTAGCTCATGATGAACGCGGCCACCGAGCCGTCCGGAGCGAACGCCATCATGCTCGCCTGCGGCGACGCCTTCCGGATGAACGCACGGCCGCAGACCCGGGCGAAAGTCTCGTAGGGCAGCGGCGTGTAGGCGAAGTTGTCGCCGAAGGCCGAGTCCACGAGGGCGTGAACCTCCGGCAGGGAGCGCATCCAGAGGTCTTCGTCGAGGGGGACGAAGCGGAACCCCTCCTCGAAGAGCTGCTCCCGGACGGGCCGGAAGGACGCCAGGAGGCCGTCGAGGAGCTCCGGGGTGAGATCGAACAGGCGGGTGTTGTAGTGGTGGTGGGCCGTGAAGCCGAGGGACTCCAGGAGCGCCGGGTAGCCCGGCGGGTTGTAGGGCTCCCCGGGGAACGTCACGGCGCCGGCCTCGGCGCTCACCCGGAGGCGGTAGATGCCGTAGGTCGTGAAGTTCACGGGGCCGTACAGAGCGAGGGCGCCCTGCCCACGGGCCCAGGTAGCGACCTCGGCGAACAGGGCGGCGCTCGCGTCATGGTCTCCCGTGGTCTCCCAGTAGCCGAAGAAGGCGGCGGGCTCGCCCCCGATCAGGGTCGCGGGATGCCAGAACGCCGCCACGCGGGCACGCCCCGGGATGCACCAGGTGGCGGCCCGGCCTTCGTCGAGCCACGGGTTGGCAGGTGAGAACGCGGCGGTGACGTCCTCGGGCTCTTCGGGGATCCACATCGGGTCGTCCTCGTAGACCAGGGCGGGGAGGTCGAGGAACCCCTCGGGCAGGGCCGCGGGAACCGCGGCCCTGGCGGCGGGAGCGGGGGCGGAAGGGCCCCGGATCACGTGACCTCGCCGGCGCCGTCGATGCGCTCCACGGTGCCGGCGCCGCCGTCCATGCGGACGAAGTCGCCGCTGCGCAGGATCCGCGTGACGTCGGGGACGCCCACGATGGCGGGGATACCGAGCTCGCGGGCGACGACGGCCGAGTGCGACAGGGTGCTTCCCCGCTCCACGAGGATCCCGCTCGTCGTGGGGAACAGCGGCGCCCAACCGGGATCGGTGCGCACGGCCACGAGGATGCGCCCGTTCACCGACAGGCTGTCCTGCGGGCTCGTGACGACCTGCACGGCGGACTCCACGACACCCGGGTAGCAGGGCGTTCCCCGCATCACGCCGCCTCCGGCGGGCTCCGGGGCGGACGGGCCGGGTGGGGTGGTGTCAGCGGCCCCGGCCGCACCCCGTGTCACGATCCGGTGGGGGAGGTCGACCTTCTCGTAGGCGGCGAACTCGGCCTCCCGGAGCCGGACGAGGCCGGCGAGGTCGCCGCCGACCGCCCGGCCGTCGTGGAAGGCCTCGATCTCCTCGACCGTGAGGTAGAAGACGTCACGGGCGCTCTCCAGGCGGCCGGCCTCGACGAGGCGGCGCCCGATCGCCAGGTAGGTGTCGCGGTAGAGGCCGAACATGCGGGTGCGGGAGAGACGCATGGCCTCCCTGTTCTTCACGGCCGCGCGGGTCGCCACGATCTTGCGTTTCAGGCGGGCCCAGCCCAGCGCCCCGGCGGCGCCCCGGACCCGCGCCTCGGCGGCCCGGCGGTGCTCGTGCTCCGCGGCCGAGAGGCCGTCGGGGTCGAGGTCGGGGCGGTCGAGGTAGTTCCGCAGGATCTCCACGACGAAGCCCGGGTCCTCGCGCAGCGTCACGGTCTCCAGCTTCAGCTCGCCCATGACCCGGTCGCCGTAGCGTTCCACGTACTCCCTCAGACCTTCGGCCACCTCGCCCCCCCGGGCGACGGCGTCCCGGTAGGCCTGCGCGGCGGGGCCGCCGCGGAGGGCCGCTGTCGTCGCGGGGTCGCGCCGGGCGGCAGCCGCGATGCGCAGGAGCATCCGCGTGGGGGCGACGGACTCGAGGCCCTCCTCGCCGCTCATGAGGTCGTTCTGGAGGACGGCGGCCTCGTCCCCGAAGAGGCGGCGCAGGGCACGCCGGAGGGAACCCGCCGTCATCATGACGCGGGCGTCGTTCACGATCGGGGTCGTCCAGCGTTCCAGCAGCTCCCGCCGAAGGGTGTCGAGCGTCCCCACGAGCTCGGAGTAGGACGCCCCGGCGAGGGCTCCGCGGTCGACGGAGGCGTACACGGCGTCGAAGTGCGCGAGGAAGCGCCCGACGTCGCGGTCGAGGACGGCGAAGCGGCGCACCATGACGGCGGCGAGGCGGGCGAGTCCCGGCAGCCGGCGCACCTTGGCCCCGGCCGACAGCTCCGGGGGGGACACGAAGTCCACGGGCTCCTCCAGGCCCATCATCGCCTCCATGTCCTCCTTGGAGCGCCCGAAGGACGTGGGCATGAGGAGCAGGCAGCGGTACCAGTTGTTGATGTTGTAGTACACCCGCCCCTGCACGAGGCCGAGGAGGTTCTCCAGCACGGGACGATGCCCGGCGACCGCCTCCTCGGAGAGACCCGCCATGCGCATCGTCTGCTCGTAGACGGTGGCGTAGGCCCGGGAAGCGAAGGAGAAGGTGAGCGGGGTCGTGACGCCGCAGTAGCTCTCCTGGATGTTGCTGTTGTCCCACACCACGAGGGGCTCGTCGGCGTCGAGGCGGGAGGTGACCGGGCGGGCCTGCAGGACGAAGAGGTCCCCGCCCCGCAGCGTCCACTCCACGTCGAGGGGGCCTCCGAGCTCCCCTGCGAGGCGGACGCCCTCGCTACAGACGCGGTCGACGTCCCGCGGCGCCAGGCAGCGGCGCTCGCGGTCCGGGTCGGCCACGGGCTCCTCGGCCGTGCCCACGTCGGGCGCCGGGACGATGCGCGTCTCCTTGACGGGGACCCGGGCGGAGCGTTCCCCGCCGTCGGCCCAGACGTACTCGTCGGCGTCGCAGGCCCCGCTCACGACGCCTTCGCCCAGTCCCCATGTGGCGCTCAGGAGGCATTCGTGACGACGGCGGGTCACGGGGTTGGCGGTGAAGAGCACCCCGGAGACGTCCCCTGCGACCATCTCCTGGACGACGACGCCCATGCGGACGTCTGCCACGGGAATGCCGGCATGCGCCCGGTAGGCGACGGCACGGTCGCTGTATGCGGACGCCCAGCAGGTCAGGATGGCGGCGGCGAGGACCGAGTCGCGGCCGGCGACGTTGAGGACGGAGTCGAGCTGGCCGGCGAAGGAGTGGGCGGCGGCGTCCTCGCCCACCATGGAGCTGCGCACGGCGAAGGGCCCCCCGCCCAGGTGGGCGGCGCCCACACCGACAGCCTCGCGCACCCGGGCGTCGAGGGGGGCAGCGACGACGGCGTCGCGGACCAGGTGGGCGGCACCGGGATCCGCCGGTGACGTCTCGCGCAGCGTCGCCAGCGCTCCCGCCACGGCGTCCCCGGCGGTGTGGGCGGTGAACGCGTCCGCGAGGACTACGAAGAAGGGCGGCACCCGGGCACCGGCGGCGAGGAGGCGGGCGAGACCGGCCGCCTTGCCCCCGATCGCCGCCTCCCCGAGGCCGATGAGGCGACCGGCGTCCCCGGGTGCGATCAGGTCCACTGCAGCCCCCGGGTGAGGGCGAAGGTGACGATCACGGTCGTGTAGCCGCCGAGGAGGAAGACCCCGCCCCCCGCCTCCATCTTCTTCGCGCCCGACGCCGACGGCGAACGGGAGAAGGCGAGGTAGGGCAGGGCGGCCACGGCGAAGAGGGCGCCCGCGGCGGCGCATCCGAGGACGCGCCCCGCACCCTGGGCCAGGACGACCTCGGCGGCGGCGAGAAGGCCGGTCCCGGCGGCGAGGAGGCCGACGACGACGAGGGGCGCCCGGGTCGTCCCGAACACCTTCGAGTAGCTGTCGACCGTCTCGCGTTCGTCCCCCGGGGCCCGGATCTTGCGGGTGACCTCGGCGACGAAGCCGGTGCAGAAAGCGAAAGCCGCCACGATCACGACCTCCCCGGTGAGGGCCACGCGCCCGGCACCCATCGCTGACGCCCACACCATCGCCATGGGCAGGACCACCATGTGGGACACGGCGTAGAGCACGAGCCGCCGGCTCAGCCACGCCCCGCAGAAGAACTCCCTGGCCATGAGGAGGCTCCAGGCGATCACGACCCCCCACGTGGCCGTGACAGGGCCGGGCCCGCCGTCGATCCACAGCGACATGACGAGCTGCACGGCGATCGCCACCCCGCCCACGACCTTGAGCTGGTCGAGGGTGACGAGGCCGCGTTGCAGCACCCGGCCGGGATGGTTCAGGCAGTCGATCTCGTAATCCTTGTGCTCGTCGAAGACCCGCAGCATGAGAAGGAAGCAGAAGAAGGCGGCGAGGCCGCGGAGGTCCCCGGTCCCCACGGCGAGCTCGCCGGAACCGGAGGCGGCCCGGCCCGAGAGCAGGGCAGCGGCGTAGAGGACGGTGGCGAAGGGCAGCATCTGCGCGAGGTTGAACCGCTCCCCCACCCAGGCGAGGAACCGGCGCGCCCAGGGGTCGGCGGCGGAGAGGGTGGCTTCCGTCACGGGTTCAACCCCCACCCAGTTCCAGGAGGCGCCGGGTCGTGGCCAGGACCCTGGCCATGAAGCGGTAGTCACGGAACGTGTGCGCCATGAGGTAGAGGGCGAAGCGGTTCACCATGAGGTCGCGCAGGCTGAGGTCGAAGCCCCGCCTCCACACGGCGGGGTCGAGCTCGACTCCTGCCGCCCTCTCCAGCGCGCGACGGTGCACGTCGACGTGGTGGTCGACCGCCTCGACACCGGCCTCGGGCGTGAGCACGAAGCAGAGGAACTCGGCGAGGTCGTGCTGGGGGACGGCGAGGGTGGCGAGCTCCCAGTCGTAGGCGCAGAGGCGGAACCCGTGGGGCCCCTCGGGGTCGGCCCGCAGGGCGACGTTGCGGGGATTGCAGTCGTTGTGGACGAGCGTGCGGGGCATGGCCTCCAGCTCCGGCCACCACTCCGGGATCGACTTCACAGCCATGCGCTGCGCCTCGAGGTCGTCGGGTCCCATGAGTTCGGGGAACTCCTCGGCGGCGTGGTCGGCGAGCGCCTCCCAGAGGTCGGTGAGCTCGGCAGTCTCGGCGGCCGAGGGCGGTCGGCCCACCAAGTCCCGGGCGAGGAGGTCGTCGTCGCGCCCCAGCCAGATGGAGTGGATCTCGCCGAGGCCCTCGAGGACGGCGTCGACGTGTGCCGGCGCCCAAGCGCTGGTGTCGTCGGCCGTGTCGATGAGGACGGCGTCGTCGATGCGCTCCAGGACGAGCACGAAGGCCTCGCGGTCGTCGTCGCGGTGGCTCCCGAGCACGCGGGGGACATGGCGAGTGAAGCGGGGGTCGTCCTGCGCGTAGACGGCGAGCTCGCGCACGTCGCAGCCCTGGAACCCGGTGCGTTCCTGCGAGCGGGCGTAGGCGTCGGCGAGGTCGCCGCCGCAGAGGCCGGCCATCGCGTTCAGCATCACGATGACCTCCTGGTCGAGCGGCTTCGCCTTCACGACCACGTCGGTGTGATCCGGCGTCCGCGGCGACCGCCCGGCGCCGTCGTGCACGAGGCGGAGTGGGAAGAGGCCGGCGAGCTTGCGGATCTTGCGGGCCGTGAGCTCCGTGATGATGCTGGACCCGAGGGTGACGTTGAGGTCGAGCACGCCCGTCACGTCGAGGCCGGGGTCGGCGTACGCCCGACGGAGGCCGTCGGCGAAGAACTCAGGGGAGAGGTCCTCGCGCGTGAAGAAGTTCACCGGCTTGTTGCGGCCGAAGCGTTCATGGGCGCTGGCGAACTGGCCGCCCGTGATCGCCGCCAGGGTGGAAAGATCCAGGGCCAGGGCGAAGCCGGCGATCACCTCCGCGAGCCGGCGGGCCCGGCCGGGGCCGGCGCAGCCGAGGAGCTCGAGGAGCTCCTGCTGGCCGGGGAGGTGGGTGCCCCCGCCCACGGTCCCGATGATGAGTCCGGGCAGGAGGAGGCTGGCGTAGAGGCCGTCGAGGGTGGCCTCGATGTGGAGTTGGCCCACGGCGGACTCGTGGACGCAGGCGACGTCCTGGCCGGTCGCCAGGAAGATGGCCGCCACCGTGTTCGCCACGTTGATGTTGTGCCCGATCGACCCGGCGTGGATGCTGCCCGCCAGAAACGCCTGGTGGACGCGCTCCATCTCCCGGGGGGTGACCTTGAGGACCTCCCGGAGGGTGTCGCCGTCGATGTGGCAGTCGGCGGTCACGCGGGTGCCGCGACCGTCGTGGAAGGACTGGAAGGTGGCCTTCTTGTCACTCGACGTGTTCGCCTCCACTGTGAACGTGTCGAGTTCGATGCCGGGAATGCGTGCGACCTGGTCGAGGATCCACGTACAGGCCCGCCACGTGCATTGCGTGGTCACGTTCTGGCCGGCGGCGTCGGCGGTCTCGAACAGGAACCGCACGTGGAGCATGCGCCCGATCTGGAACGGCTCCAGGCGGATGAGGCGGGCGTGGTTGGAGACCTGTTCGGCCACCTCGCGGATCTCGTGGAGGTGGTCGGCGAGCCAGACAGCGAGCTTCGTGGCCCCGGAGGCGTCGGTGAGCATGAACAGCGGCGCCCGCAGCATCTGCTGGCCCAGCACACGGGTCGCGACCCCGCCGGAACGCGAGATGGCGGCCGCGCCCCTGGTGGCGGAGGCCACGAGGCTGCCCTCGGTGGTGGCAAGGGGCGCGTAGACGAGTCCGTCGACGTGGCGCCCCCGGATCCAGAGGGGGCCGGCGATACCGACCGGCACCTCGATGCCTCCGAGGAGGTTCTCGATGTTGCCGGTGAGGCGGGCGGCGGGGAGGTCGGAGCGCTGGAAGGTCGTGAGGGCGGCGCCGGTCTCCTCCCGGAGCCATTCCAGCCGCTCGTGGCGGGCGGCCTCGGTGTAGAGGCCGCGCCCGGGCACCTTGGGCAGGGTCTCGCGCGAGTGCGTGACCCCGGATCCGGCAACGCCGCGAGGACCTTCGTGCTCGAGGTCGTAGAGGAGGTCCCAGAGCGCCCCCATGGATTCGTCGAGGGACACGGTGAGCACCAGGGCCGTGGCACCCTCGCGCCGGGCGACCTGCGCCTGCCCGAGGGGGAGCGACCCGCGGGACCCCACGATCTCGACGCTGTCCACGCCGGCCCCGGCGGGGGGGAGTTGGCCCTCCGGGGCCTTGTCGGGGGCCATGGCGAGGCCGGACTCGGAGAGGCTCGTGACGGGACCTTCGAAGGCGGCGGACCCCCACACGAAGCGTGCTCTCACCTCCGCTTCGGCAGGAACGTCGAGACGGCGTCGCTTCCTGCGGTCCCCGGGGACGGTGGTATGGCTGTGAGGCACGGCTCGTTCCAGCTCCTCGATCCGCGTACAGGGCCGGCGCGGGGCGCGACCTCGGACCCGATCACCGCCTGCCGCCGCACACCCCAGTCTGCGACGCCCGTGCAGAACTTCTAGACGGCGCCGCCCATCCCTGCAAAACCGCGCTGGGCCTCACGATGTTCCGAGCGGTGTTCGTCACAGCATTCTAGGCCTCGCGCCCGTCCCTGCCAAGACGCTGACGTGAAACGAACGGTAGAACCACGACCGGTCGTGGGCGTGCAGGCGGGCAGCGGTCTCCCCGTCCGGGGAGATCCGGTCTTGGAGGGTGGCGGGCACGGAACGGTCCACGAGGAGGCTCCAGTAGGCCACCCGGGCGCCGGCGCGGAGACGCCCGGCGAGAAGGCCCAGGAGGCCCTCGGCCTGAGCGGCGTCGAGGTACTCCAGGGCATCTGAGAGCGCCGCCTTCGTGAAGGTCCCGGGCGGGCGCCCCGTGAGCACCTCCTCGACGCCTGCCGTGACGATCTCGAGCCGGTCGAGGAGCGGCCCCAGGCGGGCGAAGCCACCGGGACTCAGGTAGAGGGGGCCCCGGCTCAGGTCCCGGCAGGCCGAGGTGAGGAACGCCTCCAGGTAGAAGTTGTCCCGCGTCGGGCGGAGGCATGCTGCCAGGAAGCGTTCGTAGAAGGCGGCGCCCACGTCGGCCACCTCCACGTGCGCGAACTGCGCCGGGTCCCGCCCCTGACGCGCCATCGACTCGCGCCCGAAGTAGTTCCTGAAGGCGGCCCGGAACGACGGGGTGTCGACGTCCTCTGCTACGAAGGCCGCCTGCGCCGCGGGGTCGCTGCCGTCGAAGTCGAGCAGCCGGGCGATCGTCGCCGGCGACATGAGGGCGGGGAGGTGCCGGGTCTGGAAGGTGCGGAAGTACCGCTCCAGGCGACCGCAGTGCAGAACGCCCTCGGCGACGTCGCCCGCCCGCGAGTCCCAGAACTCACGGGCGGACCCCGCCAGGTGAGGGCGGAGCCGGGCGTAGCACTTCTCCCGTTCCCCCGCCCCCCAGGGGGAGCACCCGGGGGCGGCGGCACCCAGAAACGCTGTGAACTCTGTGTACGTGAGATGCCGGATGCCGGCGACCTTGAGCGCCAGAAGGGCCCCCTGGCAGGGGTTCACGTCCACGGCGGTCACCGAGGCGGGCTCCTGCAACAAGAGGGCGAGCACGTTGTCGCCGCCGCTCGTGATGCACAGCGCGGAGTCGCCGGCACCGACGTCGAGGCCGGCCTCGAGGAGGGCGTGGTCCTCCCACACCCGCGAGTAGCGCACCTGGTCGAGGGAGACCCCTTCCACGTCAGGTCCTCCGGCGCCGCGCCAGGCGACGGCGGAGCGTGGGGCGGTCCACCTTGGAGTTGTGCCGGCCGTCCATCGGGATCTCCCCCACCACGGTGACGGGGACACCCCCCGCTCCCCGTTCCCCGAGAACCCGCGACACCTCGTCGGGCACCTCGGAGCCCTCGCCGTCCAGGGCTACGGCGAACTCCCCTTCGGGGAACCTCCGGTGCGCGACCAATGCCGAGGCCCGCACACAGGGGGCGGCGTTCACGGCGGCCTCGATGGGCAGCGGATGCAGGATGCGCCCGTCCCGTCGCACGACGTCGGCGAGGCGGCCCAGGAGCCAGAGCCGGCCCTCCGGGTCGAGACGGGCGACGTCTCCGGTGCGGTGCCAGAACTGCCCGTCGGGGCAGACGAGCTTCGTGCGCCTGTTCGCCGCCGGGTCGTCGACGTACCCCCGGTTCACGTGCGGGCCCCGGACGACGACCTCTCCGCAGTCACCCGGGGCCACGCGGTACGGGTCCAGGCCGCGGTCGTCCAGCACGGGCGAGTCGCCGTCGAGTAGGTCGACCAGGGCCACCTCGGCGCAGTCCACGGGCGCTCCCACGAGGTGGCCCTCGCCGTCGACGGCCACGACGTCCTGCATCCACACGTGCGAGATGGGCTCGGCTTCCGTGGAGCCGTACACGACGGCCGATGCCGCCTCCGGGAAGACGGCGAGGATGTCGGCGCAGAGGCCGCGGGGCACGGGCGCGCCCCCGACGCCCACGCTCCGGATCTCCGGCATGGTCTCCCCGGCGCCGAGCAGGTGGCCGGTGAGGCGGCCCATGTAGGCGGGGGCCCCCAGGATGCGGTCGACGCCCCAGCGCCGGGCGTGGGCCACGACAGCGCGGGCGTCCGCTCCCGCCACATGGCGGAAGTCCACTGGCGGGAGCACGCACGTGTAGCCCATGCAGAGGTCGTGGAGGGCAGCGACCGGGAAGCAGGGCATGTCGACCGCGCCCTCCAGGGCGTGGATCTCCTCCTGCTCGCGGAGGGCGAGATGCTGGCGGGTGAGGAGGCCGTGGGTGCGGTCTGCGCCCTTGGGCGCCCCCGTGCTCCCCGACGTGAAGGTGACGAGGCACTCGTCGTCCTCCGAGCGGGGAACGGGCTCACAGCCGGAGGCGGGCGCGCCCCGGAGGCGGGCGAAGTCCCGGAGCCCTGCACCCGCCGAATCGACCGAGTAGCACCGCATGCGCCACAGGGCGGGCAGTGCGAAGCGGTAGCGCAGGAGCCGACGGGCCGAGACGATCGCCTTCGCCCGTGAGCGGGCGAGCGCCCGGTTGATGCGGGCGGGCCCCATCCCCGCGTCCACGAACACGGCGGTCATCCCGGCGGCGAAGAGGGCGAGGACGAGAGCGTAGAGGTCCACGGAGAGCGGGAAGAGGACCACGACCCGGTCGCCCGGGCGGAGACCTTCGGCCCGCAGCCCGGCGGCGAAACCGGCGATGCGCTCGGCGAGCTCGCCGTAGGTGGCGGTCTCGACCTCGCCGGCCTCGCCCGCAGGCGGGGGAACCACGAGGGCGAGACGTTCCGGGTGCGTGACAGCGTGGCGGGTCACGAGAGCGGCGAAGTTCCCCTCTGGGGGGGTGTCGGGGAGGTCGGGATCCATGGGGACGGTATGTTGGCACAGCGACGATCCGACGACCGATCCCGTCGGGCTCAGCCCCGCACGCCGAGGAGGTGCTCGACGAGGATCTGATCGAGGCGCTCGTAGCGGAGACCGCGCCGCCCGAGACGCTCGGGATCGACGTCGAGGGCCCGCAACGCCGCCGCCTTGGCAGACGAGTACCCGGCGAGGAGGGGCTCGAGGTCCCGGCCCCGGGGGTCGCCGGCGAGGAGGTCCTGCACCTCGGGGTCCGCGTCGAAAGCGGCTGCCCGGGCGACGAGGATCTTGTAGGTGCGCATGCAGCCCCGGGCGAAGTCCCAGACGCCCTCGGCGTCCTCGGTGCGGTACGCGTGGGCGTCGAAGTGCCTGGGCCCCTCGTAGCGGGGGCCGCCCGCGGTGCCCTCCAGGAGGCGCACGAGCAGGAGCGCCCCCTTTGCGTCCTCAGAGCCGAAGCGGAGGTCTTGGTCGTAGCGGCCGATCTTCTGGGCGTTGAGATCGATGTGGAAGAGCTTGCCCGCCTCCATCGCCTGGGCGACGCCGTGGTGGAAGGCGAGGCCGGCCATGGTCTCGTGGGCGACCTCCGGGTTCACGCCCACCATCTCGCCGTGCTCGAGAGTGCCGACAAAGGCGAGCATGTGCCCGGTCGTGGGCAAGTAGATGTCGCCCCGGGGCTCGTTCGGCTTCGCCTCCAGCGCGAAGCGCATCTCGTAGCCCCGGTCGAGGACGTAGGCGCAGAGGAAGTCCAGCGCGTCCCGGAAGCGCCGGAGAGCGTCCCGCGGGTCGCGGCAGGCGTCCGCTTCGCTGCCCTCCCGGCCGCCCCAGAACACGTGGACGGAGGCGCCGAGGTCGGCTCCGAGGTCGAGGGCGTCCATGGTCTTGCGGAGGGCGAAGGCGCGCACCTCCGCGTCGTTGGCGGTGAAGGCGCCGTCCTTGAAGGCCGGATGCGAGAAGAGGTTCGCCGTCGTCATGGGCACGACCATCCCGGTGTCCTCCAGGGCCATGCGGAAGGCGGCCACGATCCGATCGCGTTCTGCGGGCGTGGCCCCGAACGGGACGAGGTCGTCGTCGTGCAGGTTGACCCCCCAGGCCCCGCACTGGGCGAGACGTGCCACGGTCTCGCAGGGGTCTGCAGGAGGGCGCGTGGGATGGCCGAAAGGGTCGGCGCCGGGGTTGCCGACCGTCCAGAGACCGAAGCTGAAGCGGTCCTCGGGAGTGGGGTCGTAGGCGTCCATCGCGCGGGGACCCTACTCCGGCCCACCTCTCGCCCGGCGCCTGGGGTTCAGCGGCGCTGCACGAGTGCCATGGTCACGTCGGCGCGGGTGCGCTCCAGGATGCCCCGCGTGGCGTCTGTGGCGCGGCGCAGGCCCTGGGTCATGGCGTCGGGGTAGTCCACCGAGACGAGAACCTCGAACATGTCGTCCATGCGGGCGAAGAGGGCCTCGGCGGCGGCGAAGTCCCCTTTGCGGAGGGCGTCGAGGACGGCCCGGCGCAGCTCGCCGATCGCTTCGGCGACGCCGTGCAGCCAGGCCACGCCCGTGACCGAGACGACCTGGGGGGGCGGGACGGCGCCGCCCTGCAGGACGGCCCGCGTGATGCACGCCTCGGCGTACTCCTTCTCGGCGTCGTGCACGAATCCCACCCAGCGGATCTCGGGATGGTCCCGGACTGCGTCCTCGGCCTCGCTGAGCAGCCGGCGAGCCTCGGCGATGAGCCCGTCGGCCGCCGTGGTGTCGCCGCGGTGCAGGGCACGGATGGCGTTGGCGGAACGGCGCACGGTCTGGCGGGAGGCGGCCAGGGCCGTCTCGCGGGCCGCGGAGACCGCTTCGAGGGCCTGAAGGACGGTGGACGTGAGGTCCTGGAGAGAGGGTTCCCCCCCGCTCACCGGCCGCCGGCTGCGACGCGCCGCTCGGCGTCGGGACCCTGTTGCAGCGCCCGGGGCAGGTGCCTGGGGCGGGCCGGCAACGGGGAGGCGGGGCGGGCGGCCGTGCCGCCCACAGCGCGCAACGGGAGCCGACCCCGGAACGCGCGCTCGGCCTCGCGGCGTTCGGCCTCTACGGCCAGCGCGAGATAGGCCAGGAACAGGAGGAGGCAGAGGAAGGCGACGGCCCAGAGCATGTGGGCGAAGATGCCGGCCAGGACGAAGACGCCCGTGAGGCCCCCCAGGGCGACCTGCACGCGCCGACGACGCTCGGCGGCGGTGGACGAGGACGACAACGCCCGCACCGGGCCCCCGGGGACGGTGTACTCGAAGCCGGCGGTCTCGGCCCGCTGGGGCATGAGCACCTGGCGGCCACCACCGACGCCGCGCATCTCGTAGGCGCCGCCGGCCCCGGACTGCTGCCCGGGCCCGGCGAGGGCGTCGAGTCCGCGCCGGAAGGCCCCGACGGATGAGACGGGTGAGGCGTGGAGGCTCCGTTCGCGGATCGCCGGCAGCGCCAGATAGGCGGCCACCAGGACCAGCATGCAGCCCAACAGGAAGAGACTCAAATGTGACTCCGCTCCATGTCCGTGACCTCCGGAAGGTGGTGACTTCTCACTGTGCGACTTCTCACCCGTGTGGAAACTCGCTGGCGACTACTCGCCGGAACCTTCTGGCCGAGATCACCGGCCCCGCAGGACCGTAACAGTCGCGATCAACCGCACCAAGCATCCAGATACTGGAAGAACATTGCGGCTTCGGTAGGGAGTCTTAGTGAGGGCACGCGCGGCTGTCAAGCGCGCTCTCCCAAGATATCCCAGGTGCGGCGGCGGCCGACGGCGCGCCGGACGCCCTGAACGAAGGGCCGCTGCGCCCGGTTCCCGGCTCAGCTCCCCGGCTCCGGATGGTGGCTCGCGTCACCGCGGAGCAGCGCGAGGACGTGGGGCAGGGCGGCGCCCAGCACAGCGATGCCGTCTTTGACGCCCCCGGGCGAACCGGGCAGGTTCACGATCAGAGTGCGACCCCGCACCCCGGCGACACCCCGGCCGAGCATCCCGTACGGCGGCGGGGCACCGGCCCGGATCGCCTCGGCGATCCCAGGTGCCTCACGCTCCAGCACAGAGCGCGTCGCCTCTGGCGTCACGTCCCGGGGACCGAACCCCGTGCCACCGCTCGTCACGATCAACGCCCGACCCTCGTCGGCGAAGCGCCGCAGGAGGCCGGCGATCTCCTCGGCCTCGTCGGGGACGATCACAAGGTCGGCCTCGACGCCCAACTCCGCCAGGGCCGCCACCGCGGCCGCACCCGAGAGGTCCTGGGCCGTTCCCGCGGACACACGGTCGCTGGCGACGACGACGACGGCCCGCCCGGGCACTACCGGGTCCACAGGGGCATCAACTCCACGGACCCGCCCGCGGGCACCTCGAGCACGTCGGGCCCCAGGACGGCGAGGGCGTCGGCACCCGCCAGGCCCGAGAGGATGTGGGACCCCTGGGAGCCCGTGGACACGACGCACCCCTCGGTGTCGTAGCGGACCCGGACGAAATGCGTGCGGCCGTCGTCTCCGCGGCGCAGCGCCTCCCCGGCCGTGCCCCGGACGGTGGCAGGGACAGCTGGCGCGACACCCATCATCGCCCGCAGCATGGGCCGCACGAAGACCTCGAAGCTCACGCCCACGGACACCGGGTTGCCGGGCAGGCCCACGAACATGGCTCCGTCGAGGATGCCGAAACCCATCGGCTTCGCCGGTTTGACGGCCACCTTCCAGAACTCCACGCCGAGATCGGAGAGAGCGGACTTCACGACGTCGTACTCCCCGCCCATCGAGACGCCCCCGCTGGAGAGGACGACGTCGTGGCTCCCGGCCAACTCGACGAAGACCCCCCGGATCCGCCCGGCATGGTCGGGCATGTGCCGGCGGGTCACGTGCGGCCCGCAGGGCAGCATGCGCTCCACGAGACCCTGGACGAGGAACGAGTTCGACTCGTAGATCTGCCCCGGTTCCAGACCGGGGGTCCCGGGTGCCACGAGCTCGTCGCCGGTGGACACGACGGCGACACGGGGAGGCCGGCGCACGAGGATCCGGTCGCGACCCACGCTCGCCGCCACCCCGACGTGCGCCGGACCCAACAGCGTCCCCCGGGGCAGGACGGCCCCGCCCGCGGAAACGTCCTCGCCCGCCCGGCGGACATGGGCGCCGGGAGCAGGAACCGCCCGGATCTCGACACGGTCGGAACCGCCGTCGGTCTCCTCCACGGCCACGACGGCGTCGGCGCCCTCGACCATGACGGCGCCCGTGAGGATGCGGGCAGCCTGGCCGGGACCGATCCCGCGGGGCGCCGGGCGCCCCGCCGCGGACACGGCGACGACGTCGAGGACGACGGGGACACGGGACACGTCGACCGTGCGCACCGCGTAGCCGTCCATGGCGGAGTTGTCGAACGGCGGCACGTCGCGGGGCGCCACGACGTCCTCGGCGGGGGCGAGGCCGAGGCAGAGCTCCAGGGACCGCTCTTCGGGCGCCAGCGGCTCGACGGCGTCGAGGACACGCCGCCGGGCCTCCTCGAGGCCGATCACGTGATCTCGTGCTCCCGGCAGAAGGCGGCCAGGAAGTCCCGGAACTCGGGGCCGAGATCCTCACGGTCGGCGGCCATCTCCACCACGGCCTTGAGGTACTCGAGCTTGTCGCCGATGTCGAACCGGTCGCCCTCGTACACCCAGGCGTAACACGTCTGGAAGCCGGCGAGGCGGGCGATGGCGTCCGTGAGCTGGATCTCGCCGCCCCTCCCGGGGGTCGTGGCCTCGAGGGCGTCGAAGATCTCCGGGGTGAAGACGTAGCGACCCAGCACCGCGAGGTTCGACGGGGCATCCTCAGGCGCGGGCTTCTCGACGATGTCCAGGATACGGACCAGCTTGTCCTCGACCTGTTCGGGCGTGACGCATCCGTAGGAGGAGATCTCGCGCTCGGAGACCTCCTTCACGGCCACGACCGAGCGTCCATAACGTTCGAAGGACTCGATCATGTCCTCGAGGAGATGGCCGTCCTCCGGGCAGATGTCGTCACCGAGGAGCACGGCGAAGGGCTCCCGACCCACGTGCTTGGCGGCGACGAGGACAGCGTGGCCGAGACCCTTGGGATCCTTCTGGCGGATGTAGTGGATGTCCGCGAGCTCAGATATCGAGCGCACCTGCTTGAGCATCTCGGTCTTGCCGCCCGATTCCAGGGCGGCTTCGAGCTCCCAGGAGCGGTCGAAGTGGTCCTCGATAGAGCGCTTGGAACGCCCCGTGACCACGAGGATGTCCTCGATGCCGGCGCGAACGGCTTCCTCGACGACGTACTGGATGGCCGGCTTGTCGACGAGCGGAAGCATTTCCTTGGGCTGAGACTTCGTCGCCGGCAGGAAGCGGGTTCCGAGGCCCGCGGAAGGGATCACGGCCTTGCGCACTCGCATGTCCGCCAGCGTAGACGCGTGCGGGGCTACTTGGGTCCCTTGGCGGACTTCACGCGGTTCTTGCCCTTGCGTTTTGCGCGGTAGAGGGCCTCGTCGGCGGCGACGATGAGCTGAGCGGGGCCGGCGCCGTGGTCAGGGTAGGACGCCACACCGATCGACACCGTGATCCTCAGGTCCCGCCCCGAGGCTCGGAACACGTGGCCCTCCACGGCCCGGCGGATCTTCTCCGCCGCCACGCTGCCGCCGTCGCGCCCGGTCTCGGGGAGGATGACCGTGAACTCCTCGCCGCCGTAGCGACAGAACGTGTCCACCTCGCGGATCTGGCTCACGACGAGTTCGGCGATCTGGGTGAGGATCTCGTCGCCGGCGAGGTGGCCGAGGGTGTCGTTCACCTCCTTGAAGTCGTCGAGGTCGAGCATGAGGAGGCTGAGCTGGTGCCGGAACCGCTGCGAGCGCTCGAACTCGGACTGGATGACGAGGTCGAAGTAGCGCCGGTTCCAGACGCCCGTGAGCGAGTCACGGATCGCGAGGCGGTTCGCCTCGTCGTGCAGGATGGTGTTGTCGATGGCGACCCCGGCCTGGCGTACGAACTCGCTCAGGAGGACGACGTCGTCGTCGTCGAAGCTGTTCTCGCCGGACCTGCCGTAGAGCGCCAGGACACCGTAGAGCCTGTTCTCGGCCCGGACCGGCACGGCCACCGCCGGGCAGTCCGGCTCGGGGGGTGACGTCGGGACGGCCTCTGCCCGGGATCCCGCCCTGTGGTCGCCCGTCACGGACACGGCCGGTGCCACGTGTTGGCCCACCCAGCCGGCGAGGCCCCGCCCGAGCGGGAGGCGCTGTGCGGGCGCGAGGCCGGCGCAGTCGCCCGACACGCGGGCCACGTCGAGGCGGTCACGGCTCGGGGAGGCGAGGTAGAGGACCGCGCAGCGGGAGTGGAGACCGATGCAGGCCTCGTCCGTGACGACCGAGAGGATGGCGTCCCGGTCGTTGGCGACCTCGAGCATGGACCCGAGGTGCACGAGGGCGTCCTCACTCTCGGAGTGGACGCGTTCGGGCACGGGCACACCCTCCCCGGGACCGTAGACCCCGGCGAGGCGCGCCACGCTCCGATCCGCCGCCCGCGCCTCCTCCGACACCACCGGTACGGGGAGATGGTTGTCCGACGGCGGCCGCGCCGGGGCCGGGGCCGGGGCCGGGGCCGCCGGGCGAGTCCCGCCGGTGGCGCCAGACCACGGCGCAGGCCACCCCCCGGGGCCCCGGGCGGGCTCCCGGGAGGCGAGACGCGACGACACCCAGCGGTGGAAGAGGACGAGGAGGCCGACCACGACGAGGACGAGGACGAGGAGGCCGAGCAGGGCGCCGGGATCCCCTGGTCCCCTGCCCCCGGGAGCGTCGAGACAAAGGACCAGCCGGGCCCCGCCGGCGTCGGCCGCGGACCGCCCCAACAGGCAGCGGCGACGGCCCCCGCCAAGGTCGACCGTGGCCGGTACCCCTTGCAGGAGGCCGTCGAGATCGGCGGTCACGGCCACAGGCAGCGTCGACACCAGGGGCCGGCTGCCGTCGAACTCGACGACGTCGGCACCCACGACGGCGGCCACGTCGTCGATGAACGCACTGTCCAGGTATGAGCCGACCGTGAGGACGCCCGTCGCGACGCCACCGGGGCCGGGCACGGGCACGCGCCGCACGAGCACTCCGGGCTGGGCGCCCGAGGCGAGGGCAGCAGCGGACGGGACGCCGCTCAGGAAGTCAGACGGCGCCGTCGTCGCCCCGGTCACGTTGCCGGCACCGTCGGTCACGACGAGGGCGTCGAGGCCGGGGGAGACGGCCTGCAGCGTCCGGAAGCGCCCGGCGAGGGGACCGAAGGCCGCAGGGTCGCCGCTGAGGCGACTGAGATCGGCGTCGTCGGAGAGGGTTTGCGCTGCCTCCCTGAGCTGTGTCCGGCGCGAACCCAGAAGCGCGCTCGCGGCGTCCCGGGCGACCGCGAGGCGGTCGTCCGCGCTCCTGTCGTCCTGACGACTGACGACGGTGGAAACCAGGGCGCCCGCGCCCAGCAGCGGCGCCACGAGGGCCGCCGCCAGCAAAGTGGTCAATCTCGCGGACAGACTCAAGCTCCGTAACCCCAGCTTCAGCGGCTCTGTGCCTCCCGTTGCCTTCCCCGCTCGCGAAATGTCGGATACAGCGTGCGACGTCCGGGCTGCCGTGCCGAGACGTCACCACCCCTATTCGACACGCTGAGGCCGAAGACCCCCCGCGCGCCGCCGAAGGGCCGCCCAGGAAGGCAGGGTCTGCGCAGACTGTAGACTTCGCGGCCAAAGCTGGCACGCTCCGGGCACTCGCGCCGGGGCAAGACCGACCGGGACCATCATGCCGACGTACGAGTACGCCTGCGAGAAGTGCGCCACGCACATCGAGATCGTGCAGAGCTTCAAGGACAAACCCCCGAAGAAGTGCGCCCACTGCGGAGGCCCGCTGCGCAAGGTCTTCCACCCGGTCGGGATCGTCCTCAAGGGCTCCGGCTTCTACAAGACCGACTCGCGACCGAAGAAGGGCGAGACAGCCGAGCCCGCGTCCTCCTCGTCGGCGTCGTCGTCGTCGGAGTCCGCGACCTCCTCGGCGAAACCGACTGACAAGGCCGCCGACGCCAAGAGCAGCCGCAAGGGCGAGCCCAAGAAGAAGGAGTCGGCCTGAACCCTCCGGAGATCGGCGTCTTCGGAGGCTCCGGTTTCGCCGGCCTGCCCGGGAGCGTCGACCTCGTCGACGTCGAAACCCCGTACGGTCCCCCGTCGGGTCCCGTCGCCGTGGCCGAAGTCGACGGCCGGCCCGTGGCGTTCCTCCCCCGCCACGGTGAGGGCCACGCCCATGCCCCTCACCGCATCCCCTACCGGGCGAACGTGTGGGCGCTCCGCCACCTCGGAGTGAGACGTGTGATCGCCCCTTGTGCCGCCGGCAGCCTCCAGCGTCACGTGGAGCCGGGCCACTTCGTCGTCTGCGACCAGATCGTCGACCGCACCCGGGGCCGGGGCGACACGTTCTTCGAGGAGGCTCCCGTCACCCATGTCGGTTTCGCCGACCCGTACTGCCCGGAACTCCGCCCCCTCGCCGTCGCGGCAGCCCGCGAGGAGGGCGTCGCGGTGCACGGCCAGGGCACGGTCGTGGTGATAGAGGGTCCCCGCTTCTCCACCAGGGCCGAATCCGCCTGGTTCACGAAGCAGGGGTGGGAGGTCGTGAACATGACGCAGTACCCCGAGTCCGTGCTCTGCCGGGAGGCGGAGATGTGCTACGTGAACATCTCGCTCATCACCGACTACGACGCGGGATTCAGCCTCGACTCGGGCATCGAAGCCGTGACGGTCGATGCCATCCTCTCGGTGTTCCGGGAGAACAACGAGCGCCTCATCGGCGTTCTCCGTCGCCTCATCGCATCCGTCCCCCCGGGCGCAGAGGCCTCCTGCAAGTGCCGATCAGCGCTCGACGGCGCCCAGGTGTAGGCTCGCCGGGCTTCCCCGACTTCCCCCGCAGAGACTTCCCCCACTTCCCCCCGTTCCGTCGTCCGCGCCTCTTGGGGGTGCCATGGTCCGCCTCAACCGCTCTCGCCCCACGCTCCTGCGCGCCGCCTCCGCACCGCGCGGCCCGTCGCCGTGGCGGCGCCGTGGCGTCCTCGCCGGGGCCACGTGCGCCGCCGTCGTACTCGCCGCCTCCGCTGCCCAGAGCGGGGCGGGCGCCGGGGCCAAGTCGGCCCGCGTCGTCGTCGCCCGCCGCGATCTCCCCGCCGGGCACCTCCTTTCCCGGGGAGACCTCCGTGTCCTCACCGCTTCCACGACCGCTGTCGGGCGGGGTCGCGTGAGCACCGTGACACATGTCACGGGCCGTTCCCTCACCACGGCGGTCTCCGCAGGCGAACCCGTCCTCGCCTCGAAGGTCGCCCGCCGGGGCGTGACAGGCCTCGCTGCCCTCGTCCCGCCAGGACTGCGCGCACTCACCGTCACCGCCGACCCGGGCCCGGCCGTGCGCGGCGACCGCCTCGACGTCATAGGCGTCTTCGATCCCGCCCTCGTGGGCGACGGCCCACCCGCCATCCTCATCGCCCGGAGGTCAGAGGTCCTCGCCCTGAGGTCCTCGGACACCGGCGCGGGCGAGGCCAAGGTGACACTCCTCGTCACACCCGAGGAGGCCGAGCGGGTGGCGTTCGCGTCCGAGCACGCCCGACTCGTCCTCAGTGCCGCCCCCGGCGAGGACGACGGGCGCACCACGGCGTCCCCGCAACCGGCGCCGTCCCCGACGCCGTAGCGAGCGACAGGACCAGCACCAGGGCAGCTACGGGCGCACCTCTCCTTCGGAGACACCGTTGCGGTATTCCGTGGCTTCGAAGGTGAGCGCGGCCGACGGCCCTCCGTTCACCGCCATCGTCACCACGCCGCCCGCGTAGAGGACGGCGCCCGAGGATGCGAGGCAGATCTGCTGGGCGGCGCTCTCCATGCAGACCGCCGGTTGACCGGCGATCGTGCGGGCAGCGCCCGCGACGCCGGGTGCGGCGGCGAGGCTCTTCGCCCGTTCGGCCATGCTCGTGGGCACCATGGCCTTGATCGACTCGTACAGGACGGCGATCTCCGAAGCCACGTCGCTGTCACATGCCGTCTGCCCGAGCAAGGTGACGCAGATCGTCACCTTGCCCGTGGACACGTCGGTGTAGACCCGGAACGGGTACCCGGCGTATGCGCTGTCCAGGCGGCTGAGCGGCTGGGCCCACCACACGGTGGCCTTCGTCACACCCGGATAGCCGGAGACGGCGTAGGTGACCTTGAACTGTGCCGCGGGCATCGCTGCCACCGCGGCGAGGAATCCCGTGGTGTCGGTGCTCGCGGGCGCCGTGGGCGACACCGGGAGGCGGGGCCGCAGGGTGCGTCCGGGGTGCGCCCGGCCCCCTCGCCCGGGGCCGTCCGGACGCTCGGGGGCAGGTCCCGCCCGCCGGCAGGCCACGAGAGCCACGCCGGCAAGCAGCAGGGCCAGCGTGCGCCGGGGGGACGTGGCGGCGGTCATGGCAGTCATGACAAGGCTCTCGACCCGTTCGCCGTCATCCTGAACCGACGGCCGGTGGTCCCCAACGAAGCGTTCTGGGGAGCCCGGGCACGGGTATGGGCCTGTTGCTGATTTGTGGGTCCTGGTCGATGCGGTCGTCGGCTGGCCAG
>CAYJLW010000019.1:42828-55873 GCA_964370965.1 uncultured Acidimicrobiia bacterium | reverse complement strand
TCGACGATCACAAGCGAAATCGCGAGCACCCAATCTGCAACAGGCCCATATCCGGCGCCTGGCTCCCCAGAACGAGTGGGGGGACCGGGGCGAGTGGGCTCAGGTCTGGGCGAGGCGCTTCTCGAGCTCGTCGAGCTCGTCGCGCAACGCCCCGGGGAGGTGTTCGGCGAACTTCGCGTAGTGCTCCTCGATGAGAGGAAGCTCCCGGCGCCAGTCGTCGGCGTCCACGGCGAGGAGATCCTCGATCTGGGGTCCCGTGAGGCCGAGGTCGGTGGTGTCGAGGGTGCCGGGCGCGGGGACGAGGCCGATGGGTGTGTCCACGGCCCCGCCCTCACCGGCGCAACGCTCCAGGACCCACTTCAGCACGCGGCTGTTGTCGCCGTAGCCCGGCCACAGGAACCGGCCCTCGGCGTCCTTGCGGAACCAGTTCACGTAGAAGATGCGCGGCAGCTTCGCCCGCTCGGCACCCGCCCCGACCGCGAGCCAGTGGGCGAAGTAGTCGCCCATGTTGTACCCGCAGAACGGCAGCATCGCGAACGGGTCCCGGCGCACCACACCCACAGCGCCCGCCTGGGCGGCAGTGGTCTCCGAGGACACGATCGAGCCCAGGAACACCCCGTGCTCCCAGGAGCGGGACTCGATCGCCAGCGGGATCGTGGACTCGCGGCGGCCGCCGAAGAGGATCGCCGAGATGGGAACGCCGGCGGGGTCCTCCCAGCGGGGGTCGATCGTGGGGCACTGTGAGGCGGGCACGGTGAAACGGGCGTTCGGGTGCGCCGCGGTCGTGCCCGAGCCCGGTGTCCAGTCCTGCCCCCGCCAGTCGACGAGATGATCGGGAGGGCCGTGACCGATGCCCTCCCACCAGATGTCGCCCTCGTCGGTGTACGCGGTGTTCGTGAAAACGCAGTTGGCGTGGAGAGTGGCTAGGGCGGTGGGGTTCGTGTCCTCGGACGTGCCCGGAGCCACCCCGAAGAACCCGGCCTCCGGGTTGATGGCGTACAGACGGCCGTCGGGGCCGAACTTCATCCAGGCGATGTCGTCGCCCACGGTCTCGACCTTCCAGCCAGCCAGGGTGGGGACCATCATCGCCATGTTCGTCTTGCCGCATGCCGACGGGAACGCGGCGGCGACGTAGCGCTTCTCACCCCCGGGCGGGGTGACGCCGAGGATGAGCATGTGCTCGGCGAGCCAGCCCTCGTCCCGAGCCATCACGGAGGCGATACGAAGGGCGAAGCACTTCTTGCCGAGGAGGGCGTTGCCCCCGTAGCCCGAGCCGTAGGACCAGATCTCCCGGGACTCCGGGTAGTGCACGATGTACTTGCGCTCGGGGTTGCAGGGCCAGGGCACGTCGGCCTCGCCGGGGGCGAGCGGGGCACCCAGGGAGTGCACGCAGCGCACAAAGTTGCCGTCGCCCAGCGTGTCCAGGACGGCCCGGCCCATCCGGGTCATGATCCGCATGCTCGCCGCCACGTACGGGGAGTCGGTGAGCTGCACGCCGATGTGGGCGATGTGGCTCCCGAGGGGCCCCATCGAGAAGGGCACCACGTACATCGTGCGACCCCGCATCGCCCCCGCGTACAGGCCCCGGAGCTCGGCGCGCATCTCGGCCGGAGCCCGCCAGTTGTTCGTGGGGCCGGCATCGACCTCGCGCTCGGAGCAGATGAACGTGCGGTCCTCTACCCGGGCGACGTCACCGGGATCCGAGCACGCCCAGAAGCTGTGCGGACGGATCTCCGGGCTCAGGGCCCGGAACGTGCCCCCTTCCACGAGCAGGCCGCAGAGCCCCTCGTGCTCCTCTTCGGAGCCGTCGCACCAGACGACGGCCTCAGGCTCCAGGACGCGCGCCCACTCGTCCACCCACTCCAGCAGCTTGCTGTTGGTCGTGGGAGTGGTCATCCTCGCTCCTTCGCCGCGGATCAGCTGGGCCGGCAAGGCTCCCAGACGACCGCCGTGGCAGCCAAACGGGGACCCGGGCCGCCCGCGCGACCGACCGTACCACCCGCTGACCTGAGCGGACGGCGGCTCCAGGGGGCGTCGCCGTCCCCAGGGGCGGCGCCGAGGTGTCAAGAGAGGAAGGGACTCCCCGTCCGACCACTTCAGCGGCGCGGGCGGAGCAGGACCTCCTGGGCGACGGTCGCGACGTGGCGACCGTCGGGCGTGAGGATGTGGCCCACGGCCAGACCACGGGAACTGATGAGGCCGTGGCACGTGAAGTCGTGCAGGTGCCATTCGTCGGCGGCGAAGGGCCGGTGGAACCAGATGGCGTGGTCGAGGCTGGCCGCCCAGAACGGCCAGTCCCCGCTCCCCTTGGGGGGCCTCTCGGGATGCTGCGCGACGACCGCGTCCGTGGGGATGTCGTCGGAGAGGAACGCCAGGGCGCAGGCGTGCAAGGCCGGGTCCTCGCCCACCGGCTCGGCCATGCGCATCCACCCTGTCGCCCGGCCGGGCTCCCCGCCCCGGTCGACGAAGCGGCGAGCCAGGAGCGGGCTCCACCCCGTCTCGGGCAGAGTGTCCGCGGCGGGGACATCCCCGATCGCCTCGGTCTGGGCGTCCGGGCCCGCCTCGTCGACCTGGAACGACGCGGACATGTTCAGGATCGCCCCCACCGGCTGGCGCACCACGACGCTGCGCGTGCAGAACGCGCGGCCGTTGCGGACCCGGTCGACCTCGAAGCGGATCGGCTGGGTGGCGTCGCCTCGACGGATGAAGTAGGCGTGCAGGGAGTGCACCTGGAATCCGTCCGCAACGGTGGCCGCCGCCGCCCGCAGCCCCTGCGCCACGATCTGGCCGCCGTAGAGCCCGCCCCACGGGTACTCGGGCCCCACCCCGACGAACGTGTCGGGCCCGTGGGGCTCCAGGGCCATCATCGTCTCGAAATCCACTGCCGCTCCCGCGTCGGGCGATCCGATCTCTCGCCCAGACGGTAGAGCGGCGCAGGGGGCCGCCCGCCAGTCCCGCCGGCGTAGCGTGTTCGGTCAACACGGACGATCCCGCGCTGTTCGACACCGATCTGTCTCGCGACTACGCGGCCGCCGCGGCACTCGGCTACAGCGCCGAGTCCGCCTACCTCGCCGAAGTCGAGGGCGCGTTGTGCGAGGAGGCCGTGCGTGCCCGCCTATGTGCCTTCGGCGGCTCCACAACCTGGCCGCGCCGCTGATCACGTGCATGCGCCCATACGGAGTCCTCGGCCCTCCGGGCCATGAACCCGGTCACGGCCCCTCCCTCGAGATCCAGAGCATGGTCTCCTTGGCGTTGTACATGCCCAAGGGCATGGAGACGTCCGGCAGTCCGGAGAGGTAGTCGATCACCCGCACGGGGTAGACGCCCGGGAGGGCATAGGTGTGCTCGGCGACTTCGGCCGCGATCCGCGACCGCCGCCTCGCCGCCCGCAGCCGGGATCTCGACGCAGATCTCGCCGCTGGCAACGAGCCCGTTACTGCCCCCCTGCCTCCCGCCGGCTGAGAACCGGGGCCGGGGCCGCCGGCGAAAGCCCGGGCCGGACATCTGGGGCCGGACATCGGGCGGGACTCGATCGACCTCCGCCTGCACAGCCCTGCTGGGCGCGATCAGCGCCGCATGCGGCGTCAGACGCGCCCGCGGGGACCCGAGACCGCCTGGAGGAGGTCGAGGGTGCGCACCTCGAAGTCCCCGGACACCGCCGCCACCTCCTCTGGGAAGCGGGCAAGGTTGACGTTGAAGGAGGAGCCCATCGGGTCGTCGTAGCCGCAGAAGAAGTCGTCGTAGTGGTGGGGTACGACAACTCGGGGTGAGAGAAGCCGGAGGATGCGGGCCACGAAGTCGCGGCTGAAGGCACGCCCAGCGATCCCGACGAGACAGATGTCGACATCGTGGTGGCGGACTTCGGCGTCGATCAGGTCCGCCGACCCCTGGTGGTAGAAGGTCACCCCCGCCACGGCGACGTGGATCCCCCACACCTGCCCGCAGCGGAACGCTGCCCCATTCAGCCCCTCAACGCTGTCACAGGTGAGCTCCCCTCCAAAGGGGACGGCGACGCCGGCGAGCAGCTTGGAGTGCGCGCTGGGAACGAATGTGACCTCGAAGGGGCCGATCTCGTAGACCCGGTGGGGCTGCACGCCCACGGCGAGGCCCCTTCTGCCCGTGGAGGCCCATGAGCCGGACTAGCGAGGAAGAGCCGTACACGGGGCAGCCGTCTCGCGCGGCGACAGCGGGGACGTCGAGGGCGTGGTCGAAGTGCGTGTGGCCCACGAGGATGGCATCGGCCCGAGGAACGTGTCGCGCCACGAGATAGCCGTCGGAGACCAGTCGGCGGCGGCGGAAGACCCGGGACATCGACGCTCGCGTCGCGTAGGGATCGACGAGCAGCGTGTGACCCTCGTAGGTCATCCGGAAGCCCGCCGTCCCCAGCCATTGCAGATCCAAGCCCGCCGGGAGGGCGACGTCGCCGGCCTCCCGCCAGTTCAGGGAGGCCGCCGTGTCCGCGTCGTGGCGATGACGCGTAGCAGGCAGTTCCAGGAACCGGCGAACCGCGGCGGCGGGCAAAGGCATGGGGCGACGATGGCCCACGGCGGCCCCTCGCTGCAAGCCGATCCGGGCGCGCCTGGCTCCTAGCTAGCGGACGAGAGCGAAGACCAGGAGCGAGATCGCATAGCCCGCCAGGACCGCGGCGACGCCGAACGCCTGGCGCCGCTGCGAGGACGCTGCGGGTTGCAGCCAGAACCGCAGCGCCCGCGTGACGCCCGGCATGAGCAGCCAGGTGAGCGCAGCCACGCTCGCCACGTTGGACACGAACATCGCCAGCCAGAGCGGGAGGCGGGCGTCGTCGAGCCAGGCGCCGAGCGTGTAGTACAGGATCATCACCGTGGGGTAGAGAGCGAGGAGCACCGTCATCGCCTGCTTCCAGTTCGGTGCCGGCGGCGCCTGCGAGGCGTCCGAGAGCGGGAACCAACTCCCGAAGGCGTTGCCCACGGTGCGCACGTCGTAGTCCTCGAAACCCGGGGCGTCCTCGAGCAGGCGCCGGCGCTCCTCGGAGCACATCCAGACGTCGAGATGCTCCTTGGAGTCGAAGCGAAACAGAACCGTCCAGTCCTCCTGGACACCGGCGACGGGACGGAACACCTCGGTCCCCTGGTATCCGGGGAAGGCTCTCTCCGCCTCCTCCAGGCGGTTCTGGTACTCCAGGAACTCGGCCTCCTCGTCCGGACTCACCCGGTGCGAGATGACCGCCGTGACGGGCTTCGTCGCCTGCTCGCCGGCGAGAACCTGCTGCGCGGCCGGGCCGGCGAAAAGGGGCCTGCCCTCCGCGAGCAGGCCGGCGCGCTCCGGGGAGTCCGACCAGGCGCGGAGATGCTCCGAGGTGTCGAAGCGGAAGACGACGACCCACTCCGCCTGCGCCCCCGCCACCGGGGGCACGACCTCGGTGCCCTTGAAACCCGGGAAGCGCCGGGCGGCCCCGTCCATCTTCTCCTGCCAGGCGACGTAGTCGTCCTCCCGGCCCGGGCGGACCCGCTGGGACATGACGACGGTGGCGCTGGCGCCCGTCCCCGTGGCCGAGTGCGGCGACCGCGTCGCCATCAGACCTCCGCCGCCTCCGCACGGGCGTGGCGGAGCTCGCCGGCGACATAGGTTGCCACGACCGCCCGCTCGTCCCCGAGGGTCGTGAGCCCGAACATCTCCTGCTCGACCCGGTGGAGAGTCGCGAGACGCTCGCCCCTCGACGTGTCCACGGGGAGCCGATCGGCCCGGAAGCGCAACACGGGCGTGGGGGTGGGGTCGAGCACGGCGACATCCGCGTACTTGCCCACCTCGAAGCTGCCGATCTCGTCGTCCAGCCAGAGCGAGCGCGCCGCGCCCAATGTCATCAAGTACAGGGACTTCAAGGCGGACAGGCTCTCGTTCTGGAGCTGAGCGACCTTGTAGGCGTCGTTGGCGACCTGCAGCATGGAGAAGGAGTCGCCCCCGCCCATGTCGGTGGCGAGGCCGACCCTGATGCGCACCGCGGGGGAGAAGACGGCGGCCACGCGGAACAGACCACTCCCCAGGAAGAGGTTGGAGCGTGGACAGAAGGCGATCGACGCCTCAGCGTCGTCCATGCGCTCGATCATGTCGTCAGTGATGTGGACGGAGTGCCCGGCGGTGAACTTCGGGCCCACGAGGCCGACTCGCTCATACACGTCCAGGTAGTCCTTTGCGTCAGGGAAGCAGCGGGCGACCTCAGCGACCTCCTTGGGGTTCTCGCACATGTGCGTGTTCACCCAACAGCCTGGGTGTTCGGCCTTGAGCTGACCGCAACGATCGAGCTGCTCCTGGGTGCTCCCCAGGGCGAATCGGGGCGTGATGGCGTAGCGGGCCCGGCCCCGGAAGTGCCAGCGGGCGATGAGCTCCCGGGAGCCGGCGTAGAAGGAGTCCGCCGTGTCCAGGTACTCCGGAGGTGCCTGGCCGGGCCGGTCTATGCCGGTGAGGCCGGCGACGAGGCACATGTTGCGCTCCGCCGCCTCCTCGAAGAGGGCGTCCACCGAGGTCACGAATGTCGTCGTGAACACCTGTGCCGTGGTCGTGCCCGCGGCGAGGAGCGAGTTAAGGAACACGGGCGCCACGGCCCGGGCATAGACGGGGTCGCGGAACTTCACCTCTGCGGGGAAGACGGAGCGGGTCAGCCACTCCAGGAGCTGGGCCCCGTAGGCGCCGAGCATCTCGGTCTGGGGGAAGTGGATGTGGCAGTCGACGAAGCCGGGCACGATGACGGAGCCGGGGTACTCGGTGACGTCGGCGTCCGGGAAGGCAGCGCGCGTCTCGGCGTGGCCCCCGAAGGCGACGATCCGTCCGTCCTCCACGACGAGCAGCCCGTCGTCCACGTAACGGGCCGCCGCCCACGGGTCGTCTGTCCGGAACGGGTCTGTGGTGAAGTCGAGGAAGGATCCCCGGATCGCGTGATGCATCGCACCTACCTGGCTCGCGAGTTCCGACCCTGACCTGATCGGCACGAGCCCCACGCGCCATGAGCCAGGAGTCGCCGCCGCCGGACCCGGCGCAGGGCGTCCAAGCAGGCAGCCCGCGGACGGCCGCCTCGCCTCGCGGCGACGCCGCCCGCGGCGCCCTGGGGCACGCCGGCACGCCCGCGTCGAAGTGATGCCGTTGTCCCCACATGTCGGGAGAACAGCAGCACTTAGGCCGGCCCGGCCGCCTCCGCCGGCCTCGCCCGCGGCCCTCCGTGTGGGCGGGGTGACGGAGCCCGCCGTCGTGTGACGATCCGGGAACGACCCTATCCCACGGCCTGGAGAAGCTTCTGGTCGGCCCTCGTCTCGAGGTCGACGGCGAGGGCGGCATCGACGGTGTTGGGGAGCCCGGCGAAGCTCGTCGCCGACACGGTGTCGCCCCGGCGCGTGAAGAAGACCACCTGGACGACCTGCCCACCCCCCTCGATCGCCCCTCCCATCGTGAAGCGCAAGGACTGCTCGCCCAGAGTGCCGTCCTGCGCCGAGACCGACATGACGACGTCGCTGCCGTCCGCGAGCTTGTCGTTCCAGGTCGTGCATGACCGGGCGGCGGGGACAAGGCTGTCCACGTACTCGCGAGCACCACCGGGCGAAAACGTCCCCACCGCCTGGAAGACGTACGGCCCCTGCGGAGCGGCCTGGTAGGTGGCCCGGACCTCGTCCAAGAGACCGGCCACCTTCGGCTGGACCCCGCAGAAGTCGGCGTCGGGCAGTCCGGCCGAGCCCACGTCGTTGCCCGCCACCACCCAGGCGCCCGGCAGGTCTCCGAGGGCGAGGAGGGCGGACCGGAGCTTCCCGGCCTCGGGCCCGACGCTCGGGGACGCGGACGCCTGCGGCGCCGCCGCCGCCTTCCTCTCATGTGGGGCGGGCGACTCGCCGGCGCTCGCCGAGGTCCCGCCCGACGAGGGCGCCGGCGAAGCCTTCCGCCCGCCCCGCAGGGCGAGCGCGGCGAGGACGGCCAGGAGGACGGCCACACCCACGCACGCTCCGGCCACCACCAAGGGGGAACGTCCCCGCGGAATCGGAGGTCGCGGGGGCACCGGCGCAGGCGCCCGGAGAGGAGGGGCCGGGACGTGGGCCCGTTCCGACGCTGGGGCAGCGGGCGCGTCCGGAGTCGCCACCGCGGCGGCGGCCTCCGCCATGGCCGTCGCCTCCCGTCCGGTCAGGGCCGCGGCGAGTGCCGCTGCGTCACCCCTCTCCGACGGCGCCTTGGCGGTCGCCCGCTCCAGGGCGGCACAGACCGCCTCGGGCACGCCGTGGGGCCGGAGATCGGGCATGGGCAGCGTGCAGACGCGCGTCACCAGGGCCGCGAGCGACCCGCAGTCACCCTCCGAGAAGGGAGTGGCACCGCCGGCCAGTGCGGCGACGAGAACGCCCAGCGCCCACACGTCCCCCGGCGCCGTACCCGCCCGTCCGGAGAGGACTTCGGGCGCTGCGAACACGACGTCCTCGGCTGTCACGACGTCCTCGGCCCCACCCCGGCCGAACACGACGAGCTGCGGCTCCCCATGGGGGGACAGGAGGACGGACTCCGGCCGCAGGTCCCAGCCTGCGAGACCCACTCGATGTGCCGCGGCGAGGGCGCCAGCGAGCTTCGCCCCCATCCGCAGCGCCTCCTCCACGTCGATGCGGCCCTCACCGGCCACCTCGCCCAGCGGGCGCCCTCCACAGCAGTCGAAGACGAGGTACGGCTCGCCGGTGGCCGTCGTCCCGAAATCCACTACGGCGGCGAGGTTCGGGTGCCCGGAGACCTCCCGGAACGCCCGGAGATCCGGTGCGTCACCCCTCAAGACCCGAATGACGACCTCGCGATCGAGACCCACCTGGCGGGCGGTGCACAGCACACCCGCAGAGTCCCGTCGGCGCTCGAGGACGTCCTCGTACCCCTCGAGTCCGAGAGGTGCGTCACCCGTCATGGGAGCCTCCTGGAATCCGACCCCTGGGACGGCGCGGGCACGTCGCCCCGCGGGGGCTACCGGAGGGATCGGCACCCGGCGCCGTCCGCTGAAGACACCCTGAACCCCTCGGGGGCGTCTGCCGATGAAGAGGGGGGCTCGTAGTTCCGCGCTCACCGGCGGGACCCCCGTCGAGCAGCACCGGAGGCCACATGCCGACCAAGGAGACGCCCGGCGCCCGTGTCACGCTCCCCGGCAGTCCCGACCTGCCGGGCTACGACGACGTCGTCGAGACAGGCCGCGACTCCGGGAGCGTCGTCTTCTCCGCACGCCATGGCGCTTCGGGCCGGGTCGTGCGCGTACGCGTCATGTCCGGAGCGGCTCTCGGCAGCGCTGCCCGAGACCGGTACGAACAGGTCCAGCGCCGCCTCATGGGCGTCACGGCCCGTCCCGGCCTCCTCACGGTTCTGGACACCGGATCCACGAAGACGGGCGACCTCTTCGTCGTCACCGAATCACCAGACGGCGTCGCCCTGAGCAGGCTCCTGGAGGACGGCGCCCCTCAGATCGAGGAGGCCGTGGAGCGTGCGGCGTCCCTCGCCGACGCTGCGACGGCACTGCACGACGTCGGCCTCGTGCACGGCCGCATCGACCCGGGCAACGTCTTCCTCACCACAGCCGGCACCGTCGCGCTCGGCGACACGGCCGCACCGGGCGCGCAAGGACTGCCCGAGGTGGACGACGACCCGGACCGCGTGCTGGCGCACACGGCGCCGGAGGTGGTGCGGGGAGATCCGCGCACGAAACGCTCCGACGTCTACTCCCTCGGAGCGGTGCTCTTCAGCCTCCTCCGGGGAGCCGCCCCGTTCTCCGACGGCGACGGCGGCCCCCTCGCTGCCGTTGCCCGCGCAGGCCTCGACCCGCCGGCCAACCTCCGCCTCTTCGGCGTTCCCGACGGGATCTGCGTCGCGGTCGAGCGGGCCATGGCCAAGGATCCCCCCGCCCGGCCGGCGGACGCCCCGGCCTTCCTGCGGGATCTGCGGGGCGAGCCCGCACCGGACGCGCCGCCCCCGCTCGACGCCGCGCCGCCCGAGACCGTGGCGGGCGTCCCGCCCATGGCCGAGGTGGCGAGGACGCCCACGGCCCTTTCCCCGCCCGCCCGCCGCCAGGGCCCGAATCGGGGCCGTCTCGTCGCCCTCACCGCGGTCGTCGCCGTCGTCCTCGCCGCCGCGGCGTTCTTGGCGGTCCGGGCCTTGACCCCGCCGGACGAGGTGGGCGCCGTCGCGAAGGAGAAGACCGCTACCGGCCCGGCGAAGGAGCCCGCCGAGAGGGCCGAGGGCGCCGGATCCGATCGGCAAGCGACCGCCGCCCCGGCCTCTGGCTTCACGACCGTCGCCGACGAGACCGGCACGTTCCAGGCGCAGGTCCCCGCTGCCTGGACCGGCATCTTCAAGCGCACGGACGCCGGGACGACTCGCGTCCTGAAGGCGGCCCCGGCGATGGGCAAGTTCCTCGACTTCGCAGGGCCCGGCGTCGTCTTCAAGGTCACAGACTTCCAGGAAGGCTCCGAGGACGCCCGGGACCGGCTCGGGCACGTCGAGCGCGAGAGCATGGTCGAGGGCGCCGGCTGCCAGACCGCCCTCATCTTCGTCCCCGACGAGGTGCCCGGCCAGGAAGATGCGCTGGGCGAGGAATGGCGCGGCTGCCCTGGCGGCGGCAGGGAGATGGACTACGCGTACACGGCGAACGTGGACGGCCGGAAGTACGTCGTCGGGATCAGCGCCCGGGTGTTCTCCGAGGCCGACGAAGCCGCGTTCGAGGAGATGGTGAAGTCGGTCAAGATCGGTTGACGAAGGGCCTGTCCCCTACTCCCACCGGCGAGGTGGGACGACTCACGGCACGCGAGCGTGCGAGCTCGGGTGCTGTCCCGGACGAGATCGATCGGGGGCGCGGACCACTGCCGTCCGGGTCTGTCCGGGGAGAGGTCCCGGGCGCCGGAGAGTGCCGGCCCCCGGGCACGGCGGAGAACCCACGACCCGGGCGCCACGAGGGGCGTCCGGGATCCGCCGGGTCAACCGCGCCGGGGCGGCCCTGCCGCCACGAAGTCCGGGGGCAACTGCGGCGTCGGTTCCCCGACGGGCTCGGGACGCGGCCCGGAGCGCACTAGGCGCGCCCCAACGAGGACGCCCACGAGGGTGAAAGCGGTCAGCGAGACCCAGATCGCCAGGACGCCCCCCGTGTCGGTGCCGGCGGTGACGCCGTGCGCCGTGGCCAGGACGAACAGGGCGAAGCTCGCCCAGTGCGCCCCGCGCCACACCCGCCGAGGCAGCCGGTCGCGCAGCAGCGACGTCACCTGCACGGCCACGAGGAGGTAGAACGCCACGACGCCGCACGCCACGGCGAGCGGGTGCCAGGAGGCGACGAAGGGCACGAGGACGTCTGCGACGCCGAAGTCGACGTAGGAGTCCGCCAAGATGGCGAGCACGTGCCCGGCGGCGAAGACAACGGCGAGGCCGCCGAGATAGCGGTGCAGGTCGAGCTGCCATGCGCGGCTCCGGCGCCGGAACAGGCCGCTCGACAGCAGGACGCCGAGGACAACCGACGCCGTGGCCAGCGACCAGGCGACGATGCCCCCGGCACGGGCGGCGTACCAGGTGACCGATCCGTTCATGCGGCTGTCCTTCTGCTCGTCGCGAACTCCGCCCACGACCCCACCTCCGTCGTCACGGCGTCGTCGCCCACCAGCAGGCCGGCGACACCCCGCTCCTCGAGCAGCGCCTTGGCGCCTGCCACTCCGCCCACGAAGGCGCCCTTGGCCAGCACCTCGGCCTGCCACCCCCGAGCCGCCACCACAGTGACCGGCGCGAGGCCGCGGGCCGCGGGCCGCCCCGTGGCCGGGTCGAGGATGTGATGGCGCTCTTCGCCCGCCACGGACCACGTCCGGCGTGTGCGGGCGCTCGTGGCCATGGCGCCGTCCCCGAGCGACACCGTCGCGCAGGACGACCCTGTCCAGGGGTCGGCGACGTCGATCCGCCAGGCGCCGCCGTCGGGTGCGGCGCCCCGGACACGGAGGTCGCCGCCGAGGTTGACGCAGACCCCCTCGGCGCCGGCGGCCATCGTCTCCCGGGCCACGACGTCGGCGGCCACGCCCTTGGCCACGCCGCCCGGGTCCAGGGCGACGCCGTCCGGGAGCCAGACGAGGCGGCTGCGAGGGTCGAGGACGACGCCCGCGCAGCCCCTCCGCCACCGGCACCGGGACGCCCCCGGCGCCGCCCCGGTCCCGATCGCCGCGAAGTCGCGGTCGTAGCCCGCCCGCACGACGTCGCCGAGGACCGTGGGGTCGAACCGTCCCCCGGTGACCTGCCAGCCCCGCAGCGCCCGGCTCACGAGCACGAAGGTCACGCGAGAAACCACGACAGGCGCACCCGCGCCCGAGTTCAGACGGCTGATCTCGCTGCCGGGACGGAACCTGCTCCACCGGCCTTCCAGGTCCACGACGCGCTCCCGCGCCCGGCCGGCAAGAGCGGCAGCGTCACCGCCCACGGCGACGACGTGGGCGTCGGAGCCCATGGCGGCGAAGCGCTCCTCAGCTCGCATGGCTCTCCGAGTGGGCGTAGGGGTAGCCGCCGTCGAAGCCGGCGTCGCCGGGCGTGGCGCCCCATCGCTCGCGCTCCTCGCGCTCCTCGTGCTCGCCCCATTCCTCGGCCTCCCCCGCCTCGCCCCGGCCGTAGGCGTCGTCGTCGGGACGCACGTGGCCCCCCTCGGGGTACTCCGCCCCAACGGGCTGGCGGTCCCACACAACCTCCGGGCCTGCCGCCGAACCGTCGTCTCGCGCCAGCGCCACCGCGGAGCCGGTGGCGACGAAGGCCGCGGCGCTGGCGGCGGCGGCGATGCGCCGGGCCCGGCTGGCGGGGTGTCGGGGTCTCGGGGATCTCGGTTCTGCGGTCACTCTCGTCTCCTCGGGTGTCGTCCACGACTCTGCCGCGGGGAACTGGGAGCCACCTGTGCGCCCCCTCCCCCGCCGCGTAGAACCTCCGAACTGGGCGCGCCACGCGTCATATGCGACGCGCAACGCTCCCACTTCCGATCCCCGGGTCCCCCGCCGCGTAGAACCTCCGAACTGGGCGGGGGGGGGGGGGGGGGGGGGGGGGGGGGGGGGGGGGGGGGGGGGGGGGG
>CAYJLW010000019.1:0-42818 GCA_964370965.1 uncultured Acidimicrobiia bacterium | reverse complement strand
CCCCCCCCGCCCCCAACCCCCGCCCCGGGCCGCCCCCCGGGTCTCTCCGCGCGGGCGCCCCGCGCCCAGTTTCGTTCGGAAGACCGCCCCGAGGAGCCTTGCCCCGGACGTCAGTCGCCGGCGAGCGGCAGCCACAGGCGGAAGGTGGCACCGCGCCCGGGGGAGGTGTCCACGTCGACACGGCCGCCGTGGGCCTCCGCCAGCGCCGCGACCACGGCGAGGCCGAGCCCCGAGCCGCCCCGGTCCCGTGCCCGGGACGGGTCGGCGCGGTAGAAGCGCTCGAAGACGCGTCCGGCGTGCTCGGCGCCGATGCCGGGACCCACGTCGGAGACCGCGATCACCGCCTCGTCCGCCTCCGCCCTGACACGCACCGTGGCCGCGGTCCCGGCCGGGGTGTGCGTCCGGACGTTGGCGAGGAGGTTGTCGACGACCTGGCGGAGGGCCACAGGGTCGCCGATCACCTCGACCGGTCCGGGAGCCTCCATGGCGAGCGGCCAGTCCGGCCCCACCGCCCGCGCCGCCTCGACCGCCTCACCCATGAGGGCAACGAGCTCCACCGGGACACGATCGAGGGGACGGCCCTCGTCCATACGGGCGAGGAGCATGAGGTCGTCGATGAGCACGCCCATCCGGGCGGTCTCGGCGCGGATGCCCCGCATCACGCGGTCGAGGTCGGCGGGACGCTCGTCCGCCCCCCTCTCGAAGAGCTCCGCGTACGCACCCACGGCGCTGACAGGCGTGCGGAGCTCGTGGGAGGCGTCCGCCACGAAGCGGCGGAGGCGCTCCTCGGAGGCCGCCCGTTTCGCGAACGCGTCCTCGATGCGGCCCAGCATCGCGTTCAGCGAAGCCCCCAGCCGGCCCACCTCCGTGCGGGGGTCGGCGGGGACGCGCTGGCTGAGGTCGCCCGCGGCCACCCGCGAGGCGGTCGTCTCGATGTCGCCGAGCGGCCGCAGCCCGAGGCGCACGAGCCAGAGGCCGAGTCCGAGCGCCGCGGCCAGGGCCCCCAGGGTGACGAGCACCTCGATGACCAGGAGACGGTCGAGCGTGCGGCCCGCCTCGTCGAGGGGCAGGGCGACGAGCAGCATGCGGCCGTCGGGCAGCCCCTGGGCCCGCACCCGGAACTCCGGCCCCGTGCCCTCCACGGCCGCCACGGTGAGGTATCTCGCCCGGCCGTGGCCGGGGGGGTCGAGCCCCCCGGGGAGGTCGGGCGTCGCCGTGGCGTACTCCCGGCGCGTGGATCCGCTCAGGACGACGTCGCCGTGGGCGTCCCGCACCTCCACGTACGCACCAGGGGCGGCGGCGGCGAGATCCGCCCGCTCGTCGCCGTCGTGGTCGAAGCCGTGGCGTCCCCGCCGCCCGAAGGCGAAGCGGGAGAGCGGTCCCGATGCGCTGTCGAGGACGGCGTCCGTGCGGTCGACGAGGAACGAACGCAGCGCCACGTAGGTGGCCACGTCCGCCACGAGCAGCCCCACGCAGGCGACCGCGCCCACGGCGAGGAGGAGGCGGGTGCGCAGCGGGAGCCGCCCCCACCGGCCGCCCCCGCGCCGGCCAGGCGTCTCGCCCAACGTCACTCCCCGGCTTCTCGCAGGCTGTAACCCACCAGCCTGATCGTGTGGATGAGCGGCGGTCCGAGCCGGTCGAGCTTCTTGCGGAGGTAGCTCACGTACGTCTCGACGACGTTCGGGTCCCCGCCGAAGTCGTAGTGCCACACACGGTCGAGGATCTGGGACTTGGACAGGACGACCCGGGGATTCTCCATGAAGTAGCGCAGAAGGTTGAACTCCGTCGCCGTGAGGCGCACCGCCTCGCCCGCCCGCCACACCTCGTGCGTGTCGACGTCGAGCTCGAGATCGGCGAAGCGGAGACAGTCGTCGGCCCGCCCGCCCCTGGTGCGTCGCAGGATGGCGTGGATGCGGGCGATCACCTCGGCGAGCGTGAAGGGCTTCGTGACGTAGTCGTCGCCGCCCGCCCTGAGGCCCTCGACCCGGTCGGCGGGAGCGTCACGGGCGGTGAGGAACAGCACGGGCACGTCCACGCCGTTCCCGCGCAGGCGGCGGGTGATCTCGACGCCGTCGCAGTCGGGAAGCATGACGTCGAGGACGACGAGGTCGGGCCGGAACTCGTCCACGAGAGCAAGGGCGGCGGTGCCGTTCCCGGCGGTGGCGACGTCGAAGCCCTCGTAGCCCAGGGCCGTGGAGACGGCATCGGTGATCGAGGGCTCGTCGTCCACGACGAGGACACGCCCCGCGGGGCTCGCCACCGGCGGGGAAGCCGGTCTGTTCCTTGGCGTCACGCCCGCATTCTGCCTGCTGCTCCTGGGTGCCCGCTGTGCGCGCCGGCGTCCCGGGGGGCCCCGGCGGCGTCACCTAGCCTGGGCCCATGGCCCGACCGCCCGCCCCCGCCCCAACACCGCGGCGCGCGGCGTGGGCGGGGCGTCCGCCCGCGGACGCCGCCGAGGCCAAGGGACGACTCGTGGATGCCACGATCGCCTGCGTGTCCCGTCTCGGGTGGGAACGCACGTCGATGACGGCCATCGCCACGGAGGCGGGCGTGTCCCGCCCCACCCTGTACGCCCACTTCCCCCACCGGGAAGCCGTCCTCGAGGCGGCCATGGCGGAAGCGGCGAACCGGTTGGTGGAACGCGTGTGGGCGGTGGGCGAACGTGCCGAGACCGGAGGAGAGTTCGTGGTGGAGGCGATGATGGTGGCCCTCGCGGAGTTCCCCGTCGATCCCGTCCTGTCCCTCATCGCGAGCCCGGGGGCGGACACGGCGGCCTGGGCCCGGGACAGCCTCTCCCCCGCCTCGGTGTCGGTGGGCCGGCGCTTCCTCGCCCCGCTGGAGCGACTCGCCCCCGAGGTGGCCGACGACATGGACGAGATCACCGAGACCGCCATCCGCTTCCTGCTGTCCCTGCTGCTGTTCCCCGACCCCGTCCCGCGGGCGCCGGACGACCAGCGCGCCTACCTGCGCCGCCGCCTCGTGCCGGCACTCGGGCTCACGTAGGCGGCGGGCCCGGCGGCGCTACCGCACCCTCGCGTCGACCGGAGACCCGCCTCAGGATTGGGGCTTTACACCCACAGCCATAAGTGTAAAACTGCCGGGATGAGCGCTGTGGCGGTGGGAACGGGAGAAGGCCTTCGGCGGAAGAACCGCTACGACTTCGTCGTCGTCGGCGGCGGCCCCAACGGCGTCACGATCGCCGCCTACCTCGCCAAGTGGGGGTTCTCCGTCTGCGTCCTGGAGGCCCGCCCCGAGCTCGGCGGGGGGGCCGAACAGCTCGAGCCCGTCCCCGGCTACCTCATCGACCCGCACGCCTCCATCCTCTACGGCGCCGCCGCGCCCGCCTACGAGCAGCTCGAGCTGGGCCGCTACGGCTTCCGGATGTCGTACCCGAGGAACCTGGGCGGCGGCGTGACACCCGACGGCCGGGTCTTCTCCAGCGGGAGCTTCTTCATGGACCCCGCCGCCCGCGACCCCGCCCTGCACGCGGAGGCCATGGGCCCGGACCTCGCCCAGTTCTACGTCTCGTTCATGGACTCCATCCGCACCCGCGTCGTCGACCTCCTACGGAGCATCTTCTGGACGCCGCCCTACGACGAGCGCTGGGGAGTGCCCCCCGAGGAGATCCCCGGCGTGCAGATGTACCGCGAGGTCCTCCCCTTCTTCGACGACGCCCTCATCGACATGTCCCTCATGGAGTTCCTCGACGGCATCACCATGCCCGACCCCGTGAAGGCCTGCCAGCTCTACGGGAGCTGGGGCCAGGGCCCCGACCCGTTCTGGAAGGGCACGGCCCTCACCGGCCTGGCGGCGAACCTCCTGCAGCTCATGTCCGCCGGCGCGCCCGTGGGCGGGATGCACGCCCTCGCCCACTCCGTGATCCGCTGCGCCCTCGCTCACGGCGCCCGCATGTTCGTGAACGCCCCCGTGAGCGAGATCGTCGTCCAGGACGGCCGGGCCACCGGCGTTCGCGTCGCCGACGACTCCGTGCTCGAAGAGAAGACCGTCCACGCCGACATCGCCGTCATCAGCGGCCTGCACGTGAAGCAGACCTTCCTGGAGCAGGTCTCCGGGGCGCACCTCTCCGCGGACTTCGTGCAGCGCGTCCGCGACCTCAGCCTCAAAGGCGGCGGCCTCTTCGTCCCCAACGTCGTCGTCTCGGAGCTGCCCTTCTACGAGACGGCGGGCGAGCGGATGAACGGGGCGCACCACCCGATGGGCATGGTGCTGCACGCCACGACCGAGGCCTTCAACGGCCAGCGCGACGACGTCTACGTGCAGCGCCGCCACCCCACCGACCTCGACCACTACCTCATCGGTTGGGTGAACCACGGCATCCACGACCGCCGTGCCCGGCCCGGCCACTACATCCTCACCGGCTTCTTGGAGGTGCCCGCGCCCGAGGACCACGCAGACGGCCCCGAAGCCGTGAACAGGGCGTCCGAGGAGATCCTCGACAACATGCTCACGGTCCTGCAGAGCTACGCCCCGAACATCACCCGCGACAAGGTGCTGCACTCCTGGGTGAACACGCCCTACGACTCGGAATTCCGCAACATGGCCTTCGTGGGCGGGAACTGGATCGGCATGCGCCAGTCCCGGGACGAGTGGTGGTCGCGCAAGCCGCTCCCGGAACTCGCCCGCTACCGCACCCCGGTCGAGAACCTCTACCTCTGCAACCAGACCTGCTACCCGGGCGGCCTCTTCCTCATGGCCGTCCCCTACAACCTCATGCACATCCTGATCGAGGACCACGACGTCGTGGCGGAACGCACACCCGAGTGGTGGTACCCGTCGCCGTGGCACGTCACGGACCAGAAGGCCGGCACGAGATAGCCGACACAGCACCAGGGGGCAGCGGTGAGCGAGTACGACGTCATCGTCATCGGAGCGGGCTACGGCGGGGCGGCCATCGGCGCCCTGCTCGCCAAGGAGGGCCGGCGGGTCCTGCTCGCGGACAAGAACCCCCAGGCGGGGGGGAAGTCCGTCACGGTCCACAAGGACGGCTACGGCTACGAGATGTGGCCCATCGTGGGCATCCCGGGGGCGGCGTCCCGTTTCCACGAGCTCCTTTCCGTCCTCGACCTCGAAGCCGCCGCCCCCCCGCTCATCCCCACGAAGGACCCCGGCCAGCTCCTCTACAAGCGGGGGGACGGCAAGTGGATCCTCTTCTCGGGCGCCGCCGAGGACCCCACCGTCATGGACCGCCTCCAGACGGAGTTCGGCGTCTCCCCCGATGAGCTCACCGGGTTCATGACGATGGCCGCGGAGATGCTCACCCTCTCGGACGAGGACGTCGCCGGCCTCGACGAGACCTGCATGTGGGACTGGATGGCGAAGTTCGCCCTCCCCCACGCCCTGCAGAGCTACCTCGGGGTGATCCTGAACCTGTTCTTCCTCGTGCCCGTCGACCGTTGCCCCGCCTCCGAGGGGATCATGGGCCTGCGGGACTTCCTCTTCGCCGGCGGTGGCGGCGGCCGCTACCACCGGGGGGGCTTCGGCCGCGTAGCGGAGGTGGCGGCGGACTACGTCGCCGCGCACGGGGGCACGTTCCTCCCGAAGACCCGCGTCGAGCGCGTCCTGGTCGAGGACGGCCGCGCGGTCGGGATCCGCACCACCGACGGCGCCGAGCACCGGGCGCCGGTCGTGATCTCCAACGCCGGGATCCAGCCCACCGCGCTGAAGCTCGTGGGCGCCGAGCACCTCCCGGACGACTACGTGGAGCGGGTGCGGGCCCTGGAGCCCTCATGGGGGATCGTGGGCGTGCGCTACTTCCTCGACGCCCCGATCTTCGAGGTGCCCGCGATCCTGGGCTTCTCCGACCAGAGCTGGTGGGACACGCAACGCTACGACCGGGCCGAAGCGGGCGAATGGCCCGACGTCCCGGCGCTCTACATCGTCGTCCCCTCCCTCTACGACCCCGGCCTCGCCCCCGACGACCAGCATCAGGTGGCGATCATCGGGACGATGTCCTCGGCGGACCCGAAGTCGCCGATGAGCCTCGCCGGCATCGCCAAGGTCGAGGAGGCGATCGCCGCGGCTTGGCCGGGGATCACCGACCACATCGTGAAGCGCGAGGCGTACACGACCCAGAGCGTCTCCGCGCAGAGCCGCGATTCCGTCGTCCCCGGCCAGGGCGGGGAGTGCATCGGCCTCGGGCAGTTCATCGGCCAGGTGGGCCGTACGAAGCCCGACCCACGCACGCCCCTGCCCGGCCTGTATCTCGTGGGGTGCGACGCCGGCGGCATCGGCATGGGCACTCACCAGGCCGTCGACTCCGCGTTCAACGTCGCCGCCATGGTGCTCGCCGACACCGCCGGGTAGGCAGGGGGCACGCGTCGGGGTCGGGCCGGGGAGTCGACTGCTCCCGACCGGCCGCGATGGGGGAGTCCGGACGTACGTCGGGTCTGGGCCTCCAAGGCCTCGTGAGTGGCGGGGGGGGGGGGGGGGGGGGGGGGGGGGGGGGCGGGGGGGGGCGGGGGGCGCCCCTCCCCGCGGCGGCCCCCCCCCCCCACCCCCCCCCGCCTATAGTCCGGCCGCGATGGGGGAGTCCGGACGTGAAGGGCCAGAGAGAGACGTCTGGGGAGACTTGCCCGCCGGCCACCCGCTGAGCGACGGCGAGGTGGAGGCCCGCGCCCGGGAGCTGCGCGACCGCCTCACGCTCGCGGAGAAGATCGCCATGCTGAGCGGCGACGCCCCCCTCGTGCGGGGCGCCCTCTCGATGGCCCGTCGCTACAACCCGACGCCGATAGTGGCCGGGGCCGTGCCCCGCCTCGGGATCCCGGGGATCCGCTTCACCGACGGCCCCCGCGGTGTCGTAATGGGCAACTCCACGGCTTTTCCCGTCCCCATGGCCCGGGGCGCCACGTTCGATCCCGACCTCGAGACGCGCATCGGCGACGCCATCGGTGTCGAGGCCCGCTCCCAGGGGGCGAACCTCTTCGCCGGGGTGTGCGTCAACCTCCTCCGCCACCCCGCCTGGGGCCGGGCGCAGGAGACCTACGGCGAGGACCCCCACCTCCTCGGCGAGATGGGCGCCGCCCTCGTGCGCGGGGCGCAACGCCACGTCATGGCGTGCGTGAAGCACTACGCCTGCAACAGCATGGAGAACGCCCGCTTCCGGGTGGACGTCCGCATCGACGACACCACTCTGCGGGACGTGTACCTCCCCCACTTCCGGCGCTGCGTGGACGCCGGGGCGGCCTCGGTGATGAGCGCCTACAACCGGGTGAACGGGCAGTGGTGCGGCCACCACGGTCCCCTCCTGCAGGGGATCCTGAAGGACGAGTGGGGCTTCGACGGCTTCGTGATGTCGGACTTCGTCTTCGGGGTCCGCGACGCCGCGGCGGCGCTCATCGGCGGTCAGGACCTCGAGATGCCGTTCTGCTTCCGCTTCCGGCGCCTCCTCGCCCGGGTGGCGGCGGGCCAGGTCCCCGGGGCGCGGATCGACGACGCCGTCCTGCGCCTCTTGCGCGCTCAGGTCCGTCACGCCCAAGTCGGCGAGGCCGGCCGCTACGGCCCCGAGACCGTTGCCTGCGCCGCCCACCGGGCCCTCGCCCGGGAGGCGGCGACGAAGGCCATGGTGCTGCTCCGCAACGAGGTGGTGGCGGGCGCCGGCGCGCCGGTGCTGCCCCTCGACCCGGGCCGCCACCGCCGCGTCGCCGTTGTGGGCCGTCTCGCCGACCTCCCCAACACCGGGGACCGCGGGTCGTCCTGGGTGCGCGCCCCACACGTCGTCACCGTTCTGGAGGGGTTGCGGGCCGCTGCGGGGACGCGCGGTGTGGAGGTCGTCGCCGCCCCGGTCGACGACCCCTCCGTCGCCGAGCGCGTGGCGGCCGGCGCCGACGCCGCCGTCGTCGTCGTCGGCTGTACGCACCGGGACGAGGGGGAGTACATCTGGCGGTCCGGAGGCGACCGCGCCCATCTGACGCTTCGGCCCGCTCACGAGGCGCTCGTCCGGACGGTCGCCGCCCGCTGCCCCGAGACCGTCGTGGTCATCGAGGGCGCCAGCGCCTTCGTCACCGAGTCCTGGCGGGAGCGTGTCCCGGCCGTTCTCGTGGCCTGGTACCCGGGCATGGAGGGCGGCCACGCCGTAGCCGACGTCCTCTTCGGCGCCGCCGCACCGGGCGGGCGCCTGCCCTGCACTTGGGCCCGCGCCGCGGCCGACTACCCGCCCTTCGACCGCCGCGCCCGGGCCGTCACTTATGGGCCGCTGCACGGCTACCGCCTCATGCTCGCAGAGGAGCGCGACCCGGCCTTCTGGTTCGGCTCCGGCCTCGGCTACACCACGTTCGCGTACGGCCCCGCCACGGTCCAGCCCACGGCGGTCGGCAGCGAGGTGCGAGTCGAGATCCGCAACACCGGTTCGCGTCCCGGCGACGAGGTCGTGCAGGTGTATGCCGACCGTGCCCTGGGCTCGGAGCACCGCCCGCTCCCGGCGCTCTGCGGGTTCCGGCGCGTGACGGTCACCACCGGCGCCACGGCCACCGTCCGGATCCCGGTTCCCGAGGGCGTCCTCGCCGACGCCGGGCTCGGCCCGGCCCGCCTCACCGTGGGCCCCAGCGCCGACCCGACCGCCCGTCAAGAGGTGTGTAGGTTGACCACACATGAGTAGCCGTGTTCAGTTCGTCTCGGCCGGGAGGCGGGAAGCCCGCCGGATCCGGACCCACGACCGAGTTCTCGCTGCCACGTTCGAGAAGTGAGCGTGACAGGCTCCCACCCACCGGGGGGACGATGGCGACGATGAGGAAGCGTCCGCTGCGCGCGGGCGAGCTCGACGCCCTGGTGCGGGGGGCCTTCGGCCCGCGGGCCGCGACCGCCTCGGCCGCCGAGCTCACGGACGGGACCTACAACACCGCCTACGTCGTGCGCCTCACGGACGGCCGCGAGGCCGTCCTCAAGATCGCCCCGGACCCCGCCGCCGACGTCCTCACCTACGAGCACGACATCATGCGCACGGAGGTGGAGTTCTACGAGCGGGTCCGGGCCGAGACGACCTGCCCCGTGCCCGAGGTGCTACCTCCACCTCGTCATGGTGATCGAGAGCGGCCCCCGCGGGATCCGGGGCCTCAGCGCCGTCGGCCTGCAGGCGTTCTCCCTGGCGAAGCCCCGCAGCGAGGCGCGCCGCCTGGAGCCGCTCCCGATGTGAGATGGCCGGCGGACGCCCGGCCAGGGCTCTGGTTACACTGCCGGGTGCGCGTGGGTCTCGTCGGCGGGGGTTGGATTTCCGGCAGCATATTCGCCGGGGTGGCTGCGTACCCCGGCGCCACCGTGGTCGCCGTCGCCGACACCGACGCAGAGCGGCGGGCTGGCTGGGAGGCCGCTGGCACCCCCGCCGTGGCCGATCATCCCCGCCTCCTCGATCGCCACTCGCCCGACGTCGTGTTCGTCCTCACGCCCACCGTCGCCCACGCTCCCGTGGCCCGCGACGTCATCGCGGCGGGCGTCGACGTGGTGGTCGAGAAGCCGGCGGCGACGTCGGCCGCGGAGGCCTTCGCCCTCGCTGCCTACGCCCGGGAACAGGGCCGCCGCCTTCTCGTCGAGGAGAGCTACGTCTTCCACCCGCCCGCCCAGGCGGCCCGCCGCCTCGTCGCCGACGGCGCCGTGGGACGGGTGCGGTCGGTGGCGATCACGTTCTACGGGTGGCGTCCCCACCCGGCGTTCGCCCCGGCCGTCGCTGCGGCCGACACCGGCTGGCGGGCGGAGGGCGGCTTCCCCTGGATGTCGGACCACGTCGTGCATTTCGTCGCCCTGAGTCGCGCTCTCACCGCCACCCCGGCGGGCGAGGTCCACGGCGTCCGAGCCCTCGGCGGTCCCTCCGAGAAGGACGTCGCCGGGGCCGCTTGGTTCTGCGGGGACGTCCCCGTCTCCTGGACGTGGGCCGCCGTGGGACAGGAGGGCGTGGCGGGGGACCGTAGCGGAGTCATGGCGACGGTGGTGGGCACGGAGGGCTGGCTGGAGGTCCTCGGGGAGGGCGGGGCCTGGGGCGACTCCCGCAGCGGCACGGTGCGCACGTCCAGTGGGCACGTCGTGGACGCCGACGACGAGGGCGACATCCTCTGGGATGCCGACGTGTGCTACTACCCCGCCGCCCACAGGGCCTCGGTGGCGGCCGCCCTCGACGCCGTCGCCTCCGGGGAGCGGGCGCCCTACGAGGGCGCCGATGGCGCCGCCGACCTCGCCGCCAGCGAGGCCGTCCTGGCCTCCGCCCGAGGCGGCGGTGTCGAGACGGAACCGGAGGGTCCCGCCCCGAGCGCGTGACGCGCTCCCGCCCGGCCAACAGACCGAGGGGCGCCTGCGCGACGCTCGTACCTCGACCTCGTCGTGGTGATCGAGAGCGGCCCCGCGGGATCCGGGGCCTCACCGCCCTCGGCCTGCATGCGTTCTCCCTGGCGAAGCTCCGCAGCGAACTGCGCCGGCTGGCTGCCCTCCCGGGGTAGGCGCCCACGGCCCGCCGCCGACCCCCTGCCCCCGCTATCCGGTGGCCGGTGTTTCCGGGTCGCTGCCGGTCCATTGGCCGCTCCCGCCGTCGGGAGCGATCCGCTCGAGGACGACGAGGTCGCGGGGCGGGCGCGCCGCCTCGAAGGCCGGGATGGGCACAACGGCGCTCGCGAAGGCGAGCACCGCGGCGACGACGATCTTCTTCATCTGCGGCGTCATGGTCTCCGGACAATGCTACGCGTGTCACCGCCGCCGTCCGCACCGGCGGGCCACCCGAAACCGGGCGCGCCAGCCCCCGCATGTGACGCGCAACGCGCCCAGTTCCGTGAGTGCCGACCATACCGGCGTCGCGTCAGGACAGCGACGTGAGGCCGCCGTCGACGACGAGCGTATGGCCGGTGACGTAGCTCGCTTCGTCCGAGAGGAGGAACACGGTGGCGTAGGCGACCTCCCAGCCGGTGCCCTGGCGCCCCAGGGGGATGGGCGCCTTGGCCCGCTCGGGGCGGAAGGCCGAGGCGAGGCGCCCGAGGGGCGTGTCGATGAGGCCGGGCACCACGACGTTGGACCGCACCCCCGTGCGGGCGCCTTCGAGGGCGACATGGCGGGACAGGCCCAGAAGGCCGGCCTTCGACGCGTCGTAGGCGGGGATGAGGCTCCCCGGGCGGAGGGCGGCCGCCGAGCTCACAAAGACGATCGCCGAGGTGACGGGCACCGCCATCGCCGCCTTGGCGACGAGGAAGTGCGAGCGGAGGTTGAGGGCGAAGGTGGCGTCCCAGTCGGCTGCGGTGGTGCCCGCCAGCGTGTAGCCGGCCCCGGCACCCACGTTCAGGGCCACGGCGTCGAGGCCACCCAGCGCGGTGACGGCGTCGGCAACGAGGCGCTCGCAGTCCTCCGGGACGGTGACGTCGGCCATGATCGCGTGCGCCTCGCCCCCCTCCCCCGTGACGAGCTCCACGGTCTCCTGGACGGAAGCGGCGTCGACGTCCACGCAGGCCACGGCGGCACCCTCGCGGGCGGCGAGCACCGAGATGGCCCGGCCGTTGCCGATGGGGCCGTCCTCGTCGGCACAGGGCCGCTGCCCGGCGCCCACGACGAGGACGCTCCTCCCGGCGAGACGTCCCCGACCGGGCGCCGTGCCCGCGGCCTCGGCGGCCGGACGCGAGGTCGGCGTCGTGTCGTCCATGCGGTCCTCCGTGGTCGTCCGGGCACCGATTCCACCACACCGGCATACTCCGGGCCGGAAACGAAGGAGGGAGGGTGCCATGCCCACCGCTCGCATCGACGCCAAACGCGTCGTCGTGACCGGGGCCACGTCCGGCATCGGGCGGGTCACCGCCGCCGAGCTGGCTCGCGCCCGAGGCCGGGTCACGATCGTGTGCCGCGACGGGACCAAGGGGGCCCGGGAGGCCGAGGCGATCGCCGCCGACACCGGCACCGACGTGGACGTCGCCGTGGCCGACCTCTCCGAGCTGGAGCAGGTGAGGCGCCTCGGTGCGGAGCTGCACGACCGCTACCGGCGGATCGACGTCCTCGTGAACAACGCCGGGGTCCACGCCCGCAGCCCCACAGTGACCGCCGACGGCTTCGACGCGATGCTGGCCACGAACTACCTGGGCCCGTTCCTGCTCACGAACCTCCTCGGGGACCTTCTCGCCGCCGCGGAGGGCAGTCGCGTGGTCGTCGTGGCGTCAGAAGCGCATCGCCGGGCCGGGCCCCTCGACCCGGAGAGCTTCGAGGTCCTGGGCGACTACGGACCCGCCCGCTCGTTCCGGGTCTACGGGCGCACGAAGCTCCTCGACCTCCTGTTCACCTTCGAGCTCGCCCGGCGCTGGGGGCCCCACGGGGTGACAGCCAACGCCGTGTGCCCGGGCATGGTGGCGTCGGGCCTGGAACGCGAGATGCCGATGCTGGGACGACTCGCCCGCCTCGGCGCCCGCACGCCGCTCGTGCGCACACCGGACCAGGGGGCCGAGATGTCCGTCCGCGTGGCCACCGACCCGGAGCTGGCGGGGACAACGGGCCGCTTCTTCACGTCGACGCCCGGGGCCCGCCTGCTTCCGGCCACCGCGCCCTGCCGCGACGAGGGCCTTCAGAGGCGGGTCTGGGAGCGGACCGAAACCCTCGTGGGCCTGGCCGGCGGCTGACCAGGAAGCGGACCCCCGAGGTGTTCACCCCGGGGGTGTTGGGTGCTGGGTGCGCGCGGTGGAGAGAGCCACGCTCAGCGAAAGCGACGAACGGGCCGACCGAGGCGAGCAACAACCTCATCAAGGGAGTCAGGCGCCGCAGTCTCCGAGGGCACTCACGATGGTGGGTGGCCTCTCTCGACCGAGATGCCGGCGCCCATAGGGCTCAAAGGCCCAGCACAGCCCGGATACCATCGTCGATGGCATCGACAAAGGCCCGAGGCAGTTGCCCCACGTGTTCCACCAGCCAGGATCGATCGACCAGCTCCAACCCGAGCGGCACGGCAACGGAGTCCCTCGGAAGACCCGTCACCGTGGAGTCAAGCAGCACGTTGCCGGCGAGGCCTGCTCTGTCGAGATTCGACGTCAGGGGCACGACGTGGGTCTGCCAGACTTCGACACTGAGGACCTCGCCGGAGGAAACGACCACACAAGGCCGACGCTTGTCGAGATCGACCCAGTACACCCCACCTCGCGCTACCACGGTGCGGAACGTTCCATTCGCTCACCAGTAGCCAGAGCGTCCTCCTCGGTCAGCCGCTGCCCGGTTCCGGCCAGCGCTGCATCGGCGACGAGCTGTTGAGCAAAGGTCATGGTCGACTGCGCGGCATGGCGGCGGAGCTGATCGGTCACCCATTTCGAGAACGGGACGCCGAGCCGGTCGATGATCGGCACAACATCATCAGGCACGCTGATCGTCTTGTTCGGCATGTACATATCATACGTACGTGTCTCGCCATCCGCAACGGGTCCCTGGCCTCCACGACGAGGCGCGCCCGGGCAAGCCGCGCTCGATCAGCGACGCGGACGTAGACGGGGGGTCGTCAGTGCCGAGGAGTTCCGCCGGTTCCTGGGCTCATCGGCAAGAACGTCCCCGACGACCTCGACGTCCACGTCATCTTGGACAATCAGTCGATGCAGCTCGTGACTGAACCTCGTCGAACGCCGGTTCGCGAAGCTCGCCGATCGGCGCGCATCGCCGGGCCGGGCGCCTGGACCCGGAGCACTTCGAGGTCTGCGTCACTACCGGCCCGCCCGGTCGTTCCGGGTCTACGGGCGCACGAAGCTCCTCGACCTCCTGTTCACCTTCGAGCTCGCCCGGCGCTGGGGGCCCCACGGGGTGACAGCCAACGCCGTGTGCCCGGGCATGGTGGCGTCGGGCCTGGAACGCGAGATGCCGATGATGGGACGACTCGCCCGCCTCGGCGCCCGCACGCCGCTCGTGCGCACGCCGGCCCAGAGGGCCGAGATGTCGGTCCGTGTGGCCACCGACCCGGAGCTGGCGGGGACGACGTGCCGCTTCTTCACGTCGACGCCTGGGGCCCGCCCTGCTACCGGCCACCGCGCCCTGCCGCGACGAGGGTCTGCAGAGGCGCGTCTGGGAGCGGACCGAAACCCTCGTGGGCCTGGCCGGCGGCTGACCGGGACGGGCGCCCCAGAGCCCGCCCGGGGGGTGTTCCCCACGAACTGGGCGCGCTACGCCCCACACCAGGCGCGCGGGGGCGCCCCCCTCCCTTGGGGGGCTCCTGGGCGCCCTGGTCTTGGTCCACGCGCGCCCAGTTGCGTCGCGGGGCGGCCCAGTTGCGTCGCGGCGTCAGGGTTCGGACGTGCCCTCGGCGGACGGAGTCTCCTCCCCGGCCGACGCCCCTGGCGAAGCCGGGGGTGCGCCGCCGAGGACCGCCGCCCGACTGGAGTACTCCTCCGGGGCGATCTCGCCGCGGGCGAGACGCGTCCCGAGGATCTCGAGGGCCGCCCCCCCGCCTCCGCCCACGACCCCGGCCCGGGGACGCCGCGTCCGGACCAGCGCCCAGATCGCGAGGGCGAGGGCCGCAGCGGCAAGCGCCAGGGCGAGTGCGCTCCCCCAGCCGTCGCCCCCGAAGCCGAAGCCGTGGTGCCAGCCTTGGCCGAAGCCTGAGCCCCGGCCCCGGCCGTGCCCCGGCCCCCACTGGGATCCCGTGGCGGTGGCGATCCCGCCGAGCAGTGCTGCGATCATGTCGCCTCCAGATCGATGCCGTCGTGAACCGGGCGGACGCGCCCGGAACCCCATCTTGGTCCCGGCTCCTGTGTGCCCGCTGGGATCCGGCTGGGCCCCCGGTCGAGAGGCGGCCCCGCCCGAGTTCCCAGCGGATCCACAGCCGCCGCACAGCAGTCCCGCAGTCACAGTCGCGAGACTCCTGCCATGACGAAGCCCACCCATCGCCTCCGCTGGATCCTGATCGCAGCCGCCACGGTCCTCGCCTTGGGCGCCGGAGCCGTCGTGTGGCTCTTCTACTCCGGGGACGCCCCGCCGCCCGCCGATCTCGACACCGCAGCGAAGGCGGTGCGGAGCCCGTCCGGGAACGCCACCCCAGTGGTCGTGGACGGACGATGGGTCGTCGATCCCGGCCTCGGCAAGGGCGACGGAGACGGGGGTTCCTTCGCCGGCTTCCGGGTCGAGGAGGAGCTCGCCCGCTTCGGCCACAACACGGCGGTGGGACGCACGGCCGACGTGACGGGCACGATCGAGATCTCCGGCACGCGCCTCACGTCTGCCGACGTGAAGGTGGACCTCACGACTATCCAGAGCGACGAGTTCCGCCGGGACCGCCGCATCCAGGAGGCCCTGGACACGTCGAAGTACCCCGACGCCACGTTCAAGCTCACGCAGCCGGTCGACCTGGGGGCCATACCCGACGACGGCAAGCGGATCAAGGTCGAGGCCGAGGGGGATCTCACGATCCACGGCGTCACGAAGGCGGCCACCGTGTCCCTGGAGGCCGAGCGCAGCGGTGCCGTCGTCACCGTGACGGGGTCGACCCCGGTGACGTTCGCCGACTTCGACGTCGAGACGCCGACGGCGCCCATGGTGCTGTCGGTGGACGAGAAGGGCACGATCGAGTTCCAGCTCTACCTCAAGAAGGCGTAGCCCGGGGACGGTCTTCCGGCGACATGACGCCCGGCGCCCATGACGAAGTCCCGCCGTCGGGACCGTTGCTGTGGACGGCCCCGGACGCGTCGGGGGCGTGCCAGGACACGAGGCGGTCGCGCTCGGGGTCGAGGTTCCGGGCGGCCCACCCGGCCACGTCCTCCTCCTGGGTGAACAGCACGATCTGGTGGTCCCGGCTGAGCTCGTGGAGGAGCGTCAGGATGCGCTCCTTGCGCGCACTGTCGCTCTGCACGAGCACGTCGTCGAGCAGGATCGGACAGCTTTCTCCGGCTGCGGTGAGCGCCGCGGCGAGGGCCACACGCAGGAGCAGGTAGACCTGCTCGGTGGTGCCGTGGGAGAGAGCGGAGGCTTCCCGCAGGCCGTCGGCGGTCCGCACAAGGACGGTGAGGGTCTCCGGATCGACCGTGACCTCTCCGTAGCGACCACCGGTGACCCGGGCGAGGGATGCGCCCACGGCGACCGCCAAGCGGGGGGCGACGTCACGGTAGACGTCCTCCTCTGCCTCCCGGAGGAACCCGGCCGTCAAGGTGAGCGTGTCCCGGAGGCGCTCGACTCGCGAACGGGCCTCCTGCGCGACGGCGAGGTGCTCCTCGGCGACCGCCACGTCGGGGATCGTGCGGGCGAGCTGGACGACGCCGCCTCGCTCCCCGGCCGCGATCGCCTCGGCCGCGGCGGCGGCCGCCCGCAGCCGGGCGACAGTGGCATCCGGGTCGCCCTCGATCTCGGTCGGCACCACCACTCTCGCTGGCACCGCGGCCTCCGCCGCCTCCGCCGCTGCCTGCAGCCGTTCGTGCGCGGCCTCGGCCTCGGCGAGGTCCTTGCCCGCCAGGAGGCGGGAAGCTTCCGTCCGCGCCCGGCCGGCGGCGGCGGCCGCCTCGAGTCGGCGATTCCGCTCTTGGCGCCACGCGGCCAGGCCGGCCAGGAGCTCGGCCTCCGGGGCATCGGGCGCACCCGTGACTCCCGCGAGAACCGAGACCTCGCGCACCTCGACGCTGCGCGACAGGCGCACGCGGGCGGCCTCGGCGCGGTCCTGTTCGTGCCTCCGCTCCAGGTACCGCTCGCACCCCCCCGCGACCGCGGCGGCGTCGCGGGGGTCGGCGACATCCACGCCGCGGGCGGCGAGCAGGCCGGCGGCGTGATCACGCCAACCGTCGACATGGCGCACGACGTCGCCACGGCGAACGGTCCACTCGGCCGCTGCCCGGGCGGCAGTCTCGGCCCCGAGCACGTCGTCAGCCGCCCGCCGGAGGGACCCGGGATCGGGCTCCACGCCGAGCTCACGGCAGCGCTGCACCGCCCCGGAGCGCGTGCGTTCCGTCTCTTCGGCGGCCTGCCTGTGCCCGGCGAGCGCGGCCTCGGCCCGGGCCAGGGCGGCGAGGCGGGCGCGGGCGCCCCGGCTCCGCCGGGCGCGGAGGAGGAGGGCGGCGGCGAGGCCGGCGGCGCAGAGGACGACACCGAGGGCGACGAGAACGGCGACCGTGGCCACGCCGACGCCGGCGAGGACGGCGCCCACGGCGGCGACAGCGAACCCCACGACCGGGGAACCCGACGCGGTCTGTTCCCCGGCAGGGGAGCGGAGACCCTCGACCCGGTCCACGAGCGCCTGGTCGAGGGGGGCCGGGGGCGCATCCAGGGTCCGGGCGAGGTCGGAGAGCTCCCGGGCCCCCACTCCTTCGGGCACGGGCCGGGGCCCGGGCGCGGCGGGCCGCAGGCCGTCGTGCGCGGCAAGCCCCGCCCGGGCCTCGCGGAGCCCGTGCAGAGCGGATTCGACCTCGGGATCGGCGCCGACGGGCAGCCCGGACGACGCCGGAAGGGAATCGAGATCCGCCCGCAGTTCGGCGAGGGGTCGGTCGTGGGTCGCCCGGGAGACGCCGGGCGCCTCGCCGGCGCCGAGCACGGCGGCGACCCGCCCGGCGAGGGCCTCGTCGTCGGCCGCCGTCGCCGCCTCGGCGTGACGTTCGAGGAGGGCCCGGGCCTCGGCTATCCGCCGCCCGAGCTCTGCGGCGCTCCGCCGTGAGGACGCCGCCTCCGCCGCCAGGAGAACGCCACGTCCGCTCTCGGCGTCACGTTCGGCCGCGTCGGCCCTCGCGTTGCGGGCCAGAAAGTCCTTGTGGCGATCCCGGGCGTCTTCGAGAGCGGCCTCTGCCCGGCGCACCGCCTCGCCGGTGAGGGCAATGGGCCTCGTCGAGTTGGCTCGTTCTGTGCCCACGTGCTCTGCCTGGAAGCCTTCGATCGCCGTGAGGGCCGCGGCGACGGTGGCGTCACCCCCACCGGCCGTCGCCACCCGTTGGAGGTGGTCCCGGAGGGTGTCCTTGGCCGCGAGCACCGCCAGGACGTCCGCCTGGTTGACGCAGGCCGTGGCCAGGAACGTCCGCCGGTCGAGACCGAGCCAGCGGGACCCGTCGGGGGCGCCCTCGAAGACGACGTCGCCGGAGACGTCACGCCCGAGGTCGAGGTCGAAAGCCTGGCACTCCGCGCTGCCGCCGAGATCGTGGCGGAGCTCGACGCGGCGGCCGTCGGCGAGGTCGATGCGGGCGGAAACCTCCCACGGCCCGCCGCTCCAAGGTCGGTGCCTGAGCGCGAACTCGCGCTGCGCCTTGGACTGGCCCTGCCCCCGGCGCACCCCGCAGATCGCCGTATAGAGCGCCGCGTGCCAGGCGGACTTGCCCGCCTCGTTCGGCCCGGTGACGACGGTCATGCCTGCGCCCAGGTCGAGAGTGGCGTCTCGGAGCGGGCCGAACGCCCTCGCGTGCACGGAGCGGACCCTCATCTCAGAACACCTCCAGGTCGGAGCGGCCGTCGAGGGCCCGCAGGCCGGTGACTGCCACCCGTCTGGCCTCCTCGTCGTCGAGATCGGCGGCGAGCACCTTGGCCACGAATTGACCCCGCAGCGTGGACCGCTCGGTGGCGACGGCCTCGATGTCGTAGCCGGATCTGAGCGCGACCACGGTCGGCAGGACGGCGTCGACCCACGGGGCGACGTCGGCGAGGTCCTCCGGCGCGAGGTCGACGCCGGACGCGAGCTCGCCGTGGAGCATGAGACGGACGGCCCCACCGTGGCCCGCGAGGCTCTCGCGGGCACGCTCGCGTATGCCCTGAGCGCTGGTGCAGCCCGTCACGTCGAGGTCGACGTCGGCGAGGACAGTGGTGCCCACGACGTGTCGTTCCCGGGCGACGCTCCCGTCGGCGTGGACGGTCACGAGGACCGCCCCCCGCTCGCCCGTCTCGCCGAAGCCGAGCGCCGCCGGGTTGCCGGGATAGGTGTGCCACTCGCCGTCGCAGGGGGCGTGGAAGTGACCGACCAGGGCGTGGTCGAGGCCGGCTGCCGGGACCTCTTCGGCGTTGAAGGGGGCGTGGCGCTCCTTGGCGTCTTCGGAGAACGAAAAGTGGGAGCGGTCGGAGCCGTGGAAGAGCCCGACGTGCACGCCGTCTCCGAAGGCCCGGAAGCCCCGCAGGAACCCGGCGGTGTTCGCCGGGTTCCGGTGCGCCGCCCCCCAGACGGTGAAGCCGTCGGCGAGACGCAGCGGCCCCAGGGTGTCGTCCGCGAAGACGTGGACGTTGTCGCTCCAGCCGGTCGTGGCGTACGCCGACGTGGGACCGAACCAGTCGTGGTTCCCGGGGGCGAGCAGGACCGGCAGCGGGTGGAGCGACTCGAATGCGTCGCGCAGGAACGCCACGGTGTCGGGCGTCACCCTGTCGTGCTCGTAGAGGTCGCCGGCGCACACGAGGGCGTCGACGGGGCACTCCCCCGCCAGGCGGACAACGGACGTCACGGCGTCACGGAGCCCCCGCCGGAGCGTGCGGCCGAGGTCGGGCCCCGCCCAGCGGAAAGCGGCGTCCAGATGCACGTCGGCGAAGAACAGCAAGCGCAATGCGCCCCCCATCGGTCAGGGGGCCAGCGTAGCGAGGGGGTACGACAGGAATCGGTGGAAGCCGGGCCCTGCGGGGTCGGCGTCTGCTGATAGCCTCCGGCACGCTCCGGCGCCCCGGGGCCTGAAGACGGGAGGCGGCATGGGTGCCGAGGACGACGGCCGGACGGACATGTGGACCGACGAGGTCCGGGAGATCGTGGGCGGGGACCTCGCCGCCGCCCTGGCCTACCGCACCCCGGCCGGCGGCGTGGTGGTGATGCCTGTCACGACGCTCGGGGCATTCGACGCCGCCAAGGGGACGGTGACGACGTCTTCGTCGCTGGGCAACTTCGCCAAGCTCCTCCGCATCGAAGCCGACCCAAGGGTGGCACTCGCCTTCCACACCCGCGACCACGGCTCCGCCACGGCGCCCCGCTACGTCCTCGTGCAAGGCGACGCCCACTTCCCCGACCGCCAGCCGCCACAGTTCGCCCGCATGCTCGAGGACCCGAAGTGGGAGGAATGGCTGCCGGCACGCAAGCGCGGGGTCCTCTGGGACCGCATCGGCCGCGAGTACTACGACTACCGGGTGCCGATCGTCGTCGACGTGGCCCGCATCCTCGTCTGGGACGACGTCGATGCCACAGGTGCCCCCACCGTGTCCGGCCGCGCCCTCCCCGCCGGCGACCCCGCTCCCCAGTCACCGCCGGCCAAGGGCACGGAACCGCGCGTGGCGCCGAGGAAGTACCGCAAGAGGCTGGACCGCAGCCCCCACCGCCTCGTCGGCTACGGCGGCACGGACGCCTACCCCATGGTCCTGCCGGTGGGGGCGTCCCTCGACGGCCACGGCCTCGCACTCGACCGCGCGGGCCTGCCCCCGGGCGGGCGGCGGGCAGGCTTCCTCGCCCACTGGTTCGCACCCCGCCTCGTGGGCCAGGGCAGCATGATCGCCACAGGGTGGCTGGAGTGCGAGGGCGGCCAGGCGCAGTACAGCCCGCACACGGTCGCCGGCTACGCCGTACCCCCGAAGGAGTTCCTCTTCGCTCTCGGCGGGGGGCTCGCCGCCAAGTTCGGCTACCGCAAGGCGGCCCGCCAGGGCCTCGTGCACGACGGTGTCTGGATCGGAGCCGGGGCCAAGGATGCCACCCCGGCCTGACGGCTTGGTCGCCGGGCGCCCACCCGGCTCCGCACGGAAAGGGCGGGAACATGGCCGACACGATCGGGATCGGCCTCGTCGGCTGCGGCAACATCGCCCTGTTGCACACGGCTTCGCTGGCCCGCATCGCCTCCGACGGCGTCCCGATCCGGGCCGTCGCCGCCGCCGACCCCTCGCCCGACGCGATCGGGGCGGCGATGGCGAACTGGGCCTTCGAGCGCACGTCGCCGCACCCCGCGGACGTCCTCGCCGACCCCGAGGTGGACGCGGTCTTCGTCTGCACCCCGACGGCCACCCACCGCGACCTGTACCTGGGCGTCCTCGAGGCGGGCAAGCACCTCTACGCCGAGAAGCCCCTGGCGCCGAGCTTCGGGGTCGTCCGGGAGATGGCGGCTGCCGCGACCGCCGCCCCGGTCGTGACGCAGGTGGGCTTCCAGATGCGGCGCCACTCCCTGCTCACCTGGGTGCGCGACGTCGCTCTCCGCGGCGAGCTCGGCCCTCCGATGGCCTATCTCCTGCGGGACGACGAGGCGTTCCCGACGACGGAGGTGAACCCCTACAGCAGCGACTGGCGCCGCCATGCCGTCCACGCCGGGGGCGGCACCCTCCTGGAGCACACGATCCACGGAATCGACGTCCTGCAGTGGCTCTTCGGTCCCGCCGACCGGGTCGCCGCCACCACACGCCACACCCTGGGCTTCGACGTCGAGGACACGGCCGCTCTCATGGTCGAGCACCACTCGGGAGTCACGGGCACGGTCGTGTCGGTCTACGGCGGGGTGCGCGGGCGCGAGGAGAGCCGCCTCGAGGTGTTCTTCCGGGACGGGGTCGTCGAGGTCACCTGGGGGGTCCTCGTCGACGGCCCCGAGTCCTCCCTGCGGGTGCAGCGGGCCGACGAGCCCCCCGAGGCGATCCCGGTGCGCGACGTGATCACGGCCCACCTCGACACCCTGGGGGTCCGTCTCCGCCCCTACTTCTGGACCGAGCTCGCGGACCGGGCGTTCGTGGACTCCGTCACGTCCGGGACCGCGGCCTCCCCGGGCTTCGCCGACGGCCTCGCTGCCCACGCCACCGTGGAGGCCGCCTACCGCTCCGCTGCCGCCGGCGAGGTCGTCCGGGTGGCCGACGTCCTCACCGGCCCCTGAACGGCCCGCTCTCCCGCCCCGAGAAGAGCCCCCGAAGAGCGCGCGACCCGCGCAGGCGCCCCAGAGGGGGCTGCGGCAGTCCGACCCGGCGACCCGGGTCACAAGGGGAGCGTCCGCCGGGTGTCCCCGTTGCCCGGGCGCCCGCCTCTGGGTGGCCGCGCCCCGCGGGGCCGGGGCCTCGCCGACGGCGACCTCGCACCGGCACGGGGCGGGATGGGAGAATCGCGGGGTTTGGCGTTCCGGACCCCCGGGAGAACGACCGTGACCGACCAGGACCGCAAGAACCTGATTGCCCAGTGGGCGTTCGACACCCGCCCGGTGCTCGCCCGTTTCCACCTCTGGCTCGAGAACGTCGAGTTCGAGCAGGAGTGGACGGAGTCCAGCGAGCTCAAGACCTTCGCACCCGCCGGCATCCGGCGTTGCCTCGGGGTCGCCACAGCCGTCACCGCCCTCGGCACCCGGCTCTTCGGCCGCTACGGCGAGGGCGCCGGGAAGGAGAAGGCGGAGGTCAACCGGGTCAAGAAGACCGCCGACGCCATCTCGGCGTACGTGATGAGCGAGTCGCTCTGGTACCTGACACGCAACATCCCGGAGAACCACGCCGTCATGGTGAGCCTCGGAGAGGGCCTCATGCCCAAGGCCGGGGAGACCCCGGAGATGGGCGCCAACCCGCTCCTCGGCTTCGGGCGCGTCTACGCCCGGCCGGCCGTCGCCAAGTTCGTCGACCAGCAGGTCCACCGCCTCCTCAACGAACGCGACCGCACGTGGGAGGACTTCTACACGGCCGTCCGGGAACGCGGCATCACCATCTGGGGTGTCGCCGTCGACACGCTCGAGAACACCTCGCGCTTCGCGAAAGGCGCCGAGACCGGCCCCATGACCGTCCTGCACGTCTTCGACCAGCCCCTCACCGTGAGCCGGCCCTACGAGTCCTACATGGGCTCGCTGACGATCCCCCGTGCCGTGCGGCGAGCCGCCGAGGACAACGCCGTCCTCGTCGACTTCCTCACCCCGCGGACGAAGGTCATCGAGGCGATAGAGGCCGCCTACCCGGGGATCGCACGCAGCCACGTGCACGTCTGGACCCTGAGCGGTGAGAGCCGTGCCGGGCGCCTCGGTCGCCTCTGGGACGAATGGCGCGAGCTCGGCGTCGACATCGTGGAGCCGGGCTGGAGCGGCCCCACCGGGATGGCGGTGTTCACGGAGTCCGGAACCTACGCCCCGAACTTCATGGTGGGCGACTGGAAGGACGAGCGCGGCGAGAGGCACGTCTTCGTATGCGACGGTTACGCCGCCTCGGCGGAGGCGATGCAGGCGGCGAGCCTCTCCGACGTCCTCGACGTGGACGTCTCCATGGCCCTGTATTCCCCGAAGTTCGGGCTCCCCCACGACGACGAGGCCCGGATCATGCGCCTGGACCCGACCGCGCCCGACTTCGGCGAGGGGCTGGGGCGCGTCCTGGGCGGGGACGCCGACGACGCCACGACCAGCTACTACAGCGACGCCATCCGCGAGGCCGGCGAGTCGAACATGCCCGTGGGCGAGCGCGTCCTGCGGGCGGACGACTTCTTCCCCGAGAAGCAGTGGCAGGTTCTCGCCGCCCTCGGGTACATGTGCCCGGACCCCTACACCTCCGTCCCGGGCGTCACCCAGGTCGGTGAGGACACCTACGAGGTGACCTCCATGCTCGCCACCCGCCGCGCCAAGGCGAAGGTGAAGTTCACGTTCCGGCTCATGGAGACGATGGAGCAGTCCCGGCTGGTGTTCAGCCCGTTGCTCGTGCGCTTCACATCCGGGGAGGACTACCGGAACAGGCCGGTCAAGATCTCCGATTCGGGCCGCATCCGCAACGAGCTGCAGACGATGATGTCCCAGGCGCTCGAGTACGACGGCGACACGATCCGCGTCCGCTTCGACCGCATCGACGACGACGTCGTCCCCCTGGAGACCCAGCGGGGCTACCGCGAGGTCCTCGAGTGGTACAAAGAGAACCACCCCACGTGGTTCGGTTGGCTCGACCTCGCCTGAGCGGGCGCCGCCTTCTCGTTCCGGGCCGACCTGCGGGAGGGAGCGGGGGTCAGCGCCACCAGGGGCGGTCCGGCGCCGCCGCCGCCATGACGCTGTCGCGGGCGTGGGCGAGGCCGAGGTCCACCTCCTCCAGCCAGTCGCGCAGGTTGACGACGCCGAGGCCGGGACGGAGGTCGCCCGCGCCGTGGCACGCCTCCAGGCAGCGGAGGGCCGCTGCCCGCCCTGTGTCGGGCGTGGGGGCGGGCAGCGGCACGGAGCGTGCTGCGAAGACGTCGCCGAGGAGACCGACGGCGACCATGTGCATCGACGCCACCCGGATGGCGGCCTCGGCACGGAAGACGTCGCGGGCCTCGGCGCAGGCGTCGTCGAGTGGCGCGAAGCGACCTTGCGACCTGAGGCGCGTGGCGGCGAACGCGAGTTGCTGCGCGAGGGACACAAGGAGCGCCCAGCGCTCCTCCTCCTCGGGTCCGTGGCCCCGTTCCGTGAGGTAGGCCGCCATCGCCTGTCCCACGGACGCCGCCGCCCCCGAGTACTCCGCCAGCGCCCCGGCCGCCTCGTCGTCGGGCGCGAGGCCGAGCGTGGCCGCACTGGCAGCACCCAGGAATCCCGCCGTGGCCGCCCACACCCCCGCCACCTTGGCCCGGAGCTGTCCCCGGGCCCCCCGGGGCCAGAAGAGGGCGCCGGCGGCCACGGCCACGATCACCCCGACGGCGACGTCCGCGAGGCGGACCACGCCGGTGACCCAGCCCTCCGGCACGAAGAGGTTGAACAGCACGACGACGAGGAGCGTGAAGGCGGCCTGGCCCACGACGTAGTGCAGGGCCGTGGGGGCGTACGCGGCGAGGAACACGCAGCACGGGAGCAGGGCCCAGAGCACGCCCCTGTCCCCGCCTGCGAGGGTCATCACGGCGGTGGCGGCGAGGAAGCCGAGGAAGGTGCCGCCGAGGGCCTGCAGCGCCGTGTACCCCGTGCCCATGGCATTGGAGCGGAGCACGGACAGGGTGCCGAGGCCGACCCAGAAGGCGTGGTCGAAGCGCCCGCTCACCGCCACGAACACGGCGACGCCCAGGGCGAGGCCGCCGCGGAGCGCGTTGCGGAGGTCCACGGACGAGGGTTGGAGCTGGGCGCGCAGGCCCCGGAGGAGTGCGCGGCGGGGGGACGCCTCCGGCGTGCCCACCTTGGCGAGGTCGACGTCGGCGCCGCGCATCACGGCCGTGTGCGCGGCGATCGTCATCACGCTCATCGACACCACACGGAGGCGGAACGAGGCGTCGAAGATCCCCAGGACCTCCTCGACGGTCTCCCCGGAACGCATCGCCGACTCCCCGACGTCGAGGAGCCGGTCGCGGAACGCCGTGAGTGCCGCTTCCAGCGCGTCGGTAGTGGGCGCCGGACCGGTGCCGTCGAGGGCGTCGGCGGTGGACTCCAGGGCGCCGGCGACCGCCCCCCGGAGGATGTCGGCCCGGGCGGCGCTCGGGACGGGTGCGACCTCACGACCGCGGTTCCCGAGGAACGCGGCGAGGCGGTCGAGGTCCTTGAGCAGCCAGAGGAACGCCACGTCCCTCGAAGTGGGCCCGGCCGCGCGGTAGTTGGCGACGGTCGCGCGTCGCAGGAGATCGCCGATCCGGTCGACGATCTCCTGCGGGCAGTCCTCCTTCGACAGGGCCGCAGCAAGGGCGCGGCACACGTCCGCCGTGACGGCGTGCAGCGCGACCCGCTCCCTGCGAGGCCACAGCAGGAGGGATCCGGCGACGGCGGCGCCCCCGCCGAGCGCCACGCCCGCCACCCGGGCGGGGACGGCGCCCACGTCGAAGGGCACGGTCGTCGCGAGCACACCGAGGAGGACGAGGGGCATCACGGAGGCGGCGAGGTAGCCGCCGTTCGCCCCCAGGAGGAGGAGGCCCCCGCCGATGACGGCCGTCGCTGCCGCCGCCGTCCCCGCGGCGGCTGCGGCCACGGACCCGATCGCCACGATCGCGAAGCCGGCGACGGTGGTGACCGCGTAGGCGGACGTCCGCGACAGCGGGGTGCCCTGGAAGTCGGCCAGGGCCAGGAACGAGAACGAGCCAAACGCCCCGAACGTGGCGACGACCGGCCTCCCGAGCCCCACGAGCGCTCCGGCGAACACGGCCGTGACGACGGTCGCGGCCCGGGCGGCGTTGCGGAGTCGGACGCCGTCGGGATCGTGGACCCGGAGTCTCGCCGGGATCCCGAGCAGGGCACCGGGCCACCTTGCCACACGGGCACGCAGGGTCGCCGCGGGGTCCGCCATGCGTTCTCCATCGGCATCCCCCGGCATGCCTGTACCCCCGTGACCCGGGACGCGACGGCTACGAACGGGCGAGGTCCTTCTCGGGCGGGCGCGGAGACGGGGCATGATCCCGGCGTCCCGAGCCACGCCGCGAGGCGGGCCCCAACCCCCTCTACCCCGACGCCGCCCCCGCGTCGCCATCCGCCTCCGCGTCGCGCCGGACCCAGGCGACCGCCTCGTCGAAGCTCATGGCGGCGCCGTCCTCGAAGTGGCGCTCGAAGGCCTCCCGGCCGAGGGCGGCGCGTGCGGCGTCCGCCCATCCGTCGATGAGCTCGGTGAGGGCCGGCCAAACCGTCACCCCGATCGTCTCGCGTAGAGCCGAAGCCGCCCCGAGGAATGTCGCCGCGTTCCTCGGGGACGGGTCGGGACCGGACACGGCGGTGCCGGCGAGACCCTCCAGGCAGCAGGCCGTGCCCTCCCGGTTCCGTATCCGACCGAAGGACACGAGCGCCTCCCGGAAGACCCCCCGGGCGCCGGCGGCGTCGCCCTTTGCGGTGAGCACGTATCCGAGATTGCTGTGGGCGTAGCCAGTCACCTGGTCGCTGTCCGTCCCGCGGCTCAGGGCCTGGAGCTCGACGAAGTACTGCTCAGCGTCCCCGATCTCCCCCAGCGCGAGAGCGTTTGAGCCCAGAAAGGCGAGAGTCATTCCCTGGCCTGCCCGGTCACCGAGCTTCGTGAAGGCACCGAGGCTCCCCGCGAGGCTGTCCATGCCCGCGGGGCTGACGTCCAGGGCGCCGTCGAGCATGCGGGCCCGGGCGGCACCATGGTCGTCGCCGGCGGCCTCGAACGTCGCCGCGCACCCGTCGGCCAGCGCCGCCGCCTCGGCGTAGTCGCCGGCCTGGAAGGCCAGGCTCGCCCCGATCCAGCGCAGCGGGGCGGCGGCGGGGGCGGCGCCGACCCCCGGGCCGCAGGCCAGGGCTTCGCTCACCCAGCCCCGCACCTCGGGTACGTGGTCGCCGTCGTACCAGTAGAACCAGAGGGCGGCCGCGATCCGGGCGACAGGGGCGGGGTCCGCCCGGTCGAGGGCTCGCCGCACGACGGCGCGCACGTTGTCGAACTCGGCGGCGAGTCGCTCGTACACGGCCCGGTTGCCCGGCTCGAAGAGGGCCGGCCCCGCCGCCTCCACCAAGGCCACGACATGCGCCTCGTGGCGCCGCCCCGTCTCTGCGGTGAGCTCGGCGTCGTCTCCGAGACGCTCCAGTGCGTAGTCGCGGATGGTGCCCAACATGTCGAAACGCGGCTCGCCACCGGCCTCGCCACCGGCCTCGTCGCGGACGCACACGAGGCTCTTCTCCACGAGCGAGGAAAGCGAGTCCAGGACGTCGGAGCCGAGGTGTCCGACGACGTCCTCGGCGCCACCCAAAGTCCATCCCCCGGCGAAGACGCCGAGCCCGGCGAAGACCGCCTGCTCCGGGCCGTCGAGAAGGCCGTAGCTCCAGTCGATCGTGGATCGCATCGTCTGCTGGTGCGGAGGGAGGTCGGCGCCGCCCCCCGTAAGGACGTCGAGGCGCCTCCCCAGCCTCTCGAGGAGAGCGGCGGGCGGGAGCAGCCGGCACCTCGCCGCCGCGAGCTCGATGGCCAGTGGGAGGCCGTCGAGGCGCCGGCAGATCTCCTCCACCGCCGGCCTGTTCCCGGTGGTGAGCTCGAAGCCGGGATTGGCGTCCGCTGCCCGGGCGACGAAGAGGTCGACGCCCGTCGTCCCGGCGTCGAGGGGCTCGAGGGGGAATTCGCGCTCGCCCCGGAGGCGGAGCACGGTCCGGCTCGTGACGAGGACGTCGAGGTTGGGGCAGGCGGCGAGGAGCCGGGCGACGTCGCCCGCGGCGCCGGCGAGATGCTCCAGGTTGTCCAGCACCAGCAGGAGGCGGCGCTCGCCGAGCTCGTCGCCGATCATGTCGACGAGTGGCCGCGTCCCCTCGATCTGGAGGCCGACCCCGTGCGCCACCGCCGGGAGCACGTGCGCCGGATCAGACAGCGACGCCAGCGGGACGAAGAAGACCGCTCCGTCGTAGCGGTCGCGCACGAGCTCGGCGGCGGCCAGGGCGAGGCGGCTCTTGCCGATGCCGCCCGGGCCTGTCAGGGTCACGAGGCGCGTGGTGGGGACGGCGAGAGCCGCCAGGAGTTCCTCGAGTTCCCGCTCGCGTCCCACGAGCGGTGTCGGGGGCACCGGCAGCGACCGCCCGGGGCGCTCCGTCGAGGCGGCCGGGGCGGAGGCCGCGCTCTCGAAGCGCTCCGAGAGGAGGACCGCGAGGTCGTCGGCGACCAGGCCGGCGAGCTCGGCCGGGGTCCCGAACGTGCGGTACGAGGCGCGGTCGTCCGCCTCGATCCGGGAGAGGAGCTCGCCGAGCGCGGGTTCCCGTTCCGGTGAAGGTTCCTTGATGTAGATGAGCATCGGCTTGCCCTCACAGAGCCGGTACTCGTCCTCCAGGCCGGAGATGGTCATGTCGGGGGCGATCCAGCCGTACCGCTGCCAGTAGAGGCCCACGAAGACGTGGCTCTGGTCGAGGTACGCCCGGTACAGCGCCTGGGGAGGGTGCGGCCGGGCGCCGAGCTCGAACATGACCGGCGTGAGCTTGAAGGCCTCGACGGCCTCGCGCACGGCGCGCCGCTCCGGGGCGAGCTCGCCCAGGGTCGAGCTCACGAAGACCCGGAGCCGCTGGTCGGGCGTGCGGATGGGGACGGTGGGAGACGTGCTCCGGTGTGTGCTCATGGATGGCCCTCTCCGCCGTGCCAGGGGCCCTGCCCGCCGGGGGCGAGGTGACGTCCTCCTGCCAGATGCGGGGGAGGCTAGGCGAGGGCGGCGCCGGCGGGACGGGGCGTGCTGCACGTCGCCGTGACAGCGCGCCACGACGTCGAGCGCATCATGACCTTCGACCAAGGCTTCGACGCCGTCCCCGGCATCGTCCGGGTCGCGTAGCACGGCGTCCCCACGTCGCCGCGACTCCGTGGACGACGCTCAGGCCCGGCTGCTCGTCGTCGAGACCCTGCTCCCGGACGACTGCTCGCCCCACCCGGGCTTCATGATGGACTTCAACATGATCGTGCTCAACCTCGGCGGCCGGGAGCGCACCGCCTCGGAGTACACCGACATCCTCGCCGCGTCGGGCTTCGAGGTGCGCCGCATCGTCCCCACCCTCGGGCCGGCGTCGATCGTGGAGGCGACGGCCGTCTGACAGCCCGGCGGGGCGGGCGCCCTAACGCGTGCGCTGCAGCCAGTGGACCAGGCTGGTCGGCCGCTCGGTGCGGGTATGGACGGCCAGGAGATCGTCGAGGGCGGCGACGACCAGCCTGATCGCCCGGGCGGGCCGGTGCCGGGGGAAGGCGCGATTCGAGGTGAGCACCAGTCCCCAGTGGGCCCTGCCGTCCTCCCCGTATGCGGCGGCGATGCCGAGGTAGTCGGCGGCGTTCTCGGTCACGACGGCACGGCGCTCTTCCTGAGCCGCGGCGAAGACGGCGGCATCCGGCCTGTGGCGCAACTCCGGGCGGTCCTGCTGGATCGACACGACGTCGCGGCCCCGCTCCACCAGAGCGGTGGCGATGTCGTGGGGGAACATCTCGTCGAGAAGGAGCCTCACGTCACGCGAGCAGCTCCTGTTGTGCCCGCCACGCCGTCTCGGCCTCGCCGGCGATCTGTTCGTTCAACTCGATCCGCTCCCGGATCTCGTCACCGAACTCGGCGGCATAGGCCAGGCCGGCCCGCACGTCCTCGACCGGCACGGAAAACCACTTCGCCGCTTGGGCGACGGCCGCGTCACCACGAGCTTCGAGGGATTCCAGGAGAGCGATCAACTCCCACACGTCCGGGCCGCCCACGATCGCCGCCCGACGACCTGGCACCCCCTCCTTGAACGTGATCCGCGGGTGGCGGTCCCAGCGCAGGCCCTCGTCGACGTAACGCTGGATCAACGCCGAGCGCGACTGGCCCGACCGCCGGGCTGCCGTCTCAAGCTGCCGGAGGATCCCGACAGGCATCCGCACCGACACCATCTCGCTACGCGTCGTCATGTCATGCAGTGTAATACAGCAAGCAATGCAGGCGACCGGGGCGCTGCGGGGAGCGGCCCCTGCCGGTTCCGGCCGATCCGTGAGTGGATCCGCCGGAGCCGAGCGGGACCGGACTCGGCGAGCGGCGAGCGTCCGCAGGCTCAGGTACCCGCGAGCAGCTACTGCGCCTCTTGGCGGGCAGCGACCTCAGCAGCGGCCCAGTCTGCCCCCTGGAACCGCCGCACGAACTCCGCGACTCCCACAGCTGGCTCGGTAGGCATCCAGGCTACGGACTGCAGCGAGGCGCGGCGGTTGTCGAACAGCTCGCACCACACTCGGTCCATGCCATCGATGGGGAACGTGTCATACATCTCCCCGGGGTGAGGCAGCCCTACGGCCTCAGGTACGAAGTACCGACCCTCCCTACAGCAGCCGACGATCGTGTCCCAGTCCGCGTCCGTGGCCTCCCCGGCGAACACCACCTTCTCATACGCTTTGTTGTTGTGCAGGTCACGGTACATGTATCGAAAGCAGGTGTTCATGCAAGCACCTCCGCTTGGCTCAGAACCCCTCAGGGATGACACTTGAGTCCCAATCATGGCTAGGCTGGCGCTCCGATGGCTGGATGGGGTTGGGCCGGGAGCGTCCGGGAGTTCTTCGAGACACCCTACGAGCGGTGGACGAACTCACTCGTCGCCCACCAACGCAACCTGCTGTCGAGACCGCCGTCGTCCACACAGCTTGCCGCCTGGCGCGACGAGCATCGCGTGATGACCGCCACGTTCAAAGCCTGCCTCACAGCGGAACCGGCCGCTGCCGATTGGGGTGTGGCGTTCGAGTATGAGCTTCCCTTGGAAGGAGGCCGTCGCCCCGACGTCGTCGTCCTTGCCGGCGGATCAGTCGTCGTCTTGGAGTTCAAGTCGGCGCCGGGCTGGTCGCAGGCGCACCTCGACCAGGTCGAGGCGTACGCCCGTGACCTGGCCGAGTACCACGAGGCGTCCCACGGCCGTCCCGCCCACGCCCTGCTCGTCCTTCCCCACGTCGCCGAGACGGAACAGGTGGACCGCACGATCGTCACCGACCACGACGGACTGCACCGCTATCTCTACGCCGCGGCGAGCGACGGCGAGATCGATCTCGACGAGTGGCTGCAGGCGTCCTACGTACCGTTGCCGGCGCTCGTGGAGGCCGCCCAGCGCATCTTCCGCCACGAACCGCTGCCGCACGTGAAGCGGGCACTCGCCCTTGAGATCCCCCAGACCGTCGAGCTCATTCGGCACCTCATCCGGGAAGCCGCCCAGCAGGGGAGCCGGGTGCTCGTCTTCCTCACCGGCGTGCCCGGGTCGGGCAAGACACTCGTGGGCCTGCGGGTCGTCTACGAGGGCTCGGAGGACCTCGACGAGCAGGCGGCGTTCCTCTCGGGCAACGGCCCCCTGGTGACAGTCCTACAGGACGCCCTGGGCAGCCGGGTCTTCGTGAAGGACATGCACGGCTACATCCGGACCTACGGCATCAACGGCCGCCAGCCTAGGGAACGCATCCTCGTCTTTGACGAGGCGCAGCGCGCATGGGACCGCAACCACATGTTCGCCAAGCGCGGGGTCGAACGCTCCGAGCCGGAGCTCCTCGTCGAGATCGGCGAACGGATGCCGGTATGGAGCGCCCTCGTCGGCCTTGTCGGCCACGGTCAGGAGATCTACGTCGGCGAGGAAGGCGGGATGGCCCAGTGGGCTCACGCCGCCCAGCCACCCCACGCCACCCACCGCTGGCAGGTGCATTGCCCTCCGAAGCTCGCGCCGGTCTTCGCCGACCTCGACGTCACCGCCCACGAGCGTCTCGACCTCACGATGTCGCTGCGTTCGCGGCGAGCCGAAAGGCTGCACATCTGGGTCGAGTTGGTGGTCGAGCGCGGCGACCTTCTGGCGGCGAACCGTCTCGCCGAGCAGATCCAGCACGAGTCCTACCCGATGTTTGTCACGCGCGACCTCGAAGAAGCCCGCGCATACGCCCGGGCTCGCTACGAAGGCGAACCCGACCGTCGCTACGGCCTGCTGGCGTCGTCACACGCCAAGTGCTTGCCGCCCCTCGGCGTCGACAACACCTTCATGGCGACGAGCCGGATGAACGTGGCCAAGTGGTACAACGCCCCGGTGTCAGACGAGCGGTCGTGCTGCCGTCTCGACCAGCCGGTGAGGGAGTTCGAATGCCAAGGCCTCGAACTGGACCTGCCGGTGCTCTGCTGGGGAGAGGACCTGCGCTGGACCGAGACAGGCTGGTCATTCCAACCCGTCCGGCGGCGACCACCACAGCGGGATCCTGAGCAGATCCTGCGCAACGCCTACCGGGTGCTGCTCACCCGGGGACGCGACGGTGTCGTGATCTGGGTGCCGCCAATCTCAGAGCTCGACGCCACGCTCACCGCTCTCCTCGCCGCCGGCGTGCGGCCCCTGCCCCAGCCCGTCGAGGTCGCCGCTTGACGCTGCGGCGAGCTACGGCCTCGGCGACGACCTCCTTCCCGCCGATCTCGGATCGCCCAAGTCCGCGCCGTGCGCCACCGGCGCCAAGCGGGGCACCTCCCTCGCCCGCCTACTGCGCTGAGTCCACGTTCGCCATCAGCGGCCCCTCGCGTCAGCAGCCGAGGGCGTAGCTGAGCGCCGAGCAGACCTGGCGCATGGTCGTCTCGTCGATCTCGCCGACCGGGTTCGTGAGCGACTGCTTCCGGACGGTGTGGACGCCGTCGCAGTTGACGACCGATGGCCGGTCGAGTCCGACCTCGGCATAGTCGATGCCGACCTCGGCGGCGAGCCCACGAATCGACGTCGTCACCTCAGCGACGGCGACGAGAGCGCGAACGTCGATCACTTCGGACCTTGTCAGCACGAGAACGGGTCGCTTCTTGCGGCCGACCTGCGCCAGCCAGACCTCCCCTCGCCTCATTCCTCCCCCCATCCCTCGGCTTCGGCCCAGAACGACTCGGGACGTTCGGGATGGCGTCGGTACGCATCTCGGTCCGACCGCGCCATGGCAGCGCGCACCGCCTCCGCGACCCCCTGACGAGCAGCCGCCGAGATGTTGATCCCGAGCTGCCGGGCGCGCGCTACCAGTTCGTCGTCGATGGTGAAGGTGGTGCGGGAGGACGCCATCACTCCATGCTATCAGGCAGTGATAGCTGCTTGGGAGACGACGACTCCGTGACGTCCGTCGAGGGCGTGACTTCGGGCCAGTCGGTATCCGAGCACCGCGACCTTGGTCTCGAAGTCGGGAGAACTCGACGCCGCCGAACGAGGCAGCCGGAGCGTTCAGCGCGGAGTCGCCACCCCCGAGATCGGTGGCCTTCGCCAGTACGTCGGCCTCGATCCCGAGCACACTGGACGCAATCACGAGGAAGTCGCCCAGGGGGAGGTACTGGACGCTCACAGTCTGCTCAGGCCTTCGACAGCCGATCGAGGATCCGCTGGTTCCGCTCGATAGAGGCGTCCAGCCGAGCTCGGAACTCCTTGTCCGCGGCCCGCACCGAGATGTGGCGGTCGATCGCCTCGCGAATCGCCTCGGAAACAGACACACCGTCGACCGCGGCCACCTTCGCCAGCTCCTCTGCCGTCTCCTCGGGGAGGCGCAGCGTCATTGCCTTGTTCTCCATCGTGCCCTCCATTCACCCTGGGCAAGCATAGTGGTCTGGTAGGTCGGTAGCGCGATAGCTCGGTATCTCAGTGTCTTGGTATTGCCCCGGGGAGGTGGCGGCTTCGTTCCGGCTGCGTCGGACTCAAGGCAGGGGGACTCACGAGCCCCTTGCCTCCCCGTCGGCGCCCGCCCCGGCGAGGCGGTGCAGCTTGACCGAGACGGCGGCGATCCAGAGGAGCGGCGGCCACATGCCGGCGCGCTGGAGGAGGCCGTCGGCGTCCTCCAGGAGACCGAGGGCGACGACCGGGCCCGAGGCGAGGGTGACGAGACCGAGCCAGAACGACACGGCCCGCCAGGCGGTGGGGAAGCGGCCGTCGGAGCGGAAGGCGAGGGCGGAGAGCATCGCCGCCACCGGCACGCCGATCGCCCCCGGCATGCTGAAGATCGAGTGCAGCCGGCCGGTGCGGGTGAGGTCCACGCAGCCGGGGTCGCAGGGGAAGAAGCCCACCACGACCATCCCCACGCCCGCTACGACAAGGAGCCCGGCGGCGACCGCCCCGGCCGGGCTCGGGCGCAGCACGAGGTGGTAGGCGCCGGCGAAAGCCAGGATGACGGCGCCGAGGCCCATGAACCCGGCCACGTTCATGAGCGTCCGGTAGGGCGAGTCGGTGGCACCGAGGGCGCTCTGGGTGTCACGGACCGGGTCGTAGCCGTCCCACATGAACCCGAGCGCGGTCACGAACCCGACGTAGAGGACGGGGCCCGCCGCCCCCACCAGGGCGAGGGCCCGGACGGCGGCGGCCCGCGCTCCCGGAGCGGACGCCATCCGCGGCCCCGCTACCGGGCGCCGCGCTCAGTGGGCGTGACAGGAGCGGGACGCCCCGCCCGGTCTCCGGCCCGGCCGACGTCCTGGATCCGGCGTGCCGCCGCCGGGCGCCGGGGGTTCGTCCGGTACGAGCGGCGTCCGAGCCACTCGGTGACGGCGACGACCGGGGCGAAGACGACGTTGGACCACTTCCCCCGCAGGAGCCAGGCGAGCCGTTCGCGCCGCGGCATACGGGCGCCCTCCCCGACGCCGAGTGGCACCCGGGCGACGACGAGACCCGCCTCCGGTCCCAGCCGGCCCCGGACGGCTCCCGTGCCGTCACAGACCGTGCTCAGCCCCGGGAAGCCGAGGCGGACCCGCAGTCCGGGCAGCGGCGGGACACGCGTGCGGGTGGAGCCCGCCTTGTTCGCCATCACCACCGGGGCCCCGAACGCCCGGGCGTGGTGGGGAGCCACGGCGCGCAGCATCCCGGTGAGGAGCCCGGGCATGGGGGCAGAGTACGGCATGAGGATGAGATGGGGCCGCTCCCGGCAGAGCTCCCGGTAGAGGAGCCCCCAGAAGTTCTCCGCGCAGATGCCCACCCCGATGCGCCCCAGGTCCGTCTCGATCACGTGCGGGCCGGGGGCGGCCGTGAAGAGGTAGTTCTCCGAGAGAGGGACGTGGCCCTTGCGCACCCGGCCCAACTCGGCACCGCCGGGACCGGCGAGCACGAAGGTGTTCACGAAGTCCTCGCCCGTAGCCTCCAGGAAGGACGCCCCGACGTAGATCCCGTGCGCGGCGGCCATCCGCCGCAGGAAGGCGACGGTGCGCCCGTCCGCGGGCTCGGCCGCCTCCCAGAGGGACTCCTCGAAGGCGTAGCCCGTGGCGAGGAGCTCCGGGCAGAGCACGACCTCGGCCCCTTGGGCGACGGCGTCGCGCACGAGCGCCTCGGCCCGGCGCAGGTTCTCCTGCGGGTCCCCGTTGGTGGACAGCGGCTGCACGGCGGCGACGGTGACGTCCGGCACGGCTCTCTCCGGGTTCGACACGGCGAGGCTAACGGAACCCGGCCGCGAGGGCTCGGCTCAGACACCGTCCGTCCTCTCGCAGCCGGACGCGGGCCGGGCCAGGGCCGCCCTCACCTCGGGGGTGACCAGGACGGCGGCGTAGGTCTGGGCCCAGATGCCCCCCGGCGACAGGGCGACCACGTCGGCTTCGCCGGAGACCTGCCGGCCGGACTTCTCCCGCGTCGTCCACCCCACCCCGTGCGCCACCCGCCACTCCGCCGCCCATCCCCGCCACTGGTACCGGAATGACGAAATACCGTCATTTCAGTACCACTCGCGTGAGCGGTCCTGCCCCGGGCAGCGGGCGCCCCGCCGGGCTACTGTCGCCGTCATGACCGACGCCCCCACGGACACCACGGACACCGCGGACACCCCCGACGTCACGGACGCCCTCGCCGCGCTCGGGATGCCGCTGGAGGAGGCGATGCTCACCCAGCGGGCGGTGCGGCGGCTGCGCACCGACCCCGTCCCCGACGAGTTGCTGCTGCGCCTCCTGGAGCTGTCGCTGAAGGCGCCCACGAGCTCGAACACGCAGGACTGGTCCTACCTCGTCGTGAAGGACCGCGCCCAGAAGGCCCGCCTCGGCCGCCTCTACCGGGTGCTGTACCGGGCGTTCCAGCCCATGGTCGAACGGGCCGCGGCCCGCGACCCCGCCGTCGCCCGCCAGATCGCCCCCGGCAAGTGGCAGGCGGAGCACTTCGCGGACATCCCCGTCTTCGTCATCCCCTGCTACCGCCGCAGCCTCAAGCACCGGCCGGTGGGCTGGCCGCAGATCACCGTGGCCTCCTACTACGGCTCGGTCTACCCCGCCGTGCAGAACCTCCTCCTCGCCTGCCGGGCCGTGGGCCTCGGCGCCTCCCTGCAGACGCTGCCGATCTGGCTCGTCCCCGCCGCCAAGCGCATCCTCGGCCTGCCCCGGAACGTCAACCCCGTCTGCATCATCCCGATCGGCTGGGCGGCCGGGAAGTACGGCCCCACCAGGCGCCGCCCCATCGGCGAGGTCGTCCACCTCGACCGCTACGGCAACCAACCCTTCGCCGAAGGCTGAACACGCCGCGAGCCGAGCCGAGAGAGGGGTCCCCCTATCCCTGCGGCCCCCGCACGCCGACGCCCTTGAAGAACGTGTAACAGAAGACGCCGTCGTCGAGGGTCGTGCGATGAAGGTCGCGGACGCCGGCATCGAAGCGATCCGCCTGGACAAGGCCGGCTGCAATTGCGGGGCCACGGACCCCTTCGATCATGGCGGTGAACGTCTTGCGGGTGAAACCGTCGACGAGATCGGGCCGGTTCGCGTCCGCGTACACCATGCGGGGCGAGACGCGGACGTCGTGGAAGCCGGCCTCGACCAGCAACGGGTAGACCTCCCGGCCGATGAGAGCATTCCCGCCGGTGTCGCGCTGCAGTGCCACCTGGCACTGGATCGCGGCCTTGGCGGCCTCGCTGTCGGGATGGAAGAAGGCCGACCCGTGATCGCCCTCGATCACGGTGATGGTGCCGCCTGGTCGGAGCAGCCCAGCGAGGGCGGTGAGGACACCCAGGGGACGCGGGAGGTGCTCGAGCACGAAGCACACGAAGACGTGGTCGAAGGTCCGCTCCGCGAAGGGCATGGCGAAGACGTCCGCCCGGGAGAACTCGGCGTTCGCGAGCCCCGCCTGCTCGACCCGTCGCCGGGCCACGACCAGCGACTGCGCCGAGACGTCCACTGACACGAACCGGGCGCCCTGGCTGCGCCGCGCCAGCGTGACGGTCTGCGCGCCGACCCCACAACCCACCTCCAACACGACGCTCCCGGCGGGGTAGGCCGTGTCGCCGTGCAGCAGATCGACCAGGGTGCCGGCCTGATCGGCGAGGCGCTCGTGCTCCCGCTGCTCGTACCCGTGGACGTACGTGTCGTTCATGGCGCCTCTGGTCTGGCGATCCGGGCTCGGGCCGCCGCCAACCTACCGGCCGGGGAGACCCCGGCCGTCGCCTCGCCCACCCGACCGCGCTCTCCGCTCGCCTCGGACAGCACCCGGGCGGCCCCCCGGAACCGCCCCGTGGACGCGCCGAAGTGCGTCGCCGGACGCCCGCCCGTGACAGACTCACAACCAGGATGCGTTCACGTGACTTGATGCCGCGGCGGGGGCGGGTACCGGCGTGGTGGGCCGACGCCAAACTCGGGATCTTCGTGCACTGGACCCCGGCGTCGGTACCCGGCTTCGCCCCCACCGACCACGACATCACCGAACTCCTCCTCAGCCGCCAGGCCAACCCCCTCTCCGAGACGCCCTACTCGGAGTGGTACGAGAACTCCCTGCGCTTCCCCGGCAGCAGCGTGGCCGCCTTCCACCGGGAACGCCACGGAGACCGGCCCTACAGCGCGTTCGCCGCGGACTTCGTGGCGGGCACGGCGCACTGGGACCCGGAGGGCTGGGCGCGCCGTTTCGCCGCCGCCGGCGCCGGCTACGTGGTCCTCGTCACCAAGCACCACGACGGCTGGTGCCTGTGGCCCTCCGCCGTGGCCAACCCGCACCGCCCCGGCTGGCACAGCGAGCGGGACCTCGTCGGCGAGCTCGCCGCCGCCGTACGGGCCCACGGCCTGCGCTTCGGCGTCTACTACTCCGGCGGCTACGACTGGACGTTCGACGCCACCCCGATCGGCAGCATCGCCGACGGCCTCGCCGCCGTGCCGCGGGGCGAGTACACCGGCTACGCCACCGCCCAGGTCCGCGAGCTCGTCGAGCGCTACCACCCCGCCGTGCTCTGGAACGACATCGCCTGGCCCTCGGGCTGGCGAGAGCTCCGGCCCCTCCTCGCGCACTACTTCGAGCGGGTGCCCGACGGCGTCGTGAACGACCGCTGGATGTCGGGCCCGGACATGTCGGCGCTCCTGCGGATCCCCGGGGCCCGCCGCGCCGTGAACGCCGCCGCCCGTGCCGTCGTGAAGCGGGCGGGCGGCCTGGTGCCGCCCCGGCCCCGGTACTTCGGACACCTCACCCCCGAGTTCACGTCCTTCCCGCGCATACAGCACACCCCCTGGGAGGCGACCCGGGGCATGGACCACGGCTTCGGGTACAACCGCAACTCCACCGAGGCGGACTTCCTGAGCCGGGACGACCTCGTGCGTTCCCTCGTCGACGTCGTCGCCAAGGGCGGCAACCTCCTCCTGAACGTGGGGCCCCGCGGGGAGGACGCCGCCATCCCCGAAGAACAGTCCCGCCGCCTCGACTGGCTGGGCACCTGGATGCGGGCCCACGGGGCGGCCCTGCGCGGGACCCGGGCCTGGGTGCGCCCTGCCGCCCGCACCCCGGAGGGCGTGGAGGTGCGCTTCACGGCTGCCGGGGAGCGGGTCTGGGCCCTGCTGTGGACGGACCTCCTGCGGGGCAGGGGCGGCGTGTCGGTGACCCTCCCCGTCGTCCCCACGGCCCGCACGGCGGTGACGTCCGCCGGGGGCACGCCCCTGCCCTTCACCGCCACGGGCGGCGGCCTGCGGGTCGAGCTCGCGCTGCCCGAGGAGTCCCTCGCCGAGCCCGTCGTCGCCGTCGCCCTCGACCACGTCGAGGCAGCGCCGCCGTCCGGCGCTGCGTAGCCGCCCCCCACGCAAACTGGGCGCGCCACGCGTCATATCCGACGCGAAACGCGCCCAGTTCCGTGGGGCCGACCGGGTTGGCCGAAACTGGGCGCGCCACGCGTCATATCCGACGCGAAACGCGCCCAGTTTCGTGGGGCCGACCCGGCGGGCGCCCTCCTGTTCCGCCCGGGCGAGGCCCGCCGGCACCCCGGTGCCGGGACGGCGGCCGCTCGAGCACTCACCCGTCTGCCGCGATGCAGAACTCGTTGCCCTCGGGGTCGGCCATCACCTTCCAGCGGAAGCCGTAGATCTCGTGGTCCTCCACGAAGGAGCCGCCGAGCTCCTCGATGCTGCGCCGGGCGGCCTCGAGGTCCTCCACACCGGCGTCGAGGTGGAGGCGGTTGCGTCCGGGCGTGGGGTCGGGCACCACCTGCAGCGCCACCGAGATCCCGCCCTCGTGCTGGGGTTCCAGCCACGTGAAGCCGGGGAACTCCCGGGCGACACCGACGCCGAGAAGGGCCGACCAGAAGGCCTTCTCCCTCTCGATGTCGGTGACGTTGACGACCACCGTCGCCACCTGCACAACCGGCGTAGCCATCGTCGCCTACCTCCTGTTCAGCGGGCGAGGGACCGGGGACCCGCCGCTCCCGGCGGATCCTATCGCCTGCCGACCCGAGCCCCCGCTCGCCCCGAACGGCGGCGGCACTAGCGTCGGGCGTGTGGCGTCACAACGAGACAACGAGCTCCCCGGTCCCGCCCCCGGGCGCAGGATCGGGACGGTCGCCGCCGTCACCCGCTACCCCGTGAAGTCGATGCAGGGCGAGGCCCTCGACGCCGGGGTCGTCACCGCGACAGGCCTCGACGGCGACCGCCGGTGGGGAGTCGTGCACACCAGGACCGGCCACGTCCTCACCGCCAAGCGCACCCCCCGGCTGCTCGACGCGCGGGGTCGGCTCACGCCGGCGGGGCCCAAGATCGACCTCCCCGACGGCACCCTGCTCGCCGGCTCCGGGCCCCGTACGGACGCGGCGCTGAGCGCCTGGCTCGATGTACCCGTGACGCTGCGCCCCGCCGGCGAGGCAGCGACGCCGTTCACGATGAGCTTCAACGTCGACGACGAGGACGCCGACACCTTCGAGTGGGCCACGCCCGCCGGGTCCTTCGTCGACCTCGCCCCAATCCACGTCCTCACCACCGCCGCCCTCGCGGCCGCCGCCGAGGGCCACCCGGACGGTGCCTGGAGCACCCACCGCTTCCGGCCCACCATCCTGATCGACACCGACGACACGCTCCCCGGGTTCGTCGAGAACGACTGGGTCGGCGCGTCCCTCACCGTCGGTGATGCCGTGATCGGCGTCACGATGCCCACCGTCCGCTGCGCCCTGCCGACCAAGGCGCAGTCCCGCCACGACCTCGGACGCGACCTGCAGGTGTTCAAGAGCCTGGCGGCGCGCAACGGCCAGAACCTCGGCGCGTATGCCGAGGTGCAGGTGCCGGGCGCGCTGCGGGTCGGCGACACCGTCGAACTCCGGAGCTCCTGAGCCCGTCCCCTGGCCCGCCGGGCGGCACCGGCAACACGCCACTTCGACGGCATGCAGCTAGGCTCTGGCGGGTTTGTGGGCATCTGATCGGGAGGCTCCCTTGACCAGACGTGGTCTCTCTCTTCTCGTCGTCGCGCTGCTCGGCGCGTCCGCGGTCCTCGCTCTCGCCCCGCCCGGCGGCGCCGCTCCCCCGCCGATCGTCGTCGGGCCCGCCACCGATGTCGGCATCATCACCGGCACCCCGGCGAACGTCTTCAACAGGGACGTCGGCGCGAGCGGCCTCCTCGGCACCGACATGCTCTGGGTCTTCGGCGACACCTTCTACACGCCGACCCAGCCTTGGAACCCGCCGGCGGACGGGTGGCGCTCGGCCACCTTCGCCCTCTCGGACCCGACGTCGGCGAACCCGATGGCCGTGACCGAGCAGGAGGACGCCACAAACACCCCCTACCAGCTCATCCCCTACACACAGGCGGAGCTGGACTACAACCGCCAGGGCGACCCTGGCAACGACCGTTGGGCGCTGTGGCCCACCGTGGTGGTCCCCACCGACGCCACCCACAGCATCGTCGTGTACCACAAGTACAAGATCGCCGGGTCCTGGGACTTCCAGTACCAGGGGGTCGGGCTGGCCACGATCGGCGTGGGCGACACCTCCGCCCAGCGGGACTTCCGCTTCGATCCCGCCGACGGGTTCCTGTTTGACGCCACGGCCGTCAAGTACGGCTCCAGCGCCCTGCGCGTCGGCGACCGCGTCTACCTGTACGGCTGCACCTGGGTCCTGGTCAACGACGCCTGCCGGGTGATCCGCGCCACGGCCGACACCGGGTCCGGCGTCGACTGGTCCCGCGTCGGGGACCCGGCGAACTGGGAGGCCTGGGACGGCTCCGGCTGGACGTCGAACATCTCCGCGGCGGTGCCGGTCGTGTCCAAGATGACGGCGGACTTCAGCGTCGCCTGGAGCCAGGCCCTCGGGCTCTACACCGCCTTGTCCCAGACCCTCGACGGGAAGGTGTGGATCCAGACCGCGCCGGCACCGGAAGGCCCCTGGAGCGACGCCGCCCACATCTTCACGATGCAGGCCCCGCCGGCGGCGTGCTCGGGCTGTTTCGACTACGCCGTGAACCAGCACCCGGAGGCCTCCGGGAACGGCTCCAACCTCCTCGTCACCTACTTCCGCCCCATGGGCGGGTTCCTGGGCGAGATCCGCGGGGTGCGCGTGCCCCTGCGCCTGCCCGGCCAGCCTCTGCTCGACCTGCAGGTCAGCGGCGGCCGCACCTACTCCTACACCGGCTCGGGCACCGGGGCCGTCACCGTGAACCCGCCCGGCACCGGCGACGTCCAGTCCGTGCAGGGAACGGCGACATACCCGGGTGTGAACGGGGGCGACGCCACCGCGGCCTTCAACGTGGGACGCCTCTGGATCTTCCCGATCTACCTCGGAACCGTGCGCATCGACGACCCGGGCGCCGGAGTCCACCTCCTCACGCCCGTCCTCTTCACCGGCGTCACCCGCACGCCTGCGGGCGCGGCCACGTCCACGAACACCTGGATCGACTTCTCCTCCATCCCCTGGGCCCTCTACACCCTGCACTGGTCGCTCACCCCGTAGGCTGCCCGGGGCACTGGACTCCCTCGCCCCGGCAGCGGGGCAGACGAGTCGTGCCCAAATGACGGATGTCCGGCGTTCCGGGGTCCCTGGCGCTTCTGGGGCTTCGGCGGCGGGATCAGCCTGGTGCCGGGTCGAAGGTGACCTCGTCGGCGATCAGACGCCGGAGGAGCCCCACGGTACCTTCGAACTCCTCGACGAGGGTCACCTCGGTCTCCCCACCCGCCCAGCGGACGTACGCCTGGGCCATGGTGAACAGAGCCAGGCTCACTCCCAGGTGGAGCCGCGGGTCTGACTCGGGGAGGCCGGTGCGGCCCGCGAGACGGCCGACGATGGTGTCACGGGCGGTGACGAAGGCGGTCGTACCCGTGTTCACCACGCGGAGCTGGTTGTCGGCGATGACGGCGGCGCGCCGACGTTGGAGCAGCTCGTCGTCCTCGATGGTGGTGGCGGCCTCGGTGAAGGCGTCGAGGATCCGGCCCATGGTGAGCGGGGGCGCCTGGCGGTCGAGAGCGGCGAACAGCCGGTCCTCGTACTCCGAGGGGTCGGGAAGGTGGCGTCCCAGGTGCGGTGTAAATCGTGACGGACGCGGGTTCCTCGTGGGTCA
>CAYJLW010000018.1:40040-56571 GCA_964370965.1 uncultured Acidimicrobiia bacterium | reverse complement strand
GGTTGGGGGTGGGCGGTGTGGGCGCCGCCGCCGCCCCGGCGGCCGCCGCGGCGGGGGCCCGCGCCGCTGCCTCCTCGCGACGCCGCTCCTCCTCGATCTGCCCCTTGTACCGGGCGGCGATCGCCTCTTGGCGCGCCACGCTCTCCTCGATGCGCCCCTTGCGATCACGCAGGGAGGCGACGACCTGACGCTCCTCGTTGCGATCCGCAGCGATGCGTTCGGTCTCGGCGTCGAGGTCGTCCTTCGCGGACTTGAGGCCGTCGAGGCTGCGGCGGGTCTCCGACTGCACATGCCCCAGGTACTTGGAGGCCGCCGTGAAGCCGTTCGGGCTCCGGAGCGACAGGAGCATCGTCATGCCACCGTCGGAGCCGTACTTGTAGGCCGTCACGGCCTGCTTTCGTAGCCGGGCGCGCTGGACGTCGACGCGCCCGCGTAGCTCGCCGACCTTCGCGCGCCCGGCGCTGAGGTCTCGTTCGAGCTTCGTGAGTCTCTCGGCACCCGCGTTGTACTCGTCGACAAGGAGGTCGGACTGCGATGCCAGCCGGTCCAGCTCCGCCTTGGCAGCTTCGTAGCCGGCCTGCGCGCTCTGGGCGTCCACGGGGGAAGCCACCAGGACCCCCAGGGCGACAAGGCTGCAGCACACGCTCAGGAGAGCCCGCGTTCCACGGCGTCTGTGCATCATCGGGATCCCGGTGGTCTGCGACACGGTTCCCTCGCCCGGAGAGCTGGGGAGGTCCCCGCTCCCCCTTGTCGAGGAGAGCGTCCCAGGCGAGTCAACAGGCACCCTAGCAACGACATGACGTAGTGCCAAGGCGGGCCACCCCTGCCCGCGTCACCCGCCGGCCGGGTCGTCGGGGAGCGGGCCCGTCGACCGGGGCAACCACACGGTGAACTCGGTGCCGGTGCCCTCCTCGCTGCGGACGAGCACCCGGCCCCCGTGAGCCTCCACGAGCGCGGCGACCACGGCGAGGCCGATGCCGCTGCCCGACGCCGACTGGTCACGTGCTCCACGCCAGAAGCGTTCGAAGACGTGAGGGAGGTCTTCCTCTGGGATGCCGGGCCCGGAGTCGGCGACGGCGAGCCGGACGAGGGAACCGTCCACGTCCACGGTGACGGCGACCCGGCCGCCCACCGGGGTGAACTTGAGGGCGTTGGAGAGCAGGTTCACGACGACCTGGCGGAGTCGGCCCGGGTCCCCGTCGACGAGCGACGGGGACAGGTCGTGGGCAACGCCGACGTCTGCCGCCTCGAACTGCGGGGCGAGGAGGTCCAGGGCCCGTTCGGCGACGTCGGCGAGGTCGAGGCACCGACGGTGCAGTGACAAGCCCGCCGCCTCGGCCGCCGAGAGCGTCTCGAGGTCCTCGACGAGGCGGGCGAGGCGGAGCACCTCGTCGTGGAGGGAGGCGAGCTGGGCGACGCCGCCAGGAGGGACCCTCCGGCCCGTCTCTGAGGTGGCGTCGTCGAGCATCTGCTCGGTGTGCGCCCGCAGGATCGTGACGGGCGTGCGCAGCTCGTGGGCGACGTCCGCCACGAGGGCGCGCCGGAGCTGGTCCTCTCGGCTGAGGGTGGCCGCCATGCGGTCGAACGCCTCGGCCACCTCGCCCAGCTCGCCGGGCGCCCCGTGGCCGCCCACCCGGCTTTGCGCGTCGCCCGCCTCGAGGGCGCGGGTGGCGTCGCGGAGCCGGACGAGGGGGCGGGTGATGAGCCGCGCTATCGCCAGGCCTGCCCCCAACGCCACGAGCCCCGCGAGGGCGGCGGACGTGAGGACGCTGCCCAAGAGGGCGTCGCGCAGTCGCCGTTCCGCCGCGGGGAGGCCTTCCGCGGGGAACAGGAGAGTCGCCTTTCCCACGACCCTCCCGCCTGCCTCGACGTCGACTTCGAGGGGAGCGCCCTCGGGGGACTTCCCAAGGGATGCAGCAGAACCCACCCGGTCGCCGGACGCGTCCCGGACCGTGAGCCGGGCGCCCGCGTGGCGGGCGATCGCCGTCGCCGCGGTCAGATCGGCGTCCGTCCACCCCCGAGAGTCCACGTAGGCGGCGCTGAGGGCGTCGCCCACGGACCCGGCCACGCCCGTGTGCTGATGGTGCACGAGGTTGGTGACCGCGCCCTCGGTCGTCGCCACCGTGAGAGCGACGACGATGCCGACAGCAACGAGCGCGACCAGTGTGAAGGCCAGCGCGAGGCGGACCCCGAGGGGGCCCAGGAGACGCCTATCCATCGGGGCGGAGCTCCAGACGGTAGCCGGCGTCCAGGACCGTCCCCACGACCTCAGGGCGGTGGGGGTCGCGTTCGAGCTTGCGGCGGAGGTTCTTCACGTGGGAGTCGATCGTGCGCTCGTACCCGTCGAACTCGTAGCCCCGCACCTCGTTCACGAGTTCGTAGCGGGAGTAGACGCGGCCGGGGACGCGGGCGAGGGTCGTGAGGAGCCGCCACTCCGACGGCGTCAGCGACACCGGCTCCCCACGGACGGTGACCTCATGGCGTTCCTCGTCGACGACCAGCTCGCCTCCCCCGAATGACATGGGCCCGGCGTCGTGGCCCGCGGCGCCGCCCCGGCGCAGGATCGCCCGTACGCGCAGCACCAGCTCCCGCGGGGAGAAGGGCTTCGTGACGTAGTCGTCGGCGCCGAGCTCGAGTCCCGCGATCCGGTCCCCCTCGGTGGCCTTGGCCGTGAGCATCACGATCGGGACGCCGGACGCGGAGCGAAGCTCCCGGGCGACCTCCTCCCCGGGGACGTCGGGCAGTCGGAGGTCGAGGACCACGACGTCCGGCGCGCCCTGGGCGGCGAGGGTGAGCGCCTCCGCGCCCGACGGGGTGGAAAGGACGTGGAAGCCCTCCCGCTGGAACACGTCGCGGAGCAGGTCCCTGATCTTGGCTTCGTCCTCGACGACCAGAATCGTTGTCGCCATCCGGGCAGATCTCCATCTCGTCTCCACACGGAGACCACACGGCTGCCATCGGGTGATGGTTGTCTCGTTGTGCAAGGCACGTTACCCCCGACAGAGGAGACACCATGATGGGGAACTGGGGCCAGATGGCCGGATGGGGGTGGATCTTCATGGTCGCGTTCTGGGCGCTGCTCGTCGCCGGTCTCGTCTGGCTCGTGCGCTCCGTCGTCGCCACGCGACCCGGGGCCGGCGGCACGGACAGGGCCCGACACATCCTCGACGAGCGCTTCGCCGCCGGCGAGATCACGCCGGAGGACTACCGGGCACGACGGGACGTCTTGGAGAGACGATGAAGAGCGACCCTGACGACCAGCAGCGGGTGACCCGGCGCTACGAGAGACGGGCCCGCTTCTACGACCTCTTCGAGAGCCCCATGGACCTCATGGGCGGGCGGCGGCGGCGCCGCCGGGTGATCTCGGGAGCCCGGGGCCGGACCCTGGAGGTCGGGATCGGGACCGGCCGGAACCTGCCCGACTACCCCCCCGGCGTGGACGTGGTCGGCATCGACGTCTCGCCCGCCATGCTCGCCCGCGCGCGCCGCCGCGCGGCGGCGTTCGGGCGCGACCACGGCGGCGGTCCCGTGCTCGACGTGGCCGACGTGGCGCAGCTCCCCTTCTCCGACGACACGTTCGACACGGTCACCGCCACATGCGTGTTCTGCTCGGTGGCCGATCCGTTGCAGGGACTCCGCGAGGTGCGCCGGGTCGTGAGACCCGAGGGCCGGGTGCTGCTCCTGGAGCACGTCCGTCCCCGCAGCCGTCTCGGCGGCTGGCTCGCCGATCGCTTCAACAGGGTGGCGCGTGCCCTGCTGGGCCCGAACGTGAACCGCCGCACCGAGGACACCGTCAGCGCCGCGGGACTCGACATCGTGACGGTCCGGCGCCACGGTGTGTGGCGCGAGATCGTGGCGCGACCGGCCGCCGCGGGGGCGACCGAACCGGCCGGCGACGACCGCACAGCGGCACCTGTCGGTACGGGGCCGCCCGGCGATGGCTGAGCGGAGCCGGAAGGGGGCCAGGCGCGCCCGGGAGCACCGTCGCTCCAGAGGACGCTCGGACGGCCAACCCGTCTGGTTCCTCGCCACCGTCGGCGGGATCGTGGTCTTCGCCGTCCTGCTCACGGTCTTCGGGCTCGGCCGCGATGACGGTTCCCCCGGGTCAGGGCGGGCGGCCGGTACGGACCTCGCCGCCGGCAAGAACCTGTTCGAAGGGAACTGCGCCCGGTGCCACGGGACCGACCTCCGGGGCACGAACACCGGGCCCCCCTTTCTGAGTCCCGTGTACGCCCCCAACCACCACAGCGACGAGGCGTTCCTCCTCGCCGCTCAGAACGGGGTACAGCCGCACCACTGGGGCTTCGGACCCATGCCCCCCGTGTCAGGGTTGAGCGAGGCACAGATCCAGGAGATCGTCGCCTACGTGCGCTCGGTCCAGGTCGAAGAGGGCATCACGCGGGACCCGACCCACGGCTGAAAGCGTGGGGGGGGAGACAAGCTCCCCCCCACGGACCCCCCCTTGGACCCGGCCACCGTGCGGCCCGGTCGCCATTCCGGCCGGGCAGAGCCCGGCCTTGGGAGTCGATCACCGTCGCCGCAGGCTCTGGCCGGCGAGCGGCGCTGTCTGTCGGACGAGTCGCAATCCCAGCGAGTTTCGAGCGCGAGGAAACCTCCCACGCCCGTTCTCAGAAGGGCCTTGAAGCTCTACAACTACGATGTGTCGTGGGATCAGAACGCAGGAGTGAACATGGTGAAGCTCTCCCGGGGCGAGCTCGAGGCCCTCGTGATGGACCGACTGTGGTCCGTTGGATCCTGGATGACTCCGGCGGACGTGCAGGAGGCCCTGGAGGACACGCACCCCGTTGCGTACACGACGGCAATGACGATCCTGGCCCGGCTCTGGAAGAAGGGGCGACTCGAGCGGCGTCCGGCTGGTCGCGCGTTCGCGTACCGCCCCACGGAGAGCCGGGACGAGTGGGCCGCCTTGCGGATGAGCGAGGTCCTCGACGCCGCCGGTGACCGCTCGGCGGCGCTGGCGCACTTCCTGGGCGCCATGAGCACAGCGGAGCGCAAGCAGGTCCGCACGGCTCTCGAACGGAAGCGGAGACGGTGATCCTCGTCCTGGCGGCGTCCGCCCTGGGGATGCTCGCGCTCCCCGGCTTCTCGAAGGTCCTTTGGCGTCGACTCGGCCCCTCGGAGTGGGCCCGGCTCAGCACCTGTGCGCTGGCTCTCGGGGCCCTCACGCTCGAGTCGATCCTCGTCCTCCTCGCCACGCCCACCGTGCTGCGCGCAGCCGGGGTCCAGGGTGTGGCCCACACCTGCGACCGCCTCCTCGGGCACGTGGCTCCGGGTGGGAGCGGTCTCGGATCCGCGGCGGCGCTCGCCGCGCTGGGGCTGCCCCTGGTCGCGTTGGTCGGCGGCGTGCGTTCGTTTCGCGGCCGCCGGGCCGCTCGTGTGGAACCTGGTCTGGGCGACCAGACGGACCTCGACGGCTACCGGCTCGTCGTCCTGCCCACGCCGTCCCCGCTGGCGTTCTCCACACCCGGGCGTCCGCCCCAGGTGGTCGTCTCCAGGGGTCTCCTCGACACGCTGCCCACCCCGGCTGCCGCCGCCCTGGTGGCCCACGAGTCCGCCCACATCCGCCACGCCCACCACCGCTTCCTCGTCCTCGCCGCCGCCCTGGAGCGCGCCCTGGGGTTCGTCCCCTTCGTGCGGCCCAGCGTGGCAGCGTTGCGGTCGGCACTCGAGCGCTGGGCCGACGAGGAGGCGGCGGCCACCGAACCCGGTCGCCGGGAGGCGCTGCAGGATGCCCTCGACCGGGTGTCAGCCCAGTGGGAGCGGTCGGTCGTGGGCTCCCAGATCGGCGACGTCGTCGCGGAGAGGGCGGCCGCCCTCGACCACCCGCCGGCCCGCCAGGGCAGCGGCATGCGCCTCGCCCTGTACGGCCCCGCCTCCCTGTTCGGGGTCACGGCCGTCGTCCTGCTCGGGTCCTGGGTGGGTGACGCCCACGCAGTCCTCGCCCTCACCGGCCTCTGTCCCTGAGCCAGGTCCGCCTGCGGGTGAGTGCGCTCCCTTCGGCGTCTCACACGGAGCACCCGCCGCGGCCCCGCCTCCGGCCCGGCGGGTCCGGACGGTGGCCGCTACGATGCCCCCGGGGCCCGTGCAGCCGGCGCGGGGGTTCGGGGCGAGGGAGCGGGGGTTCCATGGTCGCCGGTGTCGTCGCCGCATTCGCAACGGCGATCCTCTACAGCCTGTCGGTCGTCCTGCAGAAGAAGGCGGCGGAGCAGACGACGGCGAGCGGCGTGCGCATCCTCGGGGCGCTCGCCCGCCGACCCATGTGGCTGCTGGGCATCCTGGTGCAGATGATCGGCTTCGGCTGCCACTTCTTCGCCCTCACACGGGCCCCGGTCACCGTCGTGCAGCCCATCATCGGCGCGGAGATCGTCTTCGTCGTCGTCTTCGCCGGCTTCGCGCTCCACGAGCACCCCGGTCGGCGCGAGGCGTTAGGGATGGCGACCGCCGGCGCCGGAGTCGTCCTCCTGCTCCTCACGATCGGAGAGGAGGCGTCGATGCGCCGTGTGGGTGCGGGGGCGCTCGTCGTCGGCCTCGGGGTCGTCCTCGGCCTCGTCGTCGGGTTCCTCGTCCTCGACGGGCACCTCCACGCCCGGAACCCGGAGCGCAGCGTCGCTTCCCAGGCGGCCTTCATGGGCCTCGCCGCGGGCCTCGGGGCGGGCACGTCCGACGCCATGAACCGACTCATGGGGGCGTGGCTGTCACCGGCCAAGGGGTGGGTCCCCCCCGCCGCCATGGGGGTCGCCGCCGCTGTCCTCCTGCTCGGCTTCGGCTTCGTGGGCTTCGTCGTCGCCCAGAACGCCTACAAGTCCTACCGGGCGGCCACGGTCGTGCCCTGCATGCTCACGATGAACCTCCTCGTGCCCGTCGCCTTCGCCACGTTCGTGTACGGCCAGGCCCTCCCCGCCGGCGCGGGCTACGTGACGGCCCGCCTTGGCGCCGTGGCGCTCGTCCTCGCCGGCGTCTGGGTCCTGGCCACGTCCGAACAGGTGGCGGCGACCTTCGCGGAGGTGTCATGAAGGCGATCGTGTTCCGCAACAGCCTTCCCCGGCTGGCGGCGGCGAAGCTGGGCAGCTACGTCACAAAGGCGGCGCTGGTGTCGCCGCTGGGACCCGTGCGCCTCGAGGACGTCCCCGAGCCCGACCCGCCGGGCGACGGCTGGGTGGTGGCCGACGTGCTCCTCGCCGGGTTCTGCGGCTCGGACACCAAGCAGGTCTTCCTCCACGGCGCCCGGGACAACCCCGTCACGTCCCTCATCAGCTTCCCCCATGTGATGGGGCACGAGGCGGTCGTGCGCCGCCGAGACACCGGCGAGACAGCCGTCGTGGACCCGTGGCTGCCCTGCGTCCCCCGAGGGATCGAGCCCGTGTGCCCGGCGTGCGCGGCCGGGGAGCTCGTGCACTGCCGCAACTTCACCGAGGGACGCCTGCCGCCGGGCATCCATCTCGGGAACTGCTCCCGGGTCGGCGGCGTGCACGCCGAGGCGATCACGGCCCACACGTCGATGCTGCACCCGGTGCCCGCCGGGGTGAGCCGGGACGCCGCCGTCCTCGCGGACCCCGTGAGCGTGTCCCTGCACGCCGTCCTGCGCAACCCGCCGGACCCGGCCCGCCCCGCCCTCGTGTACGGCTGCGGGACACTCGGCCTCGCCGGCATCGCCCTCTTGCGTCACCTCCATCCCGAGCTCACGATCTGGGCGGCGAGCCGGCCGAAGACGGCCGACCTCGCCCGCAAGTTCGGCGCCGACGAGATTCTGCCGCCGGAGCCCGACGCCCTCGTGGAGTCCGTCGCCCGACTCTCGGGCGCCCGCCGCCTCCTGCCCTGGAGCGGGAAGCACTGGATGCTGGACGGACCCGGCGTCGTGTACGACAACGTGGGCAGCCCCGAGAGCGTGGAGACGTCCCTCCGCCTCATCGGGACACAAGGCACCGTCGTGATCGCCGGTGTCGAGGCCCCGAAGCGATTCGAGTGGACCCCCCTCTACTTCAAGGAGGTCCGGGTCGTGGGCGCGAACGCCTTCTCCGACGAGGAGCGCCGGGGGGTTCGCAAGCACGCCTTCGAGCACTACTTCGACCTCGTCGCGGCGGGCCTGGACGTGACGGCGATGATCACACACCGCTTCACCTTGGAGCGCTGGAAGGAGGCGGTCATGACGATCGCGCATCGTCGCCGCACCGGGGCCGTCAAGGTCGTCATGGAGGTGGGCGAGTGAGCTTCCGGTACGAGGGTGCCCGTGCCGTGGTGACAGGGGCGTCGAGCGGCATCGGCGCCGAGCTCGCCCGGGCGCTGGCGGGCCGGGGGGCTCGCGTCTTTCTCGTCGCCCGTCGCAAGGACGCCCTCGACGACGTCGCCGCCGACTGCGGGTCCGACGCCGTCGTGCATCCCGCCGATCTCTCGGGCCTCGACGCCGCGACAGCGGCGGGCCGGGCGGCCGTGGAAGCGATGGGTGGCGTGGACGTCCTCGTGAACTGCGCCGGTGCACCCCGGCGGGTGCACGCCTCCCGGCTCACCCTCGGCGCCGTCGAGGAGACCATGCGCCTCAACTACCTCGGGGCGATGGCGGTCACGCTCGCCGTCCTGCCCGACATGCTGGACGCCGGGCGGGGCCGGATCGTGAACGTGGGCTCGGTGGCGGGCCGGCTCCCGGCCCCCCGCGAGGGCGCGTACGTCGCCTCCAAGTACGCCCTCACGGGCATGAGCGAAGTGCTCGCCATGGACCTCGCCGGCACCGGGGTGGCGGTCCACGTCGTCGATCCGGGCGTGATCGACACGCCGCTGTGGGACGTCCCCGGCCAGGAGGCATCCGCCTACCGGGGACAGCGGGTGGCGCCCGACGCCGTCGTCGACGCGGTCCTGGGCCTCCTCGACTCGGGCCGCTTCGAGGCGTTCGTGCCCGGGCGGTTCCGCTGGGTGTGGCGGCTGCGGGCCCTCATGGGCGACCGCTTCCTGCGCCAGGCGTCCCGCTACGACCGCCGCGCCGTTCCCGAGGCCTACCGGCGTGGGGGGGAGCAAGGTCCCAGATGACCACCGTCTTCACGGGGGGCCGCATCCTCACGATGGATCCCACCGTGGGGGAGGCGTCCTGTCTCGTCGTCACCGACGGACGCATCACCGCCGTGGGAGACGCCGCCCTGGCTTCGCTCCATCCCGGATCGGACCGCGTCGACCTCGCCGGCCGCACGCTCGCGCCCGGCTTCATCGACGCCCACAACCACCTCTGCCACGCCGCTCTCCATCCCGAGTGGGCCGACCTCGCCCGGGTGCGGTCCCTCGAGGACCTCGCCCGGGCCCTGCGCGACCAGGCCGGCCGGCACCCCGAGGCGGCCTGGGTCCGGGGCCACTCCTGGGACGACGCCGTCGCCGGCTTCCAGGTCACCCGGGACGAGCTCGACGCCGTCGGCCTCGACCGTCCGGTCGTCCTCGCCGGCTGGACGATGCACACCGGCGTGGTCTGCTCCCGGGGCCTCGACGCCCTCGGGATCGGACGCGACACCCCGGACCCGGCGGGCGGGGAGATCATGCGCCGGGCCGGCGGCGAGGCCGACGGCCGCCTCGTGGAACGGGCTTGGGGGGCGGCACAGGCGGCGTCCGTGGCGGGCTACGCCGATCCCGACCGCTGGGGAGAGCTCATCTGCGCCAGAGCTCGGGAGCTCCTCGCCGACGGCGTCACCGCCGTGCACGACGCCGCCACGCCCCCGGAGGCCGAGGCGGTCTACCGCTCCCTCGCGGCGAGCGGGGCGCTGCCCGTGTCAGTGCTGGCGATGCCGCACCCGGCGGCGATCATCGCCCGTCTCGACCCCGGCCGACTCGACGGGCCTCCCACGGGCGAGGGCGACGAACGGTTCCGGGTGGGACCCGTCAAGCTCTTCGCCGACGGGGGCGTGGCCCCCGCCATGGACGTGCACATCGGCGGACAGCGGCTCACGATGGGCTTCGCCATGCCCGGCGTGCCCGAGGACGCCGCCGCCGCCGCCGACCGGGGCTTCACGCTCGCGGTGCACGCCATGGGCAACGTCGGTCTCGCCGAGTCCCTCGACGCCTTCGAGGCCGTCACCCGCCGCCACGGCGACGGCGACCACCGCTTCCGGGTGGAGCACGCCACACTCGCCGGCGCCGGCCTCGTGGAGCGGATGGCATCCCTGGGTGCCGTGGCCGTCGTGCAGCCTGGCTTCCTCGACCACATGGGCGGCCTCGTGGAGGGACTCGTCGCCGACGACGCCACGTGGCTGCCGTTCCGCGACTACGCGGAGGCGGGCGTGGCGTTGGCGGGGTCCTCCGACGACCCGTGCGCCTTCCACGAACCCGTGCTCACGTCCGCCCGGGGCGTGACACGGCGCACGTCCAGCGGCGGCGTCCTCATCCCGCAGCAGACCCTGCCGTACGAGGAATGGCTGCGGGCGTACACGGCGGGGGCCGCCTACGCCGGGTTCCAGGAGACCGAGCGCGGGATGCTGCGCCCCGGCCTGCGGGCGGACCTCGTCATCCTCGACGGGGCGCTCGACCCGGAACGACCCCCCGTCGTGGCCCAGACCTGGGTGGCGGGGAAGCCGGCCTACGAGAGGGAGGGAACCGGTGGGCCTCGTCACGGGAGGTAGGGCGCTCGTCACGGGCGCCGGGTCCGGGATCGGCCGGGCGACAGCGCTGCGTCTCGCCGCGGAGGGGGCGGCCGTCGCCGTGTGCGACGTCCGGGGCTTGGACGGAACCAGTCCACCGAACGGTGTTCGCGTGCAAAATCGAACGTCCGCGTTACGTTCGGCACGCGAACGGGCCCCGGAACAGCGGACGCGGTGCAGAAGCCCGCGAGAACTACGTAATCGGCACTAGGGACTCATTGTCCATATTGCGTACGATGACATGATGTGCTTGAGGCTGCGGGGACGGGGGCGTCCCGCGATTTCCGGCTGGTTGATCGCGGGACTCCTGATCACTTCAACTTGTTTCGGGTTGTCGGCGCCCGCTGGTGCCGCCAACCCGAAGGACGCCGACACCGCCGGGGAGGCCGAGGAGCTCGAGAGGGTCGATCCGAGCCTCCCGGACACCGGCACGGTGAGCGTGATCGTGCGGGCGGCACCCGGGCGCGCCGCGCTGGCCGAGGCCCTCACCGCCGGCCTCGGCGGCCACGTCGACGCCGACGTCCCGATCATCGACGGCTACGAGGCCACGATCCCGGCGGCGGCCGCCGACCTCCTCGCCCTCACGGGCAGCGTCGAGCTGATCGCCGCGAACAGGGACATCTCCGCCGCCCCCGCCCCGGTGCCCGTCGCCGACGTCCCCGCAGAGACGCTCGCGTCCCCCGTGGTGGAGACGAGCGGGGCGGCCGGCCTCCGGGAGCGCGGCCTCACGGGTGCCGGGGTCGCCGTGGCCCTGGTCGACACCGGGGTGACGCCCGTCCCGGCCCTCGCCGGGCGTGTGGTCGCGGGTCCGGACCTCTCCGGCGAAGGAGACGGCATCGACCGTTGGGGGCACGGCACGGCCATGGCCGGGGTGATCGCCGGCCACTTCGGGGGCCCCGGCGGAATCGCCCCCGGAGCCACGATCGTGAGCGTCAAGGTCGCGGGCGCGGACGGCTCCACGACGCTGGCCCGCATGCTGAGAGCGATGTCGTGGGTGTCCCAGCAGGGCCCACAGCTCGGCGTCCGCGTGCTGAACCTCTCCTGGGGCGTGGCCCCCACGATGGCCCCGGGCGTCGACCCGCTCAACGTCGCCGTCGACGAGCTGTGGCAGCGGGGCATCACAACCGTCGTGTCCGCCGGCAACGACGGCCCCGAAGAGGCCACCGTCAACACGCCCGGCAACACGCCCTCCGTGCTCACCGTCGGGGCGCTCGACGACCGCCAGAACGTCGACGCCTCCGACGACACGGTCCCGGAGTGGTCCTCACGGGGCACGCCTTCCGGGCCGTTCGCGAAGCCGGACGTGGTCGCCCCCGGCACCTACGTGGTCTCGACGTCCTCGCCCGGCTCGGCGATCGAGCGTGAGCACCCGGCCGCCGTGGTGGCCCCCGGTTTCATCCGAGGCAGCGGAACCTCCCATGCGGCGGCGGTCACGTCCGGCGCCACCGCGTTGCTGCTCGAGGCCCGCCCGGAACTGCAGCCCGACGAGGTCAAGGGCCTCCTCATGTCCACCGCCCTGCCCGTCGACGGCGTCGCTCCCACCGCCCAGGGTCGCGGCCGCATCGACGCCGCGGCGGCCCTCGCCGCCGGGTCGGTTCCGGGAGGCGTGAAGGCTGCCCTGGAGGTCCTCCCGGGGTCCCGGCTCTGCGACACGCCCGAGTGCCGATCCGAGGCCTCCGGTTGGGACGGGTCCCGCTGGGGTTCCGACAACTGGGACGGCTCCCGATGGGGCGGGTCAAGGTGGGGTTCCGACAACTGGGACGGCTCCCGATGGGGCGGGTCAAGGTGGGGCGGGTCAAGGTGGGGTGGCTCCCGGTGGGGTGGGTCCCGCTGGGGCGGCTCCCGATGGGGCTGAGCAGGGCCGAGGCGGGCCCTCCCGCGCCGCTGGCACGTCGCGACCCCTCGTCCTCCGGCATGCGGGGCGAGGGCCTCACGGTCTACGTCAGCGCCATGGCAGCCGCGGGCGCGGTCGTCCTCGCCCTCGCCCTGCAGCAGATCTCGGCAGCCAGGCCGGCACCGCCCCCCTGGCTGGCCCTCGTCTTCGTCGCCGTGTTCGCCCTCGCAGACAGCCGCATCCTGGCCCTGCGCTTCGGCGTGAGCGAGCACATGTTCACATGGAGCGAGGCCGCTGTCGTCGTGGGCCTCGTCATGTTGCCCTGGCCCTGGCTGGTGGTGACGGCAGCGTGCGGCGTCCCGATCGGCTACCTGGCGTCGCGCGCCGCCCCTGTGAAGGTGCTCTTCAACACCGCCGGGATCATCGTGGGCCTGTTCTTGGCGGCCCGCGTGTTCGCCGCCGCCGGCGGCCACGTCCGGCACTTCGACTCCCTCGAGTTCCACACTGCCGGGGCCACCGTCCTGGCTTGCCTCGCCTTCTTCGTGTGGAACGGGCTCACCGTGGCGTTCGCCGTGGCCCTTTCCCAGCGGATGCCGTTCTGGTCCGTGTACAGGAGGGGACTCGCCCTCAGTGTCTTCGTGTGGGCCGGCAACACGCTCTCGGGGATCTTCGTCGTGGCGATCGCCGTCACGGCCCCGGAGATGCTCGTCTTCGCGCCGCCGATGCTCGCCCTGCTCGCCTACTCCTACCGGAGCTCCCTGCGGGCCCGGACGGAGAGGGACATCTGGAGGAGGCTGGAGGCGGCCTCGCGGGAGATCTCCCATCTGCAGACGGACGACATGGCCCGGGCCGTGCTGGAACGCGCCGCCGATCTCAGCCGGGGCGACGTCGCGGAGCTCGCCCTCCTGAACCATTCCACGACCGCAGGCCCTGTGCCTCCCGCCCCCCAGAGCCGCTCGGGCCCCACGGTGTACCGCTGCGCCGACGGCGAGACGACCTCCGAGGTGCTTGCGGACCCCGCCCGGGCGGCTCTCGGGTTCTGGCCCCGCCTCGCGTCGGAGCGCGCGACCCGGATCGTGGACGTCAAGACCGCGACGCCGGAGGAAGCCGCCCACCTGAAGCGCCTCTGCCTGCAGGCCTGTCTCGTGACCCCGCTGCTCGCCGGAGACGAGTGCATCGGGGCACTCGCGTTCGGGTTCCGACACCGCGCCGACGTCACCGACCGGGACCTCCAGGTGCTCACCACGTTCGCCAACCAGGTGGCCACGGCGGCGGAGAACGCCCGGCTCTTCGAGGAGATCGGCGAGGAGCACGCCAGGCTCGCGCGCATCGTCGAAGGCTCCTCGGACGGCATCGTCGCCCTCGACACCGACGGCCTCGTCAGTGTCTGGAACCCGGCCATGGTCGACGTCACCGGCACGCCGGCGAAGCGCGCCAAGGGCCGCCCGCTGCCCGACGTGCTCGATGCCGTCACCGAAGAGGGTGTGCCCTGGAACGCGCGTGCCTGGGTGGACGCGCTCACACCCGGCGAACGCACCACGATGGTCGTCGTGAACGGAGCCGGGGGGCCCCGGCATCTGCACCTCTCGGCGGGCCGCCTCGCCACGACGTCCGGGCGCCCGCAGACAACCGTTCTCATCGCCCGCGACATGACGTCCGTCCTGGAGCTGGAACAGGCCAAGCAGGACTTCGTGGCCACGGTGTCCCACGAGCTGCGCACGCCGGTGACGTGTCTGAGGGGCTTCGTAGACACGATGCTCCGCCCCGAGTTCCCGCTGGACAGGGCGATGGTGGACGACCACCTCCTGCGGATGCGACGCCAGGCCCAGCGCCTGGACCGTCTCGTCGAGGACGTCCTGGACGTGTCACTGATCGAACGGGGCGAGCTGCTCTTCTCCGTGGAACCCGTGTGCATCTCTGACGTCGTCGACCGGGTCGTCGAGGACTCCGGCCTCCTGGGAACAGACCGCGACGTCCGCGTCGCCCCGGAGAGCGCGGATGCCACCGTGTGGGTCGACCCGCTCCGCATCGAGCAGGTCCTCACGAACCTGGTGTCCAACGCGTGCCGCTACTCCCCGCCGGATTCGCCGGTCGAGATCGGAGTCGCGCCCGGCAACCAAGAGGTGACCGTCTTCGTCCGCGACCGGGGCCCTGGCATCCCCCCGGAGCACCACGAGACCGTCTTCGAGCGGTTCTCGCGTCTCGGGAGCCACCTGAACCGGTCCCAGGGCGGCGCCGGCCTCGGCCTCTACATCGCCCGGAGGATCGTGCAGTCGATGGGCGGGCGGATCTGGGTGGAGAGCGACGAGGGCGCCGGCGCCGTGTTCCGTTTCACGATCCCCACCGTTCCGGCGACGGCCGCAGCCCCTTCGTCCGTCGGGCGCTGAGCGCCGGCCCCTTCGTCCCGGGGGGTGACTTATCGTGATCCCGCCCCCGCTTTCTTGAGCGCAATGGGTCATTCGGGCCAGGGCAACAGCCCGAACGGCCCATTGCCGCGTATACGGCGCGTTACGGACAATGCTCCCCATGAAGCCGTACCGCACTCATCGTCGTATTGCACGGCTCCGTTGGCTGGTCACCACGGTCTTGGTCGCCTCGCTGGGCATGTTCAGCCCGGCGCTGGGGGACACCGTCGAGGGCAGCGACGGAACGATCACAGGAAGCCCCGAGGGGACCACAACCCAGAGCCCGGCCGCAAGCCCGGCCGCAAGCCCGGCCGCAAGCCAGAGCCCGACCGAGGCCGAGGCCGAGGTCGATCCCGCCCTGCCGGAGACCGGCACGGTAAGGGTCATCATCGAAGCGGCCCCCGGCCGGACCCGCGAGGCGGGAAACCTCGTCGAGGCCGTCGGCGGCGAGGTCGGCGACTACATCCCGGTGGTGAACGGCTACGAGGCCACCATCCCCGCAGTGGCGGCGGACGCGCTGGCCTCCACAGGCGCCGTGGAGGGGATCGCCGCCGACGTCGAGATCGCGGCGGAGCCGGCGGCCGCCCCGACCGAGGACGCCCCCCCGCCCACGATCGCCTCGCCGATCGTGGACACGAGCGGCGCCGCCCCCCTGCGGGAGGCCGGCCTGACGGGTGCCGGCATCGGCGTGGCCGTCGTCGACACGGGGGTGAGCCCTGTTCCCGGCCTTGCCGGGCACCTCGTCACCGGCCCGGACCTCTCGGGCGAGGGCGACGGCCTCGACCACTTCGGCCACGGCACGGCCATGGCGGGCGTGGTCGCGAGCGACCGCTCCGACGCCCCCGGGATCGCTCCCGGCGCCACCGTCGTGAGCGTCAAGGTGGCGGGCGCCGACGGCTCCACCACGCTGAGTCGCCTTCTGGAGGGGATGTCCTGGGTCGCCGCCAACCGTGACCGTCACGGCATCCGTGTCCTCAACCTCTCCTGGGGAGTGCCGGCCTCCATGCCCCCCGGCCTCGACCCGCTCAACATCGCCGTGGACGAGCTCTGGCAGCAGGGCATCGTCACGGTCGTCTCCGCCGGCAACGACGGCCCCGAAGACGGCACTGTGAACACTCCGGGCAACACTCCCTCCGTCCTCACCGTGGGCGCCCTCGACGACCGCCAGAACGTGGACGCGACCGACGACACCGTGCCCGAGTGGTCCTCCCGGGGCCTCGCGGAAGGTCCGTACGCCAAGCCCGACGTCGTGGCCCCCGGGACCATGGTCGTCTCCACGAGCTCGCCCGGCTCCACGATCGAGCGCGACTACCCGGCTGCCGTCGTGGCCCCGGGCCTCATCCGGGGCAGCGGCACCTCCCACGCCGCCGCCGTCGTGTCCGGCGCCACCGCCCTCCTGCTGCAGGCCCGCTCCGGGCTCGCGCCGGATGAGGTGAAGGGCCTCCTCATGACGACGGCCCACGCCCTCGACGGGGTGGACCGGAAGGCCCAGGGGAAGGGCAGCCTGGACGCCGCCGCCGCCGCTGCGGGCGCCGCCACGCCCGGCGGCGCGGAAGCCGCCGTGGCGTCTCTCCCCACGAACCAGGCGTGCGAGAGCGACGACTGTCTCGCCGCCGCCGCCGCCTGGGACGGCTCCCGCTGGGGCGGATCCCGCTGGCGGGGCG
>CAYJLW010000018.1:28515-39940 GCA_964370965.1 uncultured Acidimicrobiia bacterium | reverse complement strand
AGAACTGGGACGGCTCCCGCTGGGGCGGCTCCCGCTGGCGGGGCTCCCGCTGGGGGGGATCACGCTGGGGCGGATCACGCTGGCGGGGCGAGAACTGGGACGGCTCCCGCTGGGGCGGCTCCCGCTGGCGGGGCTCCCGCTGGGGCGGCTCCCGCTGGGGCGGATCACGCTGGGGTTGAGACATGACCACCATCGACGTGACGAGCACAGCCGTGTCTTCCCCCGAGAAGTCCGACGCCTCCCTCCGGTCCGGACGCGAGGGCCTCGTACTCCTGGTGAGCGCTATGGCGAGCGGCGGGGCAATCGTCCTCGCCCTCGCCCTGCAGCGGATCTCCACCGCCCGCCCGACGCCGTCGCTGCTCGTGGCAGCGGTCTTCGTGACGGCGTTCGCCTTCGCCGACAGCAAGATCCTGGCGCTGCGCTTCGGCCACAACCAGCACATGTTCACATGGAGCGAGGCCGCGGTCGTGGCCGGCGTCCTGCTCCTCCCCTTCCCCTGGCTGGTCGTGCTGGCCGCCGCCGGGCTCCCCGTGGGCTACGCCCTGTCCCGCTCGGCGCCCGTGAAGGCCGTCTTCAACACCTCCGGCATCGTCGTCGGCCTCTCGATCGCGGCCGCCGTGTTCGCCGCCGCCGGCGGACATGTGCAGGACGTCCACAACCTGCAGACCCGCTCCCTCCTCCCCGCGGTCCTCGCCTGTCTCGCCTTCTTCACGTGGAACAGCGTGACGGTGGCCCTCGCCGTGGCCGTCTCACAGCACATGCGCTTCTGGCGGGTCTACACGGACGGCCTCGGCCTGAGCTTCTTCGTGTGGGCGGGCAACACCCTGGCAGGGATCTTCGCCGTCGTGATCGCCGACACCGTCCCCGCCGTGCTGGCCTTCGCCCCGGGCATCCTCGCCCTCCTCGCCTACTCCTACCGCAGCTCCCTGCGAGCCAAAGGGGAGCGTGACGCCTGGCAGACCCTCGAGGCGGCGTCCCGGGAGATCGCGCAGCTCCAGACGGAGGACATGGCCTTCGCCGTCCTCGAACGTTCCCAAGACCTCTTCAAGGCCGACCACGTCGAGCTCCTCCTCGTCGACGTGGGGGCGCCGGGCGGCGCCACGGTGTTCCGCACACAGGACGGTGCCACGACGTCGACAACGGCCGCCGATCCCGCCGCCACCACCGCCTACTGGCCTCGGGCGCTGGACGAGAGCGCCCTGTTCGTCCTGCGGCGTCCCGACGCCGCTCCCGCTGCCGCCGCACACCTCGCCACCCTCGGCGTCGAGATGTGCTTCGTGGCGCCCCTGCGCGCCAAGGGAAACTGCTTCGGCGCCCTCTGCATCGCCTTCGAGGGGCCGGTGCAGTTCAGTCCCCGGGAGCTAAAGATGCTCTCCACCTTCGGCAACCAGGTCGCGGTGGCCGCCCAGAACGCCCGTCTCTTCGAGGAGGTGGGCGAGGAGCACACGAAGCTCGCCCGGATCGTCGACGGCTCCTCGGACGGCATCATCGCCCTCGACGCCTCCGGCCTCGTGAGCGTGTGGAACCCGGCGATGGAGGACATCACGGGGACGTCCGCCGTGGAAGCCACCGGGCGTGCCCTCCCGGACGTGCTCGACGCCGTCGACGAGGACGGCGTGCCGTGGGACGCCCGGTCCTGGATGGCGGCGCTGGCACCGGGCGGGCGCACGTCCCTCGTGGTCGTGACCGGCGCCGGGGGGCCGCGCTGCCTGCAGCTCTCCGCCGGTCGCCTCAGCAGGACCTCGGCCCGTTCCCAGACCGCCGTCCTCATCGCCCGTGACGTCACGGCGGCGCGCAAGCTGGAGGCGGCCAAGCAGGACTTCGTCGCCACCGTCTCCCACGAGCTGCGCACGCCCGTGACCTGCCTGCGGGGCTTCGTCGACACGATGCTGCGTCCGGAGTTCCCCTTGGACCGCGAGATGGTGGACGACCAGCTCGTGCGCATGCGCCGGCAGGCGAAGCGCCTCGAGCGCCTCGTCGAGGACGTGTTGGACGTGTCTGTGATCGAGCGGGGCGAGCTCACGTTCTCGATCGAGCGGGTCCGCGTGCCGGACGTCGTCACCCGGGTCGTGGAGGACACGGACTCCGTCGACGGCACCCAGCCGGTAGTCGTGGAGGTGACTGGGGGCGAGGCGACGGCGTGGGCCGACCCGCTCCGCCTGGAGCAGGTCCTCACCAACCTCGTGTCCAACGCGCGCCGCTACTCCCCTACAGGCACGTCGATCGGCCTCACCGTGGAAGCTGGCCCCGACGAGGTGCGCGTCTCCGTGCGCGACGAGGGACCGGGCATCGCCCCCGAGCACCAGGAGCTGGTCTTCGAGCGCTTCGCCCGCCTCGGCAACCACTTGAACCGGGTGCAGGGGGGAGCCGGCCTCGGCCTCTACATCTCCCGTCAGATCGTCGAGGTGCTCGGCGGCGAGATCGGCGTAGACAGCGCTCCCGGAGACGGCGCCACGTTCTGGTTCACGGTCCCCACCACCCCCAAGACCGCCGACCTGCGCGTCAGCTCCTCCTTCTGAGCCCCGTCCCGGGACCTGGCCGGTGGCTCCGGTCCGCCGCCTGACCGTCCCGGGCCCGACCCGCCCTCCGAAATCCAAAGTGATGCTGTTCTCCCGGTATCCCGGGAGAACAGCATCCCTTTGGGGCCGTCTGGGCCGGGGACGGACGTTGAAGCGATGCCGCCTTCCCGGTATTCCGGGGAAACGGCATCACTTTGGGGCAGCAGCATCAGTTTGCCGCTGCCCGTAGGGGCACCCCCCAGCCCGGCCCGGCGCGCAGCTTCCGCTTGCCCCCTACGCCCTGGGGGCGCTTGCATCACGGCCGTGATCGTCGATGCGCACGCCCACGTGTTCCCCGAGCGCCTCGCCCTGGCCATCCGGCGCTTCTTCCTGGACCGCATCAAGTGGGAGCTCGCCTACGACGGCTGCCTCGCCGAAGACGTCGTGGCGTACGAGAGCGCCGCAGGCGTGGACCGCTTCTGGGCGCTGCCCTACGCCCACAAGCCGGGCGTGGCGGCATCCCTGAACGAGTGGATGGCGGGGGCGGCGCCGCGACTCCCGGGAGCCGTGGCGGGGCCACCTTCCACCCCGGCGACGACGTCGCCGGCCTCGCCCGGGAGGCCTTCGACGTCCTCGGCCTCCGGGTCGGGAAGCTGCACTGCTCCGTGGGCGACTTCGACCTCGACGACCCTCGGCTCCACCCGCTGTGGGAGGCCGTGAGCGACCGGGGCATCCCGGTCGTCGTGCACGTGGGCCGGGCGCCGCAAGGGACCACGACAGCCGGGGAGCTACCCCGCCTCGACGCCGTCGCCACCCGCTACCCCGAGGCGCGCCTCGTCCTGGCCCACTGCGGCCTCCCGGCCGTCGACGCCGCCCTCGACCTCATGGAGCGCCACGCCGCCCTCCATGCCGACGTGACCACGGGGCCGCAGTACGCCGGTACGCTTCCCGTCGCCCGCATGGAGGCGCTCGCCGACCGTCTCCTCCTCGGTTCGGACTGTCCCAACACGAGGTTCTCGGTCCCAGCAATGCTCACCTGGGTCCGGGAAGCGGGCTTCGGCGGCGCGGCCACCGCCGCGATCCTCGGGGGCACCGCCTGCCGGCTCGTCCCGGAGGCCTGACGGCTGCGGCACGCGCCTGCGCCTGCCCGCCGCGACGCCGTCTCCGGGGCGAAGGGACGCGTCGCGGTCAGGCGTGGCTCGGCGCCTGGATCCCGTGACCGCCGCCACCATTCCTCAGGTTCTCCTCCAGGTCCGCATGTGCGGGCCTAGGGAGTTCCGGACCGCTGCCCGGCGGCCTGATCCAACGGCCGGATCCTGGAGGCGGCACAGACGACGACCCTGACGGCGTCACCGACGGCGCCTTCGTCCGCCGGGGGGCCCGGCCGAAAAGGGCCGTGAGCACCGCGGATCCGTCCTCGGAGGAACAACGGCCGGTGCCGGCTGCCGCCGGCCCTGCTCCGGCACCGGCCAACACCAGCGCCGCGACCACGACCACGACATGTCGTCTCGGCCGACGATTCACAGGGGACCTCCTCGCGGACTACCCCGACCGATCGGCCCTGATGTCGCCCGTATGAGCGGTTCCGCCCCTTTCCTTGACGTCGGGCGCGGGCGGTTGCGGCCGGGGCGGCCGCTACCTGCACGCGCGCCAGGGAGCTACCTTCCCCGGACGTGGAAGCCATGGAGTTCCTCGGCTTGGAACCGACCGCCCAACGGCACCGGTGGCGGCTGCCCGTCGCCCCCCGGATCTGCTCGGGCCTCGGGGCGCTCTTCGGCGGCTGCGGCCTCGGCGCCGCCGTGGAGGCCCTCGAACAGGTCACCGGTCGCCCGGCGGTGTGGGCGACGGGCCAGTACCTCTCCTACGCCCGGCCCCCATCCGTGCTCGACGTCGACGTCACCGAGGTGGTCCGCGGGCACCACGTGAGTCAGGCCCGCGCCGTCCTGCACGACCACGGCAAGGAGATCCTCACCGTGAACGCCGCTCTCGGCCGTCGCGACCTCGGCCTCGCGGGCGACTGGGCGGAGATGCCCCCCGTGCCCGCCCCCGCCGACTGCCCGCCCCGGCCTCTCCTCCCCCGCCACGCCAACACCTTCGCCGACCATGTCGACGCCCGCCTCGCCCACGCCCGCCCACCCGAGGATCTCCCCGGCCCGCCGGGGAACGGGCGCACGTCGCTCTGGCTACGCCTCCCCGACGTCGACCTCTCCTCGGCGTTGCTGGCCATCCTGGGGGACTTCGTCCCCTTCGGGATCGGCCAGGCCCTCGGAGTCCACGGCGGCGGGAACAGCCTCGACAACACGATCCGCGTCGCCCACCGGGAGCCGGCGGAATGGGTCCTGGCCGACATCCGCATCCACGCGGTCGTCGACGGCTTCGCCCACGGCCTCGTCCACCTCTGGGGGGACCACGGCGGTCTCCTCGGCACCGCCAGCCAGAGCGCCGTCGTCCGGGTCGTCGAGGCCAGATAGGAGAGCGACCATGCCCGAGACACTCCGCACCGAAACCGCCCACGGCGTCCGCCACGTCGTGCTCTGCCGGGCGGAGCAGTACAACACGATCACGTTCGCGCTCAGGGACGAGCTCGCCGCCGCCGTCGACGACGCCGAAGGGGACCCCTCCGTGCGCGTGATCCTGCTACGGGCCGAGGGGAAGGCGTTCTGCGCCGGCTATGGGCTGGACTGGTCCACGGCCGCCCAGCACGACCTCGAGCTCGCCCCTGAGGTGCCCGCACCCCCCGACGCCCCCGGCGAGGCGGGAGGCCGGGCACCGTGGTCCCCGGAGGCGTCCGCGGGCCGCTCCCGTGTCTGGGACTCGGTGGCGGACGTGACCTTCATGTCGACGTTCGTCGACACGTACCTGAAGCTGTGGTACGCCCGGAAGCCCACGATCGCCGCTGTGCAGGGCTGGTGCATCGGCGGCGGCACCGACATGGTGCTGTGCGCCGACCTCGTGGTCGCCGCCGAGACCGCCACGTTCGGCTATCCGCCGTCGCGCGTCTGGGGAACGCCCACGACGGCGATGTGGGTGTACCGCATGGGCATCGAGCAGGCGAAGCGCTACCTCCTCACCGGCGACGCGATCCCCGCCCCCAAGGCTGCCGAGATCGGCCTCGTCCTCGAAACCGTCCCCGGCGAAGACCTCCTCGCCCACGCCACCGCCCTCGCAGAGCGCATGGCGCGGGTCCCCACCAACCAGCTCGTGATGTTGAAGATGCTCTGCAACCAGACCGTGGAGAACATGGGGTTCGCGTCCAGCCGCATGCTCGGGACGCTCTTCGACGGCGTCGCCCGCCACACCCAGGAGGGCCTCGACTTCGTCACCCGGGCCATGCAGGTCGGCTTCCGTGACGCCGTGCGCGAGCGCGACGACCCCTTCGGCGACTACGGCAGCCGGCACACCTGAGAGCCGGTAGCCTGCGGCGGATGAAGACCCTGAAACGCCTCGCGTTCACCGTCACCGTCACAGTGCTCCTCGCGCTCGGCCTGCGCACCCTCGCCCGCCGCGCCGGAGGATCGCTCGTCGACCGGCTCATGGACCGCCTGCCCGACTCGTTCCCGGCGAAGCGGATGCTCGCCGAGATCCGCGTCGTGCGTGCCCAGAACGAGCGCATCCTCACCCAGACCGGCGAGATCCGCTCCCAGAACGACCGCATCCTCGCCATCCTCGAGGGGGAGGGCCGGCCGGCGCTGCGGGCGAGCTGACCCCACCGGCGGCGGCCTACCCCGGCTCGAGAAGGACGCGGGCCGCCGCCTCCCCGGAACGGACGGCGCCCTCCATGCAGGGCTGTGAGAGCCAGTCCCCGGCGAAGACGACCGGGGGCCGCTGCACGACGTCGGCGAGGCGCCGGAACCGCCCGGGGGCGAACACGGGGACGGCGTAGGGCCAACGGATGACGGCCACCTCGTCGGCCTCCTCGAGAGCGAAGAGGTCCGTGTCCACCTGGCGGGCACGCGCCCAAACCCTGGCCGCAGCCTCGCCGTCGGGCATGTCCATGAGGGCCGTGCTCCACGGCCCCGCCGACCCCGCCACCGCCGCCGACCGGCCCGTGGGACACGTCCCCCACAGCCTCCCGGAACCGCGGGAGACGGACACCACGTCGGCGTCCGTCTCGAGCGGGTGCGTGTCGGCGGCGGGCGTGGGAACCGCCCGCATGGCGTAGACCCGGACGTGGGGCGCGTACCGCACGTCCCGGAACCACGCCGGCGGCTCCCAGCCGGACACCACGTCCAGCATCTCCGGCAGCGGGCCGGCGGCGACCACGGCGTCGTAGACGTCGGCCTCCCCCCAGGCCGGGACGACGTCGACCCGCCCGCCGGGGCGCACGCGCACGGCCCCGACCGGCGTCGCCACGCGGACGTCGAGGCTGCCCGCGACCCGGCGCCAGGGTAAGTCCATGCCGCCGGCGAGAGCGAAGAAGCGGGCCCCGGCGGCGGCGCGTCCCCAGGAACGCACGAGCGCCGCCGACAACTCGCCGAGGTCGGAGAACACGGCCGAGAACGCGGGGCGGAAGACCGTGTCCACGGCCCGGGGCCCGACCTCGCGCCGCAGATAGGTCGCCGCGTCCTCGGCGTCATGACGGGGGTCGCCCACGAGGTGCGCCACGGGCTCGGACCAGACGAGGCGGACGAACCAGGCGACGAGGCGGGCCTTCTCCGCCCAGGGGAGGAAGCCGGTGCGGACCACGCCGAGGGGCGTGAGGGGCGCGGGCGCCCGCCGGCCGTGCTCCGAGAGGCCCGCGTGGGCTCCCATGTCCAGGGTCACGAGGTCGCCCCGCATCCCGAGGTCGTCGAGGAACGCCAGGTAGCGGCGGTAGAACGAGCCGATCCAGCCGGCGCCGGCGTCCAGCACGTGACCGTTGTCGAATCGGATCGTCCGGGTGCGACCCCCGACCGCCGCCTCCCGCTCGTAGACGACGACGTCGGCGCCACCCGCGCGGAGCCGGGCGGCAGCGGTGAGGCCGGCGGGGCCGGCCCCGATCACGGCGACACGCATCGGCACCTCGCGGGACGGGTCTGGCAACTCCCCCCATGCAACCCCGCGGCGTCCCGCCGTGCAACCGGGTGCTTCGGCTATCAAGGGGCCATGGACGGCGGTCGGTTCGGGGTATGGGGACAGGACGACACGGGGCTGCCCTGCTTCGACTACCGGGCGCCCGGCGCGGGGGGAGAAGGAGCCGTGCTGCCCGGGGGGGACCCGGGCGCGCCCTGGCACCAACTCGGCAACGCCCGTGTCACCGCCACCGCCCACGCCGGCGGGTGGACGACGCTGTGGGCCACAGCGCGGGGCTTCGTGCGCCTCACCCCGGCCCGGCCCCGGCGCATGTGGTCCCTCCGGGACGCCGCCGGCAACACCCTGGACCCGGCCGCGGACCCCGCCGGGATCCGTGCCCGCTGGACGGTCGGGGGTGCCGAGTGGCGTCTCACCGGCGGCGCGGCCGGCTCCCCCGAGATCCGCCGGCGTGTGTGGACGCCCGCCGGTGACGTCCCCGCCCTCCGGATCGACGTCACCGTGCGGGGCGGCGCCGGGGGGCTGCTCACGGAAGCGTGGCGTCTCACCCCCTACCCGCTCCTCGTGGGCGCCCTCATGAGCCGGCCCGTGCCCGCCCCCGCCGCCCTGTCCGCGTCGCAACGGCTGCGCTGGCGGGCAATGCTCAGCGGGACGGCTGCCGTACGGGCCACCACCGAGGGCCTCCGTCACGCCCTCGGGGCTCGCATGCGGATGCGCGCCGCGTGGTGTCCCGAGCTCCGCGCCGCCGTGGCCACGACCCGCCGCACAACGAGGCCCCGCACCACACCGGCGTGGCACGACCCCACGCTCCCCGCCGTCGTCGTCGCCGTGCTCGACGACCGTGAGGTGGACGCGGACATGTCCGGGAGCGACGTCGCCCTGACCACGGCGCTCACCGCCGACGAGGAGCTCGTCCGCCTCGCCGTCTGCCTCGTGGACGTGGCGGCCGGGGAGAACCCTGCGGAGACGATCGCCGCCGCCCGCGAGGCCGTCCCCGAGCGACCGCCGCTGCGGGTGACGATCCCCGACGCGCCGGCGCTCGCCCGCGAGACGCTCTGGCACGGCGCCTACCTCCGGGGCGCCCGCACGCACGACGACTACTTCGGCGCCGCCTACGTGACGCAGGGCTCGGCGTACGGCTTCGTGCACGGCCTCCAGGGGGCACCCCGCGACTACGCCCTCAGCGCCGTCCCCCTGAGCTATCTCGACCCGGCGGCCGCGGCCGGCGTCCTCCGGGTCATGATGGGCATGACACGACCCGACGGGGCCCTCGAATACGCCCACACCGGCTTCGGGGTCTGCACAGGGGGCGTGATCCACGAAGCCCCCACCGACCTCCCGCTGTTCCTGCTCTGGGCGCTCACCGACCACGTCTGGGCGACAGGCGACGAGGCCTTCCTCGACGAGCGGGTCCCGTTCTACCCGGCGCACGCCGGCGCGTCGTGCTCGGTGCGCGACCGCATCCTGCTCGCCTGGTGGCGGATGCGCGACGGCGTCGGCGTCGGCCCCCACGGCATGCTCCGAGTGGGCAGCGGCGACTGGAACGACCCCATCTCGGCCGTGGCACCCAGGCGCGGCGCCTTCCACCGCCGGGGCGAGTCCGGCTTCAACACGTCGATGGCCGCCTACGTCCTCCCCCGGGCCGGGGCCCTCCTGCGCCAGACCCACCCCGAGGACGCCGACGAGATCGACGCCTTCGCCGCCGGCCTCCGGCGCGCCCTGGCCGACGCCTGGACGGGCCGCTGGTTCCTGCGCGGCTGGGACGGTACCGGCGGCCCCATCGGCGAGGACCACCTCTTCCTGGACGGCCAGGTCTGGTGCCTGATCGGGGAGGCGGGGAGCGCCGACGACCGCCGGGGTCTCGTGACCGAGATCGCCGCCCACTGCGACGAACCCTCCCCTGTGGGCGCCACCATCCTCGACCGGCCCCACGACGTGCGCGGCGGCATCCTCGCCCCAGGGTGGGACTGCAACGGCGGGGTGTGGGCGGCCGTCAACGGCCTCCTCGCCTGGGGATACGCCCGCCACGACGCCGAGCTCGCGCTGCGGAACCTGGAGAAGCAGACGCTCGCCGCCCACGCCCGCGCCTACCCGCACATCTGGTACGGGATCTGGAGCGGGCCGGACTCCTACAACGCCCACTTCGGAGACCGCGCCGGCGAGACGTTCGTGCAGCCCGCCACGCCCATGACGGAGTACCCGGTGATGAACTCCAACGCCCACGCGGGGCCCCTGCTCGCCCTGCTGCGGGTGCTCGGCCTGGAGACGACGCCGTCCGGTGTGGTCTCCGAGAGGCCGGCGGCGGTGCCGGGGCCGTGGCGCGTCGAGACCGCCGTGGGGACCTTCGCCGGCGAGTGACACCACCTCCGGCGTCCCCGGTCGTAGGATCCGCGCCGTGGATACGCAGCCGCCGGACCAGCCACCGGACCAGACGACCCCGGGCGCCCCGGGTACCCCGGCCCCCGGGGTCGCCCCGCAGGCCCCACCGCTGCAGGGCCCGCCCGGATGGACGCCCCCGCCGGCTTGGGGGCCGCCCGGGTGGACACCGCCCCCGCAACCCGTGTGGGGTCCCGGCTGGGGTCCGCCCGGCCCGACCGTGAGGCGCGAGGGGTTCTTCGTCTCGCTCATGAAGCTCGCGGCCAAGACCGCCACGATCCTCGTCACGATCGGGATCGTCTTCGGCCTCCTCTCCTTCGGGGGCGCCCTCTTCTTCAGCGTCCTCCTCGGCGGCCTCGCCGGCGACGGCGCCGCCGCCGGGACGACGGTCGGGGACCAGACGACCACCTGGGTCTACGGGGACGACACCAGCCCTCACAACCTGCTCTCCGTGCCGGTCACCGGGGTCATCCTCGGCGACGCCAACGAGGGCGGCGGGGGAATCCTCGGCGGGGACCTGGTCACCTACGGCTACGAGGTGAAGCAGACCCTCTACGACGCCGCCGACGAGGACGACGTCGACGGCGTCGTCCTCGACATGAACACCCCCGGAGGCACGGCCTACGGGGCGAACGCCATCGCCGACGGCGTGGAGTACTACCGGGACCAGACGGGCAAGCCCGTGTACGCCTTTGTCGCCGGCATGTCCGCTTCCGGGGGGATGTGGGCGATGTCGGCCGCCGACCGCATCTTCGCCGACGTGGGCACGGCCACGGGCTCCATCGGCGTGATCGAGGGCCCGTACCAGTACTGGGACAAGGTCACCGAGATGGACGGCGGCCTCCTCTCCGGGGGGGTCACGACTCAGAACGGCATCGAACAGTCCTACTTCACGGCCGGTACCGGCAAGGATCAGGGCAACCCGTTCCGGCGCCTCACTCCCGAGGAGATCCGCATCACCCAGGAGGGCGTGAACAACATGTACGCCCAGTTCGTGCACCAGGTGTCCGAGACGCGCAAGATCCCCGAAGAGACCATCCGCAACGTCCTCGGGGCTCACATCTACGACGAGGAGACGGCGCTGAAGCTGAAGCTGATCGACGAGGTGGGCAACCGCCAAGAGGCCTACGAGGCCCTCGCGAAGAAGGCCGGACTCCGCGTGGACGACTGGCAGGTCGTCCAGATCGAGACGTCCGCCGGGTTCCTCGGTGGCCTCTTCGGCGCCCGCTCACACAAGGCGGCGAAGCAGCCCGCCGGGCGCGTCGCCTGCATGCTCGACCGCCAAGTGCTCGCCTACGCTGGCGACCCGTCGACCCTCTGCGCCGCCCGTCGCTGACGGCCCCGTCCCCGTCGCGGCCAAGCCCCCTTCCCGTTCTGGGGGGCCCCCCCCCCCGCGGTAGCGGGGGGGGGGCGCCGCGCGGGGGGGGGGGGGCGGCGGGCGCGGCGGGCGCGGCGGCGCGCGCCGCCTCGACGTGCCGCGGCGCGAGCAGGCCGGCGCCGGTCGCGAGGCGCACCGCCGCGAGGAGCAGCGGGTGCAGCGG
>CAYJLW010000018.1:11293-28505 GCA_964370965.1 uncultured Acidimicrobiia bacterium | reverse complement strand
CGCGCCCGCCCCCGCCCCGGCCCCGCCCACCCCCCCTCCCCGGCCGGGCCCCCCCCCCCCCGCAACCCCGCGCGGGGGCCCCCCAGAACGGTGGGGTCGCGACTAGACAGGGGCGATGACGGACGTCGGCCTCACCCACGTGGCGCTCATGATCGTCGACGCCGAGCGCAGCATCGACTTCTACGACCGCTACGCAGGCATGCAGGTGGTCCACCGGCGCGCCGACCCGGACACCGCCCACACGGTCGTGTGGCTGAGCGACCTCACCCGGCCCTTCGTGATCGTCCTCATCGAGACGGACCCCGTGTCGCGCCTCGCCGGCTTCAACCACCTCGGCGTGGCGTGCGAAAGCCGGGAGGCGGTCGACCGCCTCTGCGCCCAGGCCGGTGCCGAGGACCGCGACGTCCTCGGGCCCTTCGATCACCCGCCGCCCGTGGGCTACTGGGCGATCATCCCGGACCCCGACGGCCACAACCTCGAGCTCTCCTACGGCCAGGAGGTCGGCCTCACCGTGGAGCAGGCGGGCACCGGGGACTGAGCCGCCCCTGTCCTCAGAACTCCGCGATCGCCGCCGCCGTCACCGCCCGGGCGCCGCCCGCCAGGGCGAGGCCGGCCAGGAAGCACGCCAGTGGGGCGTTGCGGCGCTCGCCGGTGTCGTGGGCGGCCCTCCCGGCGAGGTCGAGCAGAGCGTCGACCAGTTCCGGGGTGAGCCCGTCGAGGTCGTGGCGCGCGGCGAAGCCGTTGATCCAGTTGAGGTCGAGATCGTCGCTCATCCTCTCCGTCCCTGAGTGTGGTTGCGTTTGACGCCGGCCCGGCGCCGGCTGAGGGAGACATCGTGGCAGAGCCGGGGCCCGCGAGCGAAGCCGGTCCCCGTTGCGGCCCGGCAACGTAGAGGGGTACCTACTGCGACGCTGATCTTGCCCCCATGGGGACGTGGAGCGACGGCGCGGCCGTGACCCCGGCCGTGTCGAGCGACGACCCGGTCGACCTCAACGCCCCCGCCCTGCAGGAATGCTGGTTCTTCCTCAACCCCCGGCCCTGCCCGGCGCCGGCGTCCGCATCACGGTAGGAAGTCGGCGGTCATCTCCTTCTCGACCCGGGCAGCGGCCCGCTGACGGGCCTCCCGGTGCAGCCGCCGTTTCACCGCGGCGAACACGGGGGTGGGCAGGGCAGCGGCCTCCTCGGCGACCTCGCGCACACGCCGCTCCAAATGGTGGTGGGTGACGACCTCGTCGACGAAGCCCATCTTGCGGGCGTCGTTGGGGAGGTAGCGGCGGGCGAACAGGATCGTCTCGTTCCAGCGGTCGGCCCGCAGCGCCGCCTGCGCCACGACCATCGCCCAGGTGGGCAGGACGAGGCCGATGGCCGTTTCCGTGAGCCCGATCCAGGCGTCGACGTCCGCGGCCACCCGGTAGTCACAGGCCATCGCCAGGACGGCCCCGCCGGCGATGGCGTGACCCGTGACGGCGGCGATCGTGGGCAGGGGCGCCGTCCAGAAGTCCAGGATCGTGTGGGCGATGCGCTGCAGGACCGCGCTGCGCTCGGCGACGTCGGGCGTGTCGAAGACCGCCATGTCGATGCCGCCGCTGAAGAATCCTTCGCGCCCCCAGAGGACGAGGGCACCGACGCCGTCCTCGACGGAGCGGGAGAGGACGACGTCGAGGTCGTCGAGAAAGGCGGCGTTGATCACGTTCGCCTTGCCGTCGTCCATGCGGGCGTGGGCCACGGCACCGTCGAGCTCGTAGGTGATCGCCATGGCGGGAGCGTAGCGAGGATCGGGCCTTCAGGACCCGGACGTCGGGATCAGGTCGGCTTCCAGACCATGAGGACGAGGATGACCACGAACAGGACGTCGAGGACCATCCCCGTCATGGCCACACGCTTGCCCCGTTCCTCGAGCTCGAGGGCCTGGGGGGGCGGGCCCTGCGCCCCGGCGGGGGGCGGGCCCCCGGCGGCGAGCTCACGCATGAGCTGGACCATGCGGCGCACCGTCGGGAGCTGCACACCGAGGGAGACCGCCAGGGAGACGACGTACACGACGACGGAGAGCCACACCCAGAGTTCGGAGAAGCGGTACACCCCGTCGCTGAGGGGGACGAGGATGAGGCCGAACACGGGCGTGGCGTAGATGAAGATCTCCGCCACCATGGACACCTGGTAGTTCGCCTCGGCGATGGCGAGGCCTTCGCCGCCCCGCCGCGCTTTCGCCTTCGCCCCGTAGACGCCGTTCAGGAGCACGCCTCCGAAACCCACGACCGCCGATATCAGGTGCGCCAGCAAGACGAGCCGGTAGCCGAACCCGTGCAGCCCCATGTTTCCTCCCTCGTTCTCCGAGCGACGCAGGGAGGTTAGCCGCCGACCGACCGCGCGGACATGGCGAATCGGGGCGCCGGAGGCGCCACGGTGGGACACAGTCCCCCTTGGAAGATCAGATCACGACGGCGAGCTGGCGGCCCTGCACGAGCAGGGTCCCGTCGGGGCTCCAGAGCTCGCCGTCCTCCTCGATGAAGCCGTCGTGGGAGAGGCGCGAGCGGAACACGGCGAGCGCGTAGTCGTCCGGCTCCATGGCGGGGAGCGGGAGCGGCGTGCGGAAGTGGAACGTGAACTCCACCGTGGGCACGGAAAGGCGCACGGAGCCGTCGGGGCCGAGGCGCGTGAAGACCGCCGGCGACCAGGCGTCGAGGTATGCCGCCGCCAACGGGGCGTCGAGAGCGCGGGGCTCGGCGAGGCGGATCCAGCCGCCCGTGACGGCCTCCTCGCTGCCGGCGAAGGGCTGGCCGCCTATGGCCGGGCGGTAGTGGTAGCGGGAGTACATCGGGGGAGCGCCCGGGAGGGGATCGGGCAGGGGGCACTCCGGCGCCGGAGGGACGTCCGCCATGACGGTGTGGTCGAACTCGGGCGCCTCCCGGGATGACGAGAACCCGGCGAGGGCGACGGCGAGGAGGCGCTCGCCCTGGCGGAAGCGGAGGGAGACCGTGGTGAGGGAGCGCCCTTGGCGCTCCACCGTGGTCGTGAGCGTCGCCGGGCCCTCCTGGGGCGGGGCCGTGTAGTGGATCGTGAGCGTGCGTACGGGTCGGGCGGGGTCGGCGACCGCCTCGGTGAGCGCCCGCAGGATCACGGCCGCGACGTAGCCCCCGTTCGGGCCGCGCAGGATCCACCAGCGGCGGTTCATGACAGCCTCGAAGGTGGTGTCGTCAACCCGGGTGAGGCCGGTGTCGGTGTCGAAGCAGGTCTCCATCGGCGTGGGGAATGTAGGCGGGTCCGGCCCGTCGGCGGCAACCCGCAAGCCCGGCTCACCCCGCTCCGGTCATGATCGCGCTCGTCGTGCCGATGTGTCGGTCAGGATGAGTGCCGCTCCCCGCTCCCTGCGGATCCTGCTCCTCGCTCCGGACGACACCGTCGCCGGAGCCCTCGGCGTGGCCCTGGCCGCCCACCGCGTCACCCGCGCCACCTGTGACAGGGATGCCGCCGGGCTCCTCGGCGCCTGGGAGTTCGACTGCGTCGTGGCCGACGCCCCCGCCGACTTCCTCGACGTCCTCAGGGCTCTCGCCCCGGCCGCCGCCGCCGTCGCCGTCGTACCCACGGCCGCCGACGCCCGCACGGCGCTCGCCCAGGGGGCGCACGACTACCTCATGGTCGGCCATCTCCCCCCGACCCTCGTCCGCGCCGCCGTCGACGTCGCCCTGGAACGCAAGGCCGACACCGCCGCCCTCGCCGAAGCCGCCCTGCACGACCCCCTCACGGGCGTGGCGAACCGCGACCTGCTCGTGAACTACATGCACGTCGTACTGGCCCGCAACGCCCGGCGCCGCGACCGGGTCGCCGTCCTGTGCGCCGACGTGGACGACCTCGGCGGTGTCAACGACCGCTACGGGCGCGACACGGGGGACGAGGTCCTGAACGCCGTCGCCGCCCGCATCCGAAGCGCGCTACGGCCGTACGACACGGTCGGACGCCTCGGCGGCGACGAGTTCGTGGTCGTGTGCGAGGACATCTACGGCGACTACAGCGTCGACGGGATCGCGAAGCGCATCCTGGTGGCCGTGGAGGAACCCCTGGAGGCGGGAGGCGAGACGCTCGTGGTCACCGCATGCGTGGGCATCGTCCTCGCCGACGGCGTCCAGGATCCCGACCATCTGATCCGTACCGCCGTGGCCGCCGGGCGCCGGGCGAAGTCCGCCGGGCACGGCCGCTACGAGTACGCCCTCGGGGCGCGCTGAAACTCCGGGACGGCGGCTACCTTTGCGGCCGATGGCAAGGAAGAAGCCCGGATCCTCCGACGCGCTCGTCCTCTTCGGCGCCACAGGCGACCTCGCGAAGAAGAAGATCTTCCCCGCCCTCTACCACCTCGCTGCGCGCAGGCGCCTCGGTGACGTCCCGGTGGTCGGTGTGGCGCTCTCGAAGTGGAACGACGAGGGTCTCCGGGAGTACGCCCGCTCCGCCGTCCACGCCGCCGTCCCCGGGGCGCAGGACACCGTCCTGGCCGAACTCACGTCCCGGATGTCCTTCGTGAGCGGCACCTACCAGGACGCCGCCACGTTCGACGCCCTCCGGTTACGCCTCGGCGGCGCCGGGGCACCCCTGTACTACCTGGCGATCCCACCGGTGCTCTTCCCCGACGTCGTCGAGCACCTCGCCGGCGCCGGCCTCAACGCCGGGGCTCGGGTTGTGGTCGAGAAGCCCTTCGGGCGCGACCTCGCCTCCGCCGAACGCCTCGACGACATCCTGCACACGGCGTTCCCGGAAGCGGCCGTGTACCGCATCGACCACTACCTCGGGAAGGAGTCCGTGCAGGACATCCTCGTGTTCCGCTTCGGCAACACGCTCTTCGAGCCGGTGTGGAACCGCCGGTACGTGTCCAACGTGCAGATCACGATGGCGGAGGATTTCGGTGTCGTGGGCCGGGGCAGGTTCTACGAGGAGGTGGGAGCGCTGCGCGACGTGGTGCAGAACCACGCCCTCGCCATCCTCACCCTCGTGGCCATGGAACCGCCCGTGGCGAGCGACGCCGCCTGTCTGCAGGACGAGAAGGAGAAGGTGCTGCGGGCGATCAAGCCCCTCCGCCAGGCCGATGTCGTGCGGGGCCAGTACCGGGGGTATCGGGACGAACCCGGCGTCGCCGCGGACTCCGCGGTGGAGACGTTCCTCGCCGCCCGTTTCGAGATCGACAGCTGGCGCTGGGCAGACGTGCCCTTCTTCGTGCGGGCCGGGAAGTGCCTCGCCCGCCACCAGACAGAGGTCTTCGTGGAGTTCCGCGAACCACCCCTGCAGCTCTTCGCAGAAGGCCACCACCCGCCACAGCCCAACCACCTCCGCTTCCGCCTCGGCGACGACGACGACGGCGTGACCCTGAACGTGATGGCCAAGAAGCCGGGGGAGGGCATGCACTCCGAACCCGTCGACCTCGACGTCTCCTTCTCCTCCGTGTTCGGGCCCCGCGCCGAGGCCTACGAACGGCTCCTCGACGCCGCCCTCCACGGCGACCCCACGCTCTTCGGGCGCGAGGACACCGTGGAGACGGCGTGGCGCATCGTCGACGGCGTCGTGGCACACCCCCCCGCGCTGCACATGTACGAACCCGGCTCCTGGGGCCCGAGGCAGTCCGATGCGCTCACGAAGGGCGTGGGCGGCTGGGACACGCCAGACCCCCGCTCGTGAGCGGTCCCGTCCTCGCCGTCGATCTCGGCGGCACCCACATCCGTGCCGCCGTCACCGACGCGGCCGGCGGCGTGAGCCGCCGTGAGGAGCGGGACACGCCCCACGACGGCACCGGACTCGACGCCCTCACCAGGGTCGCCCGCGGGGTCCTCGCCGGCACCGACGTGGAACGGGCCGTGGTCGGCGTCCCCGGCCGGGTCGACTACGACGAGGGCGTGCTCGAGTACGCCCCCAACCTCCCGCAGGGTTGGCTGGCGGGCCTCACCGAACGGCACTTGGCCGGTGCCCTCGGCATCCCGGTCCGCCTCGCCAACGACGCCGACCTCGCCGCCGTGGGAGAGACCAACTTCGGGGCCGGGAGGGGACACGGCGACGTGGTCTACGTGACGCTCTCCACGGGCCTCGGCGCCGGCGTCGTCCTGAGAGGACGCCTCGCCCGCGGCCGCCACTCCCTCGCCGAGATCGGCCACACCGTGCTCGACCTCACGGCTCTGGGCGCCGGCCTCCCCGCCACCGCGGAGGATCTCGCGTCCGGCACGGCCCTCAGCCGCCACGCCGGGATCGCCGGGGTGCCGGCGACCTCCGGCAGCGACGTGCTCCGCCTCGTCGAGGACGGCGACGTCGACGCCGCCCGGGTCTGGACGGCGTTCACGGAGGCCGCCGGGGTCGCCGTGGCGAACCTCGTGCATCTCTTCTCCCCGGAGATCGTCGTCGTGGGCGGCGGTGTCGGCCTCATCGGCAACGCCGTCCTCGCCCCGCTGCGGGACGCACTCGCCCGTCTCGGACCGCCCCGTCTCCGGGTCGACGTCGTCCCGGCGGCGCTCGGAGACGACGCCGGCCTCGCCGGAGCCACCGCCTGGGAGGACGCCCTGGGATGAACGGCGAGATCTGGCTCGTCCGCCACGGCGAGACCGCGTGGTCCCGCGACCGCCGCCACACCGGGCGCACAGACGTCCCGCTCACGGAGCGGGGTGCCGTCCAGGCGGCCGCCGTGCGGGGATCCCTGGCGGGCCACGAGTTCGCCCTCGTGCTCACGAGCCCGCTGTCCCGGGCGGCCGCAACGGCGTCACTGGCCGGATTCCCGGCGGCGGAGCCCTGCCCGGACCTCATGGAGTGGGACTACGGCGGCTACGAGGGCCGCCTCACGGTCGACATCCGGGCCGAACGCCCAGGATGGTTCCTCTGGACGGACGGCTGCCCCGGGGGCGAGACAGCCGCCGACGTCGCCGCCCGAGCGGGCGCGGTCCTCGCCCGCGCCCGTGATGCCGGCGGCGACGTGCTTCTCTTCGGCCACGGCCATGCCCTGCGGGTGCTCACGGCCTCCTGGCTGGGCCTGCTCCCCGCCGACGGCCGCCTCTTCATGCTGGAACCGGCCACGCTCGGCGTCCTTGGCTGGGAACGGGAAGTGGCGGTCATCCGCCGTTGGAACGCCCCTCCGTCGTGACGATGACGGCGTCCGGCGCCGCGTTCATCGGAGTCTCGGGGCGCCCTCTCATGTTGGGCTCCGGGAGGCCGATCGGGGCCCCGTGGACGAACTCCCGCCAGGCTTCGTGGCCCCGGAGCCCGCGCCCGATCCCTACGGGTACTTCGGACGCACCGTGCGGACGTTGCCGCCGCCCGTACCTGCTGCACGGGCCCCCGCCCCTCGGAGCGCCAAGGTCGCTCCACACCTCGGATGGGTTCTCGTCGTCGCCGTCGTCCTCGCCGTGGGGGCCGCGGCGGCGGCGTTCATGGTGACCACCACGCGGGCGTCGCTCTCACGGTTCACGGGCTCCTCGGCGGACCGCGCCGGAGCGAGGGGTGTGCGGATACCGGGCAGCAGGGTCTCCTTCGACAAGCCCGAGGGCTGGGTGGAACTCCGGGCGGGCGCGCCCCCGGCCGTCGCCACGGCCGCAGAGAGCGCGGGTGGTCTGGCCCTCACGTACAGGCGCGGGGTCACCGGCCTCGTCGTCGCCGCGTTCCCCGCCGCCGCCGACCCGGTCGCACTGGGCGCGGGCGGGGGCCGGTCCCGCAGCGTGAGCCACCCCCTTGGCCCCGCCCAAGAGGTGGTGACGTCGAACGCCCAGATGCCGGGGGTGTCGCGCGTGACTCTTGTGGAGGCGGGTGGGGGCACGGTCATGGTCGCCGTCGCCTCCCCCGGCGAGATCGGCGACGACCTCCTCGCCGACTACCGGGCCGTCGTGGCGAGCCTCCGCCGGAACGGAACCTGAGCCCCCACGCCCCGAGACCCCGCCGTTCTCGGGAGCCCCGCACGGTATAGGGCCTGCGCTCCCCAGAACGGCGAGAGCGAGTTGGAGGGCACGGCATCGGGGTCGGCGGCGGGTAGCTTGGCCCGATGAAACTGGGACTGCAGCTCGGGTACTGGTTCGCGGGCCCGCCCCATGGTGTGCCCGAGGTGGTCGCCGAAGCCGAGGCGCTGGGCTACGACTCGATCTGGACGGCGGAAGCCTACGGCTCGGACGTCTTCAGCCCGTTGGCGTGGTGGGGGGCGGCGACGTCCCGTGTGAAGTTGGGCACGGACATCTGCCAGATGTCCGCCCGCACGCCCGTGGCCACAGCGATGGCGGCTCTCACACTCGACCACCTCAGCGGAGGCCGCTTCATCCTCGGCCTCGGCGCCTCCGGGCCCCAGGTCGTCGAAGGCTGGTATGGCCGGCCCTACCCCAAGCCCCTCGCCCGCACGCGGGAGTACGTCGAGATCGTCCGCAAGGTCCTCGCCCGCGAGGGCTACCTCACGCACGAGGGCGAGCACTACCCGTTGCCGTACCCGGGCGGGGCGGGCCTGGGCAAGCCCCTCAAGTCCACGGTCCACCCCCTGCGGGCGGACCTCCCCGTCTACCTCGCCGCCGAGGGGCCGAAGAACGTCGCCCTCGCCGCCGAGATCGCCGACGGGTGGCTCCCTCTGTTCTACAGCGTCGCCGAGGACGGCTTCTACCGCGACGCCCTCGCCGAGGGCTTCGCCCGCCCCGGCGCCCGCCGCCGCCTGGTGGACTTCGAGATCGCCTGCACCGTCCCCACGGTCGTCCACGACGACGTCGAGACCGCCGCCGACATGCTCCGGCCCATGCAGGCGCTCTACATCGGCGGCATGGGCGCCAAGGACGCCAACTTCCACCTCAACGTGTACGCCCGCATGGGCTACGAGGCCGAGGCGCACAAGATCCAGGACCTCTACCTCGCCGGCCACAAGGCGGAGGCGATCGCCGCGGTGCCCACCTCCCTCGTGGAAGAGACCTGCCTCGTGGGCCCCCGTGAGAAGATCCGTGACGACCTCGCTCGCTGGCACGAGTCCCTCGTGACCACGATCCTCGTGGGCGCCACCTCCCCGGAGACCGTGAGGGTCATGGCCGAGCTCGTGCTCTGAGCCGAACTGGGCGCGCCACGCGTCATATCCGACGCGCAGCGCGCCCAGTTTCGTTGGGGGGCACCACTGCCGGGCGGTGTGCGGCCGCAAGGACACGGCGGTCTCACCCCCGAGCGGCGGCCGCCTCCCGGGCGGCGAGCTCGTCGTCGTCCCCTGGCTCCGGGGCGACGTCGTCGGCGGCGTCCTGGCGGTGCCCACGGAGCAGGAAGAGGAGGCCGAGGAGGGCGAAGAGCGACAGTCCGATCCCCCCGCCGAGCGCGAACCATCCTCCGACGGGCAGCCCGGCGCCCTCCCCGGCGCCCCGCGTGACGACGGCGGCCTCGACGCCGCGCAGGCGCCCCAGCCGCGACGGGACGCGGCGTGCCAACAGGCGAGGACGGGTGTCGGCCGGTGCGGCCGGTGCGGGGGGGACTTCCAGGACGGGAACGTGTGCGAGGGCGTCGTCCACGACCACGGCGAAGTCCGGGTCCGGCCGGTCGTCGCCTGTTCCCGGAGCGGCCGGGGGTGGTCCGCAGACACCAGCGCAGTCCGGGTCCGGCGCATCGACGTCGAAGGAGGCGGTGACGACACCGGAGCGTTCCCCGGCCCCCTCCACCCACATCCTCACCGTCCGGGTGGTACGGGAGGTGACGGGGTCCAGGACGCCCTGGAGCTCCAGGCGTCCGAAACCGTACTTGGCGGGGAACGAGAGGAGCCCACTCGCGTACGTGGCACCGGGCGGCAGGGACGTGAGGTCGAGGGCGAGGCCCGGGGGCACCTCGACGCGCACGGTGCCGTCGACGGGCGTGAACCCCAGGCTGCCCCACACGAGGGGGATCCTGACCCGGTCGCCTCCCCGCGTCCGCCCCGCCGCCCCGGGCTCGGGCTGGACGCCCACACCCGCCACGTAGCTCACAGACCGCACGAGGTAGTCGATGCCGCCCACAGGCGTGTAGCTGCGGCCGTTCACGGGGGCGACGGGGGCGTCCACCCGGTACTGGAGACCGGTGGTCGAGGAGGCCACGAAGCCGCTGAGATCGACGAGCTTCGGCTGGAGGCCGCCCCCGGAGAGGTTCGGGCTCCCCACGGGGCCGATGCTCCGGGTGAGACCGTCGGGTTGCGTGGTGAGGTACTCGTTGGGGACGTCCGCCGCCGTGCAGCCCGGCGGGCAGTCGGCCATCGAGGGATGCACATGGAGGAAGGAGACGGGGTCCGTGATCGCGATCGGCGTCGCCGGGCCGTACGTGGTCGAGGTGGGGGCCGCCACACACGTGTACGGAGGGGCGAGGGAACAGATCTCCTCACCACTGCGCGCCATCGGGGCGCTCCCCTGGTACAAGGAGACGCTGCCGGAATCCACGAGCAGCGAGTTCACGTAGGTGACGACACCGGCGAAGAGCCAGTCGCCCGACACCGGCCCCCCGGGGGCCGGGACGGCGGCCCTGTCCACGACGACGTCTCCGGGGCCGAGGTCCGTGATCCGGGCCCGGTTCACCTGGTAGGCCGTGTAGCCGCCGGACACGTGGTGCACCAGGGAGCGGGAAACCAGCGCGGCGTCCGGATCCGACGTCGTGAAGTCGACGGTCCGGGTGACGGTCGCACCGCGCGACGTGTGCCGGAAGGAGACGTGCCCACAGCGGGTGTCGAGCTCCGCCATGAAGGCCGTGCTGTCGTCCGAGGACGAGAGCATGCACAGGGAAACCAGGAAGGCGTCCACGAGCGTGGGCTTGGCGGGCGAGCCCACGAGGTCGGGGATCCCGACACGGAACGGGTTCGCGGAGTTGTCGTCCCCTGGGGCGAGGGCCGGGCCGCCGCCCATCTGGTCCAGCAGGGGGAGGACGTTGCCCGTCGCCCGGTACACCTCGCGGTAGACGCCGTCCTGGTTCACGGGACCGACGTAGCCCGCAACCACGGTACCGGGGCCCTGGTCGGGCAGGCTCACGTCGCTGATGCCCTCCATGTCGGGTTCGCCGGGGTCGCCGGGGTCGGTGAAGCAGGGTGCGCCGCCCGGATAGCCCGGGCAGTCCTCGGCCGGTTGGACGTCGTAGGGCATGGGGTCGGGCGGGGTGAGGACAGCGGGCTGGGGCTCCGTGTCGGTTGGGGGCGGGTCGCGCTGGGACCCTGCCGGCGCCTGCCCGGTGGGCACGGGGGTCGGCGCTGCCGGCGCGCCGGGGTCGGGCGGCGACGACGACGGGGCGGCGCTCACCTCGGGGGCGGAGGCGGGAGGGGGCGGATCCTGGGCCAGGGCCCGCGGGGTCGCCGGGACGGCAAGGAGACCGGTGGCCATACACACCGCGAGAACCCCGCGGGAGCGCCGCTTTCCCGACACGCGACCGACAGCGTCGTCACGTTCCACATTCTTCCATCGGCACAAACGGCGCCTTTATTACATTTCGCCCGTTTGGGGGCGCCGGGCGTCAGGAGACCTCGACTGTGAAGGCCTTGGTGTCCGCCGGGGGCGTGCCCTTCTTCTTCTCCCAGGGCCGGTCGTAGGTGAATGTGATCTTCGTCCTGCCCTTGCCCACGGCCTCGAACGTGAAGAACTGGTTGCCGCCGCTCCCTGGCATGGCGGCGCCCTCCCGGTCCGGCACGTACTCGTCGCCGGCCGCCTTCACGACGGCGGCGTCGGGGGTCCCGGCGATCGTCCACTCGTAGCCCGTGGTCGGGTTCGACTCGATCTTGATGCGGAACCTCTCGCCTTCCGACACCTCGACGGGCTTGTCGGGATTCGTGTTATCGCCTCCCCCACCCTTGCCGCCGCCGTCCCCACAGCCCGCGGCCAACAACACGAGCGCGAACCACGTCGCCGTCACCGCCACCGTCCCGAACCGTCGGCGTCCACTCGCCATCTGCACCTCCTCGGCCGCCCGAGTTTGGCACGCCCCGGACGCCCAGACGTGTGAGGCCCAGGTCTCGCCGCGACTGTGCCCCGCGCCTGGCGCCGCCCCCTGCGCAGCGGGGGGCCCCACCCCGCCGACGCGGAAGGTCAGCAGTGGGCGGCGAGCCAGTCGGCCACTCTGGGGAACACGTCGGTGGCGGCGCTGCGGCCGGCGAGGAGGTCGTCGTGGCCGAAGTCGGCCGCGCACCCGGACGCGAGGCCGGCGACGAAGAGGGTCTTGTCGGCGCTGCCCAGCGCCTCGTAGGTGCCGTGCACCGCCTCGGGCGGACGCTGCCGGTCGGCGGCACCCACCACGAGGAGGAGGGGGAGCCTCACGTCGCCGAGGAGCTCGGAGTAGCGGATCGTGCCGTTCAGCGTGGCCATGACCCCCCCGTCGACCCAGTCCGTGAACTGGTCTACGAGGAGCGTGGACTCGTCTGGTATCCCGCAACGGAGGTAGCGGGCGGTCACCTCGGGGGCGGTGTGGGCAGGCCGGAAGCTGCTCTCGAGCACCCCCGCCCGCGTGTAGGCGAGGACGGGGCCGGCGAGGCGGGACCCGGCCCGGAACGGCACCCGGCCGCCCCGGCGCACCTTCGGCGCCGACGTCACCCCCGGGACCGCCGCCGTGAGCGGGGTGACGGCGGGCGCCCCGAAGGTGACCCCCGCGCGCACCTGCCCGGCCGTTCCCGTCACCGCTGCGGCGTAAAGCGCCTGGCCGCTCATCTCCTGGCCCAGCCAGAACGCCGCCCCTGCGCCCGCCACCTCGCACGCCTTGCGGACAGCCGCCGGGAGGTCGTGGCGGACGAAGTCGTCGAAGCTCCAGTGCAGATCGGGATGCGGCCCGCCCGACGGCCAGCTCGAGCCCCGCCCGCGGAGGTCGACCGTGTAGACGTCGAAACCGGCACGGGCGAGGAACCGGGCGAGAGAGACGTCCGGGCCGAGGTCGTAGATGAAGTGGGTCCCGGCGAGACCGTGCCCGCACACGACCGGATACGGCTGCAGCGCCACGCCCGGTTCGGGGCGGTAGCGGTACAGCGCCAGCCGCCAGCCGTCGTCGGTCTCCACGACGTGGTGCTCGTCCTCGGTCGTCACCCAGTCGAAGTGCCGGTACCAGCCCCGCAGGGCCGCCGCCCCCGCGCCCGCCGCGGCGAGCCCGGCGAGCAGCGTCCGTCTCCAGGTCATGGCGGCACGATAGCGGGAGCCTCCGACGCCCTCGGCCTCGCTCAGCGCGAGGTCGCCGATGCCGTCCCGCCAGGGGGGGACACCCCGGGGCCCGGGCGGTCCCTACGCCCTCGCGTGGTCCGCGGCGTATGCCGCCGCCCACTTGTAGTCCGCCTTGCCGGCCGCGGAGCGCGCGACGCGCTCGACCGCGTGGACCTCCTTGGGGACCTTGTAGCGGGCCAGGTGTCCGCGGCAGTGCTCCTGGAGCACCGTGGCGTCGAAGGTGCGTCCGGGCACCGGCTGCACGAGGGCGGCCACCCGCTGGCCCCAGCGGGGGTCGGCCACGCCGACGACGAGGGCGTCGTACACGTCCGGATGGGACGTGAGGACCGTCTCGACCTCCTCGGGGAACACCTTCTCCCCCCCGGTGGTGATGCACTGCGAGCCCCGGCCGAGGAGGACGATCGCGCCGTCCGCCTCCAGCGTGGCTGCGTCGCCGGGCACGGCCCAGCGGACCCCGTCGACGACCGGGAACGTGCGGACCGTCTTCTCCGGGTCCTTGTAGTAGCCGAGAGGGACGTGACCGCTCCGGGCCAGGAGGCCGACCTTGCCGGAGCCGGGCGCCACGGGCCGGAGGTTCTCGTCGAGGACGGCGGTGCCCTCCTGGGGCTCGAAGACGGCTCCCTCGCCGACCTCGGCGCCGGGCATGCTGGGGCGCGCGCCCTGCTGGCCGGTCTCGGAGGAACCGCAGGCGTCCATGACCAGGAGATTCGGGATCCGTTCGTGGAGACGCTGCTTCATGTGCGGCGAGAGCACGGCGCCGCCGGAGCCGAAGACGAAGAGTGACGAGAGGTCGAAGTCGGCGTCGGGGTCGTCGAGGGCGTCCACGAGCGGCCGGGCCATGGCGTCGCCCACGACCGCCAGGGATTGCACCTGTTCCTGCTCCACGATGCGCCAGATGCGGATCGGGTCGAAGCTCCGGTCCGGGCAGAGCACGACGGTGCCGCCCGTGGTGAGGAACATCCATGCCACCCACTGCGCCGAGTTGTGCACCAGCGGCGCCGCCGGGAAGACCCGCATGGGGTCCTCGGCAACGCGTTTCAGGACGTCCTCGGGGCGGTCGACGCCGGCGCCGCCCGGGTTTCCGCCCCCCATGGCGGCGAAGTAGACGTCCTCCTGACGCCACATGACGCCCTTCGGCTTGCCCGTGGTGCCGCCCGTGTAGACGATGTAGAGGTCGTCGGGCGAGCGGGGCCCGAAGTCCCGCTGCGGGGAGGACGCCGCCAGCGCCTCCTCGTAGGGCACGGCGCCGAGGGCGAGGTTGGCGACCGCCGCCGGTTCGATCTCGTGGTCGTGCAACGGGGGCCCGTCCACGGTGAGGAACGTCGCGGGCAGCGCAAGGCCCTCGGCCGCGCCCCGCACGCGGTGCGCGAGGGAGCGGTCGTGGACGAGCGCCTTCGCGTCGGAGTCGTCGTAGAGGTAGCGCAACTCCGCCTCTACGTAGCGGTAGTTCACGTTCACGGGGACGGCGCGGATCTTGTACGCGGCCAACATCCCCTCGATGTACTCGGCGCCGTTGTGGAGCTGGAGGCCGACATGGTCGCCAGGGCCCACACCCCGCCCGGACAGGAAGTGCGCCAAGCGGTTTGCCCGCTCCTCGAGCCCGGCGTAGGTGAGGTGGCGGCCTTCGACGGCGATCGCCACCCGTTCCGGGACGTCGTCGGCGACGAGCTCGAAGAGGTCCGCGAGATTGAAGCCCGGCTCACCCCCCACGGCCGCCCTACCCCCCGAGGCCCGCCGAGCGGGCGATGATCATGCGCTGGATCTCGGACGTACCCCCGCCGATGCGCAGGATGCGCGCCAGGCGGTACATCCGTTCCACCGTGCAGTCGCGCATGTAGCCCATGCCGCCGTACACCTGCACGGCGCGGTCGGCGACCCGACCGGTCATCTCCGTGGCGAAGAGCTTCACCATGGCCACCTCGTCGATGACGTTCTGGCCCTGGTCGGCCTTCCAGGCGGCGTCGTAGGACATCGCCCGGGCGGCGTAGAGCTCCGTCTTCGAGTCGGCGACCATCCACTGGATCGCCTGGTTGTGGCCTATGGGTTGACCGAACTGCACACGGGTGCGGGCGTGGTCGACCATCGCCCGCACGAGCCAGTCGGCCATCCCGATCGACGTGGACGCGATGGCGAGACGCTCGTTGGAGAGGAACCGGGCGGCGTACGCGAACGCCATCCCCTCGTCCCCGACGATGGCTTCTTCGGGGATGAAGCAGTCGTCGAGGATCACCTCGGACTGGAGGTGGTCGTCTCCCATGGAACGCTGCAAGGGGCCGACCTCGAAGCCGGGAGCGTCCCGGTCGACGAGGAAGATCGAGTGGCCGCCCTCGCTGCGGGCGAAGACCTGGGCGAAGTCGCAGTAGGGGGCGTTCGTGATGTAGTGCTTGCGGCCGTTCAAGACCCAGCCGCCGTCGACCTTCTCCGCCCGGGTCTTGACCGCGCCGAGGTCGGATCCGGCCTCGGGTTCCGTGAGGGCGATGCAGGTGGTCTTCTCGCCCCGCATGAGAGGCAGGAGATAGCGCTCGCGCTGGGAATCGGTGCCGAGCTCGTGGAGCATCCGGTTCGGCCCGAACGGGACGTCCCCCATCATGAGCAGCGACAGGAACGTCCCCGAGCCGGCGACGGTCTCGCGCACGAAGCACATGCCGAGCTCGCCCAGGCCGCCGCCGCCGATCTCCTCGGGCATGCCCAGGGCGTAGAAGCCCGCCCGCACCGACCTCGCCATGATGTCGCGGCACACGCCGTAGAGCTCCGCGGTGATCCCCTCGTTCGTGATCGTGTCGTGGTGCTTCTCCTCGAGCGGGCGGATCTCGCGGTCGATGAAGGACAGGATCGCCTTCTGGAGCTCCCGGATCTCGTCGGGGATCGAGAAGTCCATCAGAACAGCCCGAGGAGCTTCGCCACGATCGTGCGCTGGATGTGGTTCGTGCCCATGCCGATCGGGCCCAGGAGCGCCGCCCGCGTGTAGCGCTGCATGTCGAACTCCATCGTGTAGCCCCACCCTCCCAGGACCTGCATGCCGTTCAGGCAGACGTCCTGGGCGGCCTCTGTGGCGAAGATCTTCGCCTCGGCGCCCTCCATCGAGCAGGGCAGGTTGTTGTCCTTCAACCAGGCTGCCCGGTAGGCCATGAGCACGGCGGCGTCCACCTGGATCTTCATGGTGGCGAGCTGCTGTTGGATCGCCTGGAACTTCCCGATCGTCTGGCCGAACTGCTCCCTCTGCTTCGCGTAGGCGAGGGCGTCGTCGAAGGCCTTGCGCGCGATAGCCGAGTAGAGCGTGGCAACCATGATGCGCTCCATGTCCAGGCTCATCCACATGTGCCCCCAGCCCTGGCCCACCCCCCCGGGGTAGCCCCCGATGACCATCTCCTTGGGGACACGGACGTCGTCGAGGAAGATCTCGAAGAGGCCCACAGCCCGGGACCCCACCTTCTCGATCTTGCGGATCTCGATGCCGGGCGCCTTGGAGTCCACCATGAGGATCGTCATGTTGGAGTACGGCTTCGGCTCCCGGGGGCCGGTGCGGCACACGAGCATGATGTAGTCGGCGACGTCCACCCCGGATATGAGGGCCTTGCGGCCGTTCACGACGAACACTTCCCCGTCGAGCTCGGCCTTCGTCGTGATGGCGGCGGCGTCGGAGCCGGCGTCCGGCTCGGTGAGGGCGAAGCAACCCCGGACGTCGCCGGCGATGATCTTCGGGAGGAACTCCCGCTTCTGCTCCGGCGAGCCGTTCAGGAGAATCATCTCCCCGGCGAAGAACACGGGCATGAGAAAGCACGCGGCAGCGGCCTCGGAGCCGTACGCGAGCTCGTCACAGAGGATGGCGAACTCGATCGCCGATCCGCCCGACCCGCCGAACTCCTCGGGGAAGGGGACGCCGTAGAAGCCGGCGTCGGCCATCTTGCGGGCGAGGTCGTACGGGAAGTCGCCCGTCTCCTCGATCTCACGGTCCATCTCCCGCGACGTCTCGCGGGCGACGAAATCCTGGATGGACTTGCGGAACGCCTGGTGCTCCTCGGTCGTCGTGAACGGGTTCATGAAGGGACCTCCCGAGACGGGGTTGGGGGGGGCACGCGCCCCCCACAGCGGGGGTGACCAGCCAACGG
>CAYJLW010000018.1:5315-11283 GCA_964370965.1 uncultured Acidimicrobiia bacterium | reverse complement strand
GCGCACGCACGTGCGCTCTGAGCCTCCAACGTGGGAACGCGCCTCGTGTACGCGGCCGGCGGGGGTGGGGTCCCCGCCGCCACAGCGGAGCGCCGCCAGGCGCGGAGCCGTCGACGTCGCCCTCACCGGGCCTGCCATACAGGGGGGCGCTTCTCGGCGAAGGCCCTGGGGCCCTCTTTGGCGTCCTCGGTGGCGAAGACGAGGGCAGCGTGCATCAACTCCTGCTGGAACGCCTCGGCCAGGGGGAGCTTGAGGCCGTCCATCACGGACTGCTTCGTGTGACGCACGGCGAGGGGGCCGTTCAGGAGGATGCGCTCCGCGTAGCGGCGGGCCTCGTCCGTCACCCGGTCGCGGGGGACGACACGGTTCACGAGACCGATGCGGTAGGCGTCGGCGGCGCTGAGCGGGTCGGCGGTGAGGAGCACCTCCATCGCCATCGCGAACGGGACCTGGCGGGGCAGGCGCACGGTCGTCCCCCCGCCGGGGAAGAGGCCGCGTCTGGGCTCCGCGATCGCAAAGGACGCGTCCTCGGCCGCGACGCGCAGGTCGGTGCCGAGGAGCATCTCCATGCCCCCGGCGGCACAGATGCCGTTCACGGCAGCGACGATCGGCTTGTGGACGTCGACCTCGCGCAGGACCGCCGTGAGGGCGGCGGTGGCGGGGACGTCCTCGCCGATCACGACCTCCTCGCCCCGGGCGTGGCCGGCAGCGAGGGACTCGACCCGGTCGGTGACGGCAGGAACGAACCGCTTCAGGTCCGCCCCCACACAGAAGACGTCCTCGACCCCCGTGACGATCGCCACGAAGAGGTCGTCGTCGTCGCGGAACGTCTCCCACGCCTTCGCCAGGGCGCCGAAGTGCGCCAGGTCGAGGGAGTTGCGGGCCTCGGGGCGGTCGATCGTGACGATCCAGAGCCGCCCGTCACGCTCGGTCCTGATCGCCATGTGCGCCCCCGTGGTTCCCGTGGGTCCCGTGCCGTGCCCGGCCGCACTCGATACTTTAGTTGGACACCGTGATTGGACGCACGTGTCCAAACGTGGCACTCTGGAAGCCCGGCGCCACGGAGGACCCCTTGACGGACCGCAGCAGGCTGATCGGCACGGAACTCGGGGAGGTCACGTTCCCCGTGGAGGAGGGCAAGATCCGTGAGTTCGCCAAGGCCGTCCTCGACGACGGCAACGACGGCGTCACCGCCACCCCCACGTTCCTGCAGACCACGATCTTCTGGGAGCCGGAGGGCGGGCCCGCCCTGCCCGACCTCGGCCTCGACTACCTCCGCGTCCTCCACGGCGAGCAGGAGTTCGAGTATCTCGCCCCGATACGGGCGGGCGACCGCCTCACGGCCACGTCCCGCATCGGCGACGTCTACGAGAAGCAGGGCAGGCGGGGCGGCGCCATGACCTTCGTCGTGTTCGAGAACGAGTACCGCAACCAGCGGGGCGAGAAGGTGGCGGTGTCCCGCATGGTCGTCCTGGAACCCGAGCAGGTGCCCGCATGAGCGCCGCACTCGAGGAGGGAGACCAGGGCCCGAGCGGCCCCACAGAGCGGAGAGACCAGGGCCCGAGCGGCCCCACAGAGCGGAGAGACCAGGGCCCGGGGTGGTCCGTGGGGCCCCTCACCCGCACGCACTTCGTCCGCTACGCCGGGGCGTCAGGGGACTTCAACCCCGTGCACCACGACGACACCGTCGCCCGTGCCGGGGGGTACCCGAGCGTGTTCGGCCACGGCATGTTCACCGCCGGCGTGCTCGCCACGTACCTCACCCGCTGGCTGGGCCGGGAGAACCTCCGCCGCTACAAGGCCCGGTTCCGCACGCAGGTGTTCCCCGACGACGTCCTCACCTGCGAGGCCGAGATCGTGGCCCGCTACGAGGACGGCGGCGAGGAACGGGTGGACGTCGAGTGCCGCGTCCTGCGCCAGACGGGCGAGGTCGCCGTCCAGGGTTGGGCGACGGCGGCCGTGACCGCAGGGGCCGGGTCTTGACCGAGGCCGCCGGCGCCCGCGCGCCGGCCCGCGGCATCATCGCCCGCGAGCGGGGCATGACCCCAGAGGTGGAGGCACAGATCTTCCAGGCCGCCATGCGCGTCTTCGCCGAGAAGGGCTTCGCCCGGGCGAAGGTGGAGGAGGTCGCCGAGGAAGCCGGCCTCGCCCGGGCCACGATCTACTACCACTTCCGTTCCAAGCGGGACCTCTTCTTGTTCCTCCTCCGGGAGGGCATCGCCCTCATGGCCGACCACGTCCGCGCCGAGGTCGATGCGGCGACGTCCACCCGGGAAGCGCTCGTGCGCCTCGTGGAAGCCCACGTCGACTTCTTCGCCGAGTACCAGGCGTTCACACAGGTGATCCTGCTGGAGACCTGGCGGATCGACCCGGAGGCGGACGTCACCCCCGAAGGCATCCTCGCCCCGGACCTCGCCGTCGTGGGCGAGGTCCTCGAGCGGGCCCGGGCGGAGGGGATCGTGAAGCGCCTCGACCCCGGCGTCCTCGTGTCCTCGTTCTTCGGCCTCGTCTCGGCTGCGGCGATCTACTTCGCGTCCTATCGTCGGGAGTTCCCGCACAAGGCGATGAAGAAGGCCCTGCTGGATATCTCCCGCCTAGGGGGCCTCGATCACGGGGGGGCCACCCTCCCCCGTTGAGAGCCCCCCGGCCCCGGCCGTGTACCCAGCCCCTGCCCGGGGGGGCCCCCCCCCCCCCACCCACGACCGGTCGCCGTCCGGCCCAATCCGAAGGAGAGACCGACCCGACGATGGCGAACAGGCGGACACTGTGAGCAGGCCGCGGGCGTTGTCCACGGCCTACCTGCGTGGGGAGGGCCTGGATCGGCTGCGTGGCGTCCTCGACCTCGACGTCGATCCGTGGCTGGAGCACGTCCCGCCCCGGATCCTCTCGGAGGAGGATCTCGCGAGACGGGCCGGCCCCGACACAGCCGTGCTCGTCGTCGAGGCGGAGATGGTGGGGGCGAACGTGTTCGAGGCCTGTCCCGGCCTCGCCGTCGTGGGCGCCGCCCGAGGCGATCCCTGGAACGTCGACGTCGCCGCCGCCACCGCCGCCGGGGTCCTCGCCATCCGGACACCGGGCCGCAACGCCGCCGCCGTCGCCGAGCTCGCCGTCGGCCTCATGATCGACGCGGCCCGCGGCATCACCGCCGCCGACGGCGACGTGCGGGCGGGCCGCTGGGTGATCGCCGAGCGCATCTTCCAGCAGCGCTACCGGGGGCCCCTCCTGGCGGGCAAGACCCTCGGTCTCCTGGGCTACGGCGCCGTGGGCCACGAGGTCGCCTGGCGGGCCCGGGGCCTCGGCATGCGCGTCGTCGTGTACGACCCCTACGCCGCCGCCATCGACGGGGTCGAGAGGGCGGACGACCTCCCCGCCCTGCTCCGGCGGAGCCGGTTCCTCTCCGTCCACGCCGCCGTCACCGAGGAGACCCGGGGCATGATCGGCGCCCCCGAGCTCGCTCTCCTGCCCGAGGGCGCTTATCTCGTGAACACCGCCCGCGAGGCGATCGTCGACCGCGGGGCGCTCGTGGCCGCCCTCCGCTCCGGCCACCTCGCCGGCGCCGCCCTCGACCACTTCCAGGGCGAGTACCTGGCGCCCGACGACCCTCTCTGTACGCTCCCCGGCGTCGTCCTCACCGCCCACATCGGGGGTGCTTCCGTGGATGCCGACGCCACGCACACGACGATGCTCGCGGACGACCTCGAGGCCCTCCTCGCCGGCGGCGTCCCGCGGGGGGCCCTCAATCCGGAGTGCGCGAACCGCGCCCGGGAACGGCTGGGCGCATGACCCGCGTCCTCGTCCTGGACACGGGCTCGACGTCGTTGCGGGCCTCCGTCGTGGAGGACGGCCGGGTCGTGGCCGCAGCGACCCGCCCGGCCCCGCCGCAGACGCCGCCGGACGCCCCCACAGGCCGGGAGTGGGACACCACCGAGCTCTGGCTGACGGCCTGCGACGCCATCCGGGAGGCTACCGCCACCCACACACCCGACGCCGCCGTGTCCACGGCGCAGCGCCTGGCCACGGCGTTCGTCGCCGACGACGGCGCCACCCTCTACGCCGGCCCGAACAGCGACGCCCGCGGGTTCCTCGAGGCCGTGGAGATGCAACGCACGCACGGCGACCACCTCCGGGACGTCACCGGCCACCAGCCCCCCATCGTGCTCGTCCCACCCCGCCTCGCCTGGTTCCGCACCCACCGCCCGGACGTCGCCGCCCGCGTCGCCGCCGTGCTCCCCCTCTCGGACTGGTTCGGCTACCGCCTCACGGGGGTAACGGCGGCGGAGCCGTCCGCCGCGGGCGACACGGGCTGCCTCGACGTGGCCGGGCGGTCGTGGGCCCCGGACCTGGCGGCGGCGTGCGGCGTCGACGCCGGGCTCCTGCCGCCGCTGCGAGAGGCGGGAGACCCCCTCGGGGAGGTGACCCCGGCGGCGGCCGTGGAGACGGGCCTCCCCGCCGGCCTCCCGGTGGCGGTGGGCTGCGGGGACACGATGGCGGCACTCCTCGGGATGGGTGTCACGGCGCCCGGGCAGGCCGGTGTCGTGGCGGGTTCCACGATGCCTGTCGTGGCCTGCGCCGGCGTCCCCCCTGACGACCCTTCCCGCCGATGCTGGGCGGGGTGCCACGCCCCCGACGGCCGCTGGCTGCTGGAGGCGAACGGCGGGGAGGCGGGCATCGCCCAGGCCTGGCTCGCCCGGGTCATGAACGTGGCCCCGGAGGACATCCATGTCATGGCGGCCCCGGCTGCCCCCGCGTCCGGGCCCCTCGCCTTCGTGAACCCGGGGCCGCTGGACTTCTCCGACCTCCCCCTCGTACGCACCGGCGAGGTGCAGTTCCCCGTCCCGCTCCTCGTCCTGGGCGCCGAGCCGGCGGCGATCGCCCGGGCGTTCGTGGAGAACCTCGCCTACACGGCGGCGACCGGGCTGGGCTGGGTCGCGGAGTCCGTTCCCGTGGAGTCCGTCTCCGTGGGCGGGGGCCTCGCCGAGTCGGCGCTCTTCCCCGGCGTGCTCGCGTCCGTCCTCGCCCGACCCGTGACCCGCTTCGGCATCGACGTCACGATGCGGGGAGCGGCTGCGCTGGGCCTCGCGGCGCTGGGCGAGACGGCCCCGGACCCGGCGGGTTTCGGCGAGGCCGTCGCTCCCGTCCCGGAGTGGGCGGCGCCTTACCGGGCCGCGCTGGCGGCGTGGCAGGCCGAAGCCGAGAGGTTGGCGGCAGGAGTGGGCAGGTTCTCGTCCCTGCTCTGACCGAGAGGAGACACCAAACATGCGATTCGCAGAGGAACGGCGGGCGGTGGCGGAGACGGCGGCGGCACTGTACCGCCACAACTTGACGGCGGGGACGTCGGGGAACGTGAGCTGCCGGCTCCCCGAGGAGGGTCTCCTCGCCCTCACCCCGCACGGGGACAAGTCCGCCCTCGCCCCCGAGGACGTCTTCGTCGTGAGCTTCGCCATGGAGGTGATCGAGGGCGACGGCCATCCGTCCGTGGAGGCGGCGATCCACGTGGGCTGCTACGAGGCCCGCCCGGACGTGGGCGCCGTCATCCACTCCCACCCGGTGCACGCCTCCATGTTCGCCCTCGCCGGTAAGGCGATCCCCAACATGATCGACGAGGTCGCCGTCGAGTTCGGCCTGGAAGTGCCGGTGGCCGAGTACGGCATCTCGGGCACCCCGGAGCTCGCCGCCCACGTGGTCTCCGCCCTGGGGCGGGGAAGGGCCGTGCTCATGGCGAACCACGGCATGGTGACCGTGGGCGACACGCTCGAGAAGGCGCTCCTCCACGGAGTCTCCGTGGAACGCACGGCGGCGATCGTCCTCGGCGCCATGACTCTGGGGGGCCCGGTCGAGCTCCCCGAGCACGCCCGAGCGCTCTACCAGTCCGTGTACGAGTACTCGATCAAGCCTCCCGCCACGGGTGCCTGACCCGGAACTGGGCGGCGGGCGGGGGGCAAACGACGCCGGGGGCGGGCCGCTCCGT
>CAYJLW010000018.1:0-5305 GCA_964370965.1 uncultured Acidimicrobiia bacterium | reverse complement strand
CGGGGGCCGCGGCGCGGCACAAGCGCCGCGCAGCGCGCCCAGTTCCGTGGGGGTCATCCCCCCTTGTAGGTCCAGTGCCAGTTCTCGCGGGGGACGTCCTCGTAGAAGCCGTAGCGGCGGGCGTTGGCCCGCATCCAGCGCAGGGCGGAGGAGTCGAGGCCGAGGTCGAGGCTGAGACCCCAGCCGTGGTTGCTGGTGCCCGGCACGGCGGCGAGGCCGCCCCGGCCGTAGAGCCCCTTGCGCCGGGCGATGGAGACCTGCGCCGGATAGGAGCGGTAGGAGTCGGTGATCCCGATGTGGACTCCCGCCGCGGACGCCGCCGCGTAAATGCGCTTGAAGGCCTGCGCCGCCCCCGGGACGAGGCGGTGGTCACCGATCCCGAGGGACTCCAGAGCGGAGTCCGGGAGCCGGCCGTTGCCGTAGCCACGGACGTTCCCGGGCGGCGAGGAGCGGGGAGCGACGGAGGCTATCTGGCGGGCGGAGAGCTGCGCCCGGTAGCGGTCGACGATCGCCTGCTGCTGGGAAACGGCGGCCTCCGCCCGCTCCTGCTCGGCCTCGAGGTCGGCGATGATCTGCTTCCGGCGCTTCTGCTCGCCCTCGAGCTGCGCCTTCGCCGCCGTGAGATCCTCGTTGTCGGCCCTGAGCCGGCCGAGGGTCTCGGCGGCCCGGGACTGCAGGGTGTTGAGGTACGCCGAGGCCACGGCGAAGTCCCCCGCCCTGCGCATCCCCACGAAGCGCGTGAAGCCCTCGTCGAAGTAGGTGGAGCCGTGTACGTACAGGTCGGTGGCCTGCTCGGCGAGCCGGGCCTTGTTCTCATCGATGCGCTTGCGCGTGGCGTCGAGGCGCTTCGCCGTCTGGTCCAGGTTGACGTTCACCTGCCGCAGGGCCTGCTGCTGGCGGGTGTGCTCGGCGCCGATGCGCTCGATGTCCTTCTGGAGGCGCTCGAGCTCCTGGCCCGGGCTCGCCGCCCGGGCAGGGGCGGGCGCGAGGGCGCCGGCGGCCACAACGACCGCCGTCAGGAGGCGGAGGAAGGCGGAGACGGGCTGGCGTCGGGCGGGGACGTGCACGGTGTTACGGGATGGACGATCTGGGCGCCCCCATTGTTCCCGAAGCGACACCCTCCACCGGGTCTTTCCGGTCCTGCGGGGCCACGACGGGGCGGGCTACCCGGCGACCACGCCACCCGCGCCGCCCGGGACGCCGACCCAGATCTCGCCCCCGGCAGCGTCGAAGAACCAGCCGGAACGGGACGTCCGGACGTCCGCCACAGAAGCCGCCCGGCCCACCGGCGAACCGCCCGCGGTGACGGCCGCCGGGGCCTCCGCCAGGGGCATGCGCACCAGGAGGCTCGCCGCCGGAGTGCCCGTCCAGAGGAGCGACCCGGGCGAGGCGGTGAACGCGGATCCGTCGGCGAGCGTGAGCGTGGACACGGGGACCGCCCCCCGGCGCCACACCCGGACGTCGAGGCGACCGGCCGGGGAGACCGCCCGCGGGTCGGTGCCAGGCGTGAGCGTGGTCACGTCGTCCGGATACGTGGGGACGACCGCCCCCGCCCGCACGTAGAGGGGGAGGCGTGCCAGGGGGGCGGGAGCCGTGACCGTCGTGCCGCCCGCCAGGAGGTCGCCGCTCCACCAGTCCACCCACTCCCCCGCCGGGAGGTACACGGATCGCGAGGTGGCGTCCGGGTCGAGAACCGGCGCGGCGTAGATCGAATCCCCGAAGAGCCAGGCGTCCGGGGTCGCCCACGCCCTGGCGTCGTCGGGCTGGAGGAGCCCGAGAGGCCGCACGACGGGCACGCCGGTCTCGTGTGCCACACGGGCGGCCGCCCGGATGTAGGGCACGAGGTGCTGGTGGAGGAGGGCGTATTCCCGCACGATCGCCTCGGTCTCGGCGTCGTACAGCCACGGCTCCAGAGCCGCCTTGGAGAACATCTCGAACGTGGGGTTCATCGTGGCCGCCTGCACCCATCGGACCAGGACGGCCTTCGTGGGCGGGAGGCCGCCGAAGAGCTTGTCGACAGGGACGCCCGGGTTGCGGATCACGAGGTCGATGATCTCGCCCAGCGTGGGCACGCGCCCGAAGTACCCCCCGGCGTCGGTCTGCCAGTTGCTGATCCCGGACGCCGCGGCCGTGAGCATGGCGACGACGACCTGGCGGAGGCCCGTCGGCGTGGAGAACTGGTCGCCGCCCCAGATGCCGCCCTCGCCCTGGCTGCCCGTCCAGCCGGAACGCATGATCGAGACGTGGTCGTCGCCGTGGGCGGCCCGCAGGGCGGCGTCGGTGGCCTCCCGGTACGGGACCGTGAGCGACCACGCCGCCTCCCGGCCGCTGCGGCCGTCTGAGAGGCGGCCCCCGTCGGGGAGGTAGTGGCCCTCCTCGCCGTCGGCCTTCACACCGTAGACCCCCATGTCGAGCACGGGTCGCAACGTGTTCACCCAGTACGTCCGGGTGGCGGGGTTCGTGAAGTCCAGGATGGATCCGGTGCCCATCCACCACTTGCCCACGTGCGGGGTCCCGTCGGGGTTCCGGACGAACAGGCCGGCGGCCGCCGCCGGGGCGTAGTTCGCCGCCGGAGCACTCGCCCACGCCTCCGACAGCGGCCCGGGCGCCCGGTCCCCGGCCCGGGAGTCCGTGTTGATCCAGCCGCTGTTCCACACGATCGGGCGCGTCCCCAGTCGCCGCAGGGTGTCGAGCATCCCTTGGGCGTCGGGGAACTGCTCGGGGTTCCACTCCCACGTGTTGTAGGTGGTCTCCCACGGCGAGTCGATCATGGCCACGTCCAGGGGCATGGCGTGGTCTCGCCACTGGTCGAACTGGTCCAGCGCCTCCGCCTGGGAGGGGTCGCGGTCGTGACCCTTCCAGACCCCGTAGGCCCACTCCGGCAGGACGCGGGAACGCCCGGTGTCGGCCGTGTAGTCGGCGAGCACGCGGGTGGGATCGCCCACGTAGACGTCGTAGGCGAGCGGGCCGGTGCCGGCGGGGACGCCGAAGCTCGCCACGGCGGCGTTGCGCGAGGCGAGGTCGAAGCGGACGCCCTTGGAGCTGTTGCGCACCGAGATCCCGTAGCCCCGGGACGAGACCAGGAACGGGACCGGGAAGTGGTCGTTCACCGGGAGCGGGAACCCGAAGAGCTCGGGGCCGGTGTAGAAGCGGTCAGAGCCGAGGACGAAGGAGCGGCCCCGCTGGTCGTAGCTGTCGCCGAAGCGTTCCCCGAAGCCGCTGTAGTGCTCGCCGGCCGGGGCGGCGAAGGACTCCCGCAGCCGGTACACCCCGGCCGTGGACGACAGCTCCATGGCCACCCGGAGTCGCCGGGCACCGGGGGAGGTCACCGTCACGGTGGCGCTGCGGAGCCCGAACGGCTCGGTCGTCGAGACCGTGAGGCGGACGCCGCCGGGGACCGCCTCCACGGCCTGCACCCGGTCCAGGGCGAAGGACCACAGGTCCACGTCGAACGCAAGGGACGTCTCCAGCGGCTGCAGGAAGCCGCCGAGGACGAAACCGGTGGAGTAGGACAGCCCCCGCCACATCCAGTCCCCGCCGCCGCGCTCGGCGACGACCTCGACGCCGTCACCGTCGAGGATGCGGAGGCGAAAGGGTGCCCGCTCGATCTCGGCGCCGATGCCTTCGCCGGCAACGACGACAGGTTCCTCCGCGGCGCCCGGCACCGGAGCGAGGATGCCGGAGAGCGCGAGCACGGGGCCGGCGACGGCCACCACCGCCCGACGTATCCGTCGCGAAGCCCTCACTGCACCCGCACCATCGTCCGCCTACTTCGCCACCCCGCGCGAGCCGTCCTGCCCGGCCGCTCCCGGCCGTCCCTGCCCGCCCTGTCCGAGGCCCGCTGCGCCTCCCATCCGAAGAGCACGGCGAGGACGCGTCCCAACGTCCCCTTCCTACTCCCCCGCCAGCCCTGCCGGCGGGGCGGTGGCGCAGGTCGTGGCCGCCGGGACACCGGCGAAGCGGTCCTGCAGCCAAGTCGTGACGGAGGGACCGGCCACGGCGGCCACGGTCGTGTGTCCGGTCTGGCCCAGCCACATGACCCACACGCGGGAACCCGCGTCACAGAACCGGCGCGCCAGCGCCGCCGTCGTCCCGGGCGGGACCACGACGTCCGTGACACCCTGAGCGATCAGGAGCGGCACGTCCGCGGGCAACGGGGACGGCGTGTTCTCTGTCGCCCGCTTCTTCCAGGACGGAACCGAGATCGGATCGCGGGCGAAGATCTGCTCGCCCACGAGGAAGCGCAGCTCCCCTTCGACAGCACCTTGGAGGATGCAGTCCCGGGCGATGCGACGGTAGTTCTCGATACCGTCACTGCTGGCGACCTGCTTCAGGGAGATGTCGTCGTAGGACTCCGGCCAGGCGACGAACACCTCGGCGCCGATGACCCACCCGACCGCCTTGCGGTACTGCTCGGACATGAGCCGCGCCAGTTCGCCGGCGGGGGCCGCCGCCGCCACGGCGACGAGGTGGAGCTCGGGAGCGTACGCGCGGGCGAGCTGCCCGGCAAACAGCGCCGCGTGCCCGCCCTGGGAGTGCCCGTACACGGCGAAGCGGTCGCCGCCATGCGTGCCCCCGAGGTTCCTCGCCGCCCGCACGGAGTTCAGGACGTCGCGGCCTTCGTCCCCCCCGATCAGGTACGCCTCCACGCCCGGTGTCCCGAGGCCCGCGTAGTCAGTCGCCGTGACGACCCAGCCGTTGGCGACCATGTCCGCCGCCCAGGTCATGAGCTTCAGGGGATCTCCGCTCCGCGAGGGAGCGCACTGCTCACCCATGCCGATCGTGGGGTGCGCCCAGGCGACCACGGGGCGGCCCCCGGGCGGCGCCGGCCCTTCCGGGGCGAAGACCATGCCCGAGGAGACTGCCACCGAGCCGTCGGCCCGCTCGCTGCGGTACAGGATCCGCCACCCCTTGGCCCCCGGCGGGGCGACGTCAATGGGCTGGGACCGGATGACCTCGCCCGGCTCGCCGGCGGGCAGGGGTCGGGGCGGCTGGTAGAAGGGATCGAGGGCTTCCTGGTGCTCCACCGTGCGGACGTCCCCCACGAGGACGTAGGCGCCGCCCGCGACGACACCGGCGAGCACGACCAGCGCCACAACGAGGAGGGCTGGATGCCGCCGCCGCCCGGCGTCCCCTTGTCCGTGCGCCTGTCGGGCCACCGTCGCCCCCTTGTGTGGATCCGCCCCGGTTCCACCGGAGATGTGGAGGCTACCGCCGCACAGCGCACCGCCCACGCGGCACCGCCCACTCATCCGGCCCTCACCCCGACGGCCGCCAGGGGGATCCCGCGGCGTCCCGGGGCAAA
>CAYJLW010000017.1:45200-58467 GCA_964370965.1 uncultured Acidimicrobiia bacterium | reverse complement strand
CACACCCGCGCCGGCGGGGTTGGGGGCCCCCGCCGGCACGCGGAGCACCGCCAGGTGCGGAGCAATGTAACGGCGCGGAGCGATGAACACAGAGCGCTCGGGGGAGTTCTTCGCCCGCCGGGGCCGCCGCCTGGCGCAGGCCATGACGTCGCCGTCGACGATCGTGGCCACCGGTGCCGTCGCCGCCCTGGCGATCGCCGGCGGCGTGGCGTTCCCCGTCGTCGGCGTGGCTGCCCTCGGGGCGTACCTCGCGAAGGTGGCGGCATCGACGTGGCGACCGTGGAACCGCGAGGGGCGGCGGCGCCGCCTCGACCTCGGCGGCCTCCGCCCCCCCTACCTCGACTGGGTGCAGCGGGGCATGGCCGCCCGCGACCGCTTCCGCCAGGGACTCACGACGACCGAGGCGGGGCCGCTCAAGGAGCGGTTCCTGACCACGGCGGGCAAGCTCGACGACACCGTGTTCGAGCTGGAACGCATCGCCCGCCGGGCCCAGGGCATCGACGACTACCTGTCCTCGGATTCCGTGGCGCACCTCGATGAACAGGCACGAGTCGCCGAGTCCCGCCTCGGCGACGCCGACGACGCCGTGCGCTCCCAGCGGGAGCAGACCCTCACCGCCGTCCGCGACCAGCTCCGTGTCGCCCAACGGCTGCGGGACACGTACGACCTCGCCACCTCCAAGATGGAGGCGACCGCCGCCAAGCTCGACCAGCTCGTCGCCCAGCTCATGGAGGTCCTGCTCACGTCGGAGGACGCCGCCGCCCTCCCGGGGGCGGAGAGCAGCGTCGACGCCCTCATCGACGAGCTCGACAACGTCCGCGAGGCCCTCGTGGAGCTCGACGCCCCCGAACGCCTCCCCAGCGGCATCGAGCTGCCCGCAGCACAGCCCCAGGAGGCCACTGCCACGCCGAAACGACACCGGCGGACCGGGGAGGCCACCCGGTGACGGCTCGGAGGAGACCCCGCGGGAGGCATGGCGCTGCGCTGACCGCTCCGTGCCTGGTCGTGCTCCTGGTCGCCTCGGCCTGCTCGTCGGCGACCCGGCCCCCCGAGTTGCGGGGCGAGGTGAAGCTCGCCGTCGCCGTCCCCCTCACGGGCGACCTCGCCGACTTCGGCCAGACCATCGCGGACGGCGTCCGTCTCGCCGCCGTCGAGCGCAACGGCTCCGGCGGTCTCCTGGGACGCAAGGTCGTCGTGGAGGTCTTCGACGACCGCGCCAACAAGGACAACGGGGCCGTCGAGGCCGCCGAGAAGATCACGGCCTCGGGAGCCAAGGCAGTCATCGGCCACTTCAACTCCGGGGCCTCGATCCCGGCCGCCCCGCTCTACGCCGAGGCGGGCGTCCTGCAGATCACGCCCACGTCCACGAATCCGAAGCTCACCGAGCTCGGCATCCAGACCGTCTTCCGCGTGTCGGCGAACGACGCCACACAGGGTCCCCGGATCGCGGCCCTCATGCGCCGCGACGGCCGCCGCCGCCCAGCCGTCCTCTACGCCGCTGGCAACACGTACGCGGAGGGACTCTCGTCCCGCGCCGCCGACGCCCTCTCCGCCGAAGGCGCACCCCCGGTGGTGACCCAGTCCTTCCCGGCGGGGACGAAGGACTGGGCGACCCAGATCGACGCGATGAAGGCGGCGAAGCCCGACTCCCTGCTCGTGGTCGCCGAGGCGCCCCAGGCGGCGGCGTTCCTGGTGCAGGCCCGCCAGGCCGGCCTCGACGTCCCCGTCTTCGGGGGTGACAGCCTCGCGAAGGCCGAGTTCCTCTTCCAGGCGGGGAGCGCCGCCGACGGCGCCAAGGTCACGGCACTGCTGCCCGACGTCGTCACCGGGAAGCGCAAGGACGCCGACCTCGTCGCCGACTACCGCGACCGCTTCGGCCGCAACCCCGGCATCGACACCCCGGCCGGACTCGTCGCCGCCGACGTCTGGTTCCGTGGAGTCGAGAAGGCGAAGTCCTTCGACGCCGGGAAGGTCGCCGCGGCGCTGAAGTCCGGGTTCAGGTGGGAATCCCCCATCGGGGAGATCTCCTACGACTCCGACGGCGACCTCCGTCGCCAGGTCGTCTACGTCAACGTCGTAAGGAACGGCCGTTTCGTGCAGGAGTGAGCCGGAGGCCCACACGCCCCACAGGCCACCCGCGCCACGGAGCGGGTGGCACGGTGTCGGGGGCCGCCCGGCGAGCCCTCTGCGGGGCCGCGAACTCAGTACCATGTAGCCCCGTCCCTCAGCAGCCGGCAGGAGTGTGGCCATGGGGAAGTTCCTGAAGAAGGTGTGGCGCTATATCACCGCCGCTCTCACCGGGAAGTTCGAGGAGCTCGCCGACCCCAAGATCCAGATCGAGCAGGCCATCGAGGAGGCCCAGAAGCAGCATCGCCTCCTCACCCAGCAGGCCGCCAACGTGATCGCCCACCAGAAGGACACTGAGATGCAGCTCGACCGGGCGATGGGCCAGGTCGAGAAGATGGCGGCGTCCTCCCGCCAGGCGCTCCTCATGGCCGACGCTGCCAAGAAGAAGGATGACGCCGCCCAGACCGCCAAGTTCGAGCAGGCGGCCACGGCCTTCGCCCAGCGCCTCATCGCTTCAGAGAGCGAGGTCGAGTCCCTCAAGACGCTCCATCTCCAGGCCACTGAGGCAGCGGGGAACGCGAAGCGGGCCGTCTCGAACAACGCCATGGCGCTGGAGAAGAAGCTCACCGAGAAGACCAAGCTCCTCTCCCAGCTCGACCAGGCGAAGATGCAGGAACGCATGAACGCCGCGGTGACCTCGATGTCCGCCACCGTTGGCGAAGAAGTCCCCACTCTGGACGAGGTGCGCCGCAAGATCGAGCAGCGCTATGCCCACGCGCTCGGAACCGCGGAGCTGCAGGAGGACTCCGTCGAGTCCAGGATGATCGAGGTGGAGCAGGCGAGCATGGACATGGAGGCCACCGTGCGCCTCGATGAGATCCGCAAGCAACTCGGCATGGAGCCCGCCGTCCCGGAGCCGCCCCTGACAGCGGCCACCCCTACTCCCGAGGTGGCCGCCGCTGAGGCCGAGAAGGCCGGCGGTGGCGAGGGCGCGGAGGCGGCCACCTGAGCGTCCGCCTCGTCCTCGTCCGCCACGGCCTCACAGACAAGACCGGCCCTGTCCTCGCCGGGCGCACGCCGGGCGTCCACCTGAACGCCGCCGGCCGGGCACAAGCCGACGACCTCGCCGATCGTCTCACCGGCGTCGAGTGGAGCGCGATCTACTCCAGCCCGCTGGAACGCTGCCGCGAGACCGTGGCCCCCCTGGCGCGGGCCGCGGGGGCCAAAGTGCATGTCGACCGCCGCCTCGTGGAGGTGGGCTACGGCGCCTGGACGGGCCAGGCCCTCCCGAAACTCGCCCGCACCGCTCTCTGGCGGGTCGTACAGTACCGGCCCTCCCTCGCCCGCTTCCCCGACGGCGAGTCCCTGCTCGAGGCGCAACAGCGTGTCGTCGCCGCCCTGGAGGAGTACCGGGGCGTCCATACCGGCAACGTCCTCTGCGCCGGCCATGCGGACATGGTCAAGCTCGCCCTCGCCCACTACGCCGGGATGCACGTCGACCTCTACCAGCGCGTCGTGGTCGCCCCTGTGTCGGTGTCCGTGCTCCGCTTCGGCGACTGGGGCGTGCAGGTGGAGCGCATGAACGACACCGGCGGCCTCGGCGACGTCCTGCCGGCCCCGGGTCGGGGCGGCGGGCGCCGCCGGGGCCAGAACCGCTCCGGGGCCTCCCGCGAGTGGGGCCACGCGTGAGCGCCGACCTCGTGTGCTCCCACGTCACCGTGGACGCCGTCGGCCCGCCCGGCCAACGGGCCTTCTACCTTCAGGGCGCCGACGACGAGGACACGGTCACGCTGCTCGTCGAGAAGCAGCAGATGGCGGTCCTCTCCGAACACATCGAGGGTCTCCTGGACCGCCTCGCCGACGAGTACAGCCCGGACGCCGTCGAAGCTCCCCCGGACTTCTCGCTGCACGAACCCGTCGAGCCCAGATTCCGCCTCGGCGCCATCGGCGTAGGGTACGACGCCGACCGGGACCTCGTCCTGTTGCAGTGCGAGGAGATCCGCCCCGACGAGGAGGACGTCGGCGACGGCGGCGACGACGAAGCCGCCGATGCCCCTCTCGACGAGGACGAGGGCGACGAGGTCCGGTTCTGGGTGACACGTACCCGCATGCGCACCCTCGTCCGGAGGATCAGGGACGTCGTCGCCGCGGGCCGCCCTGAGTGCCGCTTCTGCGCCAAGCCCATGGACGACCCCCACGTCTGCCCGCGGATGAACTGACGACGTCGGACCTACGCCGAGGGCACCTCCGCCGTGCAGTGGGCGCAGCGGCGGGCCGCCACCGGGATCTCGCTCAGGCACTCCGGGCAGTCCCGGTGCGTGGCCTCTTCCTCCTTCTTGAACCTGGCCTGGATGACGTTGAGGGGCTTCACGACGAAGAGGAAGACGGCGGCGGCGATCGTCAGGAAGGAGACCACGGCGTTGAGGAAGGCCCCGTAGCGGAACACGCCGCCCCCGATCGTGACCGTCAGTTGACTGAAGTCCGTCTTCCCGGGGATGGTGATGAGGGGAGTGATGAGGTCCTGCACGAGCGAGGACACCACGGCGCCGAAGGCCGCCCCTATCACGACGGCCACGGCGAGGTCGATCACGTTGCCTCGTGAGAGGAACTCCTTGAACTCCTTCAGCATCCTGCACCTCCTGGCGTGGGGGCTCCGGCCGGGACCGGGTGATTCCGGGACCGAGCCTGCCATGATTGGCCGTATGACGGCGACACCCGCCCCCTCCGCCCGGCGGGCGGCCCGCCCCGCGGGCGAGGCGGAAGCGGAGGCCCGCGTCCTCGCCCACGGCGAGCTCGAGGTCCACGGCCGGCTCCCGCGGGCCTCCAACGCCACTCTTCTCTGCACGGCCCGCCTCGACGGCGCCGAGTGCCTCGTGGTCTACAAACCCCGGCGGGGTGAGCGGCCGCTGTGGGACTTCCCCCCGGGCACGCTCTGCAGGCGGGAGGTCGCCGCCGCCGTGCTCGCCGCCGCCATGGGCCCCGCTCTCGTACCCCCGACCGTGATGCGCGACGGCCCCTTCGGCCCGGGTGCCGTCCAGCTCTTCGTAGAGGAAGACCCCGACGTCGACGTGCTCGGCCTCATCGAGGAGGCCGACCCCGTCCTGATGCCCCTCGCCGTCTTCGACGTCCTCGCCAACAACGCCGACCGCAAGGTGAGCCACTGCCTGGTCGACCGGACGGGCGCGGTGTGGGGCATCGACCACGGCCTCACGTTCAGCGACGAAGCCGGCAAGCTCCGCACGGTGTTGTGGGGGTGGGCGGACGAACCCGTGCCCGAAGAGCTCCTCGAAGGCGTCGCCGTCGTCGTCGAAGGCCTTGGGGACGCCACATCGGGCCTGCGCCTCGGACTCGAGTCCCTCCTGGACGCCGGCGAGACAGGTGCTGTCGCAGCCCGCGCCCGCTCCCTCCTCCGCCGGGGCCGGTTCCCGGCCCCGCACCCCTACGGCCCGGCCGTACCGTGGCCACCATACTGACGCTCCGGAGAGGGTGGCCGCTATCCGACGCCGGAGCGGAGGCGCACCAACGTCTCGGCGAGTTCCTGTTCGCGCTCGGCCCTCGGGGTGGCGTCCGTGAGGACCAGCACGAGGGCCCTCCGGTCGAAGGCCTCCACGGGGCGCAGGCTCCAGTCGGTGTAGGCGACGCCGGTGGCGTACGTACCCGTGGGAGCGGGGATCGCCCAGGACTCGGCCGAGAACCCCTCCCCTGCGAGCGCCAGGTCCGTGACCCGGGTGAGTTGCGGATCGTCGCCGGGCAGGATCGTCCCGATCACGTCGCCCACGACCGGGGCGGCGTCGCCGAAGAGCCGGCCGTACTTGTCGTTCGCCGCCACGAGCACCAACCCCGCCTCCACCGGCTCGAAAACGGCGAGAGCCCCCGGCAGCCCCCGGCCGACCACCTGCACCAGCCAGTCGAGGTCACAGACGAGATCCATGCCTGATACCTCGGCGACTCCCGGCGCCGCCTTGAAGGATCCTCGACGGATCGCCCGGCCGGTCAGGAGGAGCGGGCATCGACGAAGTGCCGGTCGTCGTCGAAGGGGTCGCTGAAGAAGATGTCGGCGAGGAGGACGATGGGCCCGGCGGCGACGTCGTCCCACTCGCCCGTGTGGAATCGGAGCGTGAGGTCGCGCAGGGATTCGGCGCCGAGGAGTCTGGCGCGGCGCTCGAGGGAGCACTTGAGACGGAACAGATCCGGCTTCACGGCGTTCGGGGGAGGGATCGCATGGCTCCCCTATCGGCGCCGCATTCCATCTGATAAGGGGCGAAACGCGCGGATTCCGGCTGGGCCGGGGGACCCATCCACGGGATGGGTCCCCCGGCCTCAGGCCCTGTCCTTGGCCTTCTCTCGCGCCTCGAGACCCGATTTCGCCGCGAGGAGTTGCCTCTTGAGCTCGTCGTCCTCGTGGCCGAGGTCGAGCACCCAGCGGTCGATGGCCGCCTTCAGGACCTCGTCGTGGTCGTTCATGTCCTCGGGTGCCGCCCCCACGGCGCCGACGGCCGCCTCGACCTCGCCTTCGACCATGGAGGCCGCCTTGCGCTTGGAGAAGGCAATGGCGCCGATCAGGATCACGAGTGACACCCCGGCGATGCCGTAGCGGGCGACGTCGTTGTCCTTGAGACTGATGACCGCCGGCAGGATGAGGAGGGACACGAGGTTCATGACCTTGATGAGCGGGTTCAGGGCCGGGCCCGCAGTGTCCTTGAAGGGGTCGCCCACGGTGTCGCCGATGACGGCGGCCTTGTGGGCCTCAGAGCCCTTGCCGCCCTCGTGGCCGTCCTCGATGTACTTCTTCGCGTTGTCCCAGGCCCCACCGGCGTTGGACAGGAAGTTCGCCATGAGCTGACCGGTGAGGATGACCGCGGCCAGGAAGGCGCCGAGGGCGAAGTAGTTGATGCCGAATCCGATGATCACGGGCGTGAGGACGGCGAGAAGGGCAGGGGTGGCGAGCTCCCGCAGCGACGCCGTCGTGCAGATGTCGATCACAGGGCCGTAGTCGGGCCGCTTCGTGCCCGCCATGATCTTGCCGTCGGCGAACTGGCGGCGCACCTCCTGGACGACGACGGCGGCGGTGCGGCCCACCGCCCGGATGGCGAGGGCGGAGAACAGGAACGCCACGGAGCCCCCGATGAGGAGGCCGATGAACGTCTTGGGGTCGGCGACGTTGATCTGGGTCTGGACGGCCCGGAACAGCGACGTGCCCGTCTGCTTCAGTCCGAGCTCGGATCCGATGGTCTCGATGAAGCTCGCGAACAGGGCGACGGCGGCGATGACCGCTGAGCCGATGGCGAAGCCCTTCGTAACCGCCTTCGTCGTGTTGCCCACGGCGTCGAGGCTCACCATGATGCGCTCCGGCTCGCCCTCGAACTCCCCGGACATCTCGGCGATCCCGGCGGCGTTGTCGGCGACGGGCCCGAAGGTGTCCTCGGAGACCACGACACCCGTCGTGGCGAGCATGCCCATGCCCGTGAGGGCCACGAGGTAGAGGGAGAACTGCAGGTTCCCGCCGCCGAGCGCGATGGCGACACCGAGGGCGCCGGCGATGGCGACGATGGCGTACACGGAGGACTCGAGGCCCGAGCTGATGCCGGAGAGGACTGTCGTGGCGGGGCCGGTGCGGGCGGCTTCGGCGATCTCGCGCACCGGCGCCCTCTCCGTCGACGTGAAGTACTCCGTGAGGTGGCTCACCAACTGGGCGAGGACGAGGCCCACGACCACGGCGGCGAACACCCGCCAGCCGGCGTTGAACTTGTCGTTGCCCACGTAGAAGAGCGAGACGAGGCCGGTCCCGACCACGGTGAGGAGCCCGGCGGTGAGAAAGCCGCGGTTGATGGGGGCCATGGCGGACTTGTCCTTGTCCGTCGCCCTCACCATGAAGACACCCACGATGGAGGCGAGGACCCCGATCGCCCGGGCGATCACCGGGAACACGAGGCCGAGGGCGGGGTTGGCTCCGATCGACTTGAAGGCGGCGACGCCGAGGATGATGGACGCCACGAGGGTGACCTCGTAGGACTCGAAGAGGTCCGACGCCATCCCGGCGCAGTCACCCACGTTGTCGCCGACGTTGTCTGCGATCGTGGCCGGGTTGCGGGGGTCGTCCTCGGGAATCCCCGCCTCGACCTTCCCCACGAGGTCGGCTCCCACGTCGGCGGCCTTTGTGAAGATGCCGCCCCCGACCCGCAGGAAGAGGGCGAGGAGGGAACCGCCGAAGCCGAAGCCGATCAGGATCGCGGACGACGTGTTCTGGAAGATCATGATGATGATCGTGGCGCCGAGGAGGCCGAGGCCGACGGTGAACATGCCGGCGACGCCGCCGGAGCGGAACGCCACCTTGAGCGCCGCCGAGAGGGACCCGGCCCGGGCCGCCGCCGCCGTGCGCACGTTGCCCCTCACGGCCAGGCTCATACCGATGAAGCCTGTGAGACCGGACATGAAGCAGCCCAGCAGGAACGCCACGGTGCGAAAGATGCCGGACGCCCCCTTGCCCATCGCCACGCTTTCGTCGGCCTTCACGATGTCGGTGAAACCAGTGAGGAACACGATGAAGGCGAGCGGGATCAGGATGACGAGGATCGTCTTGAATTGGCGTCGCAGGTAGGCCATGGCGCCTTCCTGGATCGCCTTGGCGATCTCCTTCATCTTGTCGGTGCCCTCGTCGGCTTCCAGAACCCCCTTGCGGAGGGCGAAACCCACGATGATCGCCAGGATCGCCGTGCCAGCCGAGAAGACCAGCCAGAACCAGTCGGAGCCCGAGAGCGTGAACTCCTGGTAGCCACCTTCGGCGGCGAGCATCGCCGGCATCCGTATCCTCCTGTTGGGCAGTCGGCGTCTGAGCCGTCGGGCGGGCAGAGCCCGCTTCGCTGTGATGGGTGCACGCGGGCCCGGCGCGCGACACGCCGGAACGGGGCCCGCCCGTGCGGCGAGAGGGTACCAAGGGGCCCTCTCGGGGGGGAATTCCGGACCCCTGTCACTGTCAGGTGACGGAGCGGACCTCGACCGTGACGGTCGTCCCCCCCCTGCCGTTCTCGGTGAAGGAGGACGTGTCCGCGAGGCGGCGCGTGAGGGGTATGCCCCAACCGCCGTGCTCGGCCGCGACGCCGTTGGGGTCGGGGAACTCCCGGAAGGATTCCTCGTCGAAGCCGCCGGCGGCGTCCGAGACCTCGAGGCGGAAGGTGCCGTCGTTCACGCACACGAGCGTGATGGGGTCTTCTACGCGGTGGCGGATCTGCGCCTCCACGGCGTTCGTGCAGACCTCCGAAACCATGAGGCGCACATCTGCGACCTGTTCGCCTGACAGGCCGGCGCGCTCTGCGACGGCGACGGCGATCATGCGAGCGAGGGCGACGTGCTCGGGCCGGGGCGGGAAGCTCAGCCGCACGGATTCGGTCACGCCCGCTGGCGCCACGGCATCACCCCGGTAGGTCGTCGAGACTGGGCAGGATACGGAACACCTTCGACAGCCCAGTGATCTCGAACACCTTCAGGATGTGGGCACGCTCGCAGACGATGACCATCTCACCGGATTGCGCATTCATGCGCTTGAGCGCACCCACGAGGACGCCGAGGCCGGTGGAATCGAGGAACTGCACGGCGTTGAGGTCCACGCAGAGCTTCGTCGCCCCAGCGGCAACGACGTCGACGAGTCGGTCACGCAGATGCGGGGCGGTGTAGACGTCGATCTCCCCGTCAACGGAGATGACCCTGTAGTCGCCGTGTTGGGACTCCTCGAGGCCAAGATCGACCGCCATGGTTCCGTCCTTCACTCTGCGCGCACCTCGAAGTGTAGAGATCCCTGCTACGTGAGAGGGTGCTTACCCACTCTTCATCGGCAGGGCCGATGCCGCGCTTAGGGGAGTGTTTGCCTCCCGGCACCCCGACTCCTGCCGAATGACATGCGTGTCATCGTGGCCGGCGCCCTCAGCGACGGCGACGGGTGAGGAGGATGGTGGCGGTCGTGGCCCCGGCCGCAGCGGCCGTGACCCCGGCTCCGACGGCGAGGCGGAGGCCGTGACGGGGCTCCACACGGAGGATCTCCCAGTCCCGCTCCTTGGCCACAGGCCTGAGGCGCTTGTCGGGGTTCACGGCGACCGGGTGCCCCACGACCTCCATCATGGGGAGGTCGGAACCGGAGTCGCTGTAGGCCCAACTCCCCCCCAGGTCGATGCCCGCGCGGGCAGCCTCGGCGCGCATGGCGACCGCCTTGCCCTCCCCGTAGCAGAACGGCCCGACGAGGTGGCCCGTGTAGGCACCGTCGGCGTCCACCTCGGCCGTGGTCGCCAGCGCCCCACCCGACATGCCCAGCGCCGTCGCCACACGCTGCACGATCTCCACGGGCGAGGCGGAGCAGAGATAGGTGGGGACTCCCTCGCGTTCGTGGGCAAGGATGCGCTCGTGGATCTCCGGGTAGACCCGCAACAGGACCTCTCCCAGCACGTCGGGCATGAGAGGGTCCATGTCAGCCCGGCGGTGGCCCTTCACGCTGGACAGGATGTGGTCGCGGACGCCGGTGCTGGTGTCGTCGCTCGCCCCTCTGCGCCGGAACCAGAACACCGTCCAGGCGTCGTGCAGGACCTGGCGACGCGTGTAGAAGTGGCGCCTCAGGGCGGCCTTGCCGAAGTAGAAGGAACTGGCCCCCGACATGACGGTCCGGTCGAGGTCGAAGAACGCTGCAGGATGCATGGGCCCAAATGTAGGCCCGGTGAGGCTGCCACCCGCTCACCTATGCTCGCCCGGGCGCCCCGAGACACACGCCCGCCACCAGGGGGACCCGGCGGCCCATGAAAGTCACCTTCGTCTACCCGGACTTCTTCCAGTACGCCGACGGCTCGTTCTTCCCGGAGGCCCGCCTCCACCTCGGCCTCTGCCTGCTCTCGACGCAGCTCCAGGAGGCCGGCCACGAAGTCGACCTCGTCCATTGCGTGCGGCCCTGGGAGCGCGAGGAGTTCGTCTCCGAGGTGAAGTCCCGGGCCCCCGACGTCCTCGCCTTCTCCGCCACGACGATGATGTACCCCAAGGCCCGCATGTACTCGGCCTGGGCGAAGGAGGCGATGCCGGACGTCCCCACGGTCTGCGGCGGAGCACACGCCCAGCTCGACCCCGGGGACGTCCTGGCCACGCCTTCGATGGACTACGTGGTCCGGGGTGAGGGCGACCATGCCCTGGTCGAGATCGTGGGCGCCCTCTGCGACAGCGGCGACCCTCTGGCGGTCCGCAACGTCTGCGGCCGCCGTCGCGACGGCAGCGTCGTGCAGAATCCGATCCGTCCCCTGGTCACGGACCTCGACTCGCTTCCGTTCGCGGATCGGGGCCTCTTTGACGACGACCTCCTCTGTGAGGACCAGCGGGAGCGGGGCACGATCATGGCGAGCCGGGGCTGCCCGTACACCTGCACGTACTGCTCCAACCACATCCAGCGCCGCCAGTACCCGAACCGGAAGTCCTACGTCCGCTTCCGCTCCGTGGACAACGTGATCGCCGAGCTCCGCCACCTCATGGCGACGACCCCGACGATGCGCTTCGTGCGCTTCGACGACGACATCCTCACCTGGGACGGCGACTGGTTCACGGAGTTCTGCGCCCGGTACAAGGCCGAGATCGGCCTCCCGTTCGTGTGCAACGCCTTCGTCAACCTCCTCGACGAGGAGACCATCGCCATGTTCGCCGATGCCGGCTGCCAGCTCATGGCGATGGGCATCGAGTCCGGGAACCCGTGGCTGCGGGGCAAGATCCTCCACCGCCACATGTCCAACGACGCCATCGTCGAGGTCTTCCAGCTCTGCAGGCGCTACGGGATCAAGACCGTGTCCACGAACATGGTCGCCCTGCCGCATGAGACCGTGGACATGGTGCTGGACACGATCAAGGTGAACGCCCGGGCCGAGCCCGACACCATGCAGGTCTCGGTCTACTACCCGTTCCCCAACACACACCTCTACGACATCTGCCGCGAGGAGGGCTACCTCACCGAGGATCACCGGGATTCGATCTTTTGCGACTCCGTCCTCGACCTCCCCGGCTACGACGACCCGGAGATGGTCCGCGCCCGGGAGAACGTTCACCTCCTCACACAGGTGTACCGCCGCCTCTACGGGCTCTCGGCACCGTGGAACGAACAGGCCGTGAGCGCCCTCGACGGGCTCTTCCTCTCCGGGCGGCTCTCCCGGGAGTACCGCCTCGGGGTGCTCGACGACCTCCTCGCCCGCGAGCGGGCCCGCGGCCCTCTGGAGTTCGTGAAGTACTGAGACTCCCTCGGGTGCGCCGCGGCGACCGCCCCGGCAGAACCTCAGCCGAGGGCCGCTTTGGCTCGCGCCGTGATCGTGTGCGTACCCAGGAGGTGGGCCCGCACCCTCATGCGGACCCGGACCTCGACGGTGGCGGCCCCCGGGTCGAGCACCGCCCGCCCCACGACTTCGCCGCCGTTGCGGCGGGCCGCCTCGGCGGCAGCGGCCCCGGCCTCACCCGTGCCGTCGACGAGGGCGAGCGCCGCGGCCAGGGCGGCGGCATCGGCGGCGGCGGAGACCCGGGCCCGGCCCGCCAGCACGACACCGGCGTCGGCGACCGCCATCGCCGCCACCAGGGCGACGGACACGACGCCCACGAAGAGCAGTGTCGCCACCCCCCGGTCGTCCCCGCCACCGGGGGAAGGCGACGGGTGCCGGCCCGGGCCCGCCACGATTGTCACGGCACCTCCACGCGCATGCTCACGGCCGCCCGCACCGGGATTGCGCCGGGGAGGAGACGCTCGACGAGCGGGATCCGGGGCCGGAGACGGCGCTCCACGGTGACGCGCACGTACCCGCCGAGGCGTCGCTCCCCCTCGACGCGGACCCTCGTGCGCGTGCTCGTCCCGGGCTCGTCCGCGACGCTGCGCCTCACGGCCCGCTCGACGGCCTTCAGATCGGCTGTGACGGCGGCCTCCCGGGCTCCTTCGCGGGCGGCGTGGACGGTGACCACGGCCTCGGCCCCGACGGTCGCCGCCTGCAGGACGAGCATGAGCAGCACCGCGAACAGGGGGACGAGAAGCACGAACTCGACGGTGGCCTGCCCGCCCTGGGGGGGGGGGGGGGGGGGGGGGGGGGGGCCCCCGGGCGCCGGGGGGGGGGGGGGGGGGGGGGGGGGTTTGGGGGGGGCGGGGGGGGCCGGCGGGGCGGGGGACGCGAGCGCGGCGGTAATGGCCGGCGCGTCCGCCGGGGGGAGGGTC
>CAYJLW010000017.1:0-45190 GCA_964370965.1 uncultured Acidimicrobiia bacterium | reverse complement strand
CCCGCCAAACCGGGGGCGTAGACGCAGTACCTCGCCGGGGGCCGGCCCCCGGGGGGCGCGCGGGCAGGGGGCGCGGGGCGCCGACGGCGTCACGGGTTGCCGGGGAAGGCGGGAGGGGCGTCTCACCCGGGCAGGCGTTCCAGGATGAACTTGATCATCTTCCCGAAGAGCTGGACGATCTGGCCGGGTGCCACGGCCATGACGGCGACAGCGATGAGACCGGCCACGGCCACGACGAGGGCGTACTCCGGTGTGGTCTGGCCGGCGTCGTCTCTCGATGCCCACGCCGCGAGTTCCTCGGGGGTGCGCGGCTCGCTCACGAACGGGTTCAGCATCTCGGCCTCCGGATAGAGGGACTGGTCTGGGGGAAGCAGCGGACGAACTCGGGGCGGTACCGGACCTCAGACGCCGCGTGGTCGGGGCTTCGGATTGCCGGCGCCTGCGCGTGGCCACCTCCGTGGCGGAGGAGGTCACCGGGCGAATCCGGCGAGGACGGCCCCGGCGAGGGGCACGACGGTGAGGAGCACGAACGCGGGGAGGACGAGGAGGACGAGCGGGAACAGGATCTTCACGGGGAGGCGGCGGGCAGCCGCGTCCCGACGCAGGTGCTCGCGGCGGCGCATGTCAGCGGCAAGGTCGTCGAGCACCCCGGCCAGCGCCCCGCCACGACGCCGTGCCTCCAACAGGGTGGCCACCACCTCGGTGAGGTCGTCGGAACCGGCACCGTCGGCGACGGCGCCGAGCGCGGCCTCCTCGGCCTCGCCCCAAGCGACGGCGTCTCTCGCCCGCCGGAGGCGCCGGCCGAGGGGACCGCCCAGGAGGTCGCCGACCCGGGCGACGGCCCGGTGCAGGTTGAGGCCTGCGCCCAGGGCGAGGGCGAGCATGTCGCACGCCTGGGCCAGCTCGGACTCGATTCCCGCCCGGGCGTCGGCCGCCTCTCGCGCCCAGGACCACTCCACGCACAGCCACCCTGCCGCCGCCCCGCACACCGCGGCAGCGATCCCGGCAGGCGAGCGCCACAGGCAGAGGGGCACGAAGAAGCCGAGAGCCCCGGACAGGACACGGAACCCCCCCACCGCCGCCAGCCGTTCCGGGTCGGGTCTCGCCACGCCGCGCGCTGTCAGCAGTCGCCGGCTGCGGTCGGTTCCGGCAAGGCGGCGCGGGATGCGGCGGCCTGCCGCGACGAGCAGCCGGGGAGGTGGCCGCTCGCCGCGGGGCGCGCCGCCGCGGGCGGGCACCAGCAGCCGTTCTGGGTCGCTGATCCTCCAGATCAGCCAGACGCCCACGGCCACGAGCGACCACCCGACGAGCTCGACCGCAGCCGACAACCATGCGGGGAGGTGAGCGTCCCCCGCGCCCTTCACGACGAAGGACATCGCCAGCGGTGCGAGCCCGACGACAAGGCCCGAGAGCCTGCCCTGGGAGGTGACGGATCGGACTTCGAGCTCGGCGGCCCGCCTGTCGCGGACGATGCCGGCGAGACGACGCAGCGTGGCCACGACGTCGCCGCCGCTGCGCTCGTGGAGAGCGAGGGACACGCCGAGGAGTTCGTAGAGGGGACTGGCGGTGGCGACCGCGAGCGCTGCGACCGCCTCCACGGGCGCCTCCCCGAGCTCCATGGAGTCACGGCAGTCCCGCAGCAGCGCTCCGGTGGGCTCCGGGACGGCGGCGGCCGCCCCGAGGGCCTGCCTGAGGCTGGCACCAGCTCCGAGGCGCCGGGCGAGAAGCTCTATGAGCGTGACAAGTTGGGCTTCGAAGGCGCGGCGGCGCCGGTCTTGGCGCACCCGCAGGGCGACACCGGGACCCAGGAAGAGGATCGCGCCGGCGGCGGCCGCCGCGGCGGGGCCGACCACGACACCGGCAAGGACGGCGAGGGCGCACGCCCCCGCCAGGCGCGCCGACAGCGGCCCGGCCCAGACGGCCCGGGCGACGGCGGCCGCGGCAGCGGGAACCGCCGGCCCGCCGCCCGGGCGGCGGGAGGCCGCCTGGGATCGCGGGAGTCGCACGGAGGCGAGCGAGCCCGTCAAGGCGTGCTCCCCTGGGAGAGGGCGCCACCGACGTCGAGGATGTCGATGCCGCCCTCGGACGCATCGCCCACACGCGCTATGGCGGCCACCCGACGGACGCCGCCGGCCGTCCGTTCGAGTTGCACCACAACGTCGATGGCGGAGGCGATCTGACGGCGGAGAGCGCCGAGGGGGAGGCCGAATTCGCCCATCATCAGCATGACCTCGAGACGGGCGAGGGCGTCGGCCGGTGAGCTGGCGTGCAACGTGCTCAGGGAGCCGTCGTGGCCGGTGTTCATGGCGGCCAGCATGTCGATGGCCTCGGGACCCCGGACCTCGCCGACGATGATGCGGTCGGGGCGCATCCGCAGAGCGTTGCGGACGAGGTCGCGCAGGGTGACAGCGCCCGTGCCCTCGACTCCGGCGGGCCGGGCTTCCAGGGAGACCACGTGGGGCTGCACGAGGCGCAACTCGGCGGAGTCCTCGATCGTGATGAGGCGCTCGTGCCCCGAGATGGCGCTGGAGAGCACGTTGAGAAACGTGGTCTTGCCACTGGACGTCGCCCCGGACACGAGGATCGAGCGCCGCTCACGGACCGCGCGGCCGAGGAAGGCCGCTTGGCCCGCGGAGAGAGAACCACGACGGACGAGGTCGTCGAAGCTGAGTTGGCGCAGGACGAACCGGCGGATGTTGCAGCAGGGACCGCAGCGCGCCAGGGGCGGGATGACGGCGTTGAAGCGGGAGCCGTCGGGGAGGCGGGCGTCGACCATGGGCGAGCTCTCGTCGACGCGCAGGCCGAGGGGGCCGGTGACCCGCTCGATGAGCCGGCGGACGGATTCCTCGGAGGGGAACCTGATGTCGGTGCGCTCCAGGCGGCCGTCGCGTTCGACGAAGACGGCGTCGGGGCCGTTCACCATGATCTCGGCGACGCCCGGGTCGGCGAGGAGGGGTTCGAGGACGCCGAGTCCGGCGAGACTGGCGGCGAGCTCGTCGACGAGCCGGCCCATCTCCGCGGGACCCGCGCAGGCCTCCTCCGCGGCGATCTTGGCGATCCGCCGGCGCAGCGGCAGGCCGTCGCCGTCGCCGTCGAGAAGACGGCGCCGCACGGTGGCGGAGAGGGCGGCGTCGCTCACAGCCGCCCCCGGAGACGCTGGGCGAGTTGGCCGATGCTGTCGGCGCCGGCAGGGTCGTCGGGCGTGGTGGGCCCGCCCTCTTCGGGGACCAGGTCGGCGCAGAGGATCGTCGCGTAGGCACGCACCTCCCTGGCCCAACGGCTCCGTTTCAGGCCGTAGGCGAAGGCGCCCCGGTCGCCCCACGCCGTGAGGCCGGGTTCGTCCTCGAGCACCGCGGCGGCGGAGACCCCGAGCACGGTGTCGACGTCCTCGACCGTGAGCTCGGCCCCCCGGCGGGTCCGGGCGGCCACGTTGAGCTCGGCTCCCACGGGAACGAGACCCTCGATCACCCCGCGGGCGCGGCGCAGCGCCGGGAACTCGCAGCCCACGACGAGGGTGAACACGTCGGCGGCGACCTCGGCCGGGGGCAGGGCACTGGGGAGGTCGACGACGGTGACGTCGAACCCCGCAGATGCGGATTTCACCAACTCGCCCACGGGGGTGTCGGGCCGGGCGACCACCCCACGGAGACCGCAGGGATGGGTCAGGGGTCGGGCCCCCCGCTCGTCGGCGGTCTCTTCTCCGTACCCGAACCAGCAGGCACCGTCGCCATATCGCTCGTCGGCATCCACGTAGACCACCCGGAGCCCGTGCTCGACCGCCGCGGCGGCGACATTCAGGGCCAGCGTCGTGACGCCCTCGCCGCCCTTGGCGGACCAGAAGGCGAGCGTGCGCCCCGCCCGAGGCGCGCCCGTGGTCTCCACGGCAACGGCGGCCTCGAGGAGGGGGCGCAGGACGTCGGGTCGGGCGCCCTCGGGCATCGGCACAGCCCCGGCAGGGCAGGGTCCGGGCCCGCAGTAGAGCCGGGGATAGGGCGCCACGACGTCGGAGTCGACGACGGCGAGATCGGCCGGGAGCCAGCGCCCCGGGGGCTCGTGCCGGCCGGCGACGCGCACCCCCGGGACCGCCGCGAGGACATCCTCGACGCGGGCGGCGCGCTGGTCGTCGGCAACGGCGACAACGACTGTGAGCACGGGTCCTCCCCGGACAGAAGGCCGGCGCGAATACGGCGACTGCCGCCGGCGCTGGGCGATGGAGCTGTCGGGGGAAGTTCGGGGCATCGAAGGGCCCGTTCGTGAGGCGGAACTGTCGTGTCAGCTCCCTCGTGTTGCCTCACGCTGCATAGTGCTACCTCGTGATGCCTCTGTATGCCTGTGACTATATCGGAGGTCGAGCGGCGAGCGCAAGGGGTTCGTACAATCGGCCGCATGGAAGCGGCGTTCTTCGACCTCGACAAGACCGTGATCTCGCACTCGAGCGTCATCGCTCTCGGCCGGCCCCTGTACCGGGAGGGTTTCATCAACGCCGGCGCTCTTCTCCGGGGGCTCTGGGGCCAACTCGTGTTCGTCTTCCTCGGCGCCGACGAGAACCGCATGGAGAAGGCGAGGGAGGGCCTCCTGTCCCTCACGAAGGGATGGGACCGTGACCGCCTCGTCGCCCTCATCGACGAGACCGTGGAGACGATCGTCACCCCGATGGTCTACGCCGAGGCCATCGACCTCATCCACGAGCACCACAACGCAGGTCGCAAGGTGTTCATCGTCTCCTCCTCACCCGAGGAGGTCGTCGCCCCGCTCGCTCGCCTCGTGGGGGCCGACGACGTCGTGTCCACGAGAGCGGAGATCCTCGAAGGCCGCTACACGGGGCGCCTCGAGTTCTATGCATACGGACCCCACAAGGGGGAGGCCATCCGGGAGATCGCCCAGCGCCAAGGCATCGACCTGAGCGCCTCCTACGCCTACAGCGACTCGGTCACCGACGTCCCCATGCTCGAGACGGTGGGACACTCCGTCGCCGTCAACCCCGACCGCGACCTCCGCCGGATCGCGGAGGAACGGGGCTGGACGATCCTGGACTTCCGGCGCCCGATGGCTCTGCGCGAACGCATCCCGACGCCGCCCCCGGACGTCGCCGCCGGCGTCGGACTCGCCGTCGTCGCCACAGGCGGTGCGCTCTGGTGGTGGCGTTCCCGCCACCACGAGGTACCCGGCCTGGAGCGGGTCCTCGTCTCGCTCCGGCTCATCCGCCCGCGAAACGGCCTCCCCGAACGCGCTCGGGCCGCCGCCCGTAGCTTGGGGGCGACGGCCCTCTCGACCAGCCAGCAGCTTCTCAGCCGGCAGTCGCGCGGCTGAGGTGTCTCAGTAGGACTGGCGAGCCTTGACGACTCTGGCGGCGAGCACACCGAGCACGGCGAGAATCACGAGCACGAGCAGCTTCTTCACGGCCCCCTCCTGAGGTACTCCGGGAACGAATGGCGAGCATAACAGGCTCCCCGCGGGCGCGCGCCCGCCGCCTTCCCCCCAGCCGGGAAATGGGTTACGGCGACTGGGCATCCCGCGCAGGGGAGGCGGCACCCACGGTGCGTTCCTGCCGCGGAGGCATGGCTGGACGGCACACACCGTCCACCACTTCGGATCTAGGCGCCTGATCACCGCCTCCCCCGTGCGGGGTGTCTCGCGATCAGGAACGCGCCTGGGACCCCTTCCAGGCGTCCCAGTATGTGATCTCCGGGGCCGGTCGGCGCGCGGCGGGCCGGAAGTCCTGCCCCACCGTGTAGGCGACAGGGAGGAGGCCGACCTGCGTGACCGTGCCCGGAATCCCGAGCAGGGCCGCCGCCTCCGACTCGTGCATGAGGTGCAGAGTCGTGAGGACGGACCCGAGCCCACGGCCACGGAGGGCGAGCTGGAAGGACCACACCGCCGGGAAGATCGACCCGTAGAGGGAGGCGGCGGCGAAGTTCGGGAGGCCGTCGAGACGGCCCAGGATGCAGGGGATCACGTGGACGGGGACGCGCTCCAGGTTCCTCGCCAGGTACTCGGAGCTGTTCACGATCTCCTCGCGGCGAACGGCGCGGTGGTCGCCCTCCCGGGGCTCGGGGGCGTCCTGGCGGTACGCCTCCCAGCCCTGGCGGTAGAGGTCAGCGAGAGCGGCGCGCTTAGTGGCGTCCGTGACGACGAGCCATCTCCAGCTCTGCTGGTTGCTCCCGGTGGGAGCTTGGACGGCGACCCGGAGGCAGTCCTCGATCACCTCCCGGGGCACGGGAGCGTCGAGGTCGAGCCGCTTGCGGACAGCCCGGGTCGTGGTGAGCAGTTCTTCGACAGTTCGCGGGTCCATGGGCCAAGACCCTATCCCGGAGGCCGCCCCGGGGGCACGGACGTACGACTGCAATCACGCATGCCCACAATCGCACCCACAGCGCGAGAAACTTCGCTGAGCGAATTCGTCACAACGGCCCCTTCTTGAGGCATTATTGCGGCGCGCCTCGTTGTCCTCTGCCTCCCCACCCCACCGGAGGACAACGGGGCGCACCCCTTTTCCGCGGCTCACGATCCCGCCCGGGTCCGAATCCGGCGACGAGGTCCGGGGCGGCCTACGCTCTCCGGCGGAGGCGAGCGAGCGCCTGGTGGGCTCCCCGGTCTTCAAAACCGTGCGGGGCGTCGACGACGCCCGGGGGGTTCGATTCCCCTTCGCCTCCGCCACTTGCCCGGCGACCACCCCACGAGCGGGACACCCGGTGCGTCAACCCTCCGCGGGAACCGCGAGGTCGGCCTCGGCGGATTCGACGGGTCGGCCTGGTGCAGCTCCGTCGGCGCTCCCGCCGAGACGCCGCTTCCTGCGCTCCCGGTACACCTCCACGGCGGGCGGGATCACGGACAGGACGATGATCACGGCCACGATGGGGAGCAGGTACTTCTCGATGTCCTCTCCGATGGCCTGGGCGAAGAAGTAGCCGATCAGGGTGACACCGGCGGCCCACAGCAGTCCCCCGGAGAAGTTGTAGGCGATGAACGTCCGGTAGCGCATGCGACCCACACCCGCCACGATGGGGGCGAACGTGCGCACGATGGGGACGAAACGGGCGAGGAGGATCGTCTTCGCGCCGTACTTCTCGTAGAAACGCTCCGCGCGAGCGAGATGGTCCTTGTGGAAGAGCCGGGAGTCCTCGCGCCGGAACAGGCGGGGGCCGACCTTGGCGCCGAACCAGTACCCCACGCTGTCGCCGGCGACGGCGGCGACGAAGAGCACGGGTATGAGCGTCCAGATGTCGAGACCGAACTTCCCGGCCGCGGCGAAGACGCCCGCGGTGAAGAGCAGGCTGTCCCCAGGGAGGAAGAAGCCGAAGAAGAGCCCGGACTCGGCGAAGATGACGGCGGCCACGAGCAGGAGGCCGCCCGCCTCGATGAGTCGTTCCGGGTCGAGGCCGCCGAGCGCCAGCATGGAGGAGATGTGCATGGAGGGATCTTCTCTGTCGTGGTCGCGGATTCCCGCCCTGGGGCGCCCGTGGCGCAGAATAGGGCCCCGCGACAGAGGTAGGGAGTGGATGCCTGACCCGTCATTCGACGTCGTGTCCGTCGTCGACATGCAGGAGGTGCGCAACGCCGTCGATCAGGCGCGCCGCGAGATCGCCAACCGCTTCGACTTCAAGGGCACGGGCACGGCGATCGACCTCGGGGAGGACTCCGTCACCATCAGGAGCGAGACAGAGGCCCGCCTCGAGGCCGCCTACCTGGTCCTCACAGAGAAGCTCGTGAAACGCTCCGTGTCCCTGAAAGTCCTCGCCCCCGGGACCGTACAGCCCTCCGGGGGCAAGGGATACCGCCAGGAGGTCGGTCTCAACCAGGGCATCGACCGCGACCGGGCCCGTGAGATCGCCAAGCTCGTCAAGGACATGAAGTTGAAGGTCCAGGCGCAGATCCAGGGCGACCAGCTCCGCGTCACGGGCAAGAAGAAGGACGAGCTGCAGGCAGTCATGCAGGCGATCCGGGACGCCGACCTCCCGATTCCCATCCAGTTCACGAACTACCGATAGCTCGTCAAGGGGGGCGAGCCCCTACGGCACCTCCAGGTCCACCCGCAGGGGACCCTCGACACCCTGTGCCGTGACCGCGTAACGGCCCGGGGGGAGGCGGCCGAGGTCGACCTCGGCGCTGTGACGCTCGGCGAGCTCGACGCAGACCGCGTCGGGGTCACCACCCTCGAAGACCCTGACGTCGATGCGGGCGCCCTTGCGGTCGGCGTCGGCGTGGTCGAGGACATGGCAGGGCGCTACCCCGCTCGTCCACTCGGCATGGGCCACCGCCCGGCCGTTCTCCACACGGGCTGTGAGCAGCTCGAGGCGCACCTCGGTGACGCCGGCGGACGCGCCGCTCCCGGCGGGCGACGGCGATGACGAACGCTCCGAGGAGCCGCCGTCGTCGTCGCCGCAGGCGCCCAGCAGAGCGAGAGCGACCAGGAGAGCTCCCGTGCGCATGACCCACATCCCCGTCCCCGCCTTTGACGGGGGCGAGGACGACCGTGTTCCCTGGCGGGGATGCCCAGAACGTCCGCCCTCCTGATCGCGGTCCTGCTCGCCACCTCCACCTGCGGCGGCCACGCCACCGAGGCGCCCGCGGACACCCACGGTTCCCCGCTCGCCCGAGACGACCCCGATCGGTACCTGGCACCGCGCGCCGACGGCCTCCGTGTGCGCCGCCTCGCCCCGCCGGGGGAAGAGGCGAACTTCGGCCGCGCCGACGTCTACGGTCTCGAAGGTTGGTGCCGCGACTACCGGGGCGCCCTCATCGGCACGACGGAGGACGCGGACGAGCCTCCGGCGGGGTTCCTGGCTGTGTGCCGGACGACTTCGCCGGACACGGAGCGAGGGGAACGGCTGGCGTTCCTCGCCGCCGGCACCGGACGCGTCTCGGCCACGAAGGACACCCGCATCGCCGGCCAGGACGTCCGCACCGGACGCCTCACGAACAACACGGGCCGCTACGACTTCGTCACCTGGGCCCCCACGGACGGCGTCGCCGTCACGCTCACCGTCACGGTGGGCAACCGCCGTGGCCTCGACCCGGAGCCCGCCGCCGCCGACGTCATCCGCTGGTCCCGCCGCTGAGTCCGCGGTCATCGCGGCCAGTCCGTTTCACAGGCGGCGTCGAGGCGGGCTGCCCGACGCCCCAGGAGCGCCCGCTGCTCAGGGTGGGTGAGGACGTAGAGGTCGTCACGACGCACGGCCCGCACGATCCGCTCCGCGACCAGATCCGGCGCCACCACACCCCCCGAGAGCGTCGTGGCGGGGGCGTCGGCGCCGGGGCCGTGGCGCAGGAGAAGCGAATTCGCGGCGATCGCCGTGTCCACGACCATCGGACAGGCGATCGTGACCCCGATGCCCTCCGGGGCGAGCTCCCGACGCAGCGACTCGCTGAGGCCGACGACGGCGAACTTCGAGGCGCAGTACAGGCCCAGGCCGGCCATCCCCACGAGGCCCGACATGGACGCCGTGTTGACGACGTGGCCCCCCTGGCCGTGGGCGCGGATGCCGGGCACGAAGACCGCCACCCCGTGGACGACGCCCCGGAAGTTCACGTCCATCACGAAGTCCCAGTCTCCCTCGGACGCCGTAGCCGACTCGCCGGCAAGGACGACGCCGGCGTTGTTGCACACGACGTGGACGGGCCCGAAGGCGGCCTCGGCGGCCTCCGCCAAGGCCTCGACGTCTCCCCGGTGTCGGACGTCGACGGCGACGGCGATCGCCTCGGCACCTGCGTGACGCAACGCCGCCGCCGCGTCCTCGGCCCCGGCGTGGTCGACGTCTCCGAGGACCACACGGCAACCGGCGCCCGCGAAGGCGCCACCCAGGGCCCGGCCGATGCCCCCGGCGCCCCCGGTCACCACTGCCACGCGTCCGCGGAGGTCGTCCATCGCCAAGACGATAGGGCGCGGCCCGCTCCCTGGCGGCCCTCACCTACCCTCCCCGCATGGATCTCCTCGACGCGCCCGCCTCTCCCCGCCCGGGCGAGGAGCTCGAGGTCGCCGCGCTCACGCCCGTCCTCGCCGAGGCCCTCCCAGGGCTCACCCCGCCGCTGCGGGTGGGACAGTTCCCCGCCGGTCACTCGAACCTCACGTACCTCCTCACCGACGCTTCGGGCCGCGAGTACGTGCTGCGCCGGCCCCCTCTGGGGGAACTCGTGAAGTCGGCCCACGACATGGGCCGGGAGTACCGGGTCCTTTCGGCGCTCCACCCCGTCTACGCGCCCGCCCCGCGGCCGATCCTCTTCGTCGCCGACCCGGGCGTGATCGGGGCGCCCTTCTACGTGATGGAGCGGGTCCGCGGAGTCGTGCTCCGCAAGGAACTGCCCTCGGGGGTCCCCCATGACCCCACCTTCTTGTCGCGTCTGGCCGACTCCTTCGTGGACGAGATGGCCCGTATCCACGCCGTCGACTTCGCCGCCTGCGGCCTCGGGGACCTCGGCCGGCCCGAGGGCTACGTGGCGCGCCAGGTCAACGGTTGGATCCGTCGCTACGAGGACGCCCGGACCGAGGAGATCCCGGAGATCGACGTCGTGGCCGACTGGCTCGTGGCGGAGATGCCCACGGAGTCCGGCGTCACGCTCATCCACAACGACTTCAAGTACGACAACCTCGTCCTCGATGCCGCCGACCCGGCCCGGGTGCTGGCGGTACTCGACTGGGAGATGGCCACTCTGGGCGACCCCCTCATGGACCTCGGCGTGACCCTCGGCTACTGGGTGGAGGCCGGCGATCCCGAGGAGCTGCGGGAGTTCCGTTTCGGGCCCACCCATCTCCCCGGCAGCCCGACCCGCCGCGAGCTGGCGCAGCGCTACGGGGAGCGTACGGGCCGGGACGTCTCCGGCATCGCCTACCACTACTGCTACGGCCTGTTCCGCAACGCCGTCGTCCTCCAGCAGCTCTACGCCCGGGCCCTGCGCGGCTTCACCCGCGACGAGCGACTCGCCGCGCTCCTGGATCCCATCCGGGCCGTGGCGCGCCTCGCGGCGGACGTGACGACCACGACGACCGCGTGACCCGGGAGACGACGCCTGACGGCCCCGGGCCCGCGCGGGTGCGGGGCACCTTCGCCAACTCCGGGTTCCCCACGTTCCCACCGGACGCCGTCGACGTGCTGCTCGTCCGCCACGGGGAGTCTGCGCCCTACGTGGACGGGGAGCCCCACCCGCTGCACGAGGGACACGGGGACCCGCCCCTGTCGCCCCGGGGCGAGGAGCAGGCCGCGGCGCTCGCCGCACGTCTCGCCGGGGCCGGGATCACGGCCGCCTACGCGTCCGACCTCCGCCGGACGCGCCAGACGGCTGCGCCCCTGCTCGCCCGTACCGGTCTCGACCTCCGTGTCGTGGCGGCTCTGCGGGAGGTCAACCTCGGGGAGTGGGAGGGTGGGCTCTACCGGAAGATGGGGGCGGAAGGGCACCCGCGCTTCGTGGAGCACGTCGTCACCGGGCGCTGGGCAGCGATCCCGGGCGCGGAGGACGACGCGGCGCTCCGGCGCCGGGTCGTGGGCGCCATGGACGAGATCTTGGCGTCTCACCCGGGCGAACGGGTCCTGGTCGTCTCCCACGGCGGTGTGATCGACGCCTACCTGACGGCGCTGTGGGGACTCGAGCGCAGCTTCGTCGTGGGGGTGGACCAGACGTCGATCACCCAGGTGGTCTCCTCCGGGGGTCGTGCGGTGGTGCGCCGCGTGAACGACACATCCCACCTCGGCGACCCGTTGCGCCTGCCCGTGCGCCGGCCCCGGGAACCACCAGGGGACCAGCAGGCTCAGCCGTAGTCGCGCACCGTCCAGGTGATGTAGTACGTCGTCCAGGGCCACACGACCGTGTACAGACTGGCGTGGCTGGCCGTGGCGCCGTTGGGGTTCGCCAGGGGCGTGACCGGCGTGAACAGGAGGCCCGCCTGGACGTTGTGGATCCCCGCATTCGGGTCGTCCACCGTCACCGTGCCGTTGTAGACGTTGAGGAACTGGCCGACGTTGAAGGTGACGGTGGCGGTTCCGCCGGTGGCGCCGTTCGTCGTCGCAGTTCCAGAAACCTGACGGATCGTGCCGTTGGCGTTCTTGACCACGGAGATGTCGCCTGACGTGATTCCCCGCTCCGTGAGGGTGTAGACGGGGCCGCCCACGATCGCGATCGCCACGGAGTCCGCCGGGATGACCGTGGTGACGTCGGCGGCGGTGTCGTTGGCCGGATTCAGGTCCCCGCACGTGCAGGACACCGCTGCCGTGTTCGTGACCGACGGGACGGCTGCGGCGCCCACCGCCACCGTGAGCGTGACGTCGGGCGCCTGGTCGCCCGCCGCGATCGTCCCGGCGTAGGTGCAGGCGGTGGCGACACAGGTCCACCCCGTACCCGCGGCGGACACGAGCGTGAGGCCGGCCGGGAGCGCGTCGCTCAGGGAGATCGGACCGGCAGCGTTGACCGCGCCGTGGTTGCGCACCCGGATCGTGTAGGAGGCCTGCTCGTTGACCTGGAACGTGGCGCTGTGGGTCTTGGAGACCCCCAGGTCCGGGTAATTCGGCGGCGGCGTCCCCTGGCGGTCGACGAAGACGACGTCGGCGACGCCGTTGGTGTCGCCCGGCACCATGTTGTCGCCGTAGTCGGCCCACGCCAGGAACCGCCCCGTGGGCGAGAGGACCGGGTCGTCGATCCAACTGTTCGTGCTCTGGCCGGCGCTGTTCACGCTCACGAGGTCGGCCTCGCCCGTGACGCGGTCCTTCAGGTACACGTCCCATTCGGCGTCGCCGTCGCGGGCGTCGAAGTTCGTGGCCTGGGACTGGAAGGACACGTAGCGGCCGTCCTGGCTGATCTGACCGACCTGGGACTGGCCGTTGGCCTGCGCTCCCGTGCCGGTGAGGCTCACGCGTTCCGTCGAGGCCGCCTGGCGGTCACGCAGGAAGATGTCCCACGTGTTGTTCGTGTCGGCCACCACGACGTTGGACCCGGCGGAGCGGAAGGCCACGTAGCGGCCGTCCGGGGTGATCACGCGGCTCTTGCCGCTGAAGGACGCCACGCTGTCGCCGTTGGGCTCGCCCCCCGCCGAGGTCACGCTCACCCTCTCGACGGTGTTGGCGACGCGGTCGCGCACGAACGCGTCCGTGCGCCCGTTTCCGTCGCCGGGGACGATGTTGGACCCGAGGCTGGAGAACACGACGTAGCGGCCGTCGACGCTGAGGTCCGCGCCCCAGGACCACGAGTTGGAGATCCCGCCTCCGGCCGACTTGTCGACGAGCTCGGTGGTGTTCGTCTGCAGATCGCGGACGTAGATGTGGGACACGAACCACCCGGTGCAGCTCCCGACGAGGTTGGCGGCGAACGAGGCGAAGCCCACGTAGCGGCCGTCACCGCTGATGGAGGCAAGCGGCGACTCACCGGAGATGCAGAAGGGGTTGGAGGTGGCGGGCACGCTCGCCCGATACGTGCGGGAAGTGCACCGGTCGCGTACGTACACGTCGCGGACACCGTTGTTGTCGCCGGGAGTGAGGTTGGCGGCATAGGAGGTGAACGCCACCCGGCATCCGTCGTCGCTGAGGCCGGTCCAGCTGCTCGCTCCGTTGGCCTGGGTCTGGCCGGGCATGGTGACAGGGTCGGGAAGGCTGACCCGCTGGGTGGTTCCCGCCTGGCGGTCGCGCACAAAGATGTCCGCCGCGTTGTTCGTGTCGCCGCTCACGAGGTTCGAGGCGGACGACGCGAACGCGACGTAGCGCCCGTCGGCGGAAACCGACACCTCCACCGACTGACCGTTGGCCTGGGTGTTTCCTGTCGAGGGATCCGCCACGCTGGCCCGCTCGACCGTCTGGGCCGCCTGCACAGGGGCGGCTGTCACCCCCCCGACCAGAAGAGCGCCCACCACCGACACCACAACGCGACTTGCCCAGGTTCGACGCATGATCGGTCGCACTCCTTCTGCTCCGGTTCCGCACCCCAGGGAGGTCGACGTCTGCGCCCACCCCGCCATCGGGCCCGAGGCCCCGGCTTCGGTGACCCGCGGCAGTTTCCCGCCCCTAGCTCACCATCTTCGTCCGGCATACGACAGAAACCTCCCCGATGCACGAGGAATGGCCGGACGGGGCCGAAAAGGGGCAGAAATGACCCCGACTTCCCCGGGGGCTACGACCCCGTTCGGCACCGGCCCCTCACCCGGGGTCGCGCATGGTCCACGTGAGCGTGTAGCGGGTCCAGGGGAGCCGCGCCGTGTACAGGCCCGTCTGGGTGGCGGAGGCGCCGTTGGGGTCGGACAGGGCGCTCACAGGCACGTAGAGAAGCTGGCTCTGCAGTGAGCCCAGGCCGGCGCCGGGGTCCGAGATCCTCACGAACCCCGTGTACCGGTCGCTCGTGAAGAACTGGTTGACCTGGAACGTGACCGTGGCGTCCCCGCCGTTCGCCCCCGGAACGGTGGCGGTCCCGGTCACGGACTTGACGGTCCCGTTCGCATTCTTGAGCACGGTGAAGCCGCCGGCGGAGATCGCCCGTTCGCCCAGCGTGTATGTGGGTCCCCCGGTGACAGAGATCGCCACGCGGTCCGGCGCCACGACCGAAGCGGGATCGGAGGCGAAGTCGTTGAGCGGGTTCGTGTCGCCGCACGCGCAGCTCACGGCCGCCGAGTTCGTGGCCGCCGGAACGGCCGCCTCCCCCACGGTGACCGTGAGGGAGATGTCGGGTGCCGCCGCCCCCGGGGCGACGGAACCACCGTAGGTGCAGAGCGCCTCGACGCACGACCAGTCCCCGCCCACGGCCGCCACGAGCGTGAGGCCAGCGGGGAGCGTGTCGGTGACGGTGACGGGCCCTGGCGCGGAGGCCGTGCCCACGTTGCGGACCCGGATCGTGTAGGTGGTGTTCGCTCCCACGACGAGGTTGCCGGGATGTGACTTGGAGATGGCGAGATCGGCGTTCGTGGGGGGCGGGACGGCGTTGCGGTCGGCGAAGAGCGCGTCTCCGGCGCCGTTGGTGTCCCCCGGTATCAGGTTCGTCCCGTAGTCGGCCCACACGACGTAGCGGCCGTCGGGTGACATCGCGGGGTCGTCCACCCAGTCGTTCGTGGACTGACCGGCTTCGTTGACGCTCACGAGGTCCACGTCGCCGCTCTGGCGGTCCTTCACGTAGACGTCCCAGGCGGTGTCGGCGTCGCGCACGTCGAGGTTCGTGGCCTGGGACTGGAACGACACGTAGCGGCCGTCCGCGGAGATCTGGGCGGCCTCGTTGCCCGCGTTCGCCTGGGCGCCGGAGTCGGTGGTGCTCGCGCGCTCCGTCGTGGCGGCCTGGCGGTCGCGGACGAAGACGTCCCACTTGGCGTTCGTGTCTCCGGCCACGAGGTTCGACGCGAGGGAGCGGAATACGAGGTAGCGCCCGTCGGGGGTGATGACCCGGCTCTTCCCCGAGAACGAGGACACGCTCTCGGCGTTGGCCTGCTGACCGGACGAGCTCCGGTTCACGATCTCGACGGTGTTGTTCTGGCGGTCCCGCAGGAAGACGTCGGCCTGGCCGTTGGAGTCCCCGGCCACGAGGTTCGCGCCCAGACTGGAGAAGGTCACGAAGCGGCCGTCGGCGCTCAGGTTGCCGCCCCAGGACCACCTGCTCGACACGGCTCCCGCCGGGCTCCGGTCGACGAGTTCCGTTGTCCCGGTCTGGAGATCCCGGAGGTAGACGTGGGACATGAACCACTGCGTGCACCCGGGCACGAGGTTCGTGGCGTACGACGCGAACGACACGTAACGACCGTCCCCGCTGATGTACGCCAGAGGGGAGGGCCCGAGGATGCAGAACGGATTCGTCCCGGATGTCGCCGGCACGCTCACGCGCAGGGTTCGCTTCGGGGTCGAGCAGCGGTCGCGCACGAACACGTCACGGTCGGAGTTCAGGTCGCCCGGAACGAGGTTCGCCGAGTAGGACACGAACACGACACGGCACCCGTCGTCGCTCATCCCGCTCCAGGAGCCGTGGCCGTCACCCTGGCTCTGGGCGGGCATCGTGACCGGGTCGGGCAGGGACACGCGCTCGGTCGTCCCGGCGACACGGTCGCGCACGAACACGTCCTTGCGGGCGTTGGTGTCACCCGGCACGAGGTTCGAGGCGAGGGACGAGAACGCGACGTAGCGGCCGTCGGGGGTCACCGAGACTTCCTCGGACGTCGCGTTTCCCTGGACCTGCCCGGTGGACGGGTCTGGGACACTGACCCGTTCGAGGGACTGCCCCGCACGGGCAGCGGGAACGCCGCACACGGCCCCGACGCACAGCGTGACGGCGAGGACGGCGGTCGAAAGCCGTGGATAGAGCCCCATTGTCGATTGCCCCTGTCGGTGTCTGCCCCGCGTCCCGGAACGGAACGCCCCTGGGCTCCTGCCCTGCTGCGCCCGACCCGCGACGGTGCAGAGCCAGTCGATGCTCGGTTAGTTCTTCACGGAGTCCGGGCATTCCTCCCCCCTTCGCCGAAACAGGACGAACCTGGGCTGGGCGCATCACCTTCGGGACCGCCCGGCGGGCGACCTCCGCGCCTTGAACGCCGTCCCCCCAGGGGCTAGCCTTCGCCACTTGCATTCCGCCGCGCCGTGTGCTGCCGGCTCCCAGTGAGCGGGCCGACGGCTATGGAGGCACCCCCCGATGCGCAAGACCCTCACCGCCGCGGGCACCGCGGTTCTCGTACTGGCCTGGGCAGCCTCACCTGCCGGGGCAGTCAGCGACAGCGACATCCAGGGCGCCAAGAACCGTCTCATCTCCGCCCAGCAGGCTGCGGACGCCGCCGCCGGGCGGGCAGCGAAGGCCTATTCCGCGCTGCAGGTCGGCCGCGGCAAGATCCATGAGACCGAAGCTCGGATCACCAAGCTCGTGGGCGAGCAGAAGGCCCTGCAACAGGTCGTGAACCGGCGGGCGGTCGCCGCCTACAAGAGCGGCGCCGACCCCATCATCGTGAACTACCTCACCGAGGCCGGGAGCCTGCAGGATCTCCCCAGCCGCTCCGCCTACCTCATGCACGTCTTCGAGCAGGACGGGGAGAAAGCCCGCCGGCTCACGTCCGTGAAGGAGGACCTCGACGCCAACCGCAAGGTGCTCGTCGCCGAGGAGGCCCGCCTCGCCCGCGCCTCTGAGACCGCGAAGGCGGAGAAGGCCCGCATGGAGGGCGAACTGGCCAAGGCCGCCGCCGCCGAGCGCCAGCTCGAGGAACAGAAGGCCTCCGAGGATCGGGCCCGCTCCGCCGCCGCCGCCCGCGCTCTCGCCGCGGCCCGTGCCAGCCGGGTGGACAGACGCCTTTCCGCGGCGCCCGCCCGGGCGTCCGCGCAGATGCCCGTCGACGGCCTCGTCTGCCCGGTGAACGGGCCGGTGAGCTTCAGCAACGACTGGGGCGCTCCCCGCTCCGGGGGCCGCAGCCACAAGGGCAACGACCTCATGACGCCCCACGGCACGTCGCTCGTGGCGATCACGGGCGGCACCGTGACCCGCACGGGCAACGGTGGTCTGGGAGGCGTCACCATCTGGCTGCAGGGCGACAACGGAGCGAGCTACTACTACGCCCACAACTCCCGGAACCTCGTGGGCGGCGGCACTCGCGTGAGCCGCGGCCAGCCCGTCGCTCTCGCCGGCAACACCGGCAACGCCCGCGGGGGCGCCCCCCACGTGCACTTCGAGATCCACCCGGGCGGCGGCGGCGCCGTCAACCCCTACCCCGTGGTGTCGCGCATCTGCTGACGGGATTGCCCGCCCTCCGAGAGGTGACGGACGTACCCTCTGGGAACCGATGGATCACATGACCACGACGCTCGCGCCCGCGGGGATCGCCGACCTCACCGGTGCCGGCACCGGGGAGCTCGGCGATCGTTTCCGCTCCGGGATGCCCCCGGCGACCGCGGAGCTCGACGGCGAGTACCGGGGCGTGGTCCTCGCCGTCGCCCCGCTCGACCGCCTTCCGGGCCTCCTCCGCCGGCTCCTCGTCCCCGTCTACGCGGCTTTCGGCCTGCCCTGGCGGGGTAAGCGATTCGGTGCCGCGGGGGACTCCCGTGGGGGTACGAACGTGTGGCTGGCAGCCCACGGGCCCGGTTTCGGGGCGTTCCGCTGCCGCCGGGAATCGGGCGCGACCGTTCTCGACTACGACGTCGCGCTCAACCCGCTCCCCCTGCGTGTCGTTCAAGGAGAGGTGCGCCGTGTCGGCCCCGGTCTCTACCTGGGCCGCATGGGTGTCCGGTTCGGCGGCCGTCACGTGCACGTGCTCTACTTCGCCCTCCGCCATGACTGACGACACCCAGATTCCCGGTCTTGTCGGCGACCCCGGCCGGATCCGCATGATCGACGCCCAGACCACCGTCGACGGCCGGCGCATCCGCTACTCGATCTCCGACAACGAGGACGCCGGCCTCTGGGCGCTCAACGTCCACGGGTACTTCGCCGGCGGCGGTGTCTACTGGCGCGAGAGCACCCGCCTCGCGGCCAAGCTGGGCGTCCGGGTGGTGAACCCGAACCTGCCGGGCTTCGCCGGATCCCAGCCCCTGCCCTGGGAGAAGCTCTCCATGGGGAGCTTCGCCGCCACGCTCGCCGGCCTCATGGACAACCTCGGCATCGACCGGGCGATCCTCCTGGGGCACTCGATGGGCGGCGCGGTCGTGGTGCAGTTCGCGCACGACTACCCCGAACGCACACTGGGCGTCGTCTACCGCGACGGCATCGCCACGTCCTCGTGGAAGGAACGCCGGGGCCTTCTGGCCCGCGCCCTCGCCCCCGTGTCACCCGACCTGGGCATGGCGCTGGACGTCGTCGCCTCCGCCCTCGTCGACGTCCCGGATCTCGCCTGGTCCCGCCTCACGAGCATGATCTCCACGGCCGCGCCCGACATCGGCGCCAACGCCCGGCGGCTCCGGAACACGTTGCCCGTGGCCGCCATGCTCTTCATGACAGACATCACGGATCTGGCCGTGGAGCTGGGCCGGCGGGCGTCCGTCCCCCTCCTGCCCATGTGGGGGCGTTTCGACCGGCTCGTCCCCACCCGCACGGCCCACGAGTTCGCGGAGGCCACGGGCACCCAGATCCACTGGGTGTGGGGCGGCCACAGCTGGATGGTCCCGCGGCCCGCCACGACCGTCCACCAGTTGCGCTGGACCGACACGGGCCGTGAGTTCCTCGGCGTGATCGGCCGCCAGGTGGGTGTCGACTTCGACCTCGCCGAGACCGGCTAGTCGCTGGTGGCAGCCCGCCCCGGCCCTCCCGGGTGCCGCGGTCCCGAACACCGGGATCCGGCCTGTCTGGTTATGGTGTCCGGATGACACTCCCCAGGAACACCTTCGGGCGTCCCGGCGGCGGGGCGGCGGGCTACATCCACTGGAGCCGTCTCATCGTGTGGGCGGGCGCCCTCCTCCTCGCCTTCCTGGCAGGCTTCGCCTTCGGCTCCGGGGGCAGCGGCGGGGTGTCCAAGCAGGCATACGACCGGATCCGTCGTGAGCGTGACAGCGCCGAGAACGACGTCGCCAAGATGAAGGCGGCCCAGTCCGAGCTGCAGGTGGCGGGCACGGATGCGGAGTCGCCCGCCTCACCCGCGGCCACGCCCACACCCGCACCTGCGCCCACCGACTCCACGGAGAGCCGGGAGTACGTCACCAAGGCCGACGACACCTGGTGGAAGATCGCCAAGAAGTTCTACGGCGAGGGCTCCCTCTACACCGTGATCCTCGACGCGAACAGCCTCACCAAGGAGTCGACGCTGAGGGTGGGCATGACCCTCATCATCCCCCCGAAGCCCCAGCCCACCGCCGACCCCAGCCCCACGGAGTCCCCGTAGGCGGCGTGAGGCGACGGCGCCTCCGAGGCCCGAGGACCCGCTGGTCCATAATTGGAGGTTCGGCGACCCCGCGGAGTTCGGCATCGACCCCCTCACAACCCTTGAGGCCACGTACTCGCCCGCGGCGCGGACGGTCCTGTTCTGGGACCGTCGCGCCCCTGGCACCGACCCCGGCGTCCCCGGGACCGCCAGGTGCGCCACCCTGGAGACGCCCTGGGGAGAGGTCGCCGGGCGCGAAGCCGAAGTGGGTGACGCCGCCGAGATCCTCGCCGGAGTCGATCCCAGAGTGGGCACGGTCGGTCGGCGGGCCTGGACGGCCGCCGCCCGCCTCGCCCTCGAGCTGATCTCGGGCGGCCGGTTCCTGCCGGTCGCCACCCCGGGCGACCGCGCCGGGAGCGTGCGCGTCCGCTGGCGACCGCTCCTGCGCCTCCCGGAGGACCGCCGCCGGCGCCGCCGCATCGCCCGGGCCCTGCCCGCGGCGGCCTGGCTCGCCGCCCCGGGCACACCCGGCGCACCGGCGGACGCCCTCGACGCGTTCCTCGCCCAGGCCGTCGATTCCCTGGTGCGGCGGGCCTCCACGACGAGCCCCGTCCGCTCCGGTTGGGAGGCCGACTTCGTGGAGCATCTCGGCGGCACCGGAGCGGGCGAGCTCTTCCTGGACACGCCGGCACTCGCCGCGGAGATCCTCGCCTGGCTGCCGCCACCCGTCCCGGAGGAAGGCTGGCGGGCGTCCTTCGCCCTCGATCCCCCCGTGGTCCCCGGGAGACGCTGGCGCCTCCATCTCTCCCTCGGCTCGGACGACGAACCCGGTCTCGTGGCGGACGGCGCCGACGTCCTCGCCGGGGGGACACCCTCCCAGCGCGCCGCCCTGGAAAGCGCCCTGGGGCGCCTCGGCGACCGGCTCCCGGACGCCGCCGTCGGCTCACCGGACTCCGGCGGGGACATCTGGCTCGACGTCGCCGACGCCGCCGCCTTCCTCACATCGGCAGCGTCCACTCTGGCGGCCGACGGCTTCGACGTGTCCGTGCCCGCCGGCCTCGACGCCCGCGGTCCCGGCCGGCTCCGGCTGGAGCTCCTCCTCGGCGACGGCGACCCGGCCTGGCAGGCGACCCTGGGCGGAGACGTCCTCGCCGATGCGGAGCTCGCCGAGCTCGAACGCCACGGCCACACGCTGGTGTGCCGCGAGGGGGAGTGGCTCGTGATCGACCCGGCGGCGCTCGCGGAGGCGCGCCGTGTCCTCGCCGGACGACCGCCGGTCCTGGCTCCCGCCGAGGTCGTCGCCGCCGCCCTCGCCGGCGCCTTCTCCGACCCGGACCTCGCCGACGTCCATCTCGACGAGATCGGTGTCGTCGCGAGCGGCGAGGTCGCCCGCCTCGCCCGGGCGCTGCAACAGCCCGCCCCCCCGCCGGCCCCGGCGCCCGCCGGGTTCCACGGCGAGCTCCGTGGCTACCAGGCCGTCGGCCTGTCCTGGCTGCGCCGCCTGGACACGGAGGGTTTCGGAGGCTGCCTCGCCGACGACATGGGCCTGGGCAAGACGGTGCAGACGATCGCCCTCCTCCTCTCCGATCCGGGGCCCACACTCGTCGTCTGCCCACTCTCGGTGCTGGGCACGTGGGAACGGGAGGTGCGCCGCTTCGCCCCTGGACTGCGCCCGTTCCACCAGTACGGCCCCGACCGCCCGCAGACGGTCGACGACCTCGGCCGGGTGCTCGACGGCGCCACGGTGTGCATCACGACGTACGGCCTGTTGCGGCGCGACGCGGCCCTCCTCGCCGCCCAGCCCTGGCACCGCGTGGTCTTCGACGAGGCCCAGAACGTGAAGAACCCGCGGGCCGCCACGACACGGGCCGCGGCCGACGTGGCCGCCGCCGCCTCCCACCGCCTCGCCCTCACGGGAACTCCCGTGGAGAACCACCTCGGGGAGCTCTGGTCGATCTTCGAGCTCACCAACCGGGGGCTCCTCGGCCCCCTGGAGTCCTTCCGGCGACGCTTCGCCGGCCCCATCGAACGTTCCGGGGACCAGGAGGCCGCCGGCCGGCTGCGCAAGATCGCCGCCCCGTTCCTGCTCCGGAGACGCAAGTCGGATCCCGACATCCTCCCGGACCTGCCGCCCAAACACGAGACGACGCTGCTGTGCGCCCTCACCGCCGAGCAGGCGGCCCTGTACCGCAAGACCACGGAGACCGCGTTGCGCGCGGTCTCCGCCGCCGACGGCATCGAACGCCGCGGCCGCGTGCTCGCCCTCCTCACGCGCCTGAAGCAGATCTGCAACCACCCGGCGCAGTTCCTCGGCCAGGAGGACTGGACGCCGGATCGCTCCGGCAAGCTCAGCCGCCTCCTCGAGCTCGTGGCCGAGGTCCGGGAGGAGGGTGACCGCTCCCTCGTGTTCACCCAGTACCGCCAGATGGGCTCGCTCCTCGCGAAGGCGCTCGGGGACGCCCCCTTCTTCCACGGGGGGCTTTCCCACGGCCGCCGCGAAGCTCTCGTGGCCGCCTTCCAGGAGGACCCCGACAGCCCGGACGTCATGGTGGTGTCCCTCCGGGCGGGCGGCACCGGCCTCACGCTCACAGCCGCGAACCGCGTGTTCCACTTCGACCGCTGGTGGAATCCCGCCGTCGAGGACCAGGCGACCGACCGCGCCCACCGCATCGGCCAGACCCGCGACGTCTGGGTGCACAAGCTCGTGTGCATGGGGACGCTGGAGGAGCGCATCGCGGCGATGCTGGAACGCAAGCGTGGCCTCGCCGAGACGGTCGTGGGCGCCGGCGAGGAGTGGCTCAGCGAGCTCTCGGACTCCGAGCTCGCCGCCCTCGTCCGCCTGGAGGAAGGTGCGGTGCTGCCGTGAGCGAAGACACCCCGGGGTCCGACGGCCCCACAGAGCGGGGGACCCCTGCCCCTCGGGACCTGGAGCACATGGTGTTCCAGCTCCCCGACGAGACCGGCCGTTCCGTGCTGCACGACCTCCGCCGCCCCCCCGCCTGGAGGTCCGCCACCCCTCTGGAGGCGGCGCTGGGCACGCAGTACGCCCTCGCGGCCCTGCGCGCCCGGGCCGTCCTCCAGGCGGCCCTCGATGCCGACGTGACCCGGGGCCTGGACGAAGTCGAGGAGTAGGTTCCCCGCGATGGAGGACACCGCCGAAGTCAGGGCCGAGGAGGATCTCCCCCGGGGCGCCCTCGCCGCCTACCTGCGTCCCCGCCTGCCCCTGGCCGGCGCCGGCGACCTCGAGGTGTCCCGCCTGGGGGGAGGGCACTCCAACCTCACGTACCTGCTCCGCTTCGGCGACGGGGCGGGGGAGGCCGTCCTGCGGAGACCACCCCTGGGGCCGATCCTCCCCACGGCCCACGACGTCGCCCGCGAGTTCCGCGTCCTCTCGGCGCTCACGACGTCCGCCGTGCCCGTCCCGGAGCCCTACCTCTTTTGCGAGGACCCCACCGTGATCGGGGCGCCGTTCTACGTCATGGAGCGCCGCCGCGGGTTCCTCGTCCGCTCCTCCCTCCCGGCGGAGCTGGCCGAGGACGTCGCCGCCCGCAGGGCTGTGAGCGACGGCATGGTCGACACGCTCGCCGCCCTGCACGGGGTCGACTGGGAGGCCGCCGGCCTGGGCGACTTCGGGCGACCGGGCGGCTACCTCGCCCGCCAGGTGCGCCGCTGGTCGGGCCAGTGGGCGAGGTCGAAGACACGCGACGTCGAGGCCGTCGACCGGCTCACGTCCTGGTTGGGCGACCACCTGCCCGAGGACGCCGGCACGGCGGTCGTCCACGGCGACTTCAAGCTCGACAACGTCATGTTCGCACCCGACGACCCGGGACGCGCCGTCGCCGTCCTCGACTGGGAGATGGCCACGATCGGCGACCCGCTCGCCGATCTCGGCTACCTCCTGTCGTACTGGCCCGAGGCGGGCGAGGACTTCGACGTCCCTACGATGCCGCTCGTGACGACGCTGCCGGGTTTCGCCACGAGAGCCGAACTGGTCGCCCGCTACGAGGAGGCCACGGGGCGTCCCCTGGGCCATCTCGGCTTCTACCGGGCGCTCGCGCTTTACAAGCTGGCGATCATTGCCGAAGGGATCTTCAGCCGCTTCGCCGCCGGCCAGACGTCCGACGGCCGCTTCGCCCCGTTCGGCGAGATCGTCCCTCGGATCGCCGGGGAGGCGTGGCGGCTGGCACAGGAGGCCAACGCGCATGACTGAGACAACCGTCCATCCGGCCCAGGCGCCCGAGATGACGCCGCTGCAGGCTACGCAGCACTTCTTCGACGTGGCCGCCGCCGCCAACGAGATCCACCCGTCCCTGGCCGAGGTCCTGCGCACGTCGTACCGGGAGATCTCCGTGCAGCTCCCGATCGAGCGGGAGGACGGCAGCGACGTACACGTCGTCCGCGGCTACCGGGTGCAGCACAACGGCGCCCGGGGGCCGTACAAGGGCGGGATCCGCTACCACCCTGCCGCCGACCTCGACGAGGTGCGGGCCCTCGCCATGCTCATGACGTGGAAGACGGCCCTCGTGAACGTGCCCTTCGGCGGCGCCAAGGGCGGCATCCAGGTCGATCCCGCCGACCTCAACGTCTGGGAGCTGGAGCAGCTCACCCGCCGCTTCACGCTCCAGATCAGCCATGTCCTCGGCCCCCACCGCGACATCCCGGCGCCCGACCTGAACACGAACCAGCAGACGATGGCCTGGATGTTCGACGCCTACTCGAGCCGCTACGGCTATTCCCCCGCCGCCGTGACCGGCAAGCCGGTGGACCTCGGAGGTACGCCCGGACGTGACGCCGCCACAGGCCGCGGCGTGGCCGTGGTCACGCAGGCGGCGTGCGCGGACGACGGCATCCCCCTCGCAGGTGCGGCGGTCGCCATCCAGGGGTTCGGGAACGTGGGCCGCCACGCCGCCCTCGAGCTCGCCGCCCGAGGGGCCCGTGTCGTGGCCGTCTCGGACGTCTCCGGCGGCATCCACGACCCGGACGGTCTCGACGTCCGCACCCTCGCCGCCTCCCTGCGGGTGGCACGGACCTTCGCCGACGTCCCCCACCCCCTCGGCGAGCGGATCACGAACGAGGAGCTCCTGGAGCTCGACTGCGACGTGCTCATCCCCGCCGCCCTGGGCGAGGTCGTACACAAGGGCAACGTCGACGCCGTCCGGGCCCGCATGGTCGTCGAAGGCGCGAACCACCCGGTCACCCCGGCGGCGGACGCCGTCCTCCGGGACCGCGGCGTGTTCGTGCTCCCCGACGTCCTCGCGAACGCCGGAGGCGTCATCGGCTCCTACTTCGAGTGGACGCTGAACATCCAGCAGTACCGCTGGACTCTCGCCCGCTTCAACGAAGAGCTCGACACGGCTCTCCTGAAGGCCTACCACCACACCCGGGCGCATCTCGCGGAGAACCCCGAGGAGTCCCTCCGCCAGGTCTGCTACGACATCGCCGTACGGCGGGTGCTGCGCACCAGCCTGCGCCGAGGCTACGTGCACCCCCCCAACGGCTGGACGCTGAAGGAACCCGCCCACAAGCCCGGCCACGACCACGACGAGTTCCGCTGAGGGCCGGGGTTCGGGCATGGGCTGACACGATCTGAGGCGGTCGCTCACGGGGCCCGCATGTTCCGCACGATCTCGGCGAACCGCCGTGTCCAGTACGCGACGACGGGCTCGCGGCGCAGCCCCTCGGGGAGGCCCGGGTCGTCGAGGACGTCACTGTGGTAGCCGAGCGCCCTCACGATGCGATCCGCGAACGCGAGCTCGTCCCCCGGCCGGTACTTCTCGACCGCCAGAGCGATGCCTTCTTCGACGGTGAGGCCGCCGGACGTCTCCATCTCGTTCAAGTCCGCGTAGTCCCGCAGCTCGCCACGATCCCCGACAGCCTTCAGCTTCATGGCCAGGAGGTCGCGAAGGGACGCTATCCGCAAGCCGGCCACGACATCGCACTCCTCGACCATGGCCAAATCGGTCGCGCCGAGGAACTGGACCTTGGCGCCGTCCAGGTGACAGTTGAACGTCTGATGCCCCGGTGTGGGATCGAAGTGCTCCACGACGAGGTCGCCGCTCCCGGCGAGCTCGTCGCGGATCGAGGCGAGATCGACATCTTGAGCGAGGAAGACGTCGAGGTCCCGGCTCTCGCGATGCCGGAGGTGGACGGCGACCGCCGTGCCTCCCGCCAGGTACGCGGCGGCCGGGGCGGCCGCAGCGACCTTCGGCCATGCCGCTCCCGTGGCCGGTGGGAGCAGGGTCTGCAGCCATGCCGGCATCTCCCGATCGCTCATGCGCTCCGCGCCAGAGCCTTTGCGACGTCGGCGGTGCGGCTGTCGACGCCCCGGCCACGCGCCGCCTCGCGGATCGCCCCGGGGGGCACTTCGTCGGCGAGCCATCCGAGAGCCCGCGGGTCGTGCGAGGTCAGCACGCGGCGGGCGATGAGCACCGCGTCCCGTTCCTTGTCGTAGTCGACGAGGCGACCGGTCCAGAGGAGATGTCCGACCTCGGCGAGTCCGACCGAACGCGGCCTGCCCGCTGCCTCGGTGAGCACCGTCGTCCGCACGGCCGGTCCCAACGCCGCCCATTCCCGGGACGTCCATCGGATCCTCCAGCGCGGGCGCCGGACGACCCGTCCGTTCCGGGTGACGAGCGACGTGTCCCGGACAACGAGGCTGTCGCCGGCGAGTCGTCCCAATGCGGCGGCGGCAGTGGCCGGGGCCACACCGGCCGCGACCGCCACCTGTCGGGCCGAAGCGAGACCGAACGGCCGCACCGACAGAGCCTTCAACACGAACATCTCCGAACGCGTCCGCCCCCGGACGACCGGGGCCGAACCGAGATGCCGCGTCAACGCCACGACGGCCGTGTTGTCGAAGAGGGTGCGGTTCCCGTGTCGGACGTGCGCCACACTGCCGGCGGCCCGCAGGACGCGCGGCACAGTGGTCCCGAGGCGCCTCGCCACCTCGCCGGTCGTCCAGAGTCGAGTGTTCATTTCATTATGATAGCCCAGGAAATGTGAACGGTGGCGTTGCCCTTGATTGATGTAGTCGCCGCAATGCGGCCGCCGTCCGGAGACGGCCCGAGACCCCGTCGTCCTCTTGGGCTGGGGCTCGAGAGGTTCAGGAAGCGCCGAGGCGGCGCACGAGCGCCGCTGTCAGCCGTACGGCGTCGGCCACTTGGCGCCACTGCACGTGCTCGGCTGTGTCCGTCGGGAGGTGGTAGTGGGGGATCTGCTTCAGGTCGTCGCACGAGGCCAGCGACAAGGTCGGGTAGCCCGCCCGTAGAGGCACGATGCCGTCGGTGTTCGTGCGCGCCCGCAGGCCCCGCTTGAGCTCGATGCCGAGCTCGTGGGCTGTCGACGCGGCGAGGGCGAGCAGGTCTTTCGGGTATTCGAAGATGCCGAGGAACCCTTCGCCTTCGAGCGCGGCCAGATGCGGCGAGCCGAGCGTGTCGAGCGAGATGAACGTCGTGGTGCCGATCGGCAGCGACGCGAAGTGGCGCCGCCCGAAAGCGACCATGCCCTCGGAGAAGGACTCTTCCGAGCCGGTGGAGAGCAGGATCACGCGCGTGTTGGGCGGGGGGTCGTCTGCAAGCAGGCGCGTGGCGTCCACGAGCGCCGTGCAGCCGGTGGCGTTGTCGTTGGCTCCCGGCACCACGCCACGGGCGCCGATGTCGACCATCGCCGCTGCGTAGCCCGCGCTGAGAAGCGTGCCGATACCGCGCAGCACCGGCCGGCGCAGCATCGCTCCGAGCGCCACGAGCAGAGGACCGCCGACAGCGCCCCACATCAGCGGCGGGGCGGTGTCAATGCGCGCAACCGCTGCGGGAAATCGTCTTGCCAGGCCCGGGATCAGCGTCGAGCTGAATACCAGCCCTGTGTGCGCGGCATCGTGGTGGCTGACGAGCACGACACTGCGCGGCGCGTGGGCGGGGCCGATCTCGCCGACCACGTTGGTCGTCGTACGCTGCCGCAAGAGGCGGCGCAGCGGCCGCGGGCCGAAACGGAGGTCGCCGGCGACCGACACCGCGCCGAGCGCACCTACGAACATGGCGAGTCTGCGCCGGCCGAGAGCGCCGGCCGCTGCCGCCGCCGCCGTCGGCAACCCCACAGGCCACCAGTACGTGCCGTGCACGCGCTCGTCCTGGAGCCGGACCCGGTCGGCTCCCGCAGCTTGCAGCTCGGCTGCGATCATCTCGGCTGCGCACCGCTCGCCCGCCGAGCCAGACTCGCGCGTCAGCGCGCTGAGGCGCTCGACGAGGGGGCGCAGCGCAGCACCGTCGTCATCCGATGTCATCTGGCTCGCCGCCACGTCTGAGCCCTCTCGCCGCCATCGGATGCACCATAGTGCTGCACCTGCGTCCGACGGATCGGGCAGCTGGGTGAGCGACAGGGCGCGGCCCCGTCAACAGGCGACCCCCGAGACGGCCGACCTCCTCGACGACCTCGGCGACATCACGCTCGGAAGCGAACCCCTGTCTGACGGACGAGTGCGGCGGCTGCGGCGGTGCAGTCCGGCCGCAATGAAGCCGGGGGCCGAAGCCCCCGGTGACCTGCCCTCCTCGAGCGGCCACGGAAATCCTCGCCAGGGCCGCAATGAAGCCGGGGGCCGAAGCCCCCGGTGACCCGCCCGTCCGTCGCCACGAGCGTCGTCCAGTCCCCGCAGCCGCAATGAAGCCGGGGGCCGAAGCCCCCGGTGACTGACGCATGGTGGGACAACGGTGCCAGGCTGGCCGGGCCGCAATGAAGCCGGGGGCCGAAGCCCCCGGTGACCCGAGGTCGCAGCGGCGATCCGGGGCACCCTCGACCAGCCGCAATGAAGCCGGGGGCCGAAGCCCCCGGTGACGCTGGTGCGTGTCGAGTGCGTCGAGGATGTCGGCTTGGCCGCAATGAAGCCGGGGGCCGAAGCCCCCGGTGACCTCCACCGGTCTGTGATGCGCCGCCCGACCTGCGTCGCGCCGCAATGAAGCCGGGGGCCGAAGCCCCCGGTGACGTCCGTCCCGGCTATGTCCCCCTGGGGGCAGAGGCCGCAATGAAGCCGGGGGCCGAAGCCCCCGGTGACCCGGGCGATGGCGGCCGCTGCCGGAGAACGCTCACGGGCCGCAATGAAGCCGGGGGCCGAAGCCCCCGGTGACCTGTCACAGCGTCTCGTGTGGCGGCGACCACGAACGACACGCCGCAATGAAGCCGGGGGCCGAAGCCCCCGGTGACCCCACCCGGTGAGGACCCGGTAGAACCAGGCGTCGTTGCCGCAATGAAGCCGGGGGCCGAAGCCCCCGGTGACTCGCGTTCAGTGCCGAGCGGTGGGACACGGACGCCATGCCGCAATGAAGCCGGGGGCCGAAGCCCCCGGTGACCAGCCAGTCGAGGAGGTCTGCGTGGGTGTCACAGACGTGGCCGCAATGAAGCCGGGGGCCGAAGCCCCCGGTGACCCTCACAGCAGCGACTCCTGCCCGGCGTCCTCGTGCGGTGGCCGCAATGAAGCCGGGGGCCGAAGCCCCCGGTGACTCGTGGTCACGGAGGGCACCTCGACGCCCGCCAGCCAGCCGCAATGAAGCCGGGGGCCGAAGCCCCCGGTGACCTCGACGGCCTGAGGCTGGTCGCCGAGAGGACAGGGCGGCCGCAATGAAGCCGGGGGCCGAAGCCCCCGGTGACCTCGACGGCCTGAGGCTGGTCGCCGAGAGGACAGGGCGGCCGCAATGAAGCCGGGGGCCGAAGCCCCCGGTGACTCGTCACGGGCGCCGACCATCCTGGCGACGTCGACGCTGGCCGCAATGAAGCCGGGGGCCGAAGCCCCCGGTGACGATGCCGCGGCGAGCCCGGACGCGTCACCGTCGATCACGCCGCAATGAAGCCGGGGGCCGAAGCCCCCGGTGACCTTCGTCAGGGGGTTCCCAAAGCCCGCCCGTTATGTCGCCGCAATGAAGCCGGGGGCCGAAGCCCCCGGTGACTCGTGGTCACGGACGGGATCTCGACGCCGTGGAGCCAGCCGCAATGAAGCCGGGGGCCGAAGCCCCCGGTGACCGCCGGCACGCCCCGCGACCAGATCGGCCACGCCGAGGCCGCAATGAAGCCGGGGGCCGAAGCCCCCGGTGACATCACCACCTGGGTGCCGTCCTCGGTGACGCCGATCACGCCGCAATGAAGCCGGGGGCCGAAGCCCCCGGTGACCTGGTGGATCTACCCGCCGGCGGGCCTGATAGTCGCGGGCCGCAATGAAGCCGGGGGCCGAAGCCCCCGGTGACGGCTCAGTGAGGGGCTCCAGGCCGCGACCTACAGCAAGCCGCAATGAAGCCGGGGGCCGAAGCCCCCGGTGACCGGCCAGGGAGCACGTCCCCTGCGTGCGCCCCCCCGCTGCCGCAATGAAGCCGGGGGCCGAAGCCCCCGGTGACGACCACACCCACGCCGCCTATGTCGCCGCAGCTCTGGCCGCAATGAAGCCGGGGGCCGAAGCCCCCGGTGACTCGTCGTCACGGACGGCACCTCGACTCCGAGCCGCCAGCCGCAATGAAGCCGGGGGCCGAAGCCCCCGGTGACTAGGTGACGAGCTGGTGCGCCGCACCGACCTCCCGTTGCCGCAATGAAGCCGGGGGCCGAAGCCCCCGGTGACCGATGTCGTCCGCCTCTGCCGCGTAATAGCGTGCCACGCCGCAATGAAGCCGGGGGCCGAAGCCCCCGGTGACCCCTTGTTGGCCAGGGAGTACCGCCAGCGCACGAAATCGCCGCAATGAAGCCGGGGGCCGAAGCCCCCGGTGACCCCTCGGCGTTCAGCCGGGTGTAGACGTCGTCGAGGGTGCCGCAATGAAGCCGGGGGCCGAAGCCCCCGGTGACCCGGGAGGGCACGATGCATCGCCTCGTAGCCGAATACGCCGCAATGAAGCCGGGGGCCGAAGCCCCCGGTGACCCTGAGCCCGTCGAGGTTGTGCCGGCACCAGATGAGGCCGCAATGAAGCCGGGGGCCGAAGCCCCCGGTGACCAGGGCGACACCCCTGCGCAGCTCCTCGGGAAACCCGCGCCGCAATGAAGCCGGGGGCCGAAGCCCCCGGTGACCGGACGGCAGGGCGAAGTCGGCTACAGCAGCAGAGTCGCCGCAATGAAGCCGGGGGCCGAAGCCCCCGGTGACCTTCCGGGTGAGGAGGAGATCTGCGCACTCGGCTGTCGCGCCGCAATGAAGCCGGGGGCCGAAGCCCCCGGTGACTGCTCGTCGCCGTGGCGACGGACGTCGCGTACGAGGGGGTGCCGCAATGAAGCCGGGGGCCGAAGCCCCCGGTGACGGCCGCAGGCACACTCCACGGTCCCCTCCTGCGGGTCGCCGCAATGAAGCCGGGGGCCGAAGCCCCCGGTGACTGCGCCGCCGGCGTGTCGAACGTCTCGGCCCGCGGCATGCCGCAATGAAGCCGGGGGCCGAAGCCCCCGGTGACCTCGACCAACGGGGCGACGAGCCGTTCCGGCCAGGTCGCGCCGCAATGAAGCCGGGGGCCGAAGCCCCCGGTGACCCGCCCGAACGTCGTCCCTCACCTCGACGCGGACCCTGCCGCAATGAAGCCGGGGGCCGAAGCCCCCGGTGACCCGCCTGCGCGGCGAGCGCAGCCCTGGCGTGCCCGACACGGCCGCAATGAAGCCGGGGGCCGAAGCCCCCGGTGACCGGTCTGGCATTGCTTGTAGGTGGCCCACAACGGTTCCGGGCCGCAATGAAGCCGGGGGCCGAAGCCCCCGGTGACCGGGACCGCAAGGACTACGTGCAGATCGACCAGCTAGCGGCCGCAATGAAGCCGGGGGCCGAAGCCCCCGGTGACCAGGGACTGGGCCTCCGCGGCGAGGAACCGGGTGAGGAGCCGCAATGAAGCCGGGGGCCGAAGCCCCCGGTGACCTCTGGCCGCAGGGGTGTGGCGCGTGTGGGTCCGGGTGGCCGCAATGAAGCCGGGGGCCGAAGCCCCCGGTGACCTTCGCGGACCTGCCCGGCCCGGCGAAAGACAGCCTTGCCGCAATGAAGCCGGGGGCCGAAGCCCCCGGTGACCCAGCAGCGGTGGTGGTCCGGGCCGTGCACGCAGTGGCCGCAATGAAGCCGGGGGCCGAAGCCCCCGGTGACCCGTGGCGTCCCGAGGCTTCGGGCAGCATCCTCCCCTGCCGCAATGAAGCCGGGGGCCGAAGCCCCCGGTGACTGGTGAGCTCGGCGGGGCCACGCCCGCCGAGCCCGACGCCGCAATGAAGCCGGGGGCCGAAGCCCCCGGTGACTGGCAGTGGGACGGGTCGGCGTGGGCGTGGGGGACCAGCCGCAATGAAGCCGGGGGCCGAAGCCCCCGGTGACCACCGACGCCGCTGACTCCACCAGGCGGCGGAGGTAGTCGCCGCAATGAAGCCGGGGGCCGAAGCCCCCGGTGACCCCTCGCCGTCATCGGCGCTTGCGGCGCCACAGTCCTCGCCGCAATGAAGCCGGGGGCCGAAGCCCCCGGTGACGGACCCGGGTGGCGTTCTGGGCGATCCCGGCAGTGACGCCGCAATGAAGCCGGGGGCCGAAGCCCCCGGTGACTACCGTCAGCGCGACGAGATCCTCGGGATCATCGACGACGCCGCAATGAAGCCGGGGGCCGAAGCCCCCGGTGACCAGGACCGTCTCGCCGAGGTCACCGCCGAGCGTGACGCCGCAATGAAGCCGGGGGCCGAAGCCCCCGGTGACCGCGGCGGACCTGCCCGCCGACATCCTGGCATTGCTTGCCGCAATGAAGCCGGGGGCCGAAGCCCCCGGTGACGTGTACGCCGAGCTGTACGCCAACTCGACACACGAGCCGCAATGAAGCCGGGGGCCGAAGCCCCCGGTGACATGCACGACGCGATCTCGGCTACGAGCTCCTCGAACGCGCCGCAATGAAGCCGGGGGCCGAAGCCCCCGGTGACCCGGCGCCGTCTCCGCCTGGGCCATCTCCTCGGCGCTGCCGCAATGAAGCCGGGGGCCGAAGCCCCCGGTGACCCGACCGGGGACACCCTGACTGCGGCCGACTGGAACACGCCGCAATGAAGCCGGGGGCCGAAGCCCCCGGTGACCAGTTGGCGACGACACCGCCGAAACGCCACAGGATCTCGCCGCAATGAAGCCGGGGGCCGAAGCCCCCGGTGACCGCGCAGAGCCGCCGAGGAGGCGGACCAGTGCGACATGCCGCAATGAAGCCGGGGGCCGAAGCCCCCGGTGACACCGCCGCACCGGCCTCGACCCGCTCTCACGCCAGATGCCGCAATGAAGCCGGGGGCCGAAGCCCCCGGTGACGACCAGTAGCGGTGGTGGTCCGGGCCGTGCACGCAGTCGCCGCAATGAAGCCGGGGGCCGAAGCCCCCGGTGACCCGGCCGGGCCACGACAGTCCTGGAGAACGCGGACGGGGAGCCGCAATGAAGCCGGGGGCCGAAGCCCCCGGTGACTCTGGACTCGGGGCGGCGTGCCGAGGGAACGACAAGCCGCAATGAAGCCGGGGGCCGAAGCCCCCGGTGACTCGGTGGCGGAGCGGGTACGGGGTGCCGGGGGCGAGCCGCAATGAAGCCGGGGGCCGAAGCCCCCGGTGACCACGACAATCACCGCCGGCGGGTCCTCAGTCGCCGGGCCGCAATGAAGCCGGGGGCCGAAGCCCCCGGTGACCGACACGCAACACGTTCAACGCGACAGTCGACGACTGGCCGCAATGAAGCCGGGGGCCGAAGCCCCCGGTGACGTTTCGTGAGGCACGCTCTCGCCCAGGCCGGGAAGCCGCCGCAATGAAGCCGGGGGCCGAAGCCCCCGGTGACCGCACTCGACACCGCCGGCCTCCCGCTCCTCGACCGGCCGCAATGAAGCCGGGGGCCGAAGCCCCCGGTGACATGAACGGCCGTGACGCGTACGCTGCGATCACCCGACAGGCCGCAATGAAGCCGGGGGCCGAAGCCCCCGGTGACCGGTCGCGACCACAATCGGGACCGGCGGGGCTCACTAGCCGCAATGAAGCCGGGGGCCGAAGCCCCCGGTGACCTAGAGTTCTCTAGACCGCGCTGGATTTCTCAAGAGTCGCCGCAATGAAGCCGGGGGCCGAAGCCCCCGGTGACCGCTCCCGTCAGAACGGTTGTCGCACAAGGCTTTCGGGCGCATTTGCGAGAGGTGCCCGTTTGGCCGAGAGAGTGACCGCTGATGGTGCCTCTTGTCAAGGTGCTGTCGCCCGTGCAGCGGGGGCTGCGAGCGGTCGCCGGGGAACAGCGGGGGACCTCGCCTCTCGCATCAGAACACGAGAGGCCCCTCCGCTGGCAGGCGGGGTCGGTTGCCAATGAAGATGAACGGCCTCTCGTCCCTGGGATCACCCAGCTCGACGAGAGCGACTCGGTCCGCTGCGGTGTCCATCGCGTCGATGAGTCGCTGCATGAGAGCCGCGCGCTCGGCGACGGTGAGGTCGCACACGAACACCGAGTACTGCATGCTGTCCCCGAAGCCCTTGACGATCTTGTGGACCCGCCGCAGACGTACCGGGTCCCGGATGTCGTACGCCACCAGATGCCGGACCCGCCGCATCGCTGCTCCCCTACCTCGTCACGATTGGAACGTACTCCTCCAACTCCCCCATGAGCACCGCAGCGAGAACCCGAGCCTGGACTTCCAGAGCGCGCCTGTAGGTGATGCGGTAGCCGAACAGAGGATGCGTGAACTCCGTGGCCATGCGCCGCTCATATGCCGTCAGGACCCTGCGGCGACCATCGGGAGTCAGGGACACACCGACGTGGCGTCCCGTGAAATCCCGGTCGCTCATCTCGCCGTTGTTGACGAGCGTGACGACGACCGAATCGGCGATGAGCGCCCGGAATTCCTCCGCCAGATCCAACCCCAGGGCCGGTCGTCCGAAGCGGGGCCGATGGAAGACGCCCAGATACGGGTCGAAACCGACGCCGTACAACGTGGCCGTGCAGTCCCGCGTCAAGAGGGAGTAGACGAAGGACAGAAGGCAGTTCACGGGGTCCGTGGGGGGGCGCCGGTTACGTCTCTCGAAGTCGAACTGCCCCAACGGGTGGCAGAGCATGGATGCGAACTGCGAGAAGTAGATCCTCGCCGCACCTCCCTCGAGCGCCAGAAGGTGCGCGGGCGTGTCCGCCCTTGCCGCCCTAACGGCGAGGCGCTTCAACTCCGAGATGGCGCCGTCGTGGCGGTCCCGGGTGTTGCGCCGCAACAGCACACGGCTATTCAGGATCTTCCCCTCGACCATGCGCCGGGCGATGTCGACGACCACCCCGTCGGCTGCCAGGGCTTGGCGACGACGGAGTTCGACGTTCTTGGCCGGAAGCCCCTCAGCCATCCCGCAGAACCACCCGCCGGACGTGAACCACATGACGGGGACGTCGCGGGCAAACAGCTCCCGCATGAGTTGCGCGCTGATCTGCACGTTGCCGTACACGACGACCTGGGAGACGTCGATCAGCCGCACGGACGCTGTCTCCTCCCGCCGCACCCGGACGACGAGGCGATCGCCATCGCGCCCGAGTGAGGCTCCCGCCTCGGTGACGTACATCGGCCTGGCCGCCGTGTCTGTGGGCAACAGCCGTCGGGGGGGCCTGGCGGTTCGATCCCGGATCAGGTTCTGCTCGTCCGGTAGGCAGATCCCCGCCAAGGTGCAGTAGACGCACTTCGGGCTGTCAACCAGGGGAGCCGGCGGGATCGGGTCGGCGGCAACGCCTCGCATCTCCGCCACGAGTTCCATGACGCGATCTGTCAGCGCCTCGTCGAGGTCGACACGGACTCGTGTGCGGGTCTCCGCGAAGAAGACCTCCCCGTAGGACACACGGTGGCCCTGCTCGCGCAACAGGAGCCCGACGACCCCGAGTTGAACCCGTTCGGGCTCCCACACACGCTCGTCGCCCTCCTTCGGCTTCCCCCGCTTGAACTCGACCGGCACCACGGTGCCGCCGCGACCCTCCACCATGTCCGCCTTGCCGATGAGACCGAGGGACTCCGAAGACAGGAGAACGGACCGTGCCTCGAACTCGGCGGTCTCCGACGGGTCCGGGAGCTCACCGCGTTCCTTCTCGACAGTCCTGTGCAGCCACGACCCATCGACGGTGTACTCGTTGTCGGCGAACTCCTTCGAGACCCAGGCGAGGTGGAAGAAGCGCGGGCACCACGTGTACTCGTTCACCATTCGCGCCGGGATGAGGTCCGGCACGTCGGTGAGCGTGTCATCACCCATGAGGCCACAGACGCCGCGCAGCCCCGAGGGGACCATCTGAGTCCGAACCGGCCCGACGCTCGGCTTCGTAGACCGCGTCCACGCCGAGCGAAGCCAGCGCAGCGGGGTCGGGAAACGCAACCGCCGGGTGGTCCAGAATCACGGCAACGGCATCTGGGTCCGACACCTCAGACCACACCGGCCACCTGAAGCGCCGCCGCTCGTGCCAGCACGGCGCACGCTCTTGTTCGTCAGCCCGCATCGGGAACCACGGCATAGCCATGAGGGCAAGCCAAGTGGCGCCGATCTCGACTCGGTTCAGGACTGCCTTGTCAAGCTGTTGGGTTGTTCCGGTGTCCCGAAACGCTCGATGGTCGAGATAGGCACCCGTGAGGCCAATTGTTCGCCTGCGCCATCGGCCGAGTGCCCGAGGCAGAGCATCCGCGTCCGACACCACGGCGTCCAGATGCTTCTTCAGGGTGCGACTCAGCCAAACCGTTCCTGGACCGGCAAGGAAGGCTGAATGGTTGAGCTTGCCCTTATCGAGACGCATCGGCGCCACACTGGCGACCGCCGTGACCCACTCCCCCCACGGCTCAGTCGGCCTTTCAAGTGCTCTTCGAGCGTAGCCGCGACCTTCGTCGAGACTCAGGTTCCGAACAGGGTCGCTCCCCCCCCCCTCCTGGGTGGGTGGGAAGCCGTCGAGTCCCGGGACGAGACGCCCGGCCTCGTGTGTCTCGACCGCCACGCTTCGGAGCAGCTCTGCCAGGTCCTCGACGGTGGCGACGCCGTCCGCGTCCAGGCTGGCCGCGTTCGCGGGGCCGTCGGGCCAGCCGAGGCGGCAGGCGATCCCGAGTTGCCGGTCACAAAGCCACACGACACCGAGTGCGGCGAGGAAGCCGAGGGGGTCGTTCCCTCTGAGCGCGCGCAGCTCGATCCTCATGATCCCTCCTCTGACACGGCCATGTCGGCGAGACGCAGGACAGTCTCGACGAGCGCGAGGCCCCACCACCCGTAGCGCCGGCAGAGACGGTGGAATCGGGCCGGCTGCGACCAGTCGATCAACAGGGCGTCCGATAGGGCCCGTGCGGCATGACCGTCGATGACTACTTCCACCTCCTGCGGGTCGGTGTCGGCGATGGCCGGGAACAAGGGGCGTGCCCACCCATGGTGGGCGGCGACGAGATGATCGAGGAGTTCGCCATCGACGCCTTCGCCCGCCCAGCCCTGGGGAAGCTCGCGGAGCAACGCCACCGACACCGCTTCGTGCCTCATCCGCTGAGGCCAGCCGGATTGCTGGGCTGCAGCCCGCCACGCCCGGCGATTCGCTGGGTTCATCCCTGACTTCGCCAGGAGCATCTCGAACCCGGAGTTGACCTCGGCGCGGAGACGATCGCCACCACGGAGCATGGCCTGGAAACGCACATCGGCCTTGCCGAGATCGTGCATGCGACCGGCAGCGCGAAGGGTTGCGACAAGGCCGTCCGAAAGACCGATGTTCGTAGCGAAGGCAGCGGCGCGCTGGCCCACGTTCCGGACGTGGTCGGCGAGACGGACCGATGACCCGCCCAGGGCTGAGGAACCCGATGCCGAGGAGTCGTCGGCGACGTCGAGTGTCGTGGGGCCGCGCTGCTCCACCAACACCCCTGACCCTGACGGCAGGAGCGTCACCTTGCCGACGATGAAGTCCCGGTAGTGGGCGCGGATCACATCTGCCAGGGGATCGTCGTCCGCCACGGCATCATGGAGGCGTTCCAACACTGCGTTGGCCAGGACTCGAAGTTCCGCATCGCCCGGTGGATCATCCTCGTCCTTCAAGCGGTTGCACAAGCGCTCCCATTCGCTTCCGAGGGCCTCGGGGCCGTTCTCCTTCCCGACCACCGAGGCCACAACTGCTTTGGTCAAGCGCGCCAGGCGTCGCGTTCGAGGGCCCCGACCCCGGGCAACCAGATCCCCGATGTCCCGCACTGCTCCGCCGCCAGGGGTCCCGGTCCATCCCCACCTGTCGAGTCCCCCGACCGCTGAGTCCACGACGAGAACGTCCCCTGGGCGGATGTCCCTGGGACCGCTCACCGGACGAGGCTCCTGGTCGGGGCCGACATAGACGAAGGCGCGGTCCTCGCCTGTGTCGACGGAGACGTCGGGCTCATCGACGGCGGATTCAATGTCGGCGATCTCGAGCCTGTCGGGCACTCCCGCCAGGAAGCGTCGCGCCTGTCCGATCGAGACCTGCACACACTCGCCCGCTGCAGGCGGGACCGGCCCAAGGTCGTTGATTGCCTGCCGCAGGCCAGCCCGCCACAGGATCTCGACGTCGTCCGTGCCTGTGCCGACACCATGAAGGAAGGGGGCGACGGCCTGGTCCGGCACCGGAGCGGGTGAGGTGCGTGCCCACACGTCCAGATGCACATCCATCGGCAACGGGCCTGGTTGGGCCTCGGCCACGAGGAGTCTTGGATCGGGTGCCGTCTCGATTCGCTCGCGCAGAGCGATCGGTCCGAAGTCGACGAACGGTCCCGACAGGTCCAGAGCGGCCGCCTGCTTGGCAGTCGACACGGTCGTTGCACCGCCGGCCTCGGCATCGAGCCACTCCCACGCCCGCTCAGTCACATCGCCGTACACGGGGTCCGCCCTGTGGCGCGCCGCCGCATGCAGGACGACGGAGTTCGTCTCGCCGAGGCGGCCATCCCTGTCCACGCGACCGAATCGCTGGACGAGGCAGTCGATGGGTGCCGCCTCGGTCACCAGGGCGTCCACGTCCAGGTCGGCGCCCACCTCGACGGTCTGCGTGGCCACGACCACGAGAGTCCGCTCCGGTGTCCCGCGCTCCCGCCAGCCGAGATTGGCACGTTCCCACCATGCCCATCGCGAGGCTTCGCGGTCGAACTCTCGCGCCCGGCCGATCATGAGGACGACATCGTGGTCGCCGCCGTCCAGTCGCGAATGGATCTCGCGCGCTGCGCCGACCGTGTTCGCCACGGCCAGGAGCACCGAGACACCCGGGCGGGCGGCAACTGCGGCGACGACGTCGGCGAAACGCTCGGGGAACTTGGCGAGCTTGCCGCGCCCAAACTCGGTCAGATCGACGAGCCGGGCGCGCTTCGCTGCTGTGAGCCGCCTCGACGCCACCTCGTGGTCGAGGTCGTCCTGCTCCACGGCGAAGGGGTGAACGTCCTCCTGCAGCACCGCTGGGGTGGCGGTCATCGTCACCGTCCGGGGCCGCCGCTGCGCGAGCACGGGCACCTCGGCCCGAGCCTCGAGAGCGTTGACCGTGCGAACCGTCTCGACGAGAGCGGTGGAGAGGTGCGCCTCGTCCAGGAACACCACGGTGTCGGTGCCTACGAGCGCCGCGTCGATCGGCCGGACGCGTGGCCCGACACCGTAGCCACGGAACAGGAGGCGGCTCCCGAACTGATCGACTGTGCCGACCACGACAGCCGGTTGATCGGGTTGACGGAGCCACCGCCAAGACCATGTCACACCCCCGCGCATCCGCACCACCGACAGGGGCGGCTGCTCGAAGTCCGGGGAGGAGTCCGCCAGTGACGCGAGGCGCTCCGCCGCCCATCGCGTCGCGGGATCTTGCGGCTGCCTGAGGGCTGCCGCTATCCGCTCGGCGTGTTCGTATGCATGATCAACGACGACCCGGCGGTCGATGCAGAACACAGCCCGTGTGGGCGCGCTTCGTACTTGTGCGGGCTGGTCTGCCTGGGCCGCCAGGGAGTACACGAACACGTCGAGGACGGAGGTCTTCCCGAGACCCGTGGGGACGTCGATCCCGTCGGGCCACCCCTCCGCCGCAATCCGGTTGGCGAGCCGCTCCTGCCACGGGAAAGGCTCGCGTCCATGCACGGCTCGGACGAAATCCGTGAATGCCACCCCTGGCGAACTCACGTGTCCGCCCCGGAGTTCTGTGGAACGCACAGTCCCAGACCCAGGTGCCGGAGATTGCCCAGCACGACCGGACCCCGCACGGGTTCGGAGAAGACGATCCGGGCGTGCATCGCCGGTCGGGCGGGATCCTGTGGTCGCCGGCGACGCTGGTTCGAGCGCAGCATCGGGGCGCCGGGGACGATCGGGAACCGGGAGGTCTCGACACGGGCTGGCTCCGGGAGTTGGGCGTGGCGGCACGCCCGCGCGACAAGGGCATCGGTGTCACCGGGACGCTTCGGAAACCGGTCCAGAACGACGGGAACCGCGCTCGCCCACACCCGGGACGGCCCCACCCAGTGCTCCTGCTGCAGGGCGACGCGGGTGTCCTCGCCCACATCGCCCAGCGGGAACGTACCGAAGCGGGGCACGTGGAGCTCCTCCACGGCCAAGATCCCTCGGAGAACCTCCCTGCGTTCGGCCGGTGCGAGCTCTGCGGGCAGGGCGGCGCCGAGACCCACGATGTGGCCGTCGGCATGGTCGTGACCGACGAACGGGAGGGCGAGGAACGACACCTGCTGCCAGTTCGTCTCCCGCACGTCGTGGCCGTGAAGGCGGGGCGGCCCGCCGTCGACCTGGGACTGCACCGCGCGCCGGAGCTGCGACGTGAAGTGGATGGCGTGGGCGGCGTTCACCCGATGCCGGCCGCCCATGCGCAGGACCACGAAGTCCCGGTACGGGCCAGTTGAGGGCGTCGCTGGGGCCGCTTCCTCCGAGCGCGTGCCGTAGCCGACCCAGTGGCGGGGCACCTCCCAGGAGGATTCGTCGGATTCGTAGGCGTCGCGGAGGTCATCGAGGTAGCCCGGGTAGGGCACGGACAGGTCCGCGTCGCCACCTGCCTGGGGCCGCCAGACGGCAAGGGCTTCGGGCGCTTCGGCGGAGGCGCCGACCGACAGGATCGCCGGGCTCGTGGACCGCCCGAGATACCCCACACGACGGCACAGGTCCGCGAGACTCGCGCGGACTGCGGTCGGCGCCTCCGCCGACCAGCGGAACATCACCAGGGGGTTCTTCGGATGACATCGCGCCCACGGGCGCATGGTCGGAGCGTTAGTCCGCCCCGGGTAGAGCGTGGACCCGGTCGCCTTGGAAAGCTGGTTGGTGGGGACGAAGCCTTCCAGCAGCGCTCCGTCCAGCACGTCGGTTCGTCGCGACGCCAGGATCTCCGGTGGCCCTTGGACCTCGAGCCAGCGGAGTGCTGTGTCGTGCAGGGGGTCCCCAGCGCCGGCGGCATCGACGAGCGCACAGAACAGCCGGGCCGGATGCGGCGGCCATTCCGGAGCGCGTTCGTCGTCGTGCCGGGCCGCCGCGTACCCGCTGCCGACCAGCTCGACCGTCACGTCGAGCGCCATGATCAGTCCTCTGCAGACAGATGGGCGAAGTGCTTCTCCAGGAGTGACGTCAACTCGGGACCGGGCTGCAGGGACACAGGTTCCGTCGCGAAGTCCAGCCCGGCGTCCGCGGCCCGGGCGACGGCATGGTCGAACAGATCGCGGGCGCTTCCGCGGTCGAGGGAGATCTCGTCGCTGTGGCCGCCCGCTCCCACGAAAGCGATCTTCTCGGAGCCCAGCAAGAGGGAACAACCCGAACGGAGGAACAGCTCCGGACGGGCAAAGGCGAGGCGGTCCGCCAACAGTCCCAGCGCGGCGAGGACGGCCCGCCCGGCAGCATCGACATCCGGGCGGCGATCGCCGTCGGGTGTGGGGAAGCGCAGCCGAGCCAGCGGCGCGAAGCCCAGGTACGCCCGACGCTGTGCGAACGCTATCGCTGCCCCGGGAGGTGGCGGCTTCTCCCCCCTCTTGCCAGCGATGATGTTGCCCAGACCGACCTCGGACAACTTCGGGTCCGTCTTCTCCTCATTCGTGTCGCCCTTCTCCTTGTCAGTGCCGCCGCCGTCCGAGAGGTTGTAGGGATCCAACCGCACGGCCTGCCTCTTCCCGACTCTGGGGTCCATCCCGACCAGTTCCGATGTGTAGCTGCGAGCTAGGCGCACGCTCTTGTCGCCCGTGACACGAGGGCGCACTTCCCTGTCCTTGGTGCCTGGGTAGCTGATCCAATATCCAAAGACGAGGTCGCTCGGCACATGCTCGAAGAGCGACCGCGCGTTCGAAGGAGCAGCGGCGAGGAGCGCTTGACCGGCCTTCGTTTCGTCGAAAAACACACCGGCAGCGTCGCAGCTCTTCCGAAAGTAGCCATCCGGCCAACGGTGGGGGGCACCGAGGCTGGTCACCCGGAACTCGGCGCCGTGTACCTTCGCGGCCGTCTCGAGAAGCGGGAGTGAGAGGTTCCCGTCGTCGATCTCCGCGAGCAACGCGTCTTCGCAGCGGTTCGCCTGGGACTGGAAGGAGTCGAGAATCACGACTTCCCGCGTCCTGCCCTCCTCGTCGTACCGATCTTCAATCAGGTATCCGCCGTCGGGATAGGTAGGAGGGAAGACCTTTGTTCCCGGCCCGCCCGCCGGTTCGTACTCCGCCACGATGCGGATGCCGGCGTCATCGCTGCGGAGCGCGACTCCCTCGCGCAACCGCTCGTACAGGGTGGTGATGTCGCTCACTCTCGGCCTCCCGCTCGTTTCCGTCGCATGTCCCGGCCAGTATGAACGCCATGTGCGACGTATTTGTGCGGCCGGGAATCGATTCGAGGTCCTACCGACCCCAGATCAACCGACAATGCCGCAAAGAAGCCGACCGCGAGGCGATTATACATTGTTGGTTGACTTTCGCAACACCATATTTCCACGCGCCGTGGGTATTGGGCCGATGACTGCCTCTGAGATCCACGGCCGCGACTCGGAACTGGATCGCCTCAGCACCGCCGCGGAGCGTGCGCTACAGGGCACACCCCAGATGGTCGTCCTCTTCGGGCGGCGACGAGTGGGCAAGACCTATCTCATCCACCACTTCCTCGCCCGCGTCGACGGCGCCGCCGCCTACTGCGCAGCGTCCCGACTCCCAGACCGACAGGAGGTCGCGCAGGTTCTTCTGTCTCTGCAAGAGGTCGGAGCGCCCCTCTATCCGGCTCCGACGACGTGGGGTGAGCTCTTCGACGCCCTGGTCGACCTGGCCACTGAGGTCCCCGTCGTCTTGGCCCTCGACGAAGTCCCGTACCTCGTCGAGGGCAACGAGGCGTGGCCGAGCATCCTGCAACGCGCCTGGGACCGGGCTCGTCACCTCGGCCGGCCGTGCAAGCTCCTTCTCGTCATTGCGGGATCGGCCATCTCGACGATGACCGGGCTGATCTCCAGCCAGGGCGCCCTCTTCGAGCGCCCCGACGACGTCATACGTCTGGACCCGTTCGACCTACCCACGACACATCGCTTCCTCGGCAAGGGCGGCAACCCCGAGCGCAGCATCGAGGCGTTCGCTGCCTGCGGCGGCTACCCCCTCCTGCTGCAGCGATGGGATGCCGGCGTCGATGCCGAGGCCAACCTCACGCGCCTGGCTGCGGATCCGTTCGCACCTCTGGTCGCGAACGCCTCCACCCTGCTCCTCGACATCACCGACACCGTCGGCCTCCGGCGAACGCTGATCGCAGTGGGTCGGGGAGCGTCGCGACGACAGGAGATCGACAGTCGGAGCGGCCAACGTGCCGATCGCACACTCAGCACGCTGGTGGCTGCCGGATTCGTGAGGGAGACGATGCCGATCGGCGAGACCATGGCCAGACTCAGGCGCTTCTCTCTCGACGACGGGTACCTCCGCTTCTGGTTCTCCGTGATCGAGCGGGACCTCCCCCTCATCGACGCCGGTCAGGGCGCTCCAGCGCTCCGACGCGCTCTGCAACGGTCTTGGCCCCAGCTCCTCGGCTCCACGTTCGAGGACCTCGCACGGCGCCACGCAGCCCGCCTCGTCCGGCAGCGTGAACTGCCGGAGGATCTCGTGGTCGGCAAGTGGTGGACGGACCGACCTCTGCAGGTCGAGCTGGACGTCGTGGGGATGGTCGGGAGCCGGTGGCATCTGGTTGGCGAGGCGAAGTGGACGGCGCGGTTCGGGCGCAGCGACTGGACACGGTTCCTACAGAACTTGAAGGCGGCGGGCGACCGCTCTCGTGGCGCCCACCTTGCGCTCTGGTGTCGGGGCGGCGTCGCCCAGGAGATCCTGGCGCAGCGTCCCGAACTGCGGGTCTTCACGCCGGCCGACATGGTCGTGTGACGTGAGCACCGAGTCGATCAGGTCTGCCGGAGTCCCGCCAATCGGGCTGGCGCGAGGCCCGGAGGCCCTCCCAGATCTTCCTTCCGGCCCCCGCCCCCAACACCGGTTTCTGTCGTACCTGGCCGGTAGGGTGAACATATGTTCGATCAGGAAGCACTCGACACGTGCCCGCTGGACGTTCTCAGTGAGGGGATCGCCCAGCTCTGTGCGATGAAGGCCCGTACCGAGCGCATCCTCCTCGCCTACGTCGCCGCCTACGAACGCCGCGAGGGCTACCGGGTCGACGGGGCCCGCAGCATGCCCGAATGGCTCGCCGGGGTGGCGGGCTGCACCCACGCGCACGCCGCGGAGATGACCCGGGCGGCCCGGCGCCTCGACGACCTCCCCGCCATCGCCGACGCCTACGAAGAGGGCCGCCTCTCCTGGGACCAGGTGCGCGCCCTCGTGCACTTCGCCACCCCCCACAACGACGCCCTTCTCGCCGCCGACGCCCCCGGCCTCACCCTCGCCCAACTGCGGGGCGCCGCCCGCAAGGCGAAGGTCGTGACAGACGAGGAGGCCGCCGAGGCCCACCGGCGACGAGGCCTGCGCTGGTGGGTCGACGACGAACACTCCTGGGTACACATCGCCGGGCGCCTCACCCCCGACGAGGGCGCCACGGTCGTCGGCGCCCTCGAAGCCGCCGCCGAGACCGCCGGGCCCGACCCCGACACCGGTGTGTGGGCACCGCACGAATCCCGCCTCGCCGACGCCCTCGTCGACCTCGTGGGCGCCGGGGCCGCCACCGGAGGCTGCGACGCCCCCCGGGCCACAGTCGTCGTCCACGTCGATGCCGCCGCCCTCGCCGGCGACGGGCCCGGCGGGGCCGAGATCGTCAGCCCGGTGGACGCCCCCATCAGCGTCGAGACCGCCCGGCGTCTCACCTGCGACGCCCAACTCGAAGCCTGCATCGACGACCCCCACGGCCGCCCCCTCGGCGTAGGCCGGCGCCGGCGCACCGTCCCCGCCTGGCTCGCCCGCCAGGTCCGCCGCCGCGACCGGAGCTGCCGCTTCCCCGGCTGCGGCTCCACCCGCCTCCTGCACAACCACCACATCATGCACTGGGCCCACGGCGGCCCCACAGACCTAGACAACCTCCTCACGACGTGTGGTCTGATCCACGCTCCTTGCTCCGTGTGAGCGAGGAGGAGCGATGGCGAAGCGGGTGCCTGTTGTTGTGGTGCACGGCCCGTTGGCGGGTCTGGCAGGCCGG
>CAYJLW010000016.1:33467-58830 GCA_964370965.1 uncultured Acidimicrobiia bacterium | reverse complement strand
CCCCCCAGCCGCCCCCGCAGCCGCCCCCGCAGCCGCCCCGCAAACAGATGCTGTTGTCCCGGAATGCCGGGACAACAGCATCAGTTTGACCGCGCAGCGTCAGTCCGGCGAGGGGACCTCCCCTCCGGCGTGCGCGCCGGGAGGAGATGTGAGGAGCGCGTCACCGTGGCGGGTGCGCACGAACACGGCCGACACGACGGCGCCCAGGAGGCACATCGCCGCCGACACCAGCATGGCGCGGCCGATGCCGTGGGTGAAGGCCCGCTGGGCTGCGGCCATGACGTCCCTGCCGAGCTCCGGCGGGAGCCCCTTCGGGGGCCGCGTGGACCCCGCCCCCAGCACGTCGAAGGCCGACACGAGCTTCGCCCGCAGCTCCGGGGGCACGGCGGTCTTGGCGAGCTCGCCGGGGAACGCCGCCGAGGCGAGGCTCGAGACGATCGTGCCGAGAAGGGCCACACCGAAGGTGCCGCCCACCTCCCGGGACGTGTTCGTGGTCGCCGAGGCGATCCCTGCCATGCGGGTGTCGACGGATTGCATGACCGCCGCCGTCATGGGCGACATGACGAGAGCCATCCCGAAGCCCATGAGCATCATCTGCCACACCAGGTGGCTGTACGGGGTGTCCACACGGATGCCGGAGAGGAAGAAGAGGCCCACGGCGCAGGACCCGAGACCCAGGGCCATGAGCCGGCTGGAGCCGATCCGCCCCGACATGCGCCCGGCGAGGGGGGCGAACATGATGATCATGAGGGTCATGGGCAGGAACCGCACCCCGGCGGCGGCAGGTGAGTATCCCTGCACGTTCTGGATGAAGAGCGAGATGTAGAGGAAGATCCCGAACATGGCGAAGCTCACGATGAACGCCACGGAGTTGGCGCTGGCAAAGGTGGCGTTCCGGAAGAAGCGGAGGTTGATCATGGGTGACGCCACCCGGCGCTCCCAGATGACGAAGGGCACGAACAGGCCCGCCGCCACCGCGAACGAGCCCAGGATCACGGGATCCCCCCAGCCCTTGGTGTTCGCCTCGATGAGGCCGTAGACGAGGGCGAAGAGCATCGCCGACCCGAGGACGAGGCCCAAGGGGTCGAGCTTGCGCGTGCCGGAGGTGTCCCGGGACTCCCGCACGACGAGGACGGCCACGACGACACCGACGACGCCGATCGGGACGTTCAGCCAGAAGACCGACTGCCACCCGATCCGTTCCACCATCGTCCCCCCGATGACGGGGCCGAGAGCGAGGGCGAGGCCGGAGAAGCCCGCCCACGTGCCGATCGCCATGGGCCGCTCGGCTTCGTCGAAGGTGGCGGTGATGATGGCGAGCGTCCCCGGCATGAGGAGCGCGGCACCGATGCCGGTGAGGGTGCGCCCGGCGATCAGCCAACCGGACGTGGGCGCGAGGGCGGCGACCACGGAACCCGCGGAGAACACGGCGAGCCCGCCCACGAAGGCCTTCTTGCGCCCGAAGATGTCTCCGAGGGCGCCGCCGGTGAGCATGAGGGAGGCGAAGGCGAGCGTGTAGGCGTCGACGATCCACTGGATGTGGCTCAGGCTCGCGTTCAGGTCCTTGCGGATCGTCGGGATGGCCACGTTCACGACCGTGTTGTCCAGCATCGCCATGAAGAGCGCGAAGCACATGGCGCCCAGCACCCACCAACGCCTCGGGTCCCGCGGGGCGCCGGTCCCCGGGGACGCCGCCGGGGACGCTCCGGCGTTCGTGTCCTGTGCGGTCTCGGTGGTGGTCACGTCGGCGTCTTCCCTCTTGTCGGACTCCGTCCCCTCGGGCCGTCGGCGGCGCCCTCTGCCGACACGGAGCGGATGATGAAGTCGTACATGCGCTGCTCGATCTGGGCGGCCTGGCCGCCCCTGAGGAACGCCTCACGGATCCCCCGGGTGCGGACCACGGCGCCCATGAGCCAGACCACGGCCTCCACGTCGACGTGGGCGTCCACCTGTCCCCGCTCCTGGCCCGCGCGCAGGAGGGCTTCGGCCTCCCCGAGCATGCGCTTGTTGGTGTCGCGGAGCATGGCGCTCACCTCGGGGTCGTCCGCCATGGCGAAGGCCTGGTCGAACAGAGGGCCGACGGAGGCGTGGTCGCCGGACGCGGGGTGACGCGCCCGGGCGAGGTCGCGGAGCGCCTCGAGGACGTCGGGGGACTCCCGGGCGGCCCGGAGGTCCCTGCCCACCTCCTCGCAGGCACGCCCCACCGCCGCCAGGAACAGCTCACGCTTGGACCCGAAGTGCTTGTAGAGGAGCGGCTCGCTCACGCCCACGGAGCGGGCGATGTCGGCCACGCCCGTGGCGGCGTAGCCCCGCTCCGCGAAGAGCCGGGCGCCGGCGCTCAGGATGGTCTCGCGGCGCTCCTCGGCGTTCAATCTCCTCCGGGGCAGGGTCCCGACCATGGGCGCAAGATTAGTGAGTGCTCACTAACCTGTCCATCGGGACCGGAGGGGGCGGGGCCACAACCCCGGATGCTGATCAGAACAGGGCGGGCTGCGGGCCGGCTGCGACCGCCAGGGGCATCCCGCCCCCGGCCGTGCGGACGACGGGCGCGAGACCGGCCATCTCGCGCATCGGCGCCCAGGAGTGCCTATGAAGCGGCGTCGGCCCCACCTCGGCGAGACGGGCCTTGTGGACAGGGGCCGGGTAGCCCTTGTTCGCGGCGAAGCCGAAACCGGGGTGGTCCCGACCGAGCGCGGCCATGAGACGGTCGCGGGTCACCTTGGCGAGGACGGACGCGGCCGCCACCGAAAGGCAGGCGGCATCGCCGCCCGCCACGGTGCGGATGCCCGGGACCCCGGCGAGGTAGTTCCAGTCGCCGTCGAGGATCCCGGCGTCGGACCACACCCCGGCCTCCCCGAGGGCCCCCAGCGCCCGGAGACCGGCGAGGCGGAGCGCCCCGCTCATCCCGAGGACGTCGATCTCGGCCGGCGAGGCGTGCCCGATGCCGTGGGTGGTCTCTCGGACGAGGCGACCGTAGACCTCCTCACGCCGGCGTTCGTCGAGGAGCTTGGAGTCCCGCACCTCGGGCATCCGCCGGCCCCGGGGCCAGTGCGCGGCACACACGGTGACAGGGCCCGCCCAAGCCCCCCGGCCCGCCTCGTCGATGCCGACCAGGGCACGACACCCGGCGTCCCAGAGGACGGTCTCGACGTCGAGGGACGGCGCCCCGGGGGCGCGCCTCCGCCGGCCCGGGACGTCGACGGAGGCACGGGACACGGCCTCAGGCGGCGGGTGTCCGGGTGACGGCGGCGCCTCGCCTTCGCCGCCGCTCCCGGCGAGATCGCTGGTCGGCGGGCTGCTTCGAGGTCCCGATCCTGGCGGCTGCGCCCCGAACACGTCGCTCCCCGGCATGGGGCGACGCTACCCGCTGGGGTCAGTTCAGGCTGGGACGCTCCGTCCCCACGACCACCTGGCGGCCGTTCACGTTCACGAGGAAGTCGCGGCCCGAAAGGACGTCGATGCGCACGGCGTCGAGGTCCACCATGAGCTCGGCGGTCTCGGCGTCGGGCACAAGGCCGGACTCCACCACCAGGGCTATGCGTCTGTCGTGGTCGATTTCGTGTGTCACGTCGACTACCTCTCTACCTGCTCCCCCGTGCATTCGGCAACCGGGAGCCAGCATATGAGTATTCCCGGTTCCCTCGCCTGCGGGCGGGCAATACTGCGATCTCGCTCCCGCGTCGTTTACGATCACCCCGTGGAAGCGGGCACGAGAGTCGAGGTTCGCTCGCAGTTCGACCAGGCATGGTCAGCGGGCTTTGAGGTTGCCGCCTGCGAAGACGGCGACGGTGAGGCCCGCTACCGCGTGCGGCGGCTCTCTGACGGCATGATCCTCCCCCGCACCTTCGACGAGGACGAGCTCCGCCGTGAGCGCAAGCGCGGCATGTGGTGGTACCGGTAGCACCGCTCCTGGGGCGCCGGGCTCCCCACACGGCCCCGGTTCAGTCTTCGTCGGCGTCCGCCTCCCGGGCGCTGCGCATGACCTCGATGAGCTCGTCCACGGGCATGGCCGTGAGTGTGAGCGTCTTCATCGTTCCCCGGGCGCCGAGGGTGATCGCCACGCGGGCCATCGTCTGCTCGTCGGGGGCCTCGAGGATCGTGAGGAAGTCGTACTGGCCGAGAACGGCGTACTGGGCGAGCACCTTGGCGCCCATCTGTTCGACTTCCTCGTTCACGGCCTTCACGCGTTCGGGTCGCCTGTAGATCGTCTCCATGCCGTCGGGGCCGACGGTCGAGAGCATCACGAACATTGCCATCCCTGGACCTCCCTGGTCGGGCGCGGGGGGATCGACCGGCCCCGCAGGTTAGCCCGTCACCCGGACACCTTCCCGACGTTCGCCGCCTCGCCCTCGTCGGGCCCGGTGGCGAGGAAGGCGTCGAGGATCTCACGGGCGAGCGGTTCCGTCGTCGTGCGCAGGCTCAGGGCGAGCACGTTGGCGTCGTTCCAGCGCCGCGCCCCCCGGGCGGTCTCGGCGTCACCGCAGAGCGCGGCCCGCACGCCCCTGACCTTGTTGGCGGCGATGGAGACGCCCGTGCCGGTCCAGCAGAAGACCACGCCGCAGCCTGCCCGGCCGGCGGCCACGGCCTCCCCCACCGCGCGGCCCACGTCGGCCCACTCGAGGGCCTCCCCGGCGGGCGGCCCCACGGCGGCGACGTCGTGGCCGGACTCCCGCAAGTGCGCCGTGACGGCGTCCGTGAGGGCCGTCCGCTCGTCCGATCCGAGCACTATCCGCATGTCTCGACTCCCTGACCCGCCCCCGGCGCGATTGGCCTACCCTCCCGCCCATGCGCGGGACGACGGTGCACATCGTGCCACACACCCACTGGGACCGGGAGTGGTACGAGCCCTTCCAGACCTTCCGGCTCCGCCTCGTGCGCACCTGGGACGACCTCCTCGACGTCCTCGCCGCCGAGCCGGGGTACCGCTTCACGTTCGACGGCCAGACGGCGGCCCTGGAGGACTACCTGGAGGTTCGCCCCGATCGCAGGGAAGAGATCCGCTCCCATGTGGAGTCCGGACGCCTCGCCGTGGGACCCTGGGTGACGCTCGCCGACGAGTTCCTCGTCTCGGGCGAGACACTCCTCCGGGACCTCAGCGAGGGCCTCGCCCGCTGCGAGGAGTTCGGGGGCGCCATGGAGATCGGCTACCTCCCCGACATGTTCGGCCACACCGCCCAGATGCCCCAGATCCTGCGCCTCTGCGGCATCGACACGGCCGTGGTGTGGCGCGGCGTGCCCTCGGCGGTCGATCGCACGTTCTTCGACTGGGCCGCCCCGGACGGCTCCACGGTGCGGGCGGCGTACCTCACGATCGGCTACGGCAACGCCCTCGCCCTCCCCCTCGACCCCGCCGCCCTCGCGGAGCGCGCCCACGGCATCGCCTCCGACCAGGAGTCCTTCGGCCCTCCCGGCCACGTGCTGGGGATGAACGGCACCGACCACTGGCCGCCCCAGCGGGGCCTCACCGCCGCCGTCGCCGCCGTCGCCGCCGTCGCCGCCGCCTCCTCCGTCGCCGCCGGGGCGGCCGGCACCGCCCGGGAGCACGTCGACGTCGTCCTTGACACCCTCCCCGGCTTCTTCGCCGCCGCCCTTCCCGCCCTCGCCGGAGACGACCGCCCCCTGCCCACCGTCAACGGCGAGCTCCGCAGCGGCTGGCGGGCGAACGTCCTCATGGGCGTGACCTCGTGCCGGGTCGACCTCAAGGCGCTGGCCGCCCGGGCCGAGCGGCTCCTGGAACGCTACGCCGAGCCGCTCGGCGCTCTGGCCGGCGGCGAGTGGCCCGGACGCCTCCTCGGCCTCGCCTGGCAGCGCCTCTTCTGGAACGCGGCCCACGACTCGTCCTGCTCCTGCTCCGTCGACGCCACGATGCACGCCGTGGAGGACCGCTACGACGAGGTCGTCGCCCTCGCCGCCGGCCTGCGCGACGAGGCCCTCGGGCGCCTCGCCGGGCGGGTCCGCGACGACCGCCTCGGCGGGAGCGAGGCGGGGATCCTGGTGTGGAACCCCTCCCCCTGGGCCCGTACCGCCCGTCTCGAGGTGGACGTGCCCGCGGACGCCTCCTGGGCGGCCGCCGCGCTGGAGGCGCCCGACGGTCGCCGTTTCGCCTGCGCGCCCGTCACGGGCGCCGCCGACGTCCTCCTCGACACGGTGATGACCGCAGCCCAGGTCAAGGGCCTCCTGCCCGCCATCAGCGACCGCAAGCTCATGGACTTCTACGTGAACGGCGTCGATGCCGCTCTCGTGGGAGACGAGGTGCGCATCACCCTCACCACCGACCACCTGCTCCGGGGGGACCTCGACGTGGAGGCCGCCAAGGCGGCCGTGGCCGCTCTCGCCGAGGCCCACCCCGACCTGGCGTTCCGGGCCCGGGTGGTGCGCTCGTCAGGGCTCCGCGCCCTCGTCGACGTCGAGGACGTGGCACCGCTGGGCTGGGTGGCGCTGCGCGCCGTGGAAACCGCCCCCGTCACGGCGGAGGACGACGTCGCCCGCGGCGAGGGCGTCCTTGACGACGGCCGCGTGCGAGTCGAGGTCGCCGCGGACGGCACGTTCACCCTCACAGACTCCGTCCCCGGCCTCTCCGTGGCCGGCCTCGGCCGAGTCGAGGACGGCGGCGACGCCGGTGACACGTACAACTACTCGCCGCCCGCCCGTGACGAGGTCGTGTCCACACCCACCCGCGTCGAGGTCGCCACGGTCGAGTCGGGTCCCCGTCGCGGTCGCCTCAGGATCCGGCGCACGTTCGACGTCCCCGCCGCGCTCACCGCCGACACCGCCGGGCGCAGCGCAGACACGCTGCCCCTCCGGGTCGACACGGAGCTCACGCTCCGGCGGGGCACCGGCGTCCTGGAGGTCGACGTCCGCATCGACAACCTCGCCCGCGACCACCGCCTCCGCCTCCACCTCCCGCTCCCCGGGCGGGTGCAGGACTCCGCCGCGGGTGCCGCCTTCGCCGTCGTGCGGCGCGGCCTCACCACCGAGGGCGGACCCCACGAGCACCCCCTCCCCACCTGGCCGGCCCGGGGATTCGTCGACTGCGCCGGCCCCCACGGCGCCCTCGCCGTCCTCACCGAGCAGGTGCTCGAGTACGAGGTCGTCGCGGACGGCGCCGAGGTCGCCGTCACGCTCCTGCGCGCCGTGGGCCACCTGTCTCGCGACTGGATGGAGTACCGGCCCAACCCGGCGGGCCCTCATGTGGCGTCCCCGCACGCCCAGTGCCTCGGCGCGCAGCACGTCCGCCTCGCCGTCCACCTCCACGGCGGCGGCTGGGAGGTCGACGGCGTCGCCCGTCTCGCCGAGGAGTTCGCCCACCCCTGCCCGTCCCGACCGCTGGGGGCGAACCCCGGCGGCGACCTCCCCCCCACGGCGGACCCCCTCGGCCTCGGCGCCGGCACCGCCCACCTGAGCGCCCTGTACCGGCGCCACGGGGGCATCGAGTGCCGGCTCGTCAACCTCTCCCCGTCGGGGACGACCGTGACCGTGACACCCGACACGGCCGTCGTGGGGCCGCCCGGAGCACCGGTCGGGGTCGTCGACGGCCGCGGCCGTCACCGGGGCGACCTCCCCTCGGGCTCCACGACCCTGGCCCCGTGGGAGATCACCACGTTCCGCTTCCCGGCAGGCGCCGCGGGACCCTGAAGCGTCGGCCCCGAGGGGCCCAGGTCGTTCCGCGGATTTCGCGCTCAAGGTTCCGGCGCCGCGTGCCGAAGCACGACGCACGGACGGAGCCCCGCCGGCGGGATGCCGGCAAGCTGGGGCGGGAGGTGGCTGCCATGCGCGTCGCCGCGATCATCCCCGCGTTCAACGAGGCCGCGACCGTAGCCCGGGTCGCAGAGGTCGCGGCCCGAGCCGAGCTCGTCGACGAGGTGGTCGTCGTCGACGACGGCTCCACGGACGACACCGCCGCCCGGGCCGCCGCCGTGGAGGGCGTGAGAGTGATCCGCCGCCACGGGCCCCGGGGAAAGGGGGAGGCGATGGCCGCCGGTGTCGGCGCCGTCCCGGACGCGGACACCCTCGTCTTCCTCGACGCCGACCTCGTCGGCCTCACCGCCGGTCACGTCGACCTCCTGGTCTGGGCGATCAGCCACGGGGGCTGGGCGATGGCGTGCGGCCTGTTCGACCGCGGCCCGCTCGTGAACCCGGTCTTCCTGCGGGTCCTGCCGGTCCTCACGGGGGAGCGGGCCCTGCGCCGGGACCTCTTCGCCGCCCTCTCGCACGAGGACATCCGCGGCTACCGGGTGGAAGCGGCGTTGAACTCCGTCTGCGAGCGGGCCGGAGCACCGACCCAGGCGTTCGTCCTGCCGGGTCTCTGGCACCGCACCAAGGAGGAGAAGCGGGGGGCGGTCCGGGGCTTCCTCGCCAAGCAGGGCATGCTCGCCACCGCCGTGTGGTCGTATGCGGCATACCACCACCGGCACCGCCACGAGGGGGGCGAGGTCCCCTCCCCCGCCCCGGAGGCCTCTCTCGCGGAGCGTTGCGTCGCCTGAGGCTTCCCGCGGGCGACCAAGTTTCGACAGTGTTTGCTCACAAAACGGTTCCCGGGCGGCTACCGTGTGGACATGCAAGCGTCCGCGCCGCAGACACCGTCGATGCAGGCCCTCCCGTCCGGGCGACGCGAGTTGCTCACGGCGATCAAGAAGCAGGGTGAGGCCCGCGCCGACGACCTCGCCGCCGGCCTCGGCGTCACCGTGAGCGCGGTGCGCCAGCACCTCCAGGGCCTCGCCGCCGAAGGCCTCGTCACACACCGCGAGGAACGCAACGGCCCCGGCCGGCCCCGCCACCTCTACCGCCTCACCTCAGACGCCGAAGCCCTGTTTCCCAAGAACTACGCCAACCTCGCCAACGAGCTCCTCGGCTATGTCGAGGAGGAGGACCCGGCCATCCTGCCCCGCGCGTTCGAGCGCCGCGCGAAAGCCCGCACCGCCCGTGTGCGGAGCCGCCTCGACGGCATGACGCTCGACGAGAAGGTGCCTCTCCTCGCCGCCATCCTCACAGAGGACGGCTACATCGCCGACTGCCGGCACAGCGACGGGATCTGGACGCTCACGGAGAGGAACTGCGCCATCCTCGCCGTCGCCTTCCGCTACGGCCACGCCTGCAAGACCGAGTTCGAGTTCCTGCGCCGCATCCTGCCCGAGGCCCACATCGAGCGGGTGACCCACATCGTGTCCGGCGACCCCGCCTGTGCGTACCGCATCACCCCCAAGGACCCGTCCTAGGCACCCGGCGAGGGGAGTTGGCGATGAAGCTGAACAGCGTCGAGAAGGCCCTCATGAACAACCCGGTGCGCGAGATCGTGCAGCGGCGCGTCGAGGCGCCCCTGCTGGCCCGCCTCGGCGGCCGGGTCGAAGGCGGCCGCGCCCTCGAGGTGGGCTGCGGCCGGGGCGTGGGCACGGAAATCGTCCTCGACGTCTTCGGGGCCTCCCACGTGGACGCCGTCGACCTCGACCCCGACCAGGTCGCCCTCGCCCGCCGCCGCCTCGGGCGCCGGCCCCGCGACCGATGGGACGTCACCGTGGGCGACGTCACCGCCGTCGACGCCCCCGACGACCACTACGACGCCGTCTTCGACTTCGGGATCATCCACCACGTCCCTGTCTGGACGGACGCCCTCGCCGAGATCCGACGCGTCCTGAAGCCCGGCGGCCGCTTCTTCTTCGAGGAGGTCACCTCCCACGCTCTCGCGCGCTGGTCGGCCCGCACCTTCCTGGACCACCCGAAGGAGAACCGCTTCAGCGGCCGGGAGTTCGTCGCGGAGCTCGAGCGGACCGGCATCCCTGTCGGCGACCGGTGGCGGGAGCTCCTGTTCGGGGACTTCGTCGTCGGGGTCGGCACCCTCGCCTGACGGGCGGCCCCCCCGTTCGCAGAGGCCACTACCCTGGCTCCGCGACGCGGCGGAATCCCCCGGCGGCGAGAAGGGCGGGCGGCCATGAAGCTGAACAGCGTCGAGAAGGCCCTCATGAACAACCCGGTGCGGGCGATGCGCCAGTGGCGCGTCGAGGCGCCCCTGCTGGCCCGCCTCGGCGGCCGGGTCGAGGGCGGCCGCGTCCTCGAGGTGGGCTGCGGCCGGGGCGTGGGCACGGAAATCGTCCTCGACGTCTTCGGGGCCTCCCACGTGGACGCCGTCGACCTCGACCCCGACCAGGTCGCCCTCGCCCGCCGCCGCCTCGGGCGCCGGCCCCGCGACCGATGGGACGTCACCGTGGGCGACGTCACCGCCGTCGACGCCCCCGACGACCACTACGACGCCGTCTTCGACTTCGGGATCATCCACCACGTCCCTGTCTGGACGGACGCCCTCGCCGAGATCCGACGCGTCCTGAAACCCGGCGGCCGCTTCTTCTTCAAGGAGGTCACAGACCGCATCCTGCAGCGCTGGTCCACGCGCACCTTCACAGAGCACCCCGCGGAGGACCGTTTCGGCGGCCAGGAGTTCGTCGCGGAGCTCGAGCGCCAGGGCTTCGACGTGGGTGACCATTGGGTGGAGCGGGCCTCCGGAGGCATCGTCTTCGGGGTCGGCACCCTCGCCTGACGGGCCGTCCCCCCGGATCAGCCGGCCGCCCGGGCGACGAGGGTGAACTCGACGTCGATGCCGTCGTCGACCTTGAGCATGAGGAGGCGGGGCGGGCGGAGGCCGTAGTCGGACTGCACGAGGCGCCACGACCCCCGCACCCTGACCGTGTCGCCGTCGACTTCGAGGTCCACGACCGCCTCCGTGGCCACGGCCACGCCGTGGAACGTCATCGTGCCCGACACGCGGAGACGACCGTCGGCCTCGGGGGCCACGGCTCCGATCTCGAAGCTCGCCTCACGGTGCTTGCGGGCTTCGACGTGGCGCAGGGTGTTCATCTCGAGCAGCCGGTTCCCGGACTTGAACGAGGCCACGGCGACCCGGGCGCCTCCCCTCACCTCACCCACAGGGACGCCGTCCGCGAGGTCGGCGTCGAAACCGCCCTGCAGAGCGGTCGTGCGGGCACGGGTGTTGTGCACGGAGGAGTGCGCCGTGATGTCGATCTCGGACTCTCCGGCGAGGAGCTCGTAGTGCATCGTGGCGGGAGACTACCTACCCGGCCGGGCCGGCCCCCTCCCCTGGCGCGTTGGGGCGCCGCCCGGCACCCCCGCCCGCCGACGGCGAGTGACGCTCCTCCCCTGGCGCGTCCGGGCGCCGCCTGGCACCATGGAACCCCGGATCTCGACGGAGGACACGCATGGCCGCCACCGACACCGCTCTCCTCGATGCCCGCGGCATCGACACCCTGGAGTCCCGCAACCCCGCCACCGGCGAGGTCCTGGGGACGGTCCCCGTCCTCGGCCCCGCCGACGTCGCCGCCGCCGTCGAGCGGGCCCGCACCGCGGCCGCGGCCTGGGGGGCGCTGAGCCACGCCGAGCGTCGCGACCACCTCGTCGCCTGGCGCCGCGAGATCGTGCGCCGCGCCGACGACCTCGCCGACCTCGTCCACCGCGAGAACGGCAAGCCCCGCCTCGACGCCCTCCAGGAGGTGATGTCGGGATGCAACCTCCTCACCTTCGCCGCCACCCGGGCGGGCCGGGTGCTGCGCACCCGCCGCGTCTCCCCCGGGCTCCTCGCCAACCACAAGGCCACGGTGAGCTACCACCCCCTGGGTGTCGTGGGCGTGATCGGCCCCTGGAATTACCCGGTGCACACCCCGATGGGCTCGATCGCTTTCGCGCTCGCCGCCGGGAACACCGTCGTGTTCAAGCCCTCGGAGCTCACGCCACTGGTCGGCGCCGCGCTCGCCGACGCCGCCGCGGCGGCCATCCCGATCCCCGACGTCCTCCAGGCGGTGACCGGCGACGGGCGCACCGGCCACGCCCTCGCCACGTCCGACGTCGACAAGCTCTCCTTCACGGGGTCCGCCGCCACGGGCAAGAAGGTGATGGCGGCCGCCGCCGAGAACCTCACCCCCGTCGTACTGGAGTTGGGCGGCAAGGACCCGCTCATCGTGGCTGCGGACGCCGACGTCGACGCCGCCGCCGAGGCCGCCGTATACGGCGCCTTCACGAACGCCGGCCAGGCGTGCGTGTCCATCGAGCGGGCCTACGTCGTCGACAACGTCTACGACGCCTTCGTCGACCGCGTGGTCGCCGCCGCCCGCGAGGTGAAAGCCGGGGCAGGCGACGACGCCCAGATCGGCGCCATCACACGCCCCGAGCAGGTGGACGTCATCCGCGACCACATCGCGGATGCCGTCGCCAAGGGCGCCCGGGTCCTCGTGGGCGGGGCGGACGCCGTCCACGACAGCTTCGTCGAGCCCACCGTCCTCGTGGACGTGACCCCGGACATGAGGGTCTCCCGCGAGGAGACCTTCGGGCCCGTCCTGCCCATCGTGAAGGTCGCCAGCGCCGAGGACGCCGTCGCCCTCGCCAACGACGTGAACTACGGCCTCGGCTCGGCGGTCTTCGGCCGCGCCGGCGTGCGTGGCCTCGCCGAGCGCATCCGCTCCGGCATGACGTCGGTGAACTCGGTGATGACCTTCTCGGGCATCCCGACGCTGCCCTTCGGCGGCCTCCAGGACTCCGGCTTCGGGCGCATCCACGGCGACGAGGGCCTCCGGGAGTTCAGCCACGTGAAGGCGATCACCGAGCTCCGCTTCCCCCTCCCCATCGACATGCTCACGTTCAAGCAGCCCAAGAACGCCTACCAGCAGACCAAGCTCATGCTCCAGCAGGTCTTCGGCGGCGGCGTCGTCGACCGCGCCCAGTCCCTCGTGCGCAAGGTCACGGGCCGCTGAGGGTCGGCGGGACAGCGGGGCGGAGGGCCGGGGCCGGGCGGAGCGGCGGGCCGGCGGGGCGCCGGGCGGAGCGGGGGCCGGGCGGCGGGGGGCAAAGCGATGCCGGACCCCCAATCTGATGCCGCTTGCCCGCAATACCGGGACAACGGCATCATTTTGGGTGCGGTGGCGGGACGTCGGCGCCCGAAGTCGCCCTCGCCAGCGCCGAGTCGAGGACGGCGGCGGCGTATTCGACCTCGCTCGGCGAGAGCACGCACGGCCTCCGGCGCAACAGTCGCGGCAGGTCCCCGGCGGGTACGACGAGCACGCCGCCGACATCGCGGCCGGCGAAGGCGCGACGACGGACCCTTGCGCGGTGGATGGCGAGCACGCCGTAGACCCCGACCGCTGCTCCGGCCGACACGGACTGGACGTCGGCCACCTGGCGACGGACTCCGTCGACCGCCGCCGCCATGTCCCGCCCGTTGTGTCGCGCCCCACGCCTGCCGATCTCGATGACCCCCTTCCAGGACTTCGTGTCGATCACGAAGACACCGCCCGGACCCACGACCACATGATCGATGTTCCCTCGCCGCCCCCGAGCCCGACGGTCGTGGAGGACGACCCACCCGCGGCGGTGGAGCCCGGCGAGGAGAGCGGCGGTGCGTTCCTCCCCCTCCGCGCCGATACGCCAGGCCTCCGTGGTCCGACGTGGCGAGAGGAGGTCCGCCGCCACCGCAAGACCCACGAGCAGACCGCCCACGACCGCCGACCACCGAACCGCCGCGGGGCCCAAGGCAGGCCGGTCGGCATGACCGAGCGAGCTCAGGAGAGAGCCTCCGGCGTAGATCCCGATGGCAGCAGCGATCGCCGCCGGCAACACCATCGCCGCGACCACCGGCCGTCGCCGCCGACGGCGCTCCCGATCCCTCCGGCGCCTCCGCCGGTACTCCGCGTGCGCCGATCCGCCCGCCGGGCTCACGGCGCGAGCCCCGGTCGAGGCACCGCGCGACACGCCGGACGCCTCACGGCACGTCGTAGACCTTCATGACCTCGTCGCCGTAGTGGTTGATGACCTTGACGGCGATGCAGCGGGTCTCGGGGGCGGTGAAAGGGCGGCTGCGGGTGGAGTAGAGGGACGCCCAGGCGTCCTCGTCGACGTCGGCGCGCAGGGCGGCCTTGAGCTTCTTGTACGGGTCGCCGGCGCCGGTGAAGTAGGCGTGGCGGACGAAGAAGCTCTCGCCGTCGTAGTTCGTGTCCACGAACCAGCAGGCGACGTCGTCTGTGGCCGAGGAGCGGAGCTCGCCCGTGGTGGGGTCGTAGACGTCCACGCCCCTGACCTCCACGACGTACTCGCCCTCGGCCGCCTCCTCGACGGCGACGTCGGGCTCCCCGAAGACCATGAAGAGGTTCCCCGCCCCGGTCTTCTTCAGCAGGTCCCCGCCCATGGAGAGGTCCGGGTTCATGCGTACGAGGAGGACCGGCAGCCGCCCCACGTGCTCCTCGCGGGCGACGGCGAAGCCGGCGCCGCCCGGGGGCTCGAATTCCTTCGCTGTCGTGCCCGCCCGGGCGTCGAACGCGAACGCGCACACGAGGAGGACGTCGAAGCCGGCACCCTTGAGGGACTCCTTGGCGGCCTCCTTCACCCACTCGCCGCCCACGGTGGCGTGCTCCGGACCGATCGAGACCGCCACGGCGCGGACCTCGCCGCCCTTGTCCGTGTACTCCCCCCTGCCCTGGAGCCAGCGGCCGGCGAAGGGCGCCAGCGTGTCGAACACGAGGCGCTCGCCCCGCACGGTGTTCTGCACACCGGAGGCCCGGAGGTTGTCCAGGATCATGGTCTCGAAGGGCACCGCCGCCGGGTCCGTGTCCGCGGCGGCCTCCCCGGCGGGCAACGGGACGTCCGTGGAGAGCACCCGGTGGGGCGAGAGGCTCTCCACCGTGAACGGGCCCGTGACCCGCACCTTCTTCGCGTCCACGTAGGGCTGGTCGACGAGCACCTCGACCTCGGCATGGCGGGCGACGGCGGCCGCCACCGCCTCCCGGCTCATGCCCTCCCGGACGTCGGGGTTCTGGGCGATCGACTTCAACGTCACGTGCGGGACCCGCCGGCAGACGAAGCCCTTGCGGACGTCCCGGCCCGCCGGGGGCGGCTCCGGCGGGGTGGCGCCGCCGAGCTCGGCCTCCTTCGCCGCCCCCTCCGGGCTGTCGGCGAGGAGGTAGGCCGGGTACCGGGCTGCCATCAGCCGGGTGCGGGCGAGGGCGAGCGCCACCCGGGACGTGTCGACCGTGATCCAGCGCCGCCCCCGCTGCTCCGCCACGTACGCCGTCGTCCCCGACCCGCACGTCGGGTCCAGCACGAGGTCGCCGGGGTCGGTGGTCATGAGCAGGCAGCGCTCCACCACCTTCGTGTTCGTCTGCACGACGTAGGTCTTCGGGTCGGCGAATCCCGCTGTCGTCGTGTCGTCCCACATGTTCGTGATCGCGAACGCCGGGAAGTCGTCGAAGTACCGCACGAAGGAGAGGGTCTTGCCGACCGGAAGGAGACGGTCGGCGGCCAGGAGACGTGCCATGCCCTCCTTGTTCGTCTTCCAACCACCCTTGCTCGGTCGGTACGTATTGCCGCCCACATCGACATTGAATACCGTCGTCTGCGCTTCTCGGGTCGTCTGCGAAGTGAGATTGTCGGGCCGGAGAACGCGCCATCCGGCCGGAAGGTCATGCAACTCGGCGGCTCTCCCACGCCGACGTTCGCCGTCCGGTGCCTCGACCCAGGCGTAGGCGCCGCCGCCGTCGCTGCCGACCACCTTGTCCCGGTAGAGCTGGCGGTACTTCACCTGGCCGACGTCCTTGGCGTACCAGACGAGGTAGTCGTTGGTGCTCGCCAGCACGTTCGTGCCGCCGGCGAAGCTGCCCGCCCCGCTCGTCTTCTTGAACGTGATCAGGCTGACGAAGTTCTCGGAGCCGAAGACCTCGTCCATGAGGCAGCGCACGAGGTGGACGTTCTCGTCGCCGATCTGCACGAAGACCGAGCCCGTGTCCGTGAGGAGCTCGCGGGCCACCACGAACCGGTCGCGGAGGTAGGCGAGGTAGGAGTGGACGCCGAGCTCCCAGGTGTCCCGGAATGCCTTGATCATCTCGGGCTGGCGGGTGGCGTCGGTGACCTTGCCGTCCTTCACGTCCCGCTTCCGGGTGGAGACCTGCCAGTTCGAGCCGAACTTGATGCCGTAGGGCGGGTCCAGGTAGATCATCTGCACCTTGCCCTTGAGGCGCTCCTTGTCCGCCAGGGAGGTCATGACGAGGAGGGAGTCGCCCAGGATCATGCGGTTGGACCAGTTCTGGTCGTGGGCGTAGAACTCGACGAGCTCGTCGAAAGCGATGCCGTTGAAGTCGTCGAAGAGGGTGAGCTCGGGCTCGGGCTCGCCTGCGGCGGCGGTGCTGCGGAGGTTCTCGACGATCACCCGGGGGTGGACCTTCTCCTGGATGTAGACCGGCACGGCCGGGACCTCCAGGGGGGCGGCGTCCTGGGCGTCCTTGCCCGCCCAGACGAGCTGCGGGTCCAGGGACGGGTCCCGGGGGTAGAGGACGGCGCCGGGGGCGTCCTCGTCGGCGGCGGCGAAGTCCCGCAGCTCCTCGGTGGGGATGTTCACCCGCCGCTCGTCGTGGCGGATCGCCTCCACCGGCGTCGGTCCCGCAACCTGCTTCTTCGCGCTCACGGCCGCTCCTCCTCGTAGCGCCGGGCCGCCTCCGGGAACCGCTCCTGGAGAACCCGCCACACCTCGGCCCGGAGCACGGGTACTCGCTGCGTGGCGGCCCTCCACACCTCGTCCATCTGGACGCCGAAGTACTCGTGGACGACGAGGTTGCGGAATCCACGGACGCGCGGCCATGGCACCGTCGGTATGGCGGCCGTCAACAACTCGGGGAGGTTCGCCGCCGCCTCTCCGATGACGACGAGGGAGTAGAGAACCGCCTGATGCAGCCGCCTGTCCGCAGCGAAGGCTTGTCGCGTTTCGCCCTCGCACTGCTCGATCACGTTGTCCGCGTGATCGATGATGTCGAGGAGACGTAGTTCCGGATCACGCGGCATACACGGGCCTCGCTTCGGCCAGCACGCGGTCGCGGATGTACCAATGCAGGTACTTCTTGGGCACGAGATCGACCTTACGGCCGATGAGCGCCTCCAGCTCCTCGGTGAGGTCCCCGAGCTCGAAGAGATCGATTGCGGCGTCCGGCTCGAACACATACAGGAGGTCTACGTCGCTGTCGGGGCCGAAGTCGTCCCGCAGCACGGAACCGAACAGGGCGAGCTCGTGGACGTGGTAGCGCCGGCAGATGTCGGCGAGACGTTCGTCGTCGATCTCGAGGCCCTCGCGCAGCTTCATGACGCCCCCATTGTGGCCCCGGGCGCCACCCGCTTCCCGGCGCTCACGGCCGCTCCTCCTCGTAGCGCCGGGCGGCCTCCGGGAACCGCTCCTGCAGGACCCGCCACACCTCGGCCCGCAGCACGGGCAGGTCGTCGGTGACGGCACCCCACGCCTCACCGAGACGGACGCCGAAGTACTCGTGGATGATGACGTTGGGAAAGGCACGAACCCGGGGCCACGGAATCGACGACATCGCCGCCGTGATCTCCTCCGGAAGGTGGCCCGCGGCCTCGCCGACCACCATCAGGGAGTGCAGCACCGATTCGCGCAGCCGCCTGTCCGCAAGGAACTCCTCCACGGCAACGTCGTGACACTGCTCGATCGCGTTGTCCGCATGATCGATGATGTCGAGGAGACGGAACTCGGGGTCACGCGGCATAGACGGGCCTCGCCTCGGCCAGCACGCGGTCCCGGATGTACCAGTGCAGGTACTTCTTCGGCACGAGATCGACCTTACGGCCGATGAGGGCCTCCAGCTCCTCGTTGAGGTCCCCGAACGCGAAGAGGCCGATGGGGGGGTCGATGACGTAGAGGAGGTCGACGTCGCTGTCGGGGCCGAAGTCGTCCCGCAGCACGGAGCCGAACAGGGCGAGCTCGTGGACGTGGTAGCGCCGGCAGATGTCGGCGAGACGTTCGTCGTCGACATCGAGGCCCTCGCGCAGCTTCATGACGCCCCCATTGTGGCGCCCAGGGCCGCCCGCAGGGTGCGTTCGGCGTCCCAGGGGTCGGTGACCTCGACGAAGGCCCAGCGGCCAAGACCGCCGTGGTTGTTCACGCCCGGCACCCAGAGCTCCCGGACGGTGGCGACCTTGGCCGCCTTGTCCCGCCTCCCCGCCCCGGAGACCTCCAGGACGACCTGGAGGGGGTCCCCGGCGCCGTGGCCGTCGTCGAGATGGACGACGAAGTCCGGCAGGTAGGCGTGCTCGGCGCCGTCGAGCGTGTAGGGGACGGCGAAGCCGAGGCCCTGGTTCTTCACGTAGCGGAGCACCTCGGGCATGCCTTCGAGAACCTCGGCGACGCCGTGCTCCCAGCCGCTGTCGGCCGCCACGTGGGAGACGTGGCAGCGGGCCGGGTCGGTGGCCATCACGGGCTTCGCCGTGTCGAAGTCCACCCACCGGGTGGAGCCCACCGGGTCGTAGGCGGCGAGGACGACCTCGACACGGGACTCCCCGGGGTCGGCGGAGACGAGCGCCCGGTAGATGCGGTCGACGGCGTCGTGAGCACGGGCGTCGATGAGCAGGAGCTGCGGGAACGTGCGGTCCTGGAGCACGAGGCACTCGCCCATCCAGCGCTCCGTGACCCGGAGCAGGTCGGGGAACAGCCAGGGCCGCGGGCTGCCGTCGCCGTCCGCCCCGTAGCGCTCCAAGATGCGCTTGGCGAGGCGGAAGGCGACCTCCCGCTCGCGCTTGGCGCGCAGGTCGGCCAGGGTGTGCACCTCGGCGGAGCCCACGAGGCCGGCGAGCTCGGTGCGGGTGGGCACGTCCGCGGTGGAGAGGACGAGGCGGGCGTCGGGGCCGAAGTCGGCCCGGAGCCGTTCCGGGGCGAGCACGTGGCGGTAGCCCGTCACCCGGGGGAACGTCACCTCCGCCGCCGCCCGCTCGGGCAGCGCCCGCACCCGGGTGAGCGGCGGCCCGGGCTCGGGCGCGACCGGCCCGCCGTTCGTGGGCAGGAACGAGAACGGCACCCCGTACACCTCGGCGTACTCCGGCGTGAGGAGACCGTCGTCACCGGTGACGTAGCTCTGGCGGCGCAGGCCCCGGCCCACGACCTGCTCGCAGAGGAGCTGCGTGCCGAACGCCCGCACGCCCAGGATGTGGGTGACCGTGTTCGCGTCCCAGCCCTCGGTGAGCATCGACACGGACACCACGCAGCGCACCCCCTCGCCGAGGCGGCCCGGCTTGCCCACCGTGTTCATCACCTCCCGCAGGAGGTCCTCGTCTGTGAGCTTGTCGGTGTCCCGGCCGGGGAAGCGCTCCCGGTACTCGGCCTTGAACTCCGCGATCTCGCGGGCCGCCGCCGCCTTGAACTCCCCGCTCATCGCCTCCCCGGAGTCGAGCTGGCCGGAGTCGATCAGGATCGTGCGCGGACGGGCGAGCCAGCGGCCGTCGGCGACGTTGCTGAACAGGTGGAGGCCCCCGGGCACTGGGACCGTGGCGCCGCCGGCCAGGGGCTTGTCCCAGCCCGCCATCCAGTCGCAGACGACCTTGGACACGCTCGTGTTGTTGCACACGACGATGAACACGGGCGGGGTGGGCGCCGCCCCGGTGTCCTGCCAGCGGGTGAAGGCCGCCTCGTAGTGCCCGTACAGGCTCCGCAGGGCGCCTTCGAGCTCGCCCGGAAGCGTGGGCTCCGTGGACGAAGTCGCCGTCTTGCGGCCGCCGCGGGGAAGCTGGTCACGGATCCGGGGCCAGAGCTCCCGGTAGGTGGGGCGGCCGCCCAGGGAGTCGTCGGAGACGGGCACGCGGGGGATCTTCACGATCCCGGACTCGATCGCGTCCACGAGGGAGAAGTCCGACACCACCCAGGGGAACAGCGTGCCCTCTTCGTATCCCGAGCCCCGGAGGAAGAACGGCGTCGCCGAGAGGTCGTAGACGGTCTTGATCCCGATCTTGGCCGCCACGGCCTCCAGACCCGAGATCCACACCCGGGCCTCGGCCTCGCGCCGTTGCGCCTCGCGGCGCTCGTCGCCGTTGAGGTGCTCGCCGTCGTCGGCCAGGCTGCGGTGGCGGTAGCAGTGGTGGGCCTCGTCGTTGAGCACGACGACCTGGCGCTTCGTGCCCAGCTCCCGGCACACCCGGCGCACCATCCGCCCCGGGGTCTCCCGGAACGGGCTCTGTCCTGCGTCCGGATGGCCGCGGCCCCGGGCGAGGATGGCCTTCGTCGTCTTCGTCGTCTGCACCGTCTCGCGGAGCCCGAAGGCGTGGAAGTTGGTGACGACGACCTTCGCCTCACCCAGAGCGCCGAGCGCCTCGGGAGGGACGAGGTCGAGCGCCCGGTAACAGTTGTCGGGGTCCTGGGGGAGCAGGACCCGGAGGCGGTCGCGGATCGTGATGCCGGGGGTGACCACGAGGAACGCGTCCGTGAAGCGGGCGTCCTGGCGGTTCGCCCGCTTGTTCAGGGCCTGCCAGGCAACGAGCATCGCCATCACGGCGGTCTTGCCCGCGCCCGTCGCCATCTTCACGGCCACCCGGAACAGGCCCGGGTTCGCCTCCTCGGCGGCTTCCCGCAGCTTGTTCGCCATCCACTGGTCGCCGAAACGGTGGGCCGCCTCCGTGAGGTAGACGGCCGTCTCGGCGGCCTCGACCTGGCAGAAGAACAGGGGGCGGGCCCGTCCGGGGCGGGTCCAGTGCTCCAGGAGGCCGCGGGTGACAGGCGTCACGCCCGGCCAGCCCGCCCGCCGCCACTCCCCCACTGCGCGGCGCACTTCGTTGATGAACGTGTTCGCCCGGATGCGGTCCGCCGTCCACTCCGTCGCCACGAGCTGGCCGCCGCGGCGCCTCGCCTCCGGCACGGGCATGAAGTAGGCGCTCTCGCGCCGGGCCTCGACGACCTCGTCCGTGACGCCGTCCTCGCCGAATCGCCAGTGGCGCGCCGGCTCGGCGTACGGCGAGTTCAGAATCGGGTTCTCGATGACGGCGTCGGGCACCGGCCCTCCCCGGAATCGTCACGATCGGCCGCCGACCCGGCCACCGTAGCAGCCGGGTGCGTCGCACCCCGCCACCGCCCCGAGCCCTCGGGGCGTGCGGCTCGCAACGCCGCCTCCCAGCGGCGATACTCCGGGCATGAACCTGCGATTCGACCCGGACAACGAGGCGGCCTTCGAGGTCGCCCGGGACCGCATCGTCGACGGCCTCGGCGGCTGGCTCAGAGAACAGGACATGGGCGAGGAGGAAGCCGGCGAGCTCGCGCATTGGGCCGGGAACGCCCTGGACTGGAAGTGGGGCTACTCCGACGGGGACCTCGCCGTCTGGCGGCGCTCGCACGTCTCGGAGTACCTCCTCGACTACTGCCCCCGTAAGGTCGCCGCCCCGGCCGCGGCGTGCGCCGCCCTCCCCGCCGGCCTGATGGCTCTTCTCGTCTACCTGGACGAGACCGGCCTGCGCGACCAGCGCACGGGTCCGCTGTCCGCACTCGTCGAGGCGCTCGAAGAGAGCACCCCCGACTTCTTCGATGCCATGGACGACCCGGGCAACTTCGGCCCCGGCAAGGCCATCGCCACGGCCATGGGCACCGACGGCGTCGACTTCACCGACGAGACCGCCGTCGCCGCCTGGATCGAGGAGTTCAACTCCCGCCCGGGGAGCGAACGGGCCCAGGTGATCCCGGGCCCCGACCACGACGACCCCGAGGACCGTCAGGAACCCGTGCGGCTCCCGCCCGTGGCCGCGCCCGACCCGGAGGCCGTCGCCGCATCCGTCGCGGCGGCGCCGGTCCTGGAGGACTTCCGCCGCCTCGCCGAGTTCTTCGGCGACGGCCGCCCCCTGACCCAGAAGGGCAACATCCGGCTCGCGGACGCCCGCACACTCGGGGAGCTCCTCGGCACCGGGGACCTCGTCGACGAGGTGATCGGTGACCGCACGTTCAAGACGAAAAGCTCAGACGACCTCCCTGTCCTGCGCCGCCTCTTCGCCTGGGCGAAGAAGGCAGGCGTCCTCCGAATCATCCACGGCAAGGCCCTGGCCACGAAGCGCGCCGCCACCCTGGGAAGGGACCCAGAGTGGTTCCGGCGCGCCTTCGACGCCCTCCTCGACATCGGCCCCGTCACCTCGATCGTGAGCCCCACCGGATGGGGCGCTTGGCCAGAGGTGGCAGCGTTCGTCGACGAACACGCCCTCGACACGCTCTCTCTCCTGTACGCGTGCGACGCCCCCCTGCCACTCGCCGAGGTCACCGACCTTCTCGCCGACGAGGTCATGAGCGCCTTCCGCTTCGCTGCCGTCATCGCCGACGACACGATCACCAGCCGGGTCGGCTGCTACGTCGCGGACATGATGAACGCCTTCGAGCACGCCGGGGTCCTCGTTCGTGACGGCTGGGACGAGGCCTCGGGCCGCCGGAGACTCGGGGGCACGGCAAGGCTCACGCCCGCCGGCGTCCAAGAGGCCCGTCGCCAGCTCCTCGAGGCAGGCTGCGAGGCGCCCACGACGGGTCGCCACACGGGCTCGACCGCGACCGCACTCATCCGGGACCTCTCGGACGCCCCTTGGGCGGAGTTCTTCGGCGAGCTGCGGGCGTGGCAGCGGGAACGCACCGAGGAGGAAGCCGCCGCGGATCTCGCCGCCGCCGCCCTCGCTCTGACGGACCCGGCCATGGTCGCCCTCGCGTTCGGCGGCCTCACCGACCTCGGGGCAGAGGCCTCCGAGGCCCATGTCCGCAAGCTCGCGGGCGAGCCCCGCCTGCGCAGCGACACCGCCGTCTGGCTCGTGGACATGGGATGCGAACCCCTCGAGAGCCTCTGGTTTCCCGACGACCTCGACACCTTCGTGGGCGTCCTCGCCCAACGCTTCCTCCTCGGAGGCATGGACTGTGAGGCCCTCCTCGAGACACTCGCCCTCGCCGGAGACCCCGTCGCCCAGGCCGCCTGCGTGGAGAGCCTCTGGCGGAGCAGCTCCGGCGCCGTGACGAGTGTGCTGGAGGCGATCGCCACCGTCCATCCGGACAAGGCGGTCGCCAAGGCGGCCCGCAAGGCGCTGCGCGACGCCGGCCGCGGCGCCGTCGCCGGCGACGGCGACGGCTGAGCCAGCCGGAAGCCGCCGTTCGGGGGGGGGGCGGCCCCCCCCCCCCCGCGCCCCCCCCGGGGGGGGCCCCCCCGGCCGGGCCGCCGGCGCGGGGCGCAAAGTGACACGGGGATGCCGGACCCCCGAAGTGATGCCGTTTCCCCGGAATACCGGGACAACGGCATCACTTCGGGTGTGGGCATGGGATCAGGCGAGGCGCTCCACGATCATCGCCATGCCCTGACCGCCGCCCACGCACATCGACTCGAGGCCGATCGTCTTGCCGGCGTCCTCGAGGCCGTTGAGGAGAGTCGTCATGATCCGGGCCCCCGTCATGCCGAAAGGATGGCCGAGGGCGATCGCCCCGCCGTTCACGTTCAGCTTCTCCCAGGGGATGCCGAGCTCCCGGGCGGAGGGGATCACCTGCGCAGCGAACGCCTCGTTGATCTCCACGAGGCCGACGTCGTCGATCGTCATGCCCGCCCGGGCGAGCACCCGACGGCACGCCTCGATGGGGCCGAGGCCCATGATCTCGGGGTTGAGCCCGGTGACGGCGCTCGCCACGATCCGGGCGAGCGGCTCGACGTCGAGGTCGCGGGCACGCGTGTCGCTCATCACGACGACGGCGGCGGCACCGTCGTTCAGCGGACAGCTGTTCCCGGCGGTGACGCTCCCGCCGGGGCGGAACGCCGGCTGCAGACCGGCGAGCTTCTCCACCGTGGTACCGGGACGGGGGCCGTCGTCCTTGGCGAGGACGCTGCCGTCGGGAAGCTCCACCGGCGTGATCTCACGCTCGAAGAAGCCGTTCTCCTGCGAGCGCACCGCCCGGGTCTGGGACAGGCAGGCGAACTCGTCCATCTCCCCGCGGGTCACGCCGGTGAGCTCCACGACGTTCTCGGCGGTCTGGCCCATCGCGATGTAGACGTCTGGCAGACCCGCGGGCGGCTCCCACGGGGGGGCACCGCCCTGGGCACGCTCCGCCGAACGGGCCACGGCGCCGTCGAACTTCGGGTTCTGCGTCCCGGGGAGGCCCTCGCCGCTCCCCTTCGCGAGGCGCGTGACGCACTCGACGCCGGCGGCGACGAAGACGTCACCCTCGCCGGCCCTGATGGCGTGGGCGGCCATGCGGATCGCCTGCAGCGACGACGAGCAGAAACGGTTCACCGTGGTGCCGGGCACGTCCGGGAGTCCGGCGAGGATCGCCGTGGTGCGCCCGATGTTGTTGCCCTGCTCCCCCCCGGGGATCCCACAGCCCATGACGAGGTCCTCGACCTCGGCGGGGTCCAGCGACGGGACCTTGCCCAGGACGCTGCGGACCATCTCGGCGGCGAGGTCGTCGGGACGGACGTCAACGAGGCTTCCCTTGAACGCCCGGCCGATGGGGCTGCGGGCGGTGGCGACTATGACGGCTTCGGGCATCGCTGGCTCCTGAACGCGGGGACCGGGGGAAGTTAGTTGGCGGTGCCTGCCCGGGGGACATCCGGGTACTCCCACCTGCGACGTCCCCTGCCCGCTGTCCCCCCACCCCCCCGGGGGACGGGCTCAGCCGAACTCGGCCTCGATCGCTTCCTTGACCCCGGGGAGGAGAGCGTCCCATTCCGCCCCGGGATCCTTCGTCACCGAGACGAAGTCAGCCGTGAGGAAGACCTGCAGGACCGGCCCGGCGGCGAAGACGGCCCGCACCCAGTCGGCGTCGGCCTCCTCTGTGCCCCGGTAGGTCGTGGGTCCGCCCACGGACCGGCCCACGGCGAACTTCAGGGCGTTCGGGTTCGGGGTGGACTCGATCGTGACGGCCACGCCGGCGCTCCTTGGTCGGTACGGCCCGGCTGTCGGACCGCCAACAGGCTATCCCCCGCCTCCCGCAGACGCGGGCGCGACTCAGACCGCGCCCGGCGGGGCCCCAGAGCGCGATCCCCTCACACGCAGGTGACCTTGACGCGGGCGGGACGTACGGCCGTGGCCAACTCGACGGCCACGTCGACCTCGGCACCGGCACGGATCCGCGGAGTCGTGAACTGCGCCGCGGTGAGCGCACCGCCGGCGGCGTCCACGGCCACGGCACGGCACGCCGCCCTGATCGTCGCGTCCGAACGGTTACGCAGACGCACCCGCACGGTGTGCTCGACCTCGCCGCTTCGCACCGGCGCGGACGTCCGGACCCCGAGCCGGGACGACGTGTCGCCGCCCCCGAAGAGGCGGGGCGCGAGGATCGCGGCGGCGACCACGACGACGACGAGGATCACGAAAACGGTGCCGTGGAACTGGGAAGGGGCGGGCATGGCGACGCCCGCCGGGTTGCGGGCCTTCTCGGCCCGTTCGTGACGAACCGCTTCCCGTACGCGTGCGACGACGTCCACGCCCCGTTTCTATCAGACGACGGCGCGGCGTCCGCCGGGGCTGTCGGAGGGCTAGCGGTCGTGCCAGTCCGAAGTGGGGGGGGGGGGGGGGGGGCCCCGGGGCGGGGGGCCCCCCCCCGCGGGGGGGGGGGGGG
>CAYJLW010000016.1:5411-33457 GCA_964370965.1 uncultured Acidimicrobiia bacterium | reverse complement strand
CCCCCAACCCCCCCCCCCCCCCCCCCCACTTCGGGTGGTTGGGGCTCCTAGCGGTCGTGCCAGTCCCTGGTGCGCGTGCGGCGCATCTGCACGAGCAGGTCGTCGAGGGCATCGACGGCGTCGTCACCGAGCCGCTCGCGCAGCGGGTCGGTGGGGCGCTCCCCCGGGGTACGTCCGGACGCCAGCGCCTCCGCGCGCTCGCGGGCTGCGGAGAACTCGGCGCTGTAGTCGGGGCCCAGGCTGGGGGCGAGCGCCGCCCGGGCGTCGAGGGCGGCGGAGCGGATCGTGGCGGCCGCGGCAGCGACGTCGTCGACGACCCGGATCTGCAGCGGCCAACCGCCGATGCCGTAGAGCATCTCCCTGAGGCGCAGGTCGCCGCTCTTGACGGCGACGAAGAGCGGCCGGGCATAGGCCTCCATGAGGGCCTCGGCGAGGGCACGCAGTTCCCACAGTGTGCGGTGGGCGAGGTCGGACTCGTACTGCACGAAGACCCCGACGTCCTCGCCGACACTCACGTGGGCAGGCGCCGGGACTTCCGCGTCCACCTCGACGGCGCGTACGTCCTCGATCTCCGCGAGGGCCTCGCGAAGACCTCCGATCACCCCTCGGCTGACGCGCACCTCGAGCACCGTGCCCTCCCCTGGGGAACTCAGTGGTGTTTCGGTTCCCCAGCCACCTGTATTGAGCTCCAATCGTCGCGGCTGTCCCGGCCACGACGACGCGGATACTACCGGGGGGAACGACAAACGGGTGACACCCGGTCGCACGTCGGTCATGAACCGTGACGATCCGCCGCAGGCGGACGGTTCCCGGGAGCCTCACGGACGCCGGACGAATTCCCCCCGGCGTTCCTTCGGGCTGCGTTCCAGGCCGATGCGGCCGGTGCGGGCCACCTCGACGACCCCGTAGGGCTCGAGGAGCGCGAGGACGTCCGCAAGGCGGTCGGGGGGCCCGGAGAGCTCCAGGGTGACGGACTCGGCGCCCACGTCCGCGATCTTGCCCCCGAAGACCTCGGCGAGCTCGATGACCTGGAAGCGCCGGTCGGCGGCGACCCGCACCTGCACGAGCAGGAGCTCGCGTTCCACGGCCGAGCCGGTCTCGAACTCGACGATCTTGATCACGTTGATGAGCTTGTAGAGCTGCTTGGTGATCTGCTCCACATGGGTCTGGTCCTGGTCCACGACCAGGGTCATGCGTGAGAAGCTCGGGTCGTCGGTGGGGCCCACCGCCAGTGACTCGATGTTGTAGCCCCGCCGGGCGATGAGGCCGGCGACGCGGGCCAGGACACCGGGCTTGTTCTCCACCAGGACCGAGAGCGTCTTCAGGTTCGGGCGCAGCGCCATCAGTCCTTCCCCTTCTCCATCTCGAAATGCCCGTCGGGATGCTCCGGCGGGGGCTCGGTCTCGCCCTGGCCGCCGTGGGTCATGGGGGCCGAGCCGTCGGAGCCGGAGAGGGCCAGGAGGTCGCGGTCGTCCTCTTCGTCGCCGAAGGCGGGCCCGAGGATGATGTCGTCGTTGGACGCGCCCGCCGGCACCATGGGGTACACCTTCTCCATGGGGTCGATGCGGAAGTCCACCACGACGGGACGATCCGTGACGGCCATGGCCTTCTCGATGACGGCGTCCACGTCGCCGGGGGCGTCCACCCGGAACCCGACACAGCCCATCGCCTCGGCGAGCTTCACGAAGTCGGGGACCTCCTGGCCGAGGCGGACCTCGGAGTAGCGCTCGTCGTAGAAGAGCTCCTGCCACTGGCGGACCATGCCGAGGTAGCCGTTGTTGAGGATGGCGACCTTGACGGCGATGCCGTTGACCGCCGCCGTGATGAGCTCCTGGCACGTCATCTGGAAGCAGCCGTCGCCGTCGAAGAGCCACACGGTGGCGTCGGGCGCCCCCGCCTTGGCCCCGATGGCGGCCGGGAGGCCGAAGCCCATCGTGCCCAGGCCCCCGGAGTTGATCCAGTGGTACGGCTCCTGGAAGCGCCACCACTGGGAGGCGAACATCTGGTGCTGGCCCACACCGGAGACCACCACGGCGTCGGGCGCGGCGGCGTTGACGCGTTCCAGGACGTACTGGGGCTTCAACGCCCCGTCGTCGTCGCTGAGGTAGCTGTACGGGTACGCCGCCTCCCAGGCCTCGAGCTGGGCGTGCCAGGCGCCCCGGTCCGGGGCCGGGTCTCCCCGCTCCTCGCGCCGCTGCTCCGACTTGGCGAGCTCGGCCGTGAGCGCCTCGATGACAAGGCGGCAGTCGCCCACGATGGGGACGTCCGCCACGCGCACCTTGGAGAGCTCGGCGGGGTCGACGTCGACGTGGATCACCTTCGCGTGGGGCGCGAACGCCGCCACCTTGCCCGTCACACGGTCGTCGAAACGGGCCCCGAGGGCGATGAGGAGGTCGGCGTGCTGCATGGCCGTCACGGCCGTGTAGTTGCCGTGCATGCCCGGCATGCCGAGGCAGAGCCGGTGGTCGTCCGGGAGCGCGCCCCGGGCCATGAGCGTGGTGACGGCGGGGACGTCGGCTTGCTCGGCGAAGGTCTGCAGCGCGCCGGCGGCCCGGGCCTTCATGATCCCGCCGCCCGCATAGATCAGCGGCCGCTCGGACTCCTCGAGGAGCCGGATCGCCTCTTTGATCTGGCGGGGGTGGCCTTTGGTGGTGGGCTTGTAGCCGGGGAGGTTCTCCGCCGGGTGCTCCGGCCACCACCACGACATCTCGGCCTGGGCGACGTCTTTGGGGAGGTCGATGTAGACGGGGCCGGGGCGGCCCGTGGTGGCGATGTGGAAGGCCTGCGCCACGACCTCGGGGATCTCCGCCGGGTCCATGATCACGTAGTTGTGCTTCGTGATCGACATCGTGATGTTGAAGGTGGGCGCCTCCTGGAAGGCGTCCGAGCCGATCGCCGCCGAGGAGACCTGCCCGCAGATCACGACGATGGGGATCGAGTCCATGTAGGCGTCGGTGAGCGGGGTGACGATGTTCGTGGCGCCGGGGCCCGAGGTCACCATCGCCACGCCCGGACGCCCGGTCGTCCAGTAGTAGCCCTCGGCCATGTGCCCGGCGCCCTGCTCGTGGCGGACGAGGATGTGGCGGATGGGGCTCTCGATGAGCGGGTCGTAGACGGGGAGGATGGCGCCGCCGGGGATGCCGAAGACGACGTCGACGCCCACCGCCTCCAGGGACCGCACGAGCGCCTCGGCCCCGGTGATCCGCTCTCCCTTCTGGTGTTCGGCCATGTCTCTCTCCTAGCGTTCCGGCGTTTCCGGCGCTTCCGGCCAACAAAAAACCCCCCGCCGGGCGGGAGGCTGAGCTGCGCACCGACCGCCCCGGGCCCGAGCCCGCGGCGGGGTGCGCTACGTAACGACTACGGGGCTGGACGGGCGGTGCATGAGGGTCATCGACGGCAGCCTAGCAGCGCATTCGGACGTCCGCGACGGGTTTCGCCGCGGACGGGACGCGGCGGGTGCCGTCCGTGCGGTATAACGCACCTTCTGCACACACCGGGACCAGACGAGGGAGACACGCCCATGCTCGCGGACGAGTTCACGACCATCTTCCGGGACGAGCACCGCCAGGTGCGCGACGCCCTCCTCGACCTCCTCGTCGCCTTCCAGGAGCGGAACCGGGACGAGATGTCCTCACTCCTGGGCACGATCGCCGGCCTCACGGGCCCGCACTTCCGCTACGAGGAGGAGAGCCTCTACCCGGGCCTCGTGGACCTCTTCGGGGCGGAGTACGTCGAGCAGCTCTTCGGTGACCACGACCGGGCGATCGGTTCCGCCGGTCGTCTCGTGGAGCTCGCCGGCCAGGACGAGCTCTCCGACGAGGACGTGACCCTCGCCGTGAAGCTCATCCGCGGGATCCTCCCGCACGTGAGCGACTGCGACGGCCTCTCGATCATGGTCGAGCGCTTCCCGGAGGAGAAGGTGCGCGCCGTCCTCGACTGCCGCGACAGCTCCCTCGACGCCAACCTCGACCTCATCGCCTGGGCCGAGCAGGTGCGCGGCCGCGCCCCCGTCTCCCCGAGCTGAGAGCCGGGGCACCGGCGGCGGTCGGGGCGGCCGGGGGCGGCCGGACAAGCGTGACCTGCCGGATCGGGTGCGACGGCTGCTTGCTACCCTCTGCTGACCAGTCTGACTAGTTCGGGGAGGAGATCCCGTGGCCGCTTGGCAGCTCCAAGAGGCCAAGGCGCGCCTCAGCAAGGTTCTCCGTGCGGCCGCTTCAGAGGGGCCCCAGGAGATCACGCTGCGCGGCGAGCCCGTCGCCGTCGTGGTGTCCCGGGCCGACTACGAGAGGCTCGCCGGCACCCCACCCGGGCTCGTCGAGTTCATGCAGCGTTCCCCCCTCGCGGGCGTGAACCTGCGTCTCGACCGGGACACCTCCCCCACCCGCCCCGTGAAGCTGTGAGCTACCTGCTCGACACCAACGTCGTCTCCGAGCTCGCTCGCCGGAGGCCGAGCCCCGGCGTCGTCGCCTGGATCGAGGCGGTCCCCGACTCGTCTCTGCACCTCAGCGTCCTCACGGTCGGGGAGATCCGCAAGGGGGTGGAACTGCTCCCCCCCGACGCCCGCCGTGAACGCCTCCGTGTGTGGCTCGAACACGAGCTCCCCGGGTGGTTCGCGGATCGCATCCTCCCGGTGTCCCTGGCGGTGGCGGAGCGGTGGGGGCGGCTCCTCGGATCGCTGGGACGCCCCGCGGCGGCGGTCGACAGCCTGTTGGCGGCCACCGCGCTCCACCACGAGCTGCGGCTCGTCACGCGCAACACGGCCGACTTCGAGTTCCCCGACCTGGAGGTGGTGAACCCCTGGCACAAGACCCCCCGGAGCTGAGCCCGCCCTGGGAGCTACCCAAGGTCGGGCAGGGCGGCGGAGTCCTCCACGGGGTCGTGCTGCTCGGCGAGGCGGCCGGCAATCTCCAGGAACGCGAGCTGAGAGAGCCGGGGCTCCGGCGGCGGGGGGATGCTGCTGCTACACCTGGCTGCTGGAAAGGGATCATGATCGCCGTCGGTCCGCTCGCTGACTCCGTGCCTCCTGGATGACGTCACGACTCCAGGGGATGACTGCCAACGCGAACCAGAGCCCCGCCGGGTCGTAGACCTGCTCACCGGTGCGGGACACGGCCGGGCCCGTCCCCCCGGGGTCGGGCTCCGTGGTCTTGCGGGCCAGGCCGCCCTGGAGGCGGGCTTGGGGCCGGCTCCAGATCGGCCCCTGTCTTCCAGTCCGCTTTTCGTATTACAGTATGTCCGTGTGGAAGTCCGTCGGTCTGCTTACAAGCACGGCTTCGACGATGCCGCGATCTTGCATGCCCTCGGCCATGCCCTCACTGTCATCGACCTCGAACCCAACGCCGACCCGTCCAGAGTCCTCGCCATCGGCCCCGACCCGGCAGGCAACCTGCTCGAGATCATCTGGCTCGTCCTCGACGAGGGCCGTGAGATCGTGATCCACGCCATGGCTCTGCGTCCGACGTTCCACGACCTGCTCCCGCCTGGAGAGGATCCGCCATGACCAAGCCAGAGACCTACAGAACCCCCAGTGGTCGCACCCTCACCGAGGCCGACCTCGACGCCATCGCCGAGGAAGTCGAGCGTGCCGACTACGACGTGTCCCAACTCAAGACACGCCGCCGCGGCCGACCCCCGATGGGATCCGGCCCCGCCGACGTCGTGCCGGTCCGCATCGACCCAGAGCTGCGCGGCGCGATCGAAGCCCGCGCGCAAGCTGAACACACGACGACGAGCGAGATCATCCGCGAAGCCATTCGACGATTCCTCGACGTCGCCTGAGACACTTGGGACGAGCAGTTCGACGACGATCTCGTAGAGGTCGTCGGTGTCGGCTTGGTTGAGCCCGCCGAGTGCGGTCCCGTCAGCGGCACCGGCTCAACCTTCAACAGCGGCTCGCGCCTCGTCGGCGCAGCCGGCCCTCACCCACACGTAGGCCACCGGAACTCGAACAAGAGGATCGCCCTGCAACAAGAGCCCCAAGAGCACGTAGACGACCTTCCCGACACGGGTCAGCCAGAAGGAGCGCCCGAACCCCCTGTCAGCGACGGTCTCGTACCGAATTCCCTGCGCTCGAAGGCGCTCCAGCACTGTCCACAACTCCTCAGGACTGGTGGTCACCGCCACCAGCGCGTCCACGCCACCCTGATCGTCCGCCGACAAGCCCTGCACCCCTACAACCCCCTCCTCGCAGTGCCGACAACCTGGCCTGTTCTCATCACGCGAATCCCCGCCTACGAGCCATGCCGTCGAGCGGGCCAGCGGCGAAGCCATCTGATCGGCCGTGTCGGATGCACACGACAGCGCTCTCAGGCATGGGCTACTCCGAGTCGCGGCCGTTCGTCCACAAGGCCCTCCTGTGGTCCCTGGGCGTCATTGGGCCTCCCGCGACGGAAGGAAAACGGCCGCTCCCCCAGCGTCGAGGGTCTCGACCCAGCCGCGGACCTTTCCTCGGCCAAGGGGCCATTTCTCCTCGCATCGATGCAGGAAGTCGAGTACGGCGACCCGCTCCCCGGCGTCGAGGAGCAACTGGGCGAGCCCCATCCAAGGCCCAACCGTCCTCATGATCGGAGACCAGCGGTCCATCGACACGGAGAGACCAAGATGCCTGATGGCGGCATTCCTGTTGCCCGATTCGAGCTCGCAGCGCCCCAGAACTTGATGTCCCGCCATGACATCGAAGGCCACCCCCTCCACATCTGTCTCCGGGAACACAGCCGCCCACCGTTCGCGCGACCTCAACGCGAGCGAGGCAGTCTCGGCGGCGGCGTCAAGATCCCCGAGTTCGAGGAGGGCCATGGCCCGAAGTGGAATGATCTCCGACCGCGCAAGTCCCGCGCGCCTTGCTGAGCCCCCTGCGTTCTCGTACCGCACGAGGTCTTCCTCGGCGAGGGCAAGTTCCTCCAACACGGCACGGCCCTCAGCAACTCGGCTGGCCGGCCGGTCAAGCGGATGGGAAGACTCCAAGGCTTGGAGCCGCCTACCTGCAGACGTGGTGAGCCTCTTGGCGTCTCGGAACAGGCGTCTCAGCGACACGGGCGCCGCCGGTGGCGTCTGCGAGCACGAGGACTCCAGGCCGACAGATGGACGACAGTTCCGGTGTCGATCTGCACCCGCGGATCTGTCGATGCGGTAGGGGAGGGACTCGGCGATGGCTTCCGGGCCTTGCCCTTCCGCTTCCGCTGGCGGAAGCCGGACGGGAACCTGCAGAGCACCCAATCGGCGAAGGCGGCAGCTGCGCACGCCGCGGCGGCCCCTCGGCGGGCCGTGCCAGCTCGGCACCCGGGGCCCCACCACTTCAGCACGCTCCCCCACCGTCACCGCGGCCTGCGGCATGCTTCACGAGCCCCCGGGGAACCGGGGGGAAACCGGGAGATACCTGCCCTCCCCGTCGATCAGGAAAGCCGCTTCATCCGATGTCCCCGGCACTCCAGACGTGTCGTCGGGAACATAGAACCTACAGAAGCCCAACATCTCTGACGAGTCCATCTTCCAAGGGAACCGGTCACCGAGCGCCTGCATCGCCTCCCCAGCGGTCACCAACGTCGAAGGTGCCAGGTAGTGCCTGTCGTCGAGTTCTCGCCTCCTGATATCGTCGCACAATGAGTCGAGGGACTCCGGCCTGACCCCGGACTCGGCTGCACGAACGTGAGACCTTGCCGAGTTCTCTGGTTTCGAGGCGGCCTGCGTGCCGCATGAGGTGACCGCAAAGGCCACAGCCGCAACAAGAACCTTCATTCGCACTGGCCCCCCTGTCATCTCCATTGGATCTCGAAGTGGAAATCGGCAAACGCCCCGGCGTTGTCCATTGCCCGGAAGATCACGCGAAACATCTGTGGAGGGCATGGTCCGCCATAACAGTCACCGAAAAGCTGTCTCACTGGAAGCCGCACCGTGGACCAAGTCCCATAGGAGCTCGCTGCTGCATGCCTCCTCCCACCCGGCCCATCCACGAAGAAGGTCCCTGGCGTCATCAGCCAGGCAGGCATCAGTCGGACTCGCCATGAGAACCGAGACCAGGAGTCTGGGAAGCCCCAGGTCACGATCCCTCTCCCGCTGCCATGCATCCACGTCTTCCATTTGGAGCGCGAAGCGCCTCTTCTCGCTCCAAACCCAGCTCCGCTCCGAGTCCGACGACAATATCGCCCCGATCGCCTCGCGCATCTCGTCCCGTCCAAGTCGAGGTTGTTCACCGGGTCGGCGCAGGTGTAGTCGTAGGGGTTGCAGGAGCCGCCCGGGACGGGGTCCCGGCTGTAGAAACGCCCCAGGGCCGGGTCATACTGGCGCGCCCCCATCTCGATGGCGCCCAGGGTGGCGTCACTGCGACGCTGTGGGGCACCCAGCCAACCCCACTGCCCGCCGCTCCCCGCGGTCACGTCGCCGTACTCGTCCCAGGTGCCAGTGGACGTGACGGTCCCCGCGGCGTCGGTGGTGGCGACGACGTCGCCGTGGGGGTTCGTGAGCGGGTACACGCCGTTGGTGTCGGCGACCAACCCGTCGGGGCCCGCCAGGTACGACACCGACCAGTTCAACCACCACGACAACCACGTGTTGTAGTCCCCCTCGACCGCCACACGGTCCGTGGAATCCTCGTAGCCGTAATGACGGTCCTGGGTCGTCCACCCCCAGGCATTCGCGGCGAGGCGCCTGATGGGCCGCCCGAGGGGGTCGCGCTGGAAAGTGACGGTGGAACCGTCCCCGAGACGCACCGAGGTGAGCAGGTTCCGGGCGTCATAGGTGTACGTCCGGCCCCGGTACGTCCTCACGTTCCCACCCCCCAGGACACCAGAGGCCTCGTCGTCGTAACCCAAGACGTCCCCGCCGCTGCCCGGACACCCTGTCGTGGCCGTGCGCACACCCTTGAGACGCCCCCGGGTGTCCGTGTCGTAACAACTCACCCCCGTCAGCGCCGCACCAGTGGTACGCGTCAACGTCGTCCGGTTCGTCTCCACGTCGAAACCATACGTGCGCGCCGTACCCGCCGCGGCGTCAGCGACCCGCTCCAGGCGTCCCAGGGAGTCATACGTGTAGCCCCTTGTGCCCGCAGGAGTCGTCTCGGAGAGGACCCGGCCGTCCGTCCCATATGACAGCGCCGTGGAGGCCAACACCGCCCCGTCCGAAGCCCGCGTCCAAGTCGCCCCGGCCAAGGACCCGTGGGCCACCGTGTTCGGCGAGCAGCCGGCCAGCTCGCCGGCGTCTCGATAGGACTGGGTCAGGTCTGTCGAACGCTTCAAAGATCTGCATGACTTCCTCGCGATGCTTCACGTACTCCTCCTGTCGAGGGTGCTTGAGCACGCCCAGGACACCCAGGAGGAGCACCCGAAAGGCGGATGCCCTCCGGGAACGATCAGGGAGCTACACAAATCCGGTGTCCGCCACCGCGCCGTTCTCGTGACCGCCAGCGCGCGGGTTGACGACCATCTACGCGCAGGATCTCATGGCCGCCGACACCTGGGCTTCTCCAAGGCGGACATGAGCAGGTAGACACCCGCTCCTCCACACACCATGACAGCCCACAGGTCGATTCGAGACCAGGGCACCGCAACGAGGGCGAGTCCAAGACCGGCAGCTCCTCCCAAGGCCAGGCGGACTCCCAGAGTGGTCTTGGTCAGCCCAACACGCTTGCCCGCTACGCCGCCCAGTGTGATCGCACCCACTGAAACGGTCACCCTCGCCACCCAGAGCACCGCGGCCGACCGGCTCGCAGCGCGAGAGAAGGACAGCGGACCGAACACGATCAGGAGGAGGACGAAGTCTGCGAGGATCGTCACGGCAACGCAAACCAGGCCCACCTTGAGACGGAGACGGGTCTGACTCCGCACTACTCAAAGCTCCCGCGTCTCAGGTATGCAGGACACTGAGCCGGGTCTTGGGTGCCTTGCCGCGCCCGGTTCAAGCATGTCGCGAATGTCACGACTGGCCTCACCACATTCCACGCGAAGGTCCCCCCCGCCACATGGGCCCCCACGACACCCCGGTCTATCTCAGCACGCGCCGCCCAATAGCGGCCCGACCAAGCGTCTGCCCGTCGCCAAGCACGCTTGACACCGCGTGCGATGCTGCGACATACGGTGACCTTCCGTCGGCCGACATGCCACTTGCCCCCCTTCCGAAATCCCACGGTCTGCCACTGCTTCGTCGTTCCCGTGAGGCAGTACCGCCCGTCGAGGTCGGTGTTGTTGACGGGGTCGGCGCAGGTGTAGTCGTAGGGGTTGCAGGAGCCGCCCGGGACGGGGTCCCGGCTGTAGAAACGCCCCAGGGCCGGGTCATACTGGCGCGCCCCCATCTCGATGGCGCCCAGGGTGGCGTCACTGCGACGCTGTGGGGCACCCAGCCAACCCCACTGCCCGCCGCTCCCCGCGGTCACGTCGCCGTACTCGTCCCAGGTGCCAGTGGACGTGACGGTCCCCGCGGCGTCGGTGGTGGCGACGACGTCGCCGTGGGGGTTCGTGAGCGGGTACACGCCGTTGGTGTCGGCGACCAACCCGTCGGGGCCCGCCAGGTACGACACCGACCAGTTCAACCACCACGACAACCACGTGTTGTAGTCCCCCTCGACCGCCACACGGTCCGTGGAATCCTCGTAGCCGTAATGACGGTCCTGGGTCGTCCACCCCCAGGCATTCGCGGCGAGGCGCCTGATGGGCCGCCCGAGGGGGTCGCGCTGGAAAGTGACGGTGGAACCGTCCCCGAGACGCACCGAGGTGAGCAGGTTCCGGGCGTCATAGGTGTACGTCCGGCCCCGGTACGTCCTCACGTTCCCACCCCCCAGGACACCAGAGGCCTCGTCGTCGTAACCCAAGACGTCCCCGCCGCTGCCCGGACACCCTGTCGTGGCCGTGCGCACACCCTTGAGACGCCCCCGGGTGTCCGTGTCGTAACAACTCACCCCCGTCAGCGCCGCACCAGTGGTACGCGTCAACGTCGTCCGGTTCGTCTCCACGTCGAAACCATACGTGCGCGCCGTACCCGCCGCGGCGTCAGCGACCCGCTCCAGGCGTCCCAGGGAGTCATACGTGTAGCCCCTTGTGCCCGCAGGAGTCGTCTCGGAGAGGACCCGGCCGTCCGTCCCATATGACAGCGCCGTGGAGGCCAACACCGCCCCGTCAGAAGCCCGCGTCCAAGTCGCCCCGGCCAAGGACCCGTCACCGTTGTAGACGTTCGTCAGGCGGGGCCCCGACGTGGGCGACGGCGCCGTACGCGTGAGGATCCGCCCCGCCGCGTCATAGGTGTACTCCCCGCTCACCGCGCCCCGGCCCCAACGATCCTGGCGTCCCAACCGGTCGTAACGGTATGAGGTCACGGTCGCCCCGTTGTAGTTCTCGACCTTGGACGTCAACAGCCCATACCCCGGGCGCCCCCCCGCCTCGGCGGCGTCGTAGACATAGGAGGTCACCAGCCCCCAGGCGTCGGTGCTCGACACCACACGCCCCAGACGGTCGTACGTCCACGTGAGCGTGGAACCCGACAGCAGGTCCCGCATCTGCGCGACGTTCCCGGCAGAGTCGTATGCGGTCGTGATCTCCTGGCCCGCCGCCCGGTCCCAAGGCCGCGACGCCACGACCCGGCCCCGCCGGTCATACGTCGCACACGACGTCCGCCGGGACGCATCCGTGTCGTTACGCTCCACGGTCGCCGCAGCCCGCCCCGCCACGTCGTAGGTGTACGTGGTCGTGCGAGCCCCCGCGCCGGGGTCGTTGCGGGTCACAGTCCTGAGGGCCCCACCCTGGTTCACACCCGCCGGCACCCCGCAGGCGGCCTCCGCACTCACCGCCCCCAACGCCCAGTACTCGTAGCCGGTGGTGAAACGGCCGTCCTGGGGGACGGCGGGGTCGGGGTCCCCCGCACCCAGACTCGGGTTCCCCCCCGGGGAGGTCTCCGTCAGGACCCGACCGTAGTCGTCGTACGTCCAGGTCCTCGCCACGCTCTGCGCGGGCGCCCCCACCTGGGAGAACGCCACCTGGCGGATCCAGGCCACCCGCCCCAACTCCGGGCGGGACCCGTAGCCCGTCGCGGTCTCGGCCACACCCCCCGGAGCGCCCGTCGAAGGGGTCGTGGCGCGCGTGACGAGGCCGTAGCCGGGTGTGAGCGCGGAGGCAGGCACCACGCTCTCGCCGCCACCGGTGTTCCACACGACGCGCACACCGGCACCGCCGGTCGTGTCGGAGTACTCCAGGGTCACCGGGTTCGCGGCCCCCGCCCTCACCCCCACCCACCCCAACGGGTAGTCCACCGTCGTGTTCTGTGCCGAGGCCGTCGGCCAGTAGCCGCCCACGAGGCGACCCCCCACCCAGAGACGGAAGCGGTCGTCGCCGGAGTCCACCACGACCCGCAGGCCCACGCTGCCCACCCCCTCGGGCGGATACAAATTGCCGCTCCAACGGGCCGACCAGCCGTCGGTGGGCACCGCAGCGGCACCGGTGGGCAGCACCGGGCCGGGCGCCCCCGCCCAGGTCCTCGCCACCGTGTCGGTCGCAACCCCGAAATCCGTCACCGTGGTCGCCAGCCCCTCGCTGCCGTCCCCGTTGACCCGCGAGAGGCTCGCGTTGCGGTAGTACTGCCCCTTCAGGCCCCGCAACCCATAAGACGACTCGCTCACCGGCCGGGTCGCCCCGGCGCTGCGGGCCGGGCCCGTGGTACGCACGAGGTTCCCCTCCGCGTCGAACTCGTAGTCGGTCTCCCGCTGCAGCCGCTTCTCCTCCTCAGTGCCCCCCAGGTACGCCTCCGCGGGAGCGAGCCGTCGTGTGGCCCGGTTGAAGACCGGGTCCCAGGTCGTCTCCGTCACATTCCCGGCGGCGTCGGTGGCCGCCAACGGACGCCCCAAGGAGTCGAACTCCACCCGCGAGCTGAAGCCCAGGGTCGGATGCCGGCCAGCCTCCCGGGGCCCCACGACATCGGTGCGCGCCCCCACGGTCACCGCCGCCTGCTGACCCCACGTCCCCGAAGCCGCGTCCCACGACTTGGACTGCAGGCCCCCGTGGCGGTCCGCCCAGAACAACTCGTAGCCGGCGGCCGTGACCGCCCCGCTCACGTCGGAGACCCGGCTGTCGCCGTGGCCCGCGACGGGCTGCCACCCCGCGGCCCAGGACTTCTGCACGACGCCGGTCCCGGTGCCCGTGTCGCGCCCCCAGAGCTCGTAGCGGTCCCAGCCCGGCGCGTACACGGCATCGAGGCGGCCGTAGACAGCGTCCGCCGGCACCGCCACCCACCCCTGCCAGCCGCTCAGGGGCGTCCAGCACTTCTCGTACACCAAGCCTCCCCCACCGAGACCGAAGACAGCGAACGCCCCACCGTCCCAAGACGGGTTGTACACCGCGTCAACCGCGGACACCCAGCCCGTCGAGTCCACAAGACCCCATGCACCCCAGGTCGCCCCGTCCACGGAGTTGACCTGGTACACCGATCCGTTCGGGCCCGACGCCCACACCCGATACCAGCCCCCCACATAGGGGGTGGCCGAGATCGACGTGATCAGGCCCCCGAGGTTCTGCCAGGCGCTCCATACCGTCCCCGCCGCCAGGAAGGCATGCGCGCCGGCCCCGGAGAGCTCCACAGTGTAGAGATCGATGCGTCCCGCCCCGTCGCTCGTAGCTGACACGTCCAGTGCCCGGTGCCCCAGGTCCACCCAATCCCCCCACGCCCCGCCGTCTCGCGTACGGCGCCACAACCCGTCACGATCGTCGATGCCGAACACGTCGAGTCGCCCCGGGGCGCCGGCGACTGTCTCCACCCGGCGCAACCGCCCCGGGCCCGACGCGTAGCCCAGGGACGTGGTGGCGCCGCGCGTCGGACACCCCGCGTCGGAACACGTCTGCGTGGCCCCTGTGGGCGGCAGGGAGAACTCCGCCACCCGGCCCTGGGCGTCGTAGCTCACCTCGAAGCGGTAGTCCGCCTGGCCAGGCGCCGCCGAGCCCGGGTCCCGAATCGTGAGGAGGCGTCCGGCTGTGTCGTAGGAGAAGCGCAGCACCTCGGCTGCGGATTCGTCGCCGTCGCTCGTGCTCACGTAGTCCTTCACAGCCACGAGCCGGTCACCCGAGCCGTATTCGAGGCGCGTGGACGTCCCGTCCCAGTACTCCACGGCCACCAGGAACGGCTTCGCACCCGGCGTCGTGTCCGTGCGGTAGCGGAACGTGATCGTGCGCCCCGAAGGGTCCGTGACGTGGTCGAGCGCCGGGAGAGCCCCCGGGTAGGCGGGCACCCGGTAGGCCGACTCGGCGAGCTTCGCCCCGGCCACGTTGAGGCCTTCGCTCGCAACCCGCGCGAGGTTCCCTTCCGTGTCGAAGACGTACGACACCCCGTCCGCTCCGTCCAGGGTCCACGTGCGATCCGAGTTCTGGGAGAGGTGCGTACCCTCGTCCGGCGGCGGGTCCACACGCACCACGGCACCGGCGGCGTCTCGGACCACGACGTAGCGGTGCGTCTCGCCCGCAGCGTCCGACACGGTCACGCTGTTGCGGTCGCTGCGGTCGTCCAGCCGGGTGTAGGTGGCGCCGTCGCCGTCGAGGTCCAACGCCGAGGACCACCCTGTGGGCAACTGGCCTACGCCCCCGGGGCTGAAGGCCTCCGCCGGGACGACCCACGTGTCCGGATCGGCGGTGAGCTTGCCCACCGAACCCGTCGGGGGCACCGTCCAGCCCAGACGTGCTGTGGCGGCCCCCCCGTTCTCGTAGTGGTCGACCTGGATGCGGTAGCGGCCGCCGGGCGTCAGCCCCGACACCGTGGGCGACACCGCCGTGCAGGTGGCCTGGTCCGCCCAGGCGTCCACCAGCACCTCACCCGGGTCCACGACGTCGCCGTCGCCGTTGCGGTCCAAGCGCACCCGGACGCCGTCGTCGCTGCAAGCCCGCAGTCCGAAGTCCACACCCGGTGCCGTGAGGAAGCCGTCCCAGCGAACGGCAAAACGGTCCGTTCCCAGGGACTCCTGCGGAGATCCCGCCCCCCACTGGAAGTTCACGTCCGCGTCCCGCCGCGTGAACATCCTCTGCGCGGCCCCCAGGTCCGGGGGGCCCGCCCCCGACCACGTGTAGTAGGTGCCCGAGAGGCCGGTCTCCGCCGCGGCCTGGGAGTCGTACGTGAAGGTCGTACCGAGCGAGCCGGTCACCGTGGGGTACTGCGGGCCCGGGACGGACACGACCAGGTTCCCGTTTGAGAGGTTCACCTTGGCCGTGGCGCCCTTGCCGACGGCGAAACCCTCCGTCGGGTTGTGCGCCACGTCTCCCCGACGGGCGACGTCGGTGCGGAAGGACTCCACCCACCCCGGGGCGCTCTGCACCAACTGAGCGGGCGCGTAGTTCGGGTCGTAGACCATGTCGGAGGTCCACACGTGCCAGTAGTACGTCGCGTTGTCGCTCAGGACGCCGGCCGGGACCGTCCACGACGGTGAAGGCTGCCAGCCGGAGTCGATCACGCGCCCGGACTCCCCGTCGGGCCCAGAGGAGACACGGAAGTTGTAGTAGATCGTCTGGCCGTCCGCGTCCGGCGTCGCCGGAGGGACCGCCAGGCTCGGCGTCAACGTCGAGAGCGCCACGGCCTCCGGGGCGAGCGCCGGGGTCTCGGGTACCGGGTCCACGGCCGCCGGGGGCGGCGTGTCGTAGTACACGTACGCGAGGTAGTCGGCGTACAGCGCCGTCCCGAACTTCTTGTACGTGTGCACACCGGGGGCCTCCTCCCCGCTGAACATGAGAGCGCCCCCCACCGCACCCTGCGTCGTCCAGGAGTCGAACAGCGGCCCCAACCCCTCGAACCACACGTTCTGCTCGCCCCGCGCGGAGCCCCAGTGGCCCCCCACGCAGCCGTAACCCCAACAAGTCGCCTGATACACGTTCTGCCAGTAGGCGTTGGACGTCCCCCCGCCCCCGTCCTGGAAACGCGCCAGGTGGACCGTGGCCGCCAGCACGTCCTGGCCGATGCGGTGCTCGTACGGGAAGTGCACCACCGACCGCCAGTACCGGTTGTAGATGTTCTGGTCGCGGGAGTTCCCCGTGCGCACCTCGCCGTTGTAGTACAGGGTCGTGCCGTCGCTCTTGTACTGCTGGGCCTGCGTGGAACCCACGACCTCGCTCTGGGTCTGGGGCACGTAGATGGGGGGGTCCACCACAACCGGGAAGTCCCCACGCCCCAAAGAACCCAGCCACCCCGAGTCCAGCACGACCGACACGCGAGACCCGCCCCCGGACACCACATAGCGCGCCCCCGCCGCCTCGCCCACCACCCGATCGTCTCGGTCGAAGACCTCCAAGGGCATCAACGCCGCCAATGGGGACCCCGCGTCCCCCACCTGCACGCTGTCCGGCCCCCCCGGACCCATGTCACCCGACCCCAGAGTCCCACCGGAGAAGTCGAAGTCGAACGTGGAACGGCCCGGGTCGCGACGCAACACCACATCCTCCTTCACCCGATCCGACCCCACCCGGTAGCGCAAGTCCACACCCGGCCACACGTCCGGATACACCACGACGTCGCCCAGCCACAGCGGAGCCACCGCCCGCCCCCCGCCGGGCATGAAGGAGAACGACCCCTCAGGGGACTCCACGCTCACCCCGCCCGCGTCCGTGGCGGCGAAACGCACCGTCCAATGGTTGGCCGCGTTCCGGAACACACCCTGCCTCTGCTCGTCTGGCACGATCGAGGAGTCCACGTCCCTCCACTCGTCCCCGTCCCAGAAGTGCAGCGGTGTCGCCGAAAGCTCCTCGAGCGTCGTGCCATCCGGGTTCCGGAACACCTTCCGGCCCGCCGCCCGCCGTCCCCGATCCTCCACAGCCCCGGGGCGAACCGGACCCAGGGCCCGGTCCAAGAGCGAGAACAACCCCGGCACGAACGTCGAACTCACCGGCTTCACCCCCGCCGCCAACGGCAACGGGGCGTCCACCGACCCGCCACCCCCGCCCGCCGACGCGGACTGCGACGGGGACTGGGACGCCGTCACAGTCGGTCCCGGGGAAGGCGCCGTCACCGCCCGCCACAACCCCGCCACCACGCGCGCCGCACCGGAAGACAGCGAACGCAGGACCCCAGGCACGCCGACGGGAGCTGACGCCGCCGCCGCTTCGGCGAAGCCGCCCAGGCCCACGGCCAACGCCGCCACGACCACCACACACAGCCGCCGACTCCAACGGCCCGCAGCCCGCCCCGTCCCCGACATCACAACCTCCAACCCGCTTCCCGGCCCCGTCAGAGGGCGCCCACGAACACGACGCGTGAGAGCCGGCCCCGCCCCACCCTGAACGAGGCCGGCCCTCAGCGCTGCGGGAAACCCGGTGCCGAGACCTCGGCGCCGGGGGGCCCGCCCCTATCTGTCGATGGCACATTACCTAGCACTATGGCTCATGTCAACAGCCCTTGTTGAACACCCAGCGAACCTCGCCCGCGGAGGATGCGCGCCATTGACATGACCCTGGCCGAGCTCGAGGCCGGCCCACGAGCGGCGGGGAGGTCGTCACGGAGTCCCTCCTCCGCGGGGCTCGTAGGAGTCGTCCTGCTCGTACAATGGCCCTGACCGCTCCATGTCGTGGCCGTCCCGTGCCAATCCGACACACGCCTCTGCTCCCCCGACTACCGAAGGAGGCACTGATGCGCTGCAGCATCTGCGACCAGGCCGAACGCCTCCCCACCCGTCGTCCCCAGCTCGCCGAACGCCACAGACGAGTCGCCGTCGCGCTCGACGCCGCCCTGGACACACTGCTCGTCGGCGGCGCCGACACGGCGACCTGTCGCTGGGGGCGACCCTCCGCATCCGCGGCCTGACGCCTTGCCCGCCACGAGCAACGAGACCAGGGGGCGAGCCCGGGCGCTCACCCGCCTGGTTCTGTCACCTCGCGTCGTCGTCCCCCCCGGCGGCCTCCCTCCCGTCGTCCTGGGCATGGCACTCGCCCACCGCGACACCGGACTGTGGGACTGGACCGTTGTCGCCCTGGCTCTCGTGGGCACAGTGGGAGCGAACACGCTTGCCGTGGCCGTCAACGACGTTGCCGACGAGGCGGCGGACACCGAGAACGAGGGATTCGCGGCCGGGGTCTCGGGTGGAAGCAGGATCCTCCAGGACGGGCTCGTCACGGCTGGCGGCATGCGTGTGGCGCTCGCCGTGGCCGCCGCGGGGCTCTGCGTGGTGGCCGTCGCCCTGGTCGTGCTCGCAACATGGCTGATCCTGCCCCTTTCCGCCGTGGGCGTCGGCCTCGCCCTCGCCTACTCCACCGGCCCGCGGCTGGCACACACCCGTCTCGGAGGCCTCGTGGTGGCAGTGGTCTCCGGGATGCTGTACACCGAGTTCGGGTACGCCGTCTTGGCCCGTCGGCTCGGGGGAGGAGCAGCCCTGACCGGCCTGGCTCCGACATGCCTGGCTGCCGTCACGCTTCTCGCCGCGTACACGCTCGACGTCGCCGCGGACATGGCGATAGGGAAGATCACCCTGGCCACGCATGTGTCGGAGAAGGGGCGGAGAACCGTTGTCTGGCTCCTGGTTGCCGGGGCAGCGGCGGTTCTCGTCGCATCCGTGACGACGGGCGGGCTGCCCGTGCCCGCCCTGGTGGGTCTTGGCGGCCTCGGCTGGGTGGCGTTCGTCACCAGCGGTGACCCAGAGCGGCTGGCGTGGGTCGCCGCGTCGGCCAACCTGGGGCTCTGCGTGACCGCAGCGACAGGTGCCGCTGTTGACGTCACGTCCGTCCCCGCCTGGGCCCAGACTGCAGCGGCGGCGCTCGTCGGCGGGGCGGTGGTGGCGGGGTGGTGGCTCCTGGCCCACCGGAACGTCGGGGCCCTGCAGGGGCAGCTCCGCCAGGGCACTTGAAGGTCACGCGAGGTGCGGCTTCGGCCCACTGCCGGTCGCCCTCCGGAATCGCGTCTCGGCAGCAGCGCGCAGGGACCGCAGTGCGGAAGGGACGTTCCGGCCGACGCACGGGACATGCGTGTGCGCGGCCAGTAGGAGTTCGCGGGCAGACGCCACGCCGTCGCCGGCCCAGGAGGGAAGGTCCCGTGGATGGGTTCCCCTCTCGCGCCAGAGGCGGAGCTGGTCGCTCCTCCACGCCAGGTCGTGGAGCGCGGCGACAGCCATGCACTCCGACACGAGGATGTCTTCGGGAGTAGCGCCGGCTACCCCCCGCCCGGCTAGATGTCTGCCGGCGAACTCCCCGGACAGCGCGGACATGCCAAAGAGGCGCCGGGCACGGGCGGTGCCCGGCGAGAACTCGAAGTCGATGCCCGCCCCGGCGAGGCGGGCCGCGTAGTCCGCGCAGAGACGGCGGCCGGCCCGACCCCCGATGTCGAGAGCGTGGGCGGACACGAGGTCGGCGAGCATGAGTGAGGAGGTGTCGGCAACGTCCTCGCCGGAATCCCGGCGGACGTCCTGGGCGAGGGCCGCCTGGACGTCGAGGAGAGAGATGAGCGCCGCCATGTCGCGGTCCGAGCTCTCCACGACCGAGTCGAGCACGGCCCGGAAGAGAGAGGCGACGGGGTCGCCGCGATCACCACGGAGGTCCGAAGCGGCCCTGCGGAGAAGTGCCGGTGCCGAGTCGAGGGCGGCGTTCACAGACTCGTCGATGCTGTCCTTTGGAGGAGGCGCTCTCACTCGCCCGGAGACAGCGTCGCCTGCGGCCTGGCGAATCGCGGTGAGACCTGCCCGGGACGTCCCGAGCATCGTGTCAATGAACTGCCACGGGACCGACTTCAAGAGGCGGAACGGCTCGGCTTGGAGGTGGATCACGCTAGCTGCGTAGTGGGCCGCGAGATCTCCCCCCCTACCGTCGAAGCCGAGACCACCGGCGATGCACCCACTCTCAAGGGCAGCGGCGATCCCCTCCCCGGTGACGGGGTTCACGAGGCCGGCGGCGTCACCGACCAGGAGAACGTTCCGGGGCCCGCGGGGAACGTGCTCCCAGGAACGCAGCAGGCCTGACCGCGGCCGTCCGACAGGCGTGAGGGACGAGAACCCCCGGAGGGTGCCCAGGCGCTCGAGGAGGTCGTCCAGCAGACGCGACATGCGAGGAAAGCGATTCACTGCGGCGCTCGCGAAGACACCGACGCCCACGTTCGCCGTCCCGTCGCCGAGCGGAAAGGCCCATCCGTACCCACGGAACCCGACGGCGGCATGCTCAAGAGGCAGCACGAAGTCGAGCCATGCGGACGAGGGGTATCCGCCGACGAAGCAGCGCATGGCCAGCCCGGTGGTCTCCGGTGGCGGCCGTCCAAGCAGACAGGTCCGGACACGGGACGTGCTCCCGTCAGCACCGATCACGGTGTCCGCGGGCACCGAGAGTCTCGTCCCCTTCGATGCCTCGATCCCCACGACCTCCGACGCCCGGCCGTCGCGGACCGTCACTCCCACGACACGAACGCCCTGGAGAACCCGGGCGCCGGCCTCCTCGGCAACGCGGAGGAGCGCCGCGTCCATGTCAAGACGGCGCACCACAACTCCCCTTCTTCGTCGTGCAACCTCCCGATGGCCCACAACGGAGACCCGGCTGGCAGCCCGAAAGCGCGCCCCGTCGAAACGCAGACATCCGTCGATCACGTGCTCCGCCCCGAGAAGTCGAAGGGCATCGACGCCAGCGGACGTAAGAGCACCGCCACAGGCCTTGTCTCGAGGGAACACGGCGCGGTCGACGAGCGTGACGTCAGCACCGAGACGTGCAGCCGTGATCGCGGCCGCGCACCCGCCAGGACCGGCGCCGACGACGACGACTCTCACCGCGACGACACCAGGAGGGCCTCCCTGCGGAGGAGATCCAGGAGGGGGTCAAACGGTTCCGCGTCCAGACCGCAGAGCGCTCCGGCCACCATCCGGGCGGCGACGTCCAAGGCGTCGTCCCTTCCCCCCCCGGCCCGTGCCAGAGCGGCGATCTCGTCGGCGACCCCGCGGCGGTCGCGCAGGACCCTCAAGAGCGCGCAGATCCTGGCGTCTCGCTCCCTGGCCAGGATCACCGGGAGTGTGACAACCCCGGCACGGAGGTCCGCCCCGGGGGGCTTCCCGCGCCCGCCCGCGGCGGGCGAGATGTCGAGGACGTCGTCGACTATCTGGTAGGCCGCCCCCAGTTCATGAGCCGCCGCCGCGTACGGAGCGGCGGCCTTCTCGGTCGCCCCACCGAGTCGGGCACCGAGAAGCGCGGCAAGACCGAAGAGCTCCCCCGTCTTGCCCCGAACCGCAGTCAGGTATGACTCGGCGTCGCGATCGGCGTCGAAGGCGGACACGGTCTCACGCCACTGTCCGTCGCAGACGGCGGCGAACGCGGACTGCGTGGCTGCGGCCGCCCATTCCGGAAGGTCGTCGAGAGCACGGGTGGCGACGGCGAGCGCGAGAACACCGGCGTAGCCGGCGACGGCGTTGCCGTAGCGGGCGTTGAGCGTGGCCTGACCGCGTCTCGTCGAGGCGGCGTCCATGACGTCGTCATGCACGAGCGTGGCGGCGTGCATGATCTCCACCATGGCCGCCGCCGTCACCGCACGCGAGTCGGGCTCCCGGCCCGAGAGGTGGGCGGCACAGCCGAGGACCAGCTCGCCCCGGAGACGCTTGCCTCCGGACGGCAACGCGACGGGAGTTGACGGCGCCTCGGCCAGCCAACGCCTCCGGGCCTCCTCGGCGGCCTGACGCGACGCCGCTTCGACACTCCGCGGCGCATTGCCCGAGCATAGTGACGAAGCACACTGGCAGTGCCTTCGGAGCCGCGGTAAGGTTCCCGGGCTTATCTGTCGCGGGAGGACGTCCGTGTCGACGCTGCGTGGCGCGATACTCGCCGAGTTGTCTCGGGGGCCGGGGCGGTCGCACCAGGTCTACAAGCGGGTCTCCGAGACGCTCGGACCTTTGGCCGCCGTGAACGACGGCTACGTGTTCCAGGTTCTCACCAAGGCCGAGGAAGACGGCCTCGCGGTCGCCAGGGCGGACAGGGACGGTCGGGCCGTGTACTCGATCACTCCGGCCGGCCTCGACGCCGTGGAACGCTGGCTCGACGACCCCTCCGCCGAGAGAGGCCTCGACACGCAGCGCACCGCCGCACGTCTCGTCTACGCCGCGTATGTCAAGGGTGCCCCCACGGAGGGCGTCGTCTTCGCGCTCGGGGACCTCCTGCACCGGTGTCTTCGTCACACGCGGGAGCTCACCGAGGAACGGGAACGGGTGGCGCAGTCACAGCCATCCCGGGCGACAACGGCCCACTTGCTCGTCCTCGACGGGGCGATCGAGGAGTCCCGGGCCAAGGCCGCCTGGCTCATGAGGGCGCAGAACGAGGCCGGCGCACTGCTGGCGGAAGCGGGCTGAACGGAGGGCGTGGGGTCATGACGAGAGAACGGGCGCAACGCACCCTGGCGACTCCGCTGCTGCTGGCCTACGTGCTGAATGCCCGGGGAGCGAGGATCCGTCTCGGGGCCACGCTCAACGCCCGGAGCATCGGTCATGTCGTGCACGGCCCCCACCGTCGCCGAACGGTCCTCGTGGACGTGACGGCGACGTACCCCCGCGGCCAACTCAGGGTCGTGTACGCCGACGGCGACGCCGGGCTCACGACGCTGGCCCGGATCCTCGGCGGCGACATGCGGGCGACGTCGGGGGCGATCACGATCGACGAGCACGGCCCGCCGGAACCCGGGCACCTCCGCTACCTCGAATGGCCGGTCACACTCCCGGCCGGCAGCACCGCGCGGGGCCACCTGCGCAACATCGCCCAAAGAGGGGGCTGGCCGCCCAGCGCCGCCAAACGCGTCGTGCGAGACGCACTCCGCATCACAGGCTTGGACCCGCTTGCCGACTACCACTGTGCCGAGCTCCGCCGCCTGGAGCAGTCACAGGTGGCCGCCCTCGCCGAGATCCTGCACGCTCCCGGCTGGCTCTGGCTGGACGAACCCGACACGAAGGTCTGCAGCGGCTCGGAGAGGGCGGAACTCGTCCGTTTCCTCCGGCTCCTCGCCGAGGTGTCCGCTACAGGCATCGGCATCACGACACGCAACATCGACGTCGCCCTCGCTGTGAAGGCCGGTCATTGGGCGAGGCTCGCGAAAGGGCGACTGCACGACATCGAGACCGAGAGCGCGCCCCTGCGCCTCGTCGTGCCCCGAGGCTAGGGGCCGGGAGCGGCGATGCTGGTCACCGAGTCCGCTCCTCCCCCGGTGCGGCCGCCTCCGCTGCGAAGGGAGCGGGCGCTCTCCGCGTTCACGGTGTGGTCCGAGATCCACCTCCGGGCGGTGCTCGCTCAGCGGGGGGTGGCCGTGCTCGTCGTGGGCGGGATCTGGCTGGGCACGTCGGTCATGGTGGGCGTCCTCGTCATGTGGGTGGCGATCGGACGCCCGTTCCACTCCTTCGAGCAGGCCGCCGCCACCGTCGCCGACCTCCAGGTCACACCCCACGTCGACGGGCGGCTCCCGGAGGACGTCATCCGCGACGTCCGGGCCGTGCCCGGGGTGCGAACGGCCGTGCCGGTCGTCGCCGGGCTCACGTCCCTGCAGGCGGCAAGGGGGCGACCCCGGGGCGTGTTCCTGCTGGGGACGAACTGCAGCGCCGAGGCCCTGGTGGGCGATTTCGGGTGCCGCCGGTACGCGCAGGAGGCCGCGGCGACAAACCGCCGGGGAGCGCCACTGCTCGTGAGCCGCCGCCTCGCCGCCGCTCTCGGCCTTCGTCCCGGTGCCGGCGTGGGGATCCTCGGGGGACTCGTGGGCGACGCCTACGTCGCCGGAGTCGTCGACGCACGCGGCGTCCTCGCCGGGGTGAACGCCGGGTACTGGGCTGTGGGCGAGCTCACCGGCGTCCAGACGCTGCTGGGCACGGGCCCGCACCTGGGCGGCCTCCTCCTCGACGCCGACCGGGCGGCAGCCCGACGGCTGCGTGGCGTCGTGGGGTCCGTCGCGGAGGTGGGCCCGCCCACGTCCCACACGGCGGTCTTCGTCGAGCTCACCCGTTCCCTCCTGCTCGTGTCGTCCCTGCTCATCCTCTTCGGCGGCGCGCTCGTGGCCGTGAACAGCTACGTCCTCTCCCTCGAGGAGCGCCAGCGGGTCTTCGCCCTCACCACGGTTCTCGGCGCGGGACGGGGCCGCCTCGTCGGAGGCATGCTCGCCGAGGGTGCGCTCCTCGGTCTCGTGGCCGGAGTGCTCGCCGTCCCCGGCGCGTACCTGACGGGCCGGCTCTTCACGACCCTCTTCGCGGGGAGCATGCTCTCGGGTACGGGCGCCGAGCTCGCCGTCGGCTTCGAGGGCTGGACGGCCGCCGCCGCCCTCGCTGCAGGGGCGTTGGCGGGCGCCGGGGCGGCCCTTCCCGCGGCCATCCGCACGGTGCGCCAGGGGGCGATCATCGCCGTGCGCAGCCAGACCGGGATCGCCACCCACCACGAGGCGCCCCGCTGGCCGATGCTCGGCGTGGTCCTCGTCGCCGCGGCGCTCCCGATGGGGTGGGCCTGGGGTCAGGGGCGTGTGCCCTTCGCCGTGGGCTTCGGCGCCGCCGCCCTGCTGGCGACCGGGCTCCTGTCGTCCGTGTTCGGCGCCGTCCCCCTGCTCAGCCGGGCACCGGCGCGCTTCTTCGCCCGCCGCCGGGCGGTGGGGCTGCTCACGAGCGCCGACATGGAGAGCGACCCCCTGCGCTGGGCGGCGGTGGCCACGACCATCGCCGGCGCCATGATCCTGCTCGTGGGGTTGAACTCGATGCGTGTCCTCACGGTGCAGTCGATGGCCTCAGCCGTCGAGAGGCAGCTCGTCCACCTCGTGGACGTCCACCCCCGCGCAGTGGGCGACCAGGTGACGGCGAGCTTCGGCGACGCCGCCCTGGCCCGGATCCGGGACACCCCCGGTGTGGCGGCCGTCTACCCGCAGCGCCTCGCCGTCGTACGCACGGGGACGGGGGCGCTGAACGTGGAGGGCACCGACCCACTCCACCCCCGGCCCCACCTGAGCTTCGAGCGGGGCGTCCGGGTGGGCGAGGTGTGGCGCCGGGTGAGGACGGGCGACGTGCTCGTGAGCCGACTGTTCGCCAACCGCAGGGGCCTCCGCCCCGGTGGCACCCTCACGCTGCCCACGACGGGCGGGACCCGGACGTTCCGGGTGGCCGCCGTCGTCACATCCGGCTTCGACCGCGACAACGGCATCGGCGACTTCGTCGTCGCCGCCGACGAGGTCGCCGCCCGCCACTGGGGGGCGGGCGTGGACATGGCCCTCGTCGCCCCCCGGCGGGGCGTGGACACCGCCGCCCTCGCCCGCCGCCTCGAGCGCAGCGGTGTCGTGGGCCTGCGCGCCACGGACCGCTCCGAGACCGCCGCGGATGCCGCCCGCAACGGCGGCCGGTTCCTGCGACCCGTGGAGAACATGGGCTACGCCCTCGTGATCATCGCCGCCGTGGGTGTCGCGAACTTCTTCCTCATCTCGATCGCCGGGCGGCGGCGCCTCCTGGGCATGTTGCGCTTCATCGGCTACACCCCCGGCGTCGAACGGCGGACACTCCTCGCCGAGACCGCCACCATGGGCGTGTTCGGGCTCGTCTTCGGGATCCTGGGCGCCATGCTCTTCAGTTGGTTCGTGGCGCTGGCGTCCCCGGCGATGCTCGCCTCGCAGGTGGCATGGGGCTTCGTCCCCGGTGCCGTCCTCGTCGGCCTGGTCGGCTGCGTCGTCCTCTGCGCCCTCGGCGTCGCCGTGCCCCTGGCGCGGACCAGGGACGTGGACAAGGCGGTCTTCGGGACGGACACGGAGGACGAGGAATGACGCTCGTCGCCCTCCACCACGTCACGAGACGCTTCCGGCACGGGGCCGGCGGCGAGGTCACCGCCGTCGACGACGTGACCCTGGACGTCTCGGCCGGGGAGTTCCTCGTCGTGACCGGCCCATCGGGGTCGGGCAAGTCCACGCTGCTCCGCCTCATCGCCGGCATCGACCCGCCCGACGCCGGTGAGGTCCGCTTCTCCGGGTCCGACGTCTGGGCGCTCCCCGGCCCCGAGCGGAACGCTCTCCGCCGCCGTCACGTGGGCATCGTGTTCCAGAACGGCCATCTCGTCCCGGGCCTCGACGCGCTTCACAACGTCGTCCTCCCACTCCTCTTCGACAGCGACGAGGACAAGGCGACCGCCTACGACCGCGCCGCGGGCCTCCTCGGGCGTGTCGGGCTCGGGAAACGGGCCCGACACCGGATGCACGAGATGTCCGGCGGTCAGATGCAGCGTGTGGCTGTGGGTCGGGCCCTGGCGCACCGGCCGTCCCTGATCCTCGCCGACGAGCCCACCGCCCACCTCGACTCGGGGACCGCCCTCGAGACGGTCGGCCTCATCAGGCACGCCGCCCGGGAGTCCGGCGCAGCCGTCGTCCTCGTCACCCACAACCCGGCGCTCCGGGAGTCCGCCGACCGCCACGCCCGCATGCGCGACGGACGCCTCGTCTCCCCCTGAAGGCCCACGGCCGCCCTTTCACGACGAGTCGCCACCTGCTCGATGTGCAGGCGGAGCACGACATCAGGCCCCGTCAACCCAGGCTCGGCACGGCGGCGGAATCCTCCCAGGGGTCGTGCTCGGCGAGGCGGCCGGAGAGCTCGACGAAGGCCGTGCCCGCCTCGGCGAGCATGTTCATGCCGGGGGCGAAGCGGGCGACGGCGTCGTCGAGGAAGATGAGGTTCTTCGTGAGGAGGACGAGGAGCTTGGGGAGGCGGAACTGCAGGCGCACCATCGTCGACAGCATCCCCTTGAGCATCTCGGAGAGCTCGGCGGCGTCGGGCATGCGGAGCTCGAAGAACGGCACCGCCGGCATCTGCGCGGCGACCCCCGCGAGGTCGACTCCGGGCGGGATGGCGCCCATGTCCCGGATGGCGCCGAGCTGGCCCACGACGTCGCCCTGGGCGGCGGCGGCCATCATCGACGCGAACGCCCGGCGGTCCTCGGGTGAGAGGCGCCCCACGATCCCGTAGTCGAGGATCCCGTAGCGGCCGTCGGGGCAGATCATGATGTTGCCGCCGTGGAGGTCGCCGTGGAAGACCCCGTGGAGGACGGCGCCCTCCAGGAAGCAGAGGAACCCGGAGCGGAGCATCTCCTTCGTGTCGACCCCGGCGGCCACGGCCTCCCCGGAGGCGGCGTAGGGGAAGCCCTCGAGGCGCTCCATCGTGAGCACGCGCCGGGTCACCAGGGTGGAGTGCGGCCGGGGCACGGCGACGCCGTCGCGCACGGCGGAGCGCGCCACGGCCTCGTGCACGTCGAGCTGGTTCTCGGCTTCGAGGCGGAAGTCGAGCTCCTCGAGGATCGTCTCGGAGAAGTACTCCACGATCGCCCGCGGGTTCGCCATCCGGAACGCCCGGGAGACCTTCGTGCCCTGGCGGGCGACCGCGGCCATGAGCTCCAGATCGGCGAGGACCTTGGGGGCGAGGCCGGGCCGCTGCACCTTGACGACGACGGCGCGCCCGTCGCGCAACCGGGCGTGGTGGACCTGGGCGACGGACGCCGACCCGAACGGTTCCGGGTCGAAGTCCGCGAAGGCGTTCACGCCGCCGGGGATGTCCTCGGCGAGGACGCGGCGCACGTCGTCCCAACCGAACGGGGGGACGGCGTCGCGCGACCGCTCGAACTCGGTGACGAGGATCTCCGGGAAGAGGCCCGGTCCGCCGGAGATGATCTGGCCGAGCTTGACGTAGGTGGGCCCCAGCGACTCGAAGAGGAGGCGGAGGCGGCGGGCGAAGGTGAGGGCGACGTCGACGTCGGCCCGCCGCCTGGCGCCGTCGAGGACGCCGGACCCCGCCGCGTTGGCCAGGGGCCTGGTGCCCACGATGGCGCCGCGGCGCCACCGGCCGTGGGCGCCGGGCCCGTCCAGGATCGCCGGCACCCGGGCCTGGACCATGGCACGCTGCGTCGGGAGGCCGTCCAGCCAGACGGGCGGACGCAGGGACCCGTCTGGCTCCGGCATGACGTGGGCTTCGCGCCCGCGCAGCATGCCCCAGATGCGGCCCCTGTCCATCCCGCCAGAAGACCCCGCCCCCCGAACCTATGTCAAGTTGGCATGGTGTTCCACCGCCCCGGTCGGGCCGGCGGGGGGCAACGGCCGAACTTGTCGCGGGGTGTTGGGGGGTTTTGGGAGCACACCCCCCAAAATAGAGACCCCCCCCCCCCCAACGGGGCCCCCCCGGG
>CAYJLW010000016.1:0-5401 GCA_964370965.1 uncultured Acidimicrobiia bacterium | reverse complement strand
GGGGGGGGGCGCAACCCCTCTCTGGGGGGGGGGTGGGGGGGTGTTTCCCCCACCCCCCCGCTAAATTTTCGAGACCGCAGCCGCCGAAAGGGGCCACCGCGGGACCTCGGGCGTGCCGCCGACTAAGACCCCTGTAAGGGCGCCGCGACGCCTCGCCTGGCACACTGCAGGCATGGACACACCTGAGGCGCACGGGAGGCGAGAGATGTCCACCATCGGGCTCACCGGGGACTCACACCGCAGGAGGCGGCTGCGCGGCACCGCGGTCGTCCTGTTCGCCGTCTGCGCCGCCGCGGCGCTGTTCCGGCCGTCGCCCGCCCTGGCCACGGTCGGCCTCGTCTCGGGCTGTGACGCCCCCTGGGAGACGCCCACCACACCGCCGGTGGTGTCGCCCACGACCTCCGTCGAACTCGACCCCGACATCAAGGTCGTCGTCGACGTCACGTCCGCGACAGGCCCGACCGCCCACAAGGAGTTCACCCCGGTCCTCCCCCCCGTGTGGCCGAACGCCCCGGCCCCGTGGCAGAGCTACACGGTCGACGTCGAGGGCGACGGGCAGGCCGACGTGCGCGCCACGCTGGTGCTGCGCTTCCGGGACGACGCCACGAGCATCCTCCCGCTCCTCTCCACGACGTTCGGGGTCCCGCTGGACAACCCGATCGGCCCGCCCGCCCACCTCATGGTCGGCCTCGACCTCGTCGTGGAGACCGTCGCCGGGGGGAGCTTCAACGCCGGGGTGGTCACGGTGGGCGCCGGCCTGAAGTTCGTCCGCCAGGACGGCTCCTGGTACAAGACCCGGGCGGACTTCGAGTTCTCCAGCTTCCAGTCCTCGACGGGTGGTGACGGCGGCGTCCCGCACCCCTTCCCCGCTCGGTCCGTGACCACGTTCGGCTACAAGGCGGACCCGGCGGGCTGGCCGAACCAGGGCCACTGGATGCTCAACCTCGACAACGACTACGCGCCGGGCATCGCCTCCCCCGGGGCCCGACCGCCGCTGCGCAACACCTTCCACCTCTACGACGTCGACGAGACGGGCACCCCGATCGAGGAGACGATCCGCGCGGACCTCCGCTGGGCCCACGGCCCCGAACAGTTCGCCTTCGGCACCGAGTTCGTCTGCGGAGCCGCCACCCAGGGCTTCCAGGCCCGCAGCCAGCTCTCCTGGCACCAGCCCCAGCAGGGCGACGGGGGCGCCCTCAACCCCCTGCAACTCGCCGTGAAGGTCGGCGTCGGCGAGGGCATCGGCGGCCACGACGAGATCGAGATCGACACGGGGTTCAGCGACGTCCCCGAATGGGTGGACCTCGTCTTCAAGCCCACGGCGATCCTGTTCCACCGCTCGGCGGAAACCCCGCTGGACGTCGACGTGCGCATGCTTGCGCTGGCGACGATCGACCCCACGATCCTGCTCGCGAACATGCAGGAGCCCCTCGTCCTGTCCGGGAAGATCACCGGGGCCCCCGAGGAGACCGTGATCACCCACGACCCCGGCGGCGGCGACCCCTCGGCGCCCGGGGGCGCCGTCACCCGGGAGGCGGTGCAGTTCTGCCCGGCCGCCAACGCCGTCCCCGGCGAGACGATCCCGCCCTGCACCGGGGACGCCCTCCCGCAGGCCGCCGACGTCCGCCTCCGGATCCAGAACGTCTTCGACGGCGACAACCACGCCGGCCTCGGCCTCCCCGACGCCCCGACCACGTACGACGGAGACCAGTCCTACGTCGTCTACGGATCCAACGACAACCGCTTCGACTGCACGACGGGGTTCTGCGTGCTCCTGCGGCCCCACGCCGCGTACCGTTTCGCCGCGCATCTCCGGGAGGTGCGCTCCGCCGGGGTCACCCTCACCACCGAGGGAGCCACGAACCCGACGAGCAAGATGCACATCGAGGGCAACCTCGGCACCGAGCAGGAGACCCGGGTGATCGTCCACCTGGACTCCCGCACCCGCCGCAACGACGAGGTCGCCAACCGGGGCAACCTCGTCGACGTCGACGCCGTCGTCACCTCCCTGCCCGAGCAGGCGACGATCGACTACGAGACCGGCCCCAACCGGCCCTTCCGCGTGGCGACGTCGTTCTCCTCCGGGGTGAGCAGCATCGACGGGAAGGCCGCCGTCCGCCTGGCCGGCCCCGGCGCCACACATGTCGACGGCAAGTTCCACGCCGCCCTCGTGCCCGAAACCCTGAACGTGGACTGGACCGAGACGCTGAAGACGATCCTCCTCAACGGCGCCCCCGTCCCGATCTCGGTCGAGAACAAGATCGCCTACTCGGCGTCGTCGCCCACGTTCGTGGCCGCCGGCATGGACGTCACCGACGCCGCCGACCGGGCGGCCGACCTGCGCACGCGTGTCTACGTCGGCCTCCTGCTGCCGTCGAAGCTGAACGTGGCGTGGCGCCAGACGCCCTTCGGCGGCGCCCTGCAGGAAGTCGAGGTGCGGGGCTGCCCCCCTGAGGCGTGGGAGCCCGTGGTCGAGGACTGCACCGACATCGTGCAGGCCGCGGTCGTGCGCACCACCCTGAGCTCCGCGGACTCCGACTACCTCACGGAACCGCCCCTGCCGGCGGCCCAGCCGGTCGGCGTCGTCCACCCGCACTTCACCGCCTGGAACGACCAAGGCGTGCGGGCGATCGTGCGCTCCGCGAAGAGTTGGGGGGTGCGCGCCCGGCTGGGCAACGTCCGCACCGCCCTCTACAAGGCGTCGCCGCAGACGTTCTGCCTCACGGCGCAGTCGACCGCGTCGCCGTTCCCGCTGCAGTTCTTCGACGACAGCGACACGTACAACCTCTACGCGGACGTCCTCTTGTCACAACTCCCGAACCGCATCGGCGTGCGGGTGATGCCCGACGGCGGCTCCGGCTCCCAGCCCTGGGTGTGGGCCACGACCGGCAACTGCCTGGACATGACCACCCCGCCCGCGAAGGTGACGCAGAACCAGGACCCCGCCTCCAGCCCGCGCATCGACGCCGTGGTGCGCTACGGCGACCCGCTCACGTTCCTCGGCGGCGTGGACCACCACGGCAACAGGCCCGCCCCGCAGCGCCTCTCGGGCGCTTCGGGGATCGAGGCCACGCTCGTCACCCGGGCGGCCCTCGGCGGCGGCGGCGCGATCCCGGCGGCGCACGCCCACGTGAACGAGCCCGTCCCCGACACGTTCCTGCTCTGGGAGCCCGGCGAGTCCCGCTGCGACGACACGTCCCCGCCGCAGAAACGCAAGACCTGCCAGAACCGGCCGAACTTCGAGGTGGACGAGTGGCAGAGGTACTACGCCAAGATGTGGTCTTCGCTCACGCACCTCGGCCCCCTGGACCTGCTCTACACCGACGGAGACGCCCACCGCGACGTCGTCGTCCACGTCGACAAGATACCGGGGCGGATCGAGGGTTACGCCACGCTCACCGAGAACCGCCGCCTCCCCTGGACGAAGATCCACACCCAACTCAAGGCCAACACCGGCCTGGGAACGGCCGCCGTGAAGGTCTTCGACGGCGCTGACCCCGCCCACTACGGCCACCCCGGCGAGAGCGCCTACGCGAAGCGGACGGCGAACTACAGCGTCATCCTCCGCAACGTGCCCTCGCTGCTCGTCTTCGACGGCGAGATGTACGGCTCCACGGAGCAGCCCGCCGCCCCCAGGACCGTGCCGGCGCCCAAGAACGACCAGGTGTGCGGACCGGGCCTGGGCTACACCCCGCCCACGACGGAGTCGTCCCTGGGCTACGTACACGCCGACGTCGACATGGGCGGGATCCCCACGGCCATGAGTCTCCGGATGCGCGACTACGGCGGGGGCAAGCTCTCGGCGCACCTGTCGTCCTTCCAGAAGATCTCCGGCACCATCGCCGTGCGCCTCAACAACATCGTGGACAACGGCTACTCCAAGAAGGAGCACTACGACCCCCTGACGGGGCTCATCTACCTCGGCTCCAGCGAGGACTGGCGCTGCATCGACGCCGACCTCCCCCTGCGGATCGGCTTCGGCGGCGTGCGGGACCTCGGCGTGGGCCTCAGCAAGCTCCGCTTCTCCTTCAGCACCCCGGAAGACGAGCCTCCCGCCGCGCTCACGCTCTGGGCGGGCGAGGACTCCACCGTCGAGGGCGACGCGGCGGCGGGCGCCTTCAAGCGGAGCGGGATGTGGTACCGGCGCTTCTACCACCACTTCGACCCGCTCGCCTGGGGCGACTGGAAGGTGAACGAGACGAACTGGCAGCAGCCTTCCGTACACGTCTTCGCCACACCCGGCTGCGCCACGGTCGAGAACGAGTGCTTCTACCACAACGGCATCGGCACCGACGTCCTCAGCCCGCTGGCCTACGACGGCAAGAGCGGCGGTCGCGCCTTCCGGGACGTCCTCGTCGACATCTTCTTCACGTCGGGCATCCGCAAGTCCATGTGGGAGCGCGACATCGACCCATTGGAGCCGGGCCGGCCGGGCATCGAGTTCTACAGCGCCGCGCTGGGCGCGATGCCGAAGAACCACAACCTCACGTTCCCGAACGTGGCCCCGCAGGCAACCAAGAAGGGCCTCGCCGTCGTGTCGACGGGGGACTGCTGGCCGACGATCGGCGCGGCGGACGCCAAGGGCTACGGCGTGAAACGGGACACGAAGGCCAGAGGGGCCGACGGCACCCGCTACTACGTCCGCCTGCAGTGCCGCCGGGAAACCTACGGGATCGGCTCGGACTCGACCACGCGGCTCATCTGGGACCACCTCGCCCTCGAAGCCGAGTTCGACGCCACACGGGACTACCAGCCCCGCTGGGAGGCCCACCTCCCCGACCCTGTGGGCATGGGCTACGGCGGACTCTGCATGGGGCCCGCGAAGTCGCTGCCGAAGTGCCAGATCTCCGTGTTCGTGACGCCGTCGATCGGCGGTTCCGTGCAACTCACGATCGTGAGCACCGCGCAGTCCGGCTTCAAGTTCTCCAAGCGGACGGACCGGGTCTGGCTGGACGCCTCCGGCGTGCCCGGCCGGGCGCCGTCGTCGGACACGAGCGTGGCCTCGGCGACCGCCGCCAAGGTGACGAACTTCTTCCCCGCGTTCCAGGCGGGCACGGCGGGGACGCCCCTCGCCGTCGACGTCTGCCCGCCGTACTGGGCCTGCGCCACACCTCCCTCCGGAGGCACCCGCCGCTGGTACTTCGGTGACGGCCGCTACGAGGGCAGCAGCGCCACGAAGCGCTCCCACACCTACCCCGTCCCCGGCAGCTACCTCGCCAAGGTCGTCGACTACGACAAGTACGGCAAGGTCGTCGCCCACCACAGCATCGTCGTCTGGATGGGGTGACGGTCGGGGCAGGACGTGGCACTCCCACCCCGCCAGGCGACCAACCAGGCACAGACCCCCACCCCACGGCCGGCGGGGTGAGGGGCCCCCGCCCCCACCGCGGAGCAGCGCCAG
>CAYJLW010000015.1:5725-67500 GCA_964370965.1 uncultured Acidimicrobiia bacterium | reverse complement strand
GACACACCCCACTACCGTCGTAGAACCCGTTGAACCACCACGTGTTGTGCCACCACCGGCCGTTCGGCGTGATCCGCGTCTGGGAAGCACCCACCAACGACGCCAACGACCCCACCGGCGGATCCGGCCGCCGCACGTCACCCGTCGCCGTCGCCAACACCGCGGGAAGCTCCTCGGCGCCGGCGTCCGAAGGAGTCTGCAGCTCTCCCCACGTCCCCGCCGGATCGGCCACGTCGTAGGTGCCCGTCGCCCCCACGAACGGACCCTTGTTCTTCAGCGTGGCCGACAGCGGGCCCGTGCAGCGCCACAACAGCCACTCCACCATCTGGCAGGTCGACGAAAAGTTGATCGGACTCGGCCAACTCATCCCGATGTCGACGGACAGGTCGTCGAGGCCCTCGCGCACCGCAGCGTTGGACCCGATGACGGCGCCCGTCAGGTTCAGGACGTAGTCCTGGAACCACCCCTGCGCCCCCCCCACGATCAGGTTCATCGCCTGCTGCCCCCGGCCCCGCAGCGGCGACGGCAGGCGGTCGTTCGGGTTCGACTCCGGGTACCCGTAGGAAGCCCGGAATTCGCCCGACGCCAGCATGATCCCTGGGTCCGAGACGGCGGCAATGCCGCCGACATACGACTCCTGCCCGGCAGCGGGGTCGGAATTGAGCTGCGGGGGCGTCGCAATGAAGGAGTCCCCCGAGTGCAGGTCCGTCACGTACATGTCGCGGGCGTTGACTGTCCTCTCTGGACCCACGCAGAGCATGACCGGGCCGCCCGTCGCGTGAGTGCCCGGGTGCGGGCTCACGCCGCCGGTGAGAACAGGCTGGGCGTTCACATGGAGGCCGCCGGCGGACAGGGCGTAGATGACGTTGTCGGTAACGGCCAGACGCGTCAGGGTCGTGGCCGTGCCCTGGCCCTCGTAGACCATGTTCGCCAGCGGCGAGCCGTCCGGGCAGGAGTCCTCCGGCAGCATCGCCTCGTGCGTCGACCACCCCATGAAGTCCAGGTTCGGGCTCATGGCGAAGTTCTGCGTCCCGTTGGGGACGCCGTTGGTGCCCGGCTCGCCGTTGCCCCCCGGCAGGTACGCCAACTCGTTGCCGAACGTGCGGTTGTAGAGCACGTGGCGGTAGTGGTGTGCGAAGGTCGCGGCCGGGTCCTGGTCCGCCACGTCGAAGGGGCCGCCCTCGGGGAACGACACCCCCGGCGTGCCCTCCCCCCAGGCGACGAACGCCTCCCCGTCGGTGCTCACCCGCCCCGACATCGTCCCGCTCGCGTCCACCATCGGAGGGCTCACCTCCGTCGCATACGCCGAGGGGAAGGTGCGGATCTTGTCCTGTGTCGTCTCCTTCGTCACCGTCACCCCGCCCTGGGAGGACTCGATAGGCGTGTTGAAGACGTCGATCACGCACGCACAGTCCCCCTTGGCGACCCGCACCTTCACGATCCCGAAACCGTCCGCGACCGGCTCGTCACCCACCTCGTAGCCCGCGACCGTCACCCATCCGCCCTTACTCTCGTGCACCACACCGACCCACTGGCCCTCAGGGTCCACGTACAGGTCCCCCTGACGGGCCTTGGAGTCGTCGCGCACACGAAACCCCAACCGCCACATCGACGCCGTCCACGCCGCGTCTCCGAAACGGAAGGCACCCCAACCCGACGAAGCGAAACGCACCGGCGCCGGACCGTCCGCGCCGGGCATCTCAGCGTTGATCCTCACCCCGCTGTCGGCCAGGTACCACGCCGCATACGAAGCCGCCGACCGGTACGGGAACCCCAACGGGTCGTTCTGGGACGGGTCCGCCGTCTTGTACGGGTACGAGTTCTGCACACCCGCCGTGGTCGTGGCATCCCGGGTGTCCCACTCACTCGCCCCCGCCCCCGGCGCCGCCGCACACAGAAGGGCGCCCACCACCAGGACCGCCACCGCGGCGCGCAACCCCCCCGCACGACCCCCAGCCGAACTCCCTGCTCCCAAGACTCTCTCCCTGCCCCGATTCCGTCGCACCGGTCGGGCCGCGATGCGACACGCTGCCAAGAAACAAGCCCAAACCCACCCTAACGGCTCAGCGGCATCCCCGGTACCGTGCCAGCGGCCAACCTTCCGAAGGGACTCCTCCCGAGATCGGAGACCGGGCCCGTCTCGACGAGCAGGAAGGACACAACCCACTGTGTGTTGGGAGCCCTGGCACGAGTATCCCGGCACCCGAACGCGACCGCAACCAGGGATGACAGTGGAGACCCGCCCGCAGACGCGTACCATCGACGGCCGGACTGCCCGCTGCTCTATCTGGACCGCTTCATGACCGCGATGACAGAGCTTGTCGGCCGCGGCCGAGAGTTGGAGTCCTTGGCGACTCACGTCGCCTCGGGTCGCCCCGTCCTGGTAAGCGGCGAGGCCGGCATCGGCAAGACCAGCCTGATGCGAGCTGCCGCAGCGCACAGCGGACTGCCGGTCTTCTGGGGTCGCTGCCTCGCCACGCTGTGGTGGGTGTCGCACCAACCCTTGCGCCAGGCGATCTCTCTCTCCGAAACAGAGGCCGCCGGGGACCCCTTGGCGGTGAGCGATCTCGTCCGCCGCCGGGTGGGCGACGGAGTCCTCGTGCTCGACGACGTGCAGTGGGCCGACCCCGGCACGTGGGCGCTCCTGCCGCTCCTGGCCGGGGAGATACGAATGATGACCGCGGTGCGATCCGGCCAGCCGGGTTTCAGGGCGCACGCCGAGCGCCTCATCGCCGCCAGCTTCGAACGCTGCGTCGTCGGTCCGCTCGACACGGGAGCCATCGTGGCTGTGGTCCGCCAGGTCTGCCCCGATCTGGACCCCACCCGCGTGGGCAACGTGGCGGCGGCGGCGGGCGGCAACCCGCTTCTCGCCGAGGAGTTCGCCAGGGCCGGAGGCCCCTCCGCCCGCCTCGACGCGCTCGTGTCCACACGGGTGATAGATCTGCCGGCCCGGGAGCGTCTCGCCCTGGCCCGCCTCGCCCTCCTCGGCCGGCCCGCCTCGCAGTCTCTGGCTGCCCGGCTCTGCAGTCCCGAAGCACTGGAGGCACTGGCCCAAGCGGAACTCCTCGAACCACAGGACGACACCTGGGCAGTCCGCCATGGACTCATCGGGGAGTGGGCGGTCGCCGCGGTGTCGCCGGCGGAGCGCGTCCGGCTCCACCGTGAGATCGCCGACGCCCTCGACACGAAAGCGGAGAAGGCTCAGCACTTGGCGGCCGCGGGCGAACACCGGCTGGCGTACGAACTCTCGCTCGCCGCCGCGCAGGACGCTGCCACGCCGGGAGAACGCGTAGCCCAGCTCCGCCTCGCCGCCGAGTGTGCCGACGGAGACGCCGCAGAACTCCGCATCGCCGCCGTCGCCGAGCTCGTCCGCGCTCGCGAGTGCGAGGCCGCCCTCGACCTCGCCGCCACCGTGGACGCCGCCGACCCCGAGACCCGCGCCTGGCTGCGCTACTGGCAGACCCACGCCCACGGCAGGCTCTTCGCCAACGAGGAAGCCGCCGCGGCCGCTGCCGAAGGGTTTCGGCTTGCACCGCCGGGCAGCGAGGTAGAGCTGCGCCTGCGCGAGGAGCACATACACCACCTCATGTTCGTGGACTGGAACCCGGTTGCGGCGCTCACCGAGGCGACCGAGGTCACGCGGGCCGCGGACGCAGCCGGTGTCAGCCTTCCCTTGGCCGAGATCCTGGGGGCAGCCGCCGGCCTCTTCATCGGACAGCAAGGCTGGGAGGACTGCTTCACGTCCTTCGGACGGAGCGGCCGGGCGAACGGCGACTGGAACCTCGCCTTCGAGGCCGACCAGGCGCTGGTCGTCTCGCTCCACATGGACGGCCGCACCGACAAGGCCAGGAAGATCGCCGCCGAGACTGCCGGCGACGCCGACGCCGTGGGCTTGGCCCGCTGGGCCATTCAGCTCCGCGTCCTGGGTGCCGCCACCGCCTTCTTCGCCGGCGACTACCCGGAGGTGCTCGACAGCGCCCCCCGTCTCCTCGCCCGGCATCCCGCGGGCCGCGACCGCGACCTCCTGTGCGCGATCTACTGCATGGCGCTCGTGGACTGCGGCTACCTGGATGCCGCACGAGAGATCGTCCTGACCGCGGAAAGGGACGCCGTCACGCCGACGGGAACGGTTGCCCTGCCGCTCGTGCGCGCCGAGATCGCGTACTGGGGCGGCCGGGCGCCGAAGGCTGTGGAGATCTTCCAGGCGCATCCCCCCACCGGCGCCGGCGGTGTTGCGACGCTCCTGATGCGCCCCACGTTCTCCTGGGCCTGCCTGGGCACGGGCCGAGACGTCCCGCCGCCGCTCCCGGGGCTGCCTCTCCGGATCATACGCGGGCCGTCATCCGAGACGACCGCCGTCGCCCTCCTCGCCGAAGGATCCCCAGCAGCAGCCGCCGAGCGATTCGCCGACGCCGTCGAGGAGTACGCCGGCTGCGCGTTCCGCTCCGAGATCCGTTCCCGGATGGGTCTCGGCATCGCTCTCGTGCGCGCGGGCGAGAGCCGCCGCGGCATCGAAGCGTTGCGCGAAGCTCGCGCCCTCGCAGCGGACTCCGGCCTCGTCCCCCTGCTCCGGCGCATCGAGACCGAGCTCGCCGCCGCCGGCGTCGCCGCGCTGCCCCGGTCATCCGCCACCGACGCGGACGGAGCGGCGGGCACGACGGACGAATCCAGCCTGAGTGGTCGGGAACGTCAGGCCCTCGCCCTCGTGGCCTCCGGCTACACCTACGCGCAGATCGGCCGCCGGCTGGGCCTCAGCCCCCGCACGGTCGAGACATACATTCGCAACGCTCGACGCAAGCTCGGCGCCCGCAGCCGCGCGGAGGCGATCCGTCTCGCCCAGGACGCCTCGCGGGAGTGAGTCCGTCGCCGAGCGTCCAGCGCCCCCGCGCGGACGGCCCGTCCTGGGGAGCCCACGCAAGGGTATCCGTGCGTGGGCTCCCCAGAATCGTCAGGGTCAGGACGGGTACTTCACGGTGAGGCGCCAGTCGGGCCCCACCACGACGCCGGCGGCCGCCCCGGAGACGTCGAGCCGGGTCGTGCCGGCGTCGTCATAGATCCGCCAGGTGCAGGGGAACGGCCCCTCCTGGGAGGGCGGAGACCCCGGCCCCCAGCCCTGGGGAACCCGCAGCCGCCGGCAGGAGCCGGTGACTGTGATCGCGCCGGCGCCGGCCGCGACCGCGTCCAGTGACAGGGTCGCCACCGTGACCTGGTCGTTGCCGTCCCGGTAGCCGTAGGCCAGGGACCCATGGGGGTCGTCATACGGCTCGGTCGCCGCCAGAAGGGCCGTGAAGGAGATGCCGGGATCGCCGCCGCCGCCGGGCCCGGCCACCTCTGCCCGGCCCATGACCACGGCCGCGGAGCTTCCGTACCGACCCAGGCCTGTGATCGTCTTGGGCAGGTCGCCGAGGCGGGGCTCGCCGGCAAGCAGTGCGCTCGCGGGCACCACGACGGCCGTGGCCTCACCCGGGAGGCGCCAGCGCAGACTCACCGCGGCGGCCCCAGCGTCCTCCCGGTACTCCAGGCGCAGCGGAACGGGCACACCCGCCACGAGATCGACCGACGCCGTCGGCGACCCGCCCCCGCCCGCGGCCGTCCAGCCGTCGATCACCCGCCGACCGTCGATCCAGAGGCGCGCCCCGTCGTCGGCGATCACCGTGAACTCCACGGAGCCCGTCACCGGCGACACGACGCGGCCCCGCCACGAGGCGCTGAAGTCGTTGGCGAGGCCTGCCGGGCCTCCCGCACCCCACGCGAAGTCCACACCCGGGTCGACGCCCTCGGCCACCGGAGCGCCCAACGGCGTCTGGCCGGCGTAGTACGCGGCCTCGAGGCCGGGCGGCGACTGGCCCAGCCTGTCCTGCAACCGGGCGATCTGCTCCTGCACGAGCGTCACGAGGGGATCGGAGCCGCCGGACCAGACCGCGAGCAGCTCGCCGATCAGATCGCGGGCGACCCGCTCGCCGACGACCTGGCGCTGCGCCCAGTCGACGCCGTCGGCGGACTCACTGCGGGCGAGGAGGTCGCGGACGGCCTCGAGGAGGCTGTGCGCGAACGCCGAGTCCGCCAGGGTGTCCGCCCGGGCGTCGGCAGCCCACTGCTCGACGACGCCCCACGCCGCCTGCATCACCTGGGCGACGTCGTCGAAGACCTCGACGACCCTGGGCGGCGAGCTCACGGCGTAGACCTGCCGGGGCGTTCCGGCGGCCAGGGCCGGAGAAACGAGGTTGGGGGACGTGGACTCCACCACGGCGCGCTCGCCCCAGTACACGAGCCCGGCGATCCGCGCGGGCGCATCGCCGGGCTCGGCGCCGCCGGGGCCGATGCCCACCCGCCAGGTGGCCTGGGTGTCCCAGATGTCGTGCACGTAGGCATCGGCGACGCCGTTGGTGTCGAGGGGGTCCGGGATGCCACTGGCGACGAAGCCCACCTGCCAGCCGTCCGGGTCCACGGTCACCGACGATGACGCCCCCGTGGCCTGCACGCCGTCCGACGCCACGCTCGCCCGGGCGGTCGTCCCCTCGTCGGTGTCCCGGTAGAAGACGTCGGCGACGCCGTTGGTGTCACCGGGCACGAGGTTCGTGTCGGCGGACACGAACCCGACTATCCAGCCGTACTCGCTCGTGGAGACCACCTGGCCGGCAGACGCCGGCACGCCGAAGTTGCCCTGGGTGCCGTCGCCCGCCACGTTCACTCGCGACGTGACGGCGCCGTCGAGGTCGCGCAGGAAGACGTCCCGGGCCCCGTTCGTGTCGCCGGGCACGAGGTTCGTGGCAGCCGAGGTGAACACGACGTAGCCGCCCTCGCCGCTGATGGCGAGGTGGCCGCTCGTGGAGCCCGACGCGCCGTTGCCCTGCGTGGCGTCGGTGGCGACGCTGACCCGCGCCGTAGTGGCCGTGTCCCGGTCGTGCACGAAGACGTCGGCGGCGCCGTTGGTGTCCCCGGGCACAAGATTCGTGGCGTCGGACACGAAGGCGACGAAGCGGCCGTCGGCGCTCACCTTCGGGTCGTAGGAGGGCCCGTCGGCCTGGGTGCCGTCGGATGCCACGCTCACCCGTGTCGTGGTGGCGCTGCCGCGGTGCCGCACGAAGACGTCCCCCTGCCCGTTCGTGTCGCCGGCCACCAGGTTCCCCGCCGCCGAGGAGAACACGGCCAGGGAACCGTCCTCGCTCACGGCCCCGCCGGCACTGTCCGCGTCGGCCTCAGATCCGTCGGAAGCGATGCTCACCCGATCGAGCGCGCCGCTGTCGACTTCGGAGACGAAGACGTCGGCCTTGGCGTTGGTGTCCCCGGCGACGAGCCCCGTGGCCCGGGAGCTGAAGACCGCGTAGTCCCCGTAGCGCGAGCCCTCGACCCCGTAGGAGTCGCCGTCGCCCGGCACGCCGGCGGCGGCGGAGAGCAGGATCGGGTCGTCTCCCCCGCCGGCCGCCCCCGGCCGGATGAGGGCGACGAGGCGGTCGAGCAGGCCCTGGGCGTCCTCCCCGATGGCGGCCTCCTCCTCTGGCGTGTGCCCGGCCACCCAAGCGGTGACGAAGCCGTCCAGGGCGGTGATGATCGAGGTGGCGTCGGGCGCCGGGGCGAGCGGTGGGGCGGGCGGGTGCGTGGGTCCGATGTGGAGCACCCGGTGGTTGGACGCGTCCCGCCAGGGGAACACGGCGGCGCTGCCGTCGCCGCTCACGGTGGGAGTGTTCCAACCCGTCTGCGGGGAACCGGCCAAAGGACGGCCGTCGGTAGCCACGCTCACGAGCCGGTTCGCGCCCGCCGCCATGTCGCGGGCGAAGACCCCCGTTGCAGAGCCGGTGGCGGGGGCGAGGTCGGTGGCCGTGGAGGTGAAGACGACCACCTGCCCGTCGTCGCTCACGGCCGGGCGGGAGGAGTCGCCGTTGCCGGGAGCACCGGCCGGAGTCACGCTGAGGACATCCGTCGTCGCGGACGCGACGTCGTAGCGGTACACGTCGGAGCGGCCGTTCGTGTCGGACGCCACGAGGGCCTCGCCCGTGTCGAAGACGACGGCGCCGCCGTCTCCGCCCAGGACTGCCCGCCCGTCATCGTCGGACTGGACGCCGGCGCTCAGGGTCGTCCCGGCGTCGACGTCGCGCAAGAGCACGTCGGGCAGGGTATCGGCGTCGCCGCCGGCGTGCAGGTTCGTCGCCGCCGACACGAACACGACGTAGCGGCCGTCGTCGCTCACGTCCGGCGAGAACGCCCAGGCGTCGGGTGTGTCGCCCGTGACCGGGACGTTCACGTCCGTCGTGGTACCGCTCTGGCGGTCGTAACGGTACAGGCGCAGCGCACTCCCGCTCGCCATGAACGACCCGTCCCGCCCGTACACCACGTAGCGGCCGTCGGCGCTCAAGGCCACCTCGCCCGTGGCGCCCTCGGAGCCGGGCACGAACGTGTTCACACCGGCAGTGGCGTCCCAGACCAGCACACCGGAGTCCGTCACGCCCGACGCGCCCGACGCCGTGAGGTTCGTCGCCGTCGTCAAGTAGGCCACGAAGCGGCCGTCGGCGCTCGCCGCCGGGTACATCGACCAGTTCTCCGCCTCTTTGTGGCTGGACCCGTTCACGCTCACCCGCGCGGTCGTGCCCGTCGCCGTGTCCCGCCGGAAGATGTCGGTGGAGTCGTTGGTGTCTCCGACGACGAGATCGGCTGCGCCGGAGGCGAAGGTCACGTAGCGGCCGTCGGCGCTCGTGGACGCCCGGAAAGACTGCGCCCCCGTGCCTCCGTTGTCCAGGGCGCCCCATGGCGTCACATTCACCCGGGCGGGCCCGGCCCCGCGGTCCCCGGCCCCCTCGCCCAGGTAGTGGGCGAGGGCCTCGTAGGCCGCATCGACGAGCGCGCCGACGAGGCTCTGGCGGGTGCCCTCCCGGGCGCGCCGGGCGTCGAGATCGGCGAGGTCGGCCTCTTGGTCCACCAGCCACCAGCTCAGTCTGGTCTGGATCCAGGCCTCGAAGGACATGAGGGCGTCGGATGCGTAGACGTCGTTGCTCCAGTTGCCGTCCCGGCTGTCCAGCCCCGCGCGTGTGACGAAGGCCGCCGTGGCTCCGGCGCCGACGCGCGTGCCGCTGCTCGTCCTGTTCCCGGCGGCCCCGGCGGCGTCGATGCTGAGCATCTTCACCCGGCCGGTGCGCATGTCGCGGGCGAGGATCTGCGGCTGCCCGTTCCCAGGGGTCTCGGCGATGTTCGTCGCCGTCGACTCGAAGAGGACCCAACGCCCGTCCCGGCTCACCGCCGCCGCGGGTGTGGACCTGCCCGACGCCCCATTGGACTCCACGTCCCCGACACCCCGGCTCACGATCTGCGTGCGGCCCCGCTCCAGGTCGCGGCGAAACACGTCGGTCTGGCCGTTGGCGTCGGGAACCTCCCCGGCACCGGCGAGGTTGGAGGCCGCCGACGCGAACACGACGTAGCGGCCGTCCCCGCTCATGGTCGCCCGCGCCGACGCCGAGTCCGCAGACGACCCGTCGTCGGCGACGTCGGCCCGCATCGTCGTGCCCAGCGCCCGGTCGCGCACGTAGACCGCGTCGCCGGAGACGAAGGAGACCCGGTCGCCGTCGTCGCTGATGCCCACCCCCGGGCCGCGGGCGTAGCCGGCCACCGGAAAGTAACCGGAAGAGACCCCGGCCACGAGCTCCCCCCCGCCGGCGTCGACGCTGACCCGCTCCACCGTCCCCGTCACACGGTCGGCGACGAAGGCGTCGTAGGTGCCGTTCGTGTCCCCGGCGACGAGGTTGCTCGCCTGGGAGACGAAGGCAACGTGGCGTCCGTCCGCGCTCAGGGCCGGTTCCCGGCTGGCGCCGTTGCCCTCCCCGCCGCCGCCCGGGACGCTCACCCGCTCCATGGAGCCGGAGACGAGGTCGCGGACGAAGACGTCGACCTGACCGTTGGTGTCCCCGGGGACCAGGGCCGAAGCCCATGACGCAAAGGCCACAGTGTTGCCGTTCGCGCTCGTCGCCGGCAGGGACGAACCGCCCGGAACAGTGCTGCCACTGGGCCCCGTGCTCACCGCTGCCGTCGTCCCGGTGAAGCGGTCCCGCACGAACACGTCCTTGACCGAGTTCGCGTCACCAGATACCAGGTCGTCCGCCCAGGATGCGAAGACGACGAAGCGGCCGTCGGGGCTCACGCCGCCGATCTCGTCGCCGCCGTACTCGGCCGCGGCCCCGTCGGGGCGCACCGTGGCCAGTTCGGGGGCGAAGCGCCCGCGGAAGCCGAGGTTGTCCTCGACCCACTGCTCCGTGGCACGGGCGCCCCGGCGGTCCTCCAGGTCCGTGAGGTAGCTGCCCACCGCTCCCTGCGCCCACCGGATGAGGCTCCCGAGGTCCGAAGCTGGCAGCGCGGGAGCGAGGGCCCCGGAGACGAAGACGTCGGTGGCACCGTTGGCGTCCCCGTCCGCCAGGTTCCCGGCGCTGGAGGCGAACACGACAGTGTTGTCGGCCCCGACCCGGGCCCCGTCGCTGCCCGCATTGCCGGGTCCCCCGGCGACGGTTCCGCTCAGAAGCCGCACGTACCCGGAGTCCATGTCGCGGGCATACATCTGCCGCCCGCCGGCGGCCACGCCGGAAGCGAGGTTGGCGGCGGTGGATTCGAAGAACACCCAGCGCCCGTCGCCGCTCACGGCGGCCGCCGGCGTGGAGTTGCCCGAGTCCCCGTCGGACTGGGTCCCGGAGGCGGCCGGGCGGCTCACGATCCGGGTCTGGCCCGTCTCCAGGTCACGCCGGAACACGTCGAGATGCGCGTTCGTGTCGGGGTCCTCCGCGGAGCCGGCGAGGTTCCCGGCGGCGCTGGCGAAGACCACGTAGCGGCCGTCGCCGCTGATCGCGGGCCGCGCGGACGTGTTGTCGGCAGGGTCACCCGCGTCGTCGACGTCTGCCCGCGTCGTCGTCGCGGCGCCGCGGTCTCGCACGTAGATCCCCGCGTCCACGGAGAAGACCACCCGGTTCCCGTCGTCGCTGATGCCGATCGAGGGTCCCCAGGGGAATCCGGGCACGGGCGCGCCCATTGCTATGCCGCCGGGGAGCTGGCCACCGCCGGTGTCGACGCTGACGCGCTCGATCGTGCCCGCCGTCCGATCGACGACGAACGCGTCGGAGGCGTCGTTGGTGTCGCCGGGCACGAGGTTGCTCGCCGGGGAGACGAAAGCCACGTAGCGGCCGTCGCCGCTGATGGCGGGCTCGAAGGACCAGGCGTCTGCATCGCCGCCACCGGCCGGGACGCTCACCCGCTCCAGGTCGCCCGAGACGAGGTCGCGCACGAACACGTCCCGTTCGGGGTTGGCGTCGCCGTCGACGAGGTCCGGCGCCCATGACGAGAACGCCACGAAGCGGCCGTCCCGGCTCATCGCCGGCATGTAGGAGCACCCCGCGCCCGTGTCGCCGGCCGGTGTCGTGCTCACAGCGGCGGTGACGAAGGCGACGCGGTCGCGCACGAAGACGTCGCACTCGCCGTTGGCGTCGCCGGCGACGAGGTTGGCCGCCCGCGAGGAGAACACCACGTAGCGCCCGTCGGCACTCACCCCGCCGGCCTCCTCGCTGGCGGTGTTGCCCGTGCGCCCGGAAGCGGTGACAGAGACGACCTCGGGAGCGAAGCGCTCCTCGCCCGGCAGGCCGATCGCCGCCGTCTCACCGGCGAGGACCTTCTGGGACATGAGCATGGCCTCGATCGGGGAGAGGAGATCGAGGGGGCGGACGAGGCGAACGGTCTCGGAGCCGCCCTCCAGCGCCCGCGCCGCACCACCCCACTCCGGCAGCGGCCCGCTCATCGATAGTGTGTGCCCGCGTCCGTCGAGTTCCCAGCGGCAGTTCCCCGACGCCTCAAGAGCGGAGGCCGCTCCCAAGTCAGGGCCGGTGGCGCTGTAGACGTTGCAGAGCCCGGTGACGTCGAGGGAGCCGTCGTTGCCGTCGAGCTCCTCGAGCGTGAGTGCCGGCTGGGTGAAGGAGCCCACGCCGAAGCTGCGCGACGCCACGACGTACCACTCGCCGGGGCGGATCTCGCTCGGATAGGACGCGATCACGCCGCCCAGCGGGGTGCCGCCGTGGTCCTGTACGAAGCGCATCTCCAGGTTCACGCCCCCGGCGAAGGCCCCTTGCGTCCGCACCACGCCGAAGCCGGGCGCCTGCCACATGTCCGGCACGGCGTCGCCGAGCTCGATGAGGGGGGTCATGACCTTCTCGAAGGTGTACTCGTGGGACCAGACCAGGAAGCGGAAGACGTTCACGACACCGTCGAGGAGTACCCGCAGCGTGTTGTCGGCGACGCGGAGCACGGAGTCTCCGATCGCCGCCGCCACGCGTGCGTTGAGGTCGAGGAGGTCCCCGGTCACCTTGTCCAGGACGCCGAGGGCCCACGTGATGAGGTAGTCCCCGAAGTCCCCAAAGGTGGCGGCGACGTCCGCCAGCGACGTGGCCGCCCGGAGACCGAACGCGAGGCCGTCGACGTTGGGCAGGTTGCCCAGGATGTCGTACACCTCCGCCATCACGAAAGGCACGAAGGAGTGGATCTGGTCCTGGATCACCTGGTAGAGGTCGGTGAGGCCGAGATCGGTGCCCACCGCCCGCAGGACCTGCTCGTCGGTCATCGGCTCGAGGTAGCGGGCCACACGGGAGAAGGCGTGACGGGTGTACTCGCCGAGGGCCGCCCGCACGTCCGGGTCGACGGCGAACATGCCGAACTGGAACCCGGCCTGCACCGTGGCGTCCATGCCCGCCCAGAGCTCCTCGGATTGCATGTCGAAGCCGCGGATCGTGCGCGACGCCCCGGCGAGGGAGTCGAGGATCCAGCGCTGGATCTCCTCGCCCTTGGCGCTGAGGGCGTTGAGCAGCGTGCCCGACGGGGCCTTCACCTCAAAGGGGGGCAGGCCGGCGTTGACGCGGGCGCAGGTGTCCTCGGTGCGGGTCTGGAGGTCGTAGACGTAGACGACGAGCTCGCAGTTGACGTCGTCGAGGAACGCCCGGAACGTCCGCTCGGCCGTCCCCACTCGGGTCTCCATGAGGTCGGCGAGCGCCTCTATGGCCGACGCTATCCAGTCGACGCCGCGATCGAAGACGTTGTCCACCGGATCCGTCACCATGTCGCAGAGGCCGCCCCGCATCCCCGGCGTCCAACGCCCCTCCCGACACCCCGCGGACACGTCCCCCGCCCATTCGACCAGCCAGTCACGGAACTTCGCGATCAGGCTGTCGCGCAAGTCGGCGACCGTGGCCTCCTGCGCCCGCACAGCACTGGCCACGGAGGCGGCCGCCTGCTGGATGATGCCGTCGAGGAGCGCCTCCATTGGTTCGAGTCCGTGCTCGAGCACCCACTGAGCGGCCTCGTCGACGGCGCCGGAGATGCCGTCGAGGAGGGCGAAGATGGCGGCCTCCCAGTCCCCCGGCAGCCCAAGGCCACCCACCCAGTTGCGGATCACAGTCACGACGGTGTTCACCCCGACAAGGGCCTCCCGGAGCCGGGCGTTCGCCCACGCCAGGAGCTCGGCGACCTCGTGCAGCCAGGGGGCCGCCCCCTGGCTCTCGATCTCGTTCGCGAGCCGCTCCAGGGTGGCGATGACCCGTTCCGCCTCGGCGTTCACGGCCTGTTCCACGCCGGGCATGCCCTCGGCCTCTCCGACGAGCAGGTCCAGCAGACCGTCGATCTGGGTCCGGAGGGTCTCCTCGATGTAGCCCTCGTGGTTGGTCCCCTCAGTGCGAATCCAGCCCGCCAACTGGCGGAGCCCCTCGGGCAGGAGCTCGGCGGCGACGGCCACGAGGCGCTTCTCCCAGGTGTCGAAGAGGGCGTGGATCCGCTCTCCGAACCCCTTCGGATTGTCCCAGAGGTAGGTGAAGCGCTCCACCAGCGGCCGGCCGAGGAAGCCCGACGTGTCCTCGAGGAAGAGCTTCAGCGTGCCGTCGGCGTAGCCGCCGCGCGCGCAGCCGTCCAGGAACGCTTCCAGGGAGGCGAACGCCGCCTTGACGGCGAGAGGAAGCCGGCTGTACGTCCACTCGGGGCTGTAGGTGCCCTCGGCGCAGCGCATGCCCACCTGGATGCTCTCCCAGTCCGAGAGGCCCGCGCCGGTGAAGCCGTCGACGCCGTCGGTGAGGAAGCCCCAGACCTGCTCCCAGTTGACGTCGCCGCCCTCCTCGATCGCCTTGTTCAGGGCGTCGAAGTAGGCGCCGGGGATCTCCTCGCCGTCGAGGAGCACGGTCTTCTTGCCCAAGTTGAAGAGGAGCTGGATCACCGCCCGGCCGACGGCGTTCACGTCGCCGCTGTCGACGCTGATGCGCGAGAGGCGGTCGGCGAGGGCGTTGGTCACGAGGTCGAGACCGGCGTAGAGGAAACGCTCCACCTCTTCGGGCTCCCAGGGGCCGAGGGGGAGCCAGTCGGCGTCGTCGGGCCACCAGCCACCGGGGGTGGGCGAGAGGCACTCGAGGATGTTCGGGCGCAGGTCAGGCTCCCCCTCGACATGGTGCAAGGCCCAGGGCAGCAGGGCACCCGCCGCCCAGGCCACCCAACCCTTCGAGAGCACGACCCCGAGGGTGGCCCCCAACACGCCGGCGAGGCCGGTCTGGGAGACCACGGACTCGGCCCAATCCATCCCGCCGTTGAGAGGCGGCACGAGCGGGACCACCAAGGCGGCGGCGCAGTGGAAGAGCTCGTCGTACTCGTCGTTCTTGGTCACCGCGGAGATGCCGACGGCGAGGTTCGAGATGGCGTCGTCGATCGGCTGGAGCTGCTCGGCGAAGCCCTCCATCCAGGCGTCGCGGGCCTGGCCCACGGAGCAGTGGATCATGGTGAGGAGGCGCCTGTTGCCCGGCCCGCAGTTCGTGGGATTGTGGTAGTCGTAGTTCGGGTCGGGCTCGTACACGAGGTCCAGCATCCAGTCGCGGGCGGCCTTGAGCGCCTGGCGGGCCCAGTCTCGCACGAGGTCGATGCGGCAGTTGGGGTCGTACCCCGGGTCCTGTGGCCCCGGGCAGGTGCCCAGGTCGGGCGGCAGGTCCTTCAGGCTCCCGAGGTCGAATCCGATGACGAGGGCCCGGAGGTCGGCCAGCGCCCCGTACACCGCAGCCGCCGCCTCGTCGATCTTGGCCCTGAGCCACTGACGGATCTGCAGCGCGGTGCTCACGATGAGCACCTTCAGGCTCTGCAGGGGCGCCATCACGTACGCGCCGAGCGCGTTCTCGATGTGGGCGTGCGCCCTGTCCTTCAGGGTGGAGCACATCTCCGCCACCTTGGCCGTGAGCGCCGCCAGGCCCGCGGCCGGGTCGATGCCGTACTCGTCGAGGTTCATGGCATCGACCGCCTGTTCGAGAGCGGCGGCGAAACCGGCCCCGGCCGCGCCGACCTCCTCGCAGAACTGGTCCAGACTGGCCAGGGGTGCCGCCAGGAGGTCCTCGACCCCGTCCTGGACCCAGTCGAAGTTCAAGCTCCAGCGGTTGGTGAAGTTGTTCGCCATCTCCTTCAACGGGTCGAAGACGTGGTCCTCCAGCCAGGCCGGAAGCTTGTCGATCCAGGCGACGGCGGTGTCCTTGAGCTGCTGGAGCTGGTGGTCCACCCACGGGTCCAGCGTGGTGAGCATCTGGTCGACCTCGTGTTGGACCTGGATGTCGGCGACGTCGTCGGCGAGGTCGTCCACGAGGCCCGCCGCCAGGTTCTTCGCCGCCCGCTCGAGGCGCCGCCCCACCGCGGCCAGCGGCTTGTCGTAGCCCGCCGCATCGACGAGGAGCTGGTTGCTCGGGCCGAGGGGCACCCCCGTGCGGGGCACGTCGAGCACGACCGGGCCCCCGTTGGCCCGCGTGACCGTAAGGGCGAACTCGGCGTCGCCGCCCCCGTGGCCGCTCGGGGAGCCCTCCGTGAAGCGCCACGTGCAGTGGGTACCGCGCCGGTCGACGTCGGGCTCGACGAGGAACGGCTGCTTGCCGCCGGTGTTCGCCACCGAATACACGTCGCAAGGGCCGCTGAGCAGGCCCGTGCTCCCGGGGCGTTCGAGGCGGTAGCCCTGGGGCGCCGTGTCGACCCGGAGGTCGTCCCACTTGCGGCCCACCACCCGCCAACGCCGCGACGGCGAGGAGAACTCGTAGAAGGCGGCCCCCGTGGGAGCGGAGTCGGCCGTGTCCCGCTTCACGGCCACCCCGACGAGCCCCTGGCGCGACCCGACCAGCTCGCCGCCGTGCTCGTTGCGCACCCTGGTGCCGACCTCCCAGCGGCCACCCCCGGACACGACGCCCTGGCCCCGGGTGGCACCGTTGCCGCCGGTCACCTCCGGGTGCGGGACCGTGATCTCGGCGACATCGGGGATCTCCACGATCGCGTAGCGGCGGGGGCCGTCGAGGGTGACGCCGCCCCGCGCGTAGCTCACGAGCGTGCGGCGTCCCTCGGGGGTCTTGGCGCTGAGGCCGAGGAGACCCACGGCCCGCCAGGGCTCGCCGCCGCCGTCGTCGACCTCGGGCAGCAGCACCGACGTCTCCATCTCGAGCGCCGTGCCGCCCGGACGCCAGAGGGCGGCGTAGCGGCCGTCGCTCGCGTCGCCCTCGCCCCGCACCAGGGTGACGTACTCGCCGTGGTCGTTGGGACCGGCCGGATCGGTCTCCCCGGTCGAGGAGGCGTACATGGCGTCGCATCTCAGCCCGGGGCCGTTCGGGGCCTTCAGGCAGACGCCTGGCCCCCAGGTGTCGCCCATCGCCCCCTCGCTCGTGGCGTACCACCAGCGCCCGGTGGGGGTGATGTCGGCCCCGGGTGTGAACCAGGGCAAGTACCACCCGGGCGCCTCCTCGCCCCGGTACACGTCGCCCGTGGCAGGTGCGATGAGGACGGGGCGGGGGTCGTCGCTGCTGCCACTGGTGCCGTCGTAGGTCTCGGCCACCTCGTTCCAGGAGTGGGCCGGGTCGGCGACCTCGTAGGTGCCCACCACCTTGCGCATGGGGCCGTCGTTCTGGAGCCCTTCGAAGGGAGCGGGCCCCGAGCAGGCGTAGGAGATCCACTCGACCATCTCGCAGACGCCGCGGCCGTAGACGGAGGCGGCGATGCCTGACCACCCGGCCCCCGTCCACTTCACCGAGATCTCGTGCAGCGACTCCACGAGCGAGGGGTAGTGGTCCATCGCGTAGGCGATCGGGTTCCCTTCGACGACCCAGGTCGTCACCTCCCCCGGCAGCGCGCCCATGGCCAGGTTGACCGCCTGCAGCGCCCGCTCCCGCAGGGGAACCGGAGGGAGGTACCCGTGCGGGCTCTCGTCCGGATACCCGTAGGAGGCGCGCACGTCCGCCCACACCTCGGCGACGCCGTTGTCGGAGACCCGCGCCACGGAGTTGACGTGGGACTCCTGGCCCGCCCGGGAATCGGAGTTGAGCTGGGGCGGCGTGGCGATCCGGGTCGTGGCCGTGCGCAGGTCCGACACGTAAAGGTCCTGGGTGTGGACGAGGTGACCGCCCGCCTTGCACAGGCCAGACGTGGCGTAGGGCCCCGTCGGCAGCGGATCCGGTTCCACGTAGGCGCCGATCGCGCCCAGCACTTTGAGCGTCCACACCTGGGCGAGTGTCGGGTCGAGGATCGACGACGTGTGCAGGATCTTGCCGTCGTACCTCATCTGGTAGAGCTGGCTGCCGTCCGGGCACTCGTCGGACGCCGTCATCGCCTTGGACGTCACCCAGGCCATGCGGTCCAGGTTGGAGCTCATGGTGAGATCGGTCGGGGTCGGCCAGCCCTCGCCCTCGCCCGGCATCCCGCTCACGTCGGTGGGGAACCGGCGGTTGTGGAGCACGTAGCGCAGCCCGTGCGCGGCCCCCTCGACCGGGTACATGACCCTGGTGTCGAACGCGCCCCCCTCCGGGAACGTGACCGGCGGGTCGGCCACTCCGGACATCGACCAGGCACCGGAGGGAATCCCCTCGAGCTCGAAGGCCTGGCCGTCGAGGCTCACCCGCCCGGTCATCGGCCGTTCCGATACGGCGGGCGGGCTCACCTCCTCTGCCTCCCCGGCCCACGTCCGCCGGATCTGGTCGTAGACCGTCTCGTCCTCGCCGCCGACGCCGCCCTGGGACGCGTCCAGCGGCGTGTTCAGGTAGTCGAGCACGCAGGCGCAGTCCCCCGCCTGCACCCGGACCTTCTCCACGGCGAAGTCGTCGCCGCGGATGCCGTAGCCGGCGACCGTCACCCAGCCGTCGCCCGTCGCGTAGACGACGCCCATCCAGTCGCCGTCGGGGCCCACGAAGACGTCGCCCACCCGGGCGGCGGTGTCGTCCTTGACGTGGAAGCCGAGGCGCCACGTGGACGTCACCCAGGAGTCCGGCCCCGTGTTGTAACCGGGCCACTGCGCGAAGCGCACGGCACCGGGGCCGTCGGCGCCCGGCATCTCGGCCTGCAGCGGGACGCCGCTGTCGGCCAGATAGGCGGCGACGTAGGAGGCGCTGGATCGGTACGGGAACCCGAGCGGGTCGGTCCCGGACGGGTCGGCGGTCTTGTAGGGATAGGAGTCCTGCACCCCTGCGGTGGCCGTGACGTCACGGGTGTCCCACTCGCCCGCGCCCGCCGCGGGCGTCACCCCGCCGAAGAGAGCGGCGACCACGGCGACAGCCACGACGGCCCGGCCCGGCCCAGCCACGCGTGAAACCCAACTCTTGTGTGACACTCCAGCTCCCAAGACCTGCTCCTACCAGCCGTGACCGGCGACCCGACGCAGCAGCGCGCGAACCGGCACCCGTTCAAAACGTAAGGAGCCGGACACGCCGCTTCAATCGCGGACGCGGCAAAGTTCGCGTCCCCCCGAGCCCGCTGGCAGTCATCACGAGCCCCGGGCCCACTCGCCGCGTGGCGGTATGCCGGCCGGGCGACGCTGCCGCGGACCCGAGCGCCAGGGCGTGTGCGCCTACGATTGCTCCATGGTTCTTGAGCGCATCACCGTCGATCCCGAGAAGATGGGCGGAGTGCCCTGCATTCGCGGCCTGCGCGTCACGGTCAGCATGGTTCTCGGCCAGCTCGCAGCCGGCCGGACAATCGATGAGCTCCTCGACGACTACCCGTACGTCGAGCGTGCTGACGTGCTCGCTGCGCTCGAGTACGCAGCCTCGGTCGTCAGCGAGCGCGAGGTGCCCGTAGCTCGGCCGGCGTGAAGCTGCTGCTCGACGCGAACTTGTCCCCTCGGCTGGCGACCGCCCTCGCCGAGGCCGGCTACGAAGCGGCGCACGTCGCAGACCTGGGACTGCTGGCAGCGAGTGACCCGGAGATCTTCGACCACGCCGTCGCCGACGGCTATGTCGTCGTGACAGCCGACAGCGACTTCGGAGCTCTGTTGGCCTGGCGCCGAACGACCAGCCCGTCGGTCGTGCATCTGCGTCACGTCGCGGAGCTCACGCCTGACAGCCACGCCCAACTCCTCATCGCCAACCTCCCGACGATCATCGAAGATCTTGCTCGTGGCGTGATCGTCTCGTTGAGCCCGACACGGCTTGCCATCCGCGAGCTGCCCATCCACTGACGACGCGGCGCACCCGCGCTCCCGTCAACCGGTAGCCGAGGCGGACACGCCGCTTCAATCGCGGACGCGGCAAAGTTGGGACTACACGTCCGAGCGCCGGCCGGCGGCTGCGACCCGGATGGCCTCCATGTTGGACGAGACACCGAGGCGCGCCCGCAGCCGGGCAAGGCGGTGGCGGACGGTACGGGGCGCCATGTGCAGGATCCGGCCCGCCTCCTTCGTGGAATGCCCTTCGGCGAGGAGACGCAGAAGACGATGCTCCTCGGAGCCGATCTCCACCCTCACGACGGCGCCTCGGGGCGGGTCTCCCTCCACGTGTTCCACCGCCCCGATGCGTCCGAGGTCCTCCACGAGGGCTTGTCCCACACCGCTGTTGCCCGCCACGAGGGCGACCACCGCCTCCCCCCGCAGGCCGGCGAGCACCACCCCGGAAGCGTCGGCGGACCCGTACACAAGCCCCGTCCGCAGGACTCCCGCCCCGGTGGGGTCCTCCGGGGACACCTCCCAACCCTCCACTCGGATCCAGCCGCCCGCCGCCAGTTCCCCGCAGCGCGCCGCGTACTCGCCGGGAGCGCCGCTGAGCACCACGAGCGGCGTGGTCGGGAGGTCACCGACGGCCACGGCCGTGGCCGTGCGGCTCCGGACACCGAGCTTCTCGCGCGCCCTGCCCAGGTGGCGGGCAACAGTGGAAGGTGCCACGCCGAGACGGCGGGCGATTTCCTCGTTCGAAAGCCCGGCGCCCACAAGCTCGACGACTGTGCCTTCGCGCCCCGTGAGCGCTATGCCGGTACGGACACCGTTGGTGCGCGCCTCGCCGCCGGCGCGGCGCAGCGAGCGCGACGCCCGGGCAACCAGCGCCTCCATGCCAGCACGGCGTGCCCGGCCTACGGTATCTGCCAGGACGCCCCTCGCCGTGGGCAGGTTGCCGGCGAGGCGCAGGGCCTCCCCTTGGCGCCAGCGGATGCGCAGCTCGGAGCGCAGCAGCCGCCCCGCATACGGCACCGCCGCCGCGTCGAGCAGATCCGCGGCCGCCGCCGCCTCGCCGCCGGCGAGCAGGGCGGCCGCCTCGACCTCCCTGGCCACCGGGGGGAGCAGGCGGGTTCGATCGGACGCGTCCGGTATCGCCGCCGGGTCGAGGCCGAGCTCGAAGAGGGACCACGCCCAGACGGGCACGGCCATGAACGCGGGCTGCTTGCGCCCGATGCCGTCGGGAAACGCCTCCTGCAGAATCTCCACCGCCCGGGCCGGCCGCCCCCCCCAGTACTCGCCCTCGGCCATGACGGCGCTGGCACGCTCCCGGGCGAAGTCGTCCCCAGCCGTCGCCCGGGCCGCTCTGGCGATCTCGATCGCCTCCTGTTCCCGGCCGACGTCGACGAGAGCGGTGCCGTAGGTCATCAGGCCGGTGTCCGCCTTGCGCACCAGCGGGGCTTCGTCCCGGAGCGCGGCACCTGACTCCAGGACGCGGGCGTAGTTGCCGCGGAACAGGTCCAGCCACAAGCGTTGGATCGTGAAGAGACGGGCGCGGCCCTCCAGACCGAGACGCCTGCAGATGTCGAGGCCGGCGGAGTACGCCGCCTCGGCCTCGTCGAGGTTCCCGAACATCAGGGCCGAGGCCGCCAGCCCCTCCAAGGCGTAGGTCTCGGTGCGGGCATCTCCCTCCGCTCCGGCCAGTTCACGGGCGCGCAGGAGGAGGTCCTTGGCCCGGCGGCAGCCGTCGCGCCACAGGGCTTGCCCAGCCTCCGCGAGCGCCGCCGACTCTTCAGCCCCGATCTCACGGGCCAGCGCCAGGGTCTCCTCGGCCAGCTTCCTTGCGCCCGCTATGTCCGAACCGGCCAGGCCGGCCAGGCGCGCCGCTTCCACACGGAGGCGGACCTCGACGGGCGTCCTCGACCCGGCCACTTCCGCGAGCGCTGCATCGACAACCGTCTGGGCTTCGTCGCCCCGGCCGGACTCCCACAGCGCGTCGGCGCGCACGAGAGCCGAGCGCGCCCTGACCTCGGCGGTGAGGCCCCTCACCAGGTCGATCACCTCGATCACGCCGAGGAAGTCCCCGGCGTCCAGCAGCGCATCCGCGGCCCGCAGGCGGAGCTCGTCGGACTCCGGACCGTGCGCGCACAGGGCCGCGAGCCCGAGGAGGGAGGCCGCCTCGCCGGGCTTCGCCGCCGCCGCCGCGGCGTGCAGGGCAAGCCTGCGGGCCTCCTCGGTGCGCCCTGCCGCCGCCAGATGCTGGGCAATCTCGCTGTCCTCTGTCAGGGCGGCGGCGAGCTCGGCATGCAACAGCGCCCTATCCTCCGGCGCCAGGGCCTCCAGCACGATCTCTCCGACCAGGGCGTGACGGAGCCAGATCGTGTCGCCTTCTGTCGTGACGAGTCCCTCAGTGAAGATCTCGTCGGGGAGGTCGCCCAGCTCGCCCGGACGGATCGGGCGACCGGTGAGCGCGATGCGGGCGAGGTCCGTCAGGGCGGGACCGGGGAGAGCATCGATGCGACCGCGCAGGGCCGCTCTGAACTCCACCGGCACGCCTCGCGCCCGGGCGAGCTCCTCGACGAAGAGCGGGTTGCCCCGCGCCCCTCGCACGACGACCCCCATGCGGTCCTCGTCGATGTCCGGACGCAGCGAGCGGGCCAACTCGCCGGCGTTCGTGTCGTCGAGGCCGCCCAACTCCACGACCTCGAAACCGGCGTCCTGCATCGCGGCGAGAGCCGCCGCGGCGCCCGGGTCCGCCTTGCGCACCGCCACCAGCAGCGGGATGAACCCGGCCAGGTGGGCGACGACCTCGAGGGACCCGGCGTCGGCCCAGTGGAGGTCGTCCACCACCAGGACGCCTCTGCCGACTGCGGCCCGCACAGCGGCCGCCACCGACCCGGGAGCGGCACCGCTGCCGTGCTCCTCGAGCAGGGGAACGAACGGTCCGAATCGCCTCCAGGTGAGGGACCGGAATCCGGCGACGGCCACCACCGGTCGCCCTGTCGCCGCCGCCGCCTGCAGGCACAGCGTCGTCTTGCCGATCCCTGCCTCGCCCACGACGAGAACAGGCTCGCACTCCATCAGGGCGTCGCCGATCCACTCCAGCTCCGCCGCGCGCCCGACGCAGCCCGTCACGCCCCCACCCCCGCGGTCACGAGCCGCCCGGATGGCTCTGGCCGGCCAGGAGCCGGGCCACGGCCTGTTCGTTGGAGCGCACGCCGAGGAGCCGCCGCAGCGCCGCCATCCGTCTCCGCGCCGTGCGCTCGGAGAGGTGCAGCCGGCGGGCGGCCTGCACCAGGGACGAACCGCCGCCGTAGAGGCGCAGCAGCTCCAGGGTCTCCGGGCCGGCCGCCGCCCGGACGCCGTCGTTGTCGATGAGGAGCACCTCTCCGAGGTGGCGGAGGTCCTCGAAGAGCGCTCGTTCGTCACTGGCGTACAGGATGAGCGGCACCTCTGCGCCGCCACTGCTCGACGTCCCCATCCCATCGGAATTCGGGACGACGACACCGTTTCCCTGTAGGGACAACCGCACCCCTGCGCGAACCGGGGTCCCCGGCGATCCCGCTCTGCGGAGCGCAAGCACCGATGTAGTGTCCGTGCCTGCGCTCCCCAGAACCGTTAGAACGGGTAGTGGAGGGAGAGACGCCAGGTAGGGAGGACGGCGACGTTGCTCACACACCGGCGGCGGAGGCGTCGAGACGGGCGGTCCCGTAGTCGTCGCGCAACGCCCAGGTGCGGGAGAACGGCCCCTCCTTGCGGGGCGGTGACAGCGGGCCCATGGGCACGGGCGCGACGGTGGTCACGCATGTCGCATGCACGACAACGTCAATTCCCGTCGCATCGACGGTGTCCAGGGCAGTGGTCGGCCACCGTCACCTGCTCGGCGCCGTCACGGCGGGAGTACGAAACGGAGCCTTGCGGGTCGTCGTAGGGGCGGCACCGCGATCAGGAACGCCGTGAAGACATCCGCCGGGGCGCGGGCGCGCAGCGGAACAGGCGCGCCGGCGACGAGGCACACTGTGGCCGACGCCGCCGACCGGAGCGGATCACCGTCGATCCCGAGAAGATGGGTGGGGTGCCCTGCATTCGCGGCCTGCGCGTCACTTCACTGGGACTTGACGGGCCCGCGCTTCGCCCGGCTATGTCGAATACTTGACGGTGAGGCGCCAGTCGGCCAGGACGGCGGCGCCGCTCACGCCCGCCCCGGAGACGTCCAGGCGGGTGGTGCCGGCATCCTCGTACGCCCGCCAGGAGCAGGGGAACGGCCCCTCCTTCACGGGCGGGGCCAGGGGGCCCATGGCCACGGGCACCCGGAGACGCACACACGAGCCTGTGACGGTTACGGAGCTCCCGGTGGCGGCGACGGTGTCCAGGGCGGTGGTGGCCACCGTCACCTGCGCGGACTCGTCCCGGTAGGTGTAGGCCAGGGACCCCTGCGGGTCGTCGTAGGGTTCCGTGGCCACCAGCAACGCCGTGAAGGTGTCCGCGGGATCGCCCACCCCCCGGACCACGTCGGTGTTCGCCCGGCCCGTCACCACCGCAGCGGTGTCCCCGAAACGCTCCAGGCCGCTGATCGTGCGGGGCAGGTCGCCCACGCGGGGCTCCCCGGCGAGCAGCGCGGTCGAGGGCACGACCACCGCGGTCGCCTCACCCGGGAGGCGCCAGGACAGGCGCACACCGGCGGGCCCCGTGTCCTCCCGGTACTCCAGGCGCAACGGCACCGGCACACCCGCCACGAGATCCACCACAGCAGAAGCCGACCCCGATCCCGGCGTTGACCAGTCCTCGACCACGAGCCGGCCGTCGACCCAGAGGCGGGCTCCGTCGTCGGAGTCCACCGTGAGCCCCACCGGACCCGTCACCGGCGGCACGATCCGGCCCCGCCACGACGCACTGAAGCCGTCGGTGAGGCCCGCCGGGCCGCCCGCACCCCAGTCGAAGTCCACCCCGGCATCCACACCCTCGGCGACCGGGGTGCCCAGCGTCACCGCACCGACGTAGTAGGCGGCCTCCAGGCCCGGCGGGGACTCCCCCAGCCAGCCCCGCACCCGCTCCAGGGCGTCGAGCACCGCGTCCGCGGAGCCAGGGCCACCACCCCCCCAGATGTCCGCGAGGTCACCCAGGAAGTCGCTCACCATCCGTTCCCCCGCCGCCTGGCGCTGCAACCAGTCGATCCCGTCGGCCGACTCCTGGCGGGCCAGGAGCTCGCGCACGACCGCCACCAGGCTGCGAACGAGGTTCGGGTCCGGCGGCGCGTCGGCCAGCGCATCCGTCGCCCACTGCGCGATGACGTCGAGGGCGCCGCTCACGTAGGCGGCCACGTCGGAGGGGACCTCCACGGCCCGGGGCAGCGTCGTGACGAAGAACACCTGCGCTCCCGAGTAGCTCGGGGAGGGCGCCGCAAGGAGGTTCGTGGAGCTCGACGCGATCACGGCCGTGTCACGTGCGAGGGACACGGAGACGGTGCCCGCGTTCGGCTCCGTGCCGCCGGCGCCGATGCCCACCCTGTGGGTGTCGGGACCGGAGAGGTCCCGCACGAAGGCGTCCTGCACGCCGTTGGTGTCCCGGACGTCGCCCAGGGCGGCCCTGGTCACGAAACCGACGTAGTCGTGGTCGTGGTCCACCGAGACCGACAACGACTGCGCGTCGGCCTGCGTGCCGTCGCTGCCCACGCTCATCCGGGACGTCGTCCCGGTCACACGGTCCCGCACGAACGCGTCCCTGACGCCGTTCGTGTCGCCCGCAACGAGGTTCGTGGCGTCCGACAGGAACGCCACGTAGTCCCCGTACCCGTCGAGGGACAGGACCGACCCACCACCGCTCAAGGTGAACACGCCGCCGTCGGCCTGGGCACCGTCGGTCGCCACGCTCACCCGCTCCGTCGCACCGGCCACACGGTCCCGCACGAACGCGTCCCCGACGCCGTTGGTGTCACCCGCCACGAGGTTCGTGGCCGCGGAGGTGAACGCCACGTAGCGGCCGTCGGCGCTCAGGTCGACGTTGCCGCTGTCGGTCCCGCCCGAGATCCCGTTCCCCTGCGTTCCCGCGCCGTCCACACTGACCCGCTCCGTCGCACCGGTGTCGAGGTCGTGCAGGAACACGTCCCGCACGCCGTTGGTGTCGCCCGCAACGAGGTTCGTGGCGTCCGAGGAGAACACCACGTATCGGCCGTCGGCGCCGATCTCGGGGTCGTGGGACGCCGCGTCGGCCTGTGCGCCGTCCGAGGCCACGCTCACACGCCGGGTGGTGCCGTCGACGCGGTCGCGCACGAAGACGTCACGCCTGCTGTTGGTGTCCCCCGCTACGAGGTTCGTGGCGTAGGAGGCGAACGCCACGCGGTCGGCGGCGAAGCTCGCGGAACCCGTGGAACTGTGGCTGTCGGCCTCGCTCCCGTCCGAAGCCACGCTCACCCGCTCGATCGCAGCCGTGGCGGTGCCGGACACGAACACGTCGAAGCGGCCGCCGGAGTCGCCCGGGACGAGGTTCCCGGCCAGGGAGGTGAACACGGCGGCGGTCCCGTCGGGGGCGGCCTGGGCTTCGGTCGCGCCCCAGTCTCCGGGAACGCCTTCGGCTGACACGGACAGCAGGCGGGGGTCGGCAACGGGGCCGCCGCCGGACCACGGCGTGAGGAACACCACGAGGCGGTCGAGGAGGCGCTGCGCGTCGGGCTCGATCGCCGCCCGCTCCTCCGCGCTGCGCTCCCCCAGCCACGTCGTCAGGAACGTGCTCAAGGCGTCCGTCGCCCCCTGCACGGAAAGCTCCGGCGGCGGGGGCGGGTCCGTGGTGGCGTGGTACAGGAAGTTCTTCGCAGAGCCGGTGGCGGCGTCGTGCCACGGGAACGCCACCCACTGGCCGTCCCCGCTCACGGCTGTGGGCTCGACCCCGAGTTCGAGCACCGGGTCCAACACCGCCGTCCCGGGCAGCACCCTCCCGTCCGCCGCCACACTCACGAGACGGGTGACACCTGCCACCGTGTCCCGGACGTACACCCCGGTCCCCGAGAGGAACACGACCACGCGCCCGTCGTCGCTGATCGCCGGCCGGTACCCGCCCGTGGCGGCGACCGGAATGCCGTCGCTCACACTCATCAGCGAAGTCGTCCCGGAGACGACGTCGTAGCGGTACACGTCGCTCCCGTTGTTGGTGTCCTCGGCCACGAGCGCGGTCGCAGAGGAGAAGACGACGTAGTGGCCGTCGCCGCTGAGGGCGGCGTCGTAGAGCACGCCCCGGCCGGCCCTGAAGGTCACGCCCGCGTCCATGTCCCGCACGAGGGCGTCCACGGCGTAGTCGGAGTTGTCGCCCTCATAGAGGTTCGTCGCCAAGGACACGAAGAGGACGTAGCGGCCGTCCTCGCTCACGTCGAAGGAGGACGACTCGTAGTCCGGGACCACGCCGCTGACGGGCACGTTCGCCACCGCGGTCGTGTCCGTCCCGCGGTCGTAGCGGTAGACCCAGAGGGCGCTCCCGTCGTCCCCGGATCCCTCGCGGCCGTAGACGACGTATCGGCCGTCGGCGCTGACGGCCGCGTCCCCGGTCGCCCCCTCCGAACCGGGGACCAACGCGTTCGCCCCCGTCTCGGCGTCCCAGATGAGCACGCCGGATTCGACGACCGGCGGCGCCCCCCCAGCGGTGAGGTTCGTCGCCTGCGAGCGGTAGGCCACGTACCGGCCGTCCCCGCTCACCGCCGGGAACCGCGACGCCTTGCCGCGGACGGACTCCGTCCCGGCGGCACGGTTCTCGCTCACCCTCACCGTGACACCCGTCTGCGTGTCACGCCGGAAGACGTCCTCGGCGTCGTTGCCGTCGTCGACGACGAGGTCGGCCGCCGCCGAGGAGAACACGACGTAGCGACCGTCGGCACTGACGCGGGACCGGTCGTGGATCTCGCCCCTGCCGCCGTTCTCCACGGCGCCCCACGGAGTGGCGTTCACGAGCGCGGGGCCCGCTCCGGCACCCGTGTCCGAGCCGAGACCGAGGTAGGCGGCGACCGCCTCGAAGGTGGAGTCCGCGAGGTCACCGATGAGCTGCTGGCGGGCGTCCTCGCGGGCGCGGCGGACCTCCAGGTCCGCCAGGTAGGCGTCCTTGCCCTCCAGCCACCACAGGAGCCGGGTCTGCAGCCAGGTCTCGAAGGGCACTAGCGCATCGGAGACGTACACGTCCCACGCCCCGTTCGCGTCGGCGTCCGCGAAGTTCGACGCCTCGGAAGTGAACGCCACGGCGAAGTCCCCGCCGATGCGGGCCCCGCCGCTGCCGGCGTCACCGGGCAAGCCCGCCGAGGTGACGGTGAGAACCCTGACCGACTCCGAGTCCATGTCCCGGACGTACAACTGGCGCTCCCCGCTGCCCACGCCGTCGGCGAGGTTCGTGGCCGTGGACTCGAAGACCACCCAGCGGCCGTCCCCGCTCAGGGCGGCCGCCGGGATCCACTCCCCGGAGGCGCCGTCGGACTCGCCCGCCCCAGCCGAGGCGGGGCGGCTCACCCGGCGGGTCCGGCCCCGCTCCAGGTCGTGGCGGTACACGTCGAGGAGGCCGTTCCCGTCCGGCGGGTCGTCGCCACCCGCGAGGTTGTCGGCCGCCGTGGCGAACACCACGTAGCGGCCGTCACCACTGATCGCGGGACGCTCCCCCGCGTACGTGCTCGCCGGATCCCCGGCGTCGTTCACGTCCGCCCGCAGTGTGGTCCCCAGGCCCCGGTCACGCACGAAGACACCCCCCCTGGTGTCGGTGAAGACCACACGGGCGCCGTCGTCGCTGATCCCGATCGACGTCCCCCACGGGAGCCCCGGCACCGGCGCCGCATACGACGCCCCGAGCGGGAGTTCGCTGCCGTCGTCCGCGACGCTCACCCGCTCCAAGGTGCCCACTGCGCGGTCGGCGACGAAGACGTCGAAGGCGCTGTTGGTGTCCCCCGCCACGAGATTCCCGGCGACGGACAGGAACGCCACATGGCGGCCATCGCCACTCACCACGGGCTCGGTGCTCACGCCGTCGGACTCGCCGCCAGCCGCCGGCACGTTCACACGCTCCATGGCACCCGAGGCGAGGTCCCGCACGAAGATGTCCGTCTCGGCGTTCGTGTCCCCCGCCACGAGGTCCGGCGCCGACGAGGCGAACGTCACCGCGGTGCCGTCCCGGCTCATCGCTGGCCGCGCCGAGTGCCCGCCGCCCGTGGCACCCCCTGGAGTCGTGCTCAACGCCGCGGTCGTACGAGCGAAGCGGTCGCGCACGAAGACGTCACGCTTGGCGTTGCCGTCACCGGCCACGAGATCCTCCGCCTCCGAGGAGAACACCACGTAGCGGCCGTCCGGGCTCACCCCGCCCACCTGGTGGCTGGCGGCCCCGCCGGCCCCCCCCGTCGCCGTCGCCGACACGAGCTCGGGCGAGAAACGGCCCCGGATCCCGAGGTTGTCCTCTACCCAGCGCTCGGTGGCGTCGTGGGCGGGACGACCCGCGGGATCCGCGAAATAGCCCTCGCCGACCCGCTCCACCCAGCGTACGAGGTCCTCCAGGAGCCAGGACGGCCCCCCCGAGGCCAGGACGTCGCTCACGAAGACGTCCGTGACGCCGTTCGCGTCGCCTCCGGCGAGATCGGCGGCCTCGGAGACGAACGCCACCGTGTTGTCCTCGCCGATGCGGATCCCGCCACTGCCCGCGCCCCCCGGAGCGCCCCCTGCGGTCAGGCTCAGGAGCCGCACGTCGGCGGAGTCCATGTCGCGGGCGTACACCTGGCGTTGCCCGTTGCCCGGGACGGCGGCGAGGTTCGTGGCCGTGGACTCGAAGACCACCCAGCGGCCGTCGACGCCCATCGCCGCCGCCGGGGTGGAGTCGCCGGACGTTCCGTCGGACTGGCCGGCCGCGGACCGGCTCACGATCCGGGTGCGGCCCTCGGTGAGGTCCCTCCGGAACATGTCGACGAAGCCGTTCGTGTCCGGCGCCTCCCCGTTCCCTGAGAGGTTGCCCGCGTCGGAGGCGAACACCACGTACCGGCCGTTCCCGCTGATCGTGGGTCGTACGGAAGCGCCGTCGGAGGCGTCGCCGTCGTCGTTCACGTCCACCCGCTGGGTCGTCCCGGCGCCGCGGTCGCGCACGTACACGGCGCCGTCGACGCTGAACACGACCCGGTTGGCGTCGTCGCTCATGCCGATCGACGTGCCCCAGGGGAACGGATCCACTGGGGCTCCCCACCAGATGCCGCCCGGGAGCTCACCGCCGTCGGGAGCCACACTCACCCGCTCGATCGTCCCCGTCGCGCGGTCGACGACGAACGCGTCGGGCGCCCCGTTGGTGTCGCCGGCGACGAGGTTGCCCGCCGGGGACACGAAGGCCACGTAGCGGCCGTCACCGCTGAGCACCGGCTCGAAGCTCCAGGCGTCGGCCTCCCCGCCGCCGGCGGGCACGCTCACGCGCTCCGTCGCCCCCGAGGCGAGGTCGCGCACGAAGACGTCCCGCTCGGGGTTGCCGTCGCCTGCCACGAGGTCGGGTGCCCACGACGTGAACGCCACGACGTTGCCGTCCCGACTCGTCGCCGGGAGGTACGAGCACCCGGACGCGGTCGTCCCCCCGGGCGTCGTGCTCACCGCCGTCGTGGCGCCCGTCCCGCGGTCGCGCAGGAACACGTCGCACTCCCCGTTGCCGTCACCGGCCACGAGGTTCCCCGCCGACGAGGAGAACGCCACGTAGCGGCCGTCGGGGCTCACCCCGCCGACCTGGTCGCTGGCGGCGTCCCCCACGCCGCCGGACGCCGTGGCCGACACGAGCTCGGGCAGGGTCCCGTCCCCGGCGGTGTCCTCGTCGGCCACGACAGCGACCACGTCCTCGGCACCGGCGACCCACTGGGCCATGAGTCGAGCCCACAAGGGCCCGAGCAGCGAGGGCCGCCCGAGGGTGACGACCTCTGTGCCGGACACCAACGCAGTCTCCCCCCCGGCCCACTCGGGCAGCGGCCCGTCGAGCCGCAGGTCGTGGTCGAAGCCGTCCACGACCCACTGGCAGTCCCCCGAGGAAACGAGAGCTGTGGCGTCAGAGAGGTTCGGCCCGCTCGCCCGATAGACGTTGCAGAACCCCGTGACGTCGAGGGTCCCGGCGTTGCCGTCGAGCTCCTCCAGGGTGCGGTCCGGCTGGGTGAAGGTCCCCGCCTGGAACGAGCTCGACGAGACCACGTACCACTCTCCGGGGTGCGACACCCTCGGGTAGGCCGCCACAGCCCCGCCCACCGGGGCTGTGGCGTGATCCTGGGCGAAGCGCATGTCCAGGCGGACGTCACCGGCGAACGTGGCGTCCGCCTCGACCTCCCCGAAACCGGGCGCCCCCCACACGTCGGGCACCTCACCCAGGGCGATGAGAGGCGTCATGACCTTCTCGAAGGTGTACTCGTGCGCCCAGACCACGAAACGGAACACGTTCACGATCCCGTCGATCACCACCCGCAGAGTGTTCTCCGCCACCCGCAGCACCGAGTCCCCGATCGCGCCCGCCACCTTCGCGTTCAGGTTCAGGAAGTTCCCCGTGACGTCGTCGACGGTCTCGATCACCCAGGTGAGCAGGTAGTCGCCGAAGGTCCCGAAGGAGCTCACCACGTCCGCCAGGGAAGTCGCCGCCCGCAGGTCGAAGGCGAGGCCGTCCACGTTCGGGAGGTTTCCCAAGATGTCGTACACCTGGGCGCGGATGAACGGGACGACCTCGGCGATCTGGTCCTGGATCACCCGGTACAGGTCGGGCAGGCCGAGGTCCTCGCCGACTGCCCGCAACGCCTGCTCGTCGCTCATGGGCTCCACCCAGCGGGCCACCCGCGAGAGGGCGTGGCGGAGGTACTCACCCAAGGCCTCGCGGACCTCCGGGTCCACGGCGAACATGGCGAACTGCATCCCGGACGCCACCGTGGCGTCCATCTGCGCCCACATCTCCTCGGACTCCAGGTCGAAGCCCCTGATCGCCCGGGACGCGTTGGCGAGCTCGTCCAGGATCCACTTCTGGAGCTCCTCACCCTTGGACGTGAGGAGGTTCAGCAACGACTCGGAGGACTTCTTCACCTCGAAGGGCGGGAGGCCGGCGTTGATGCGTTCACACATCCCCTCCACTTGGGCCTGGATGTCGTAGACGTAGAGGACGAGCTCGCAGTTCAGCTCGTCCACGTACTTGCGGATCGTGCGCGGGGCACCCGACACCCGGCCCTCGATCACGTCCGCGATGTCCTCTATCGCCCCCGCGATCCAGTTCACGCCCGCGTCGAAGACCGTGTCCACGGGCTCGGTCACGATGTCGCACACCCCGGACGGCTCGCCGGGGAGCTTGGCGTGGCCCTCCCCGCAGGAACGCGCCACCTTGTCCGCCCACTCCACCAGCCAGGCGCGGAACTTGCCGATCAGGCTGTCGCGCAGGTCGTACACCGAGGCCTTCTGCGCCCGGATGGCGGCGGCGATCGAGCCGAACGCCATGCGCAGAAGCGTGTCGAGCTGGGTCTCCATGGGCTCCAGGGCGTTGTTCTCCACCCACTCGGCGGCGCCGGTGACGGCGTCCATGATGTCGTCCAGGAGGCCGAAGATCGCCGCCTCCAGCTCGGCGGGCAAGCCGAGGCCCGCGATCCAGTCGCGCACCGTCTGCACGACCGTGGCCACCGCGGCGACCGCCTGGCTGAGACGCACGTTCGCCCACCTGATGAGCTGGGCGACTTCCCGCAACCACGGCTGCGCCGCCTGCACCTCGATCGCCCAGGCCAGACGGTCGAGCGCGCCCGCGACCCGGTTCGCCGCTCCGTTCACGGCCTCCTCCACCGGGTTCGCCGCCCCCGCCTCCCCTTGGAGGAGGTCCATGAGCAGCTCGAGCTCGTAGCGCAGGGCGGTCTCGATCTCACCCTGACGGTCTGTCCCGGCGGAGCGGATCCAGCCCCCCAGTTCCCTCAGCTTGTCGGGCAGGATGGACTGCACGTAGGAGACGAGGCGTCTCTCCACGACGTCCAGGAGGCGGTGGAGGTGAGAGCCGATGCCCTTCGGGTTCGTCCACAGGTACTCGAAACGCGCCTCAAGGGGCTGGCCGAGGAACTGGGCGGGGTCCTCCAGGAGGTACCTCAGGGTCCCCTGCACAAACCCGCCCTTCTTGCAGCCCTCCAGAAACAGGGCGAGGTCGAAGGCGTTCTTCACGGCGTCGGGAGCGTGGTCGTACCACCAGTTCGGGTTATAGGTCACCTCGGCGCAGCGCATGCCCGACTGGATGCTCTCCCAGTCCGACATCCCGGCCCCCGTGAAGCCGTCCACGCCGTCGGTGAGGAACCCCCAGATCTGCTCCCAGGAGACGTCGTCGGCTCCGCCGGAGAGCTTCTCCTCCAGGGCCTCGAAGTAGTTGTCGGGCAGGGGTTGGCCGTCGAGGGTGATCGTCTTCTTCGTGAGGTTCACGAGGAGTTGCACGACGGCCTGGCCGACCGCGTTCACGTCGCCGCCGTCGACGGTGACGCGCGAAAGCTGGTCTGCGAGGACGTTGGAGACGAAGTCGAGCGCGGCGTAGAAGAACCGCGAGACCTGCTCGGTCGTCCAGGGCCCCAGCGTGAGCCAGTCGGCGTCGTTCGGCCACCACCCGCCCGGGGTGGGCAGGATGCACTCCACGGCGTGCTGCAGCAGAGCCGGGTCGTCCCGCTCGGCGCCGGAGAACCAGTTCAGCCACCCGCCGCTCAAGAGGCTGATCACGGGCTCCAGGACGGCTTCCCACCACGAGGTCGACAGGAGGTCGAGAGCGCTTGTGAGGCCGGCGGCGCAGTGGAAGAGCTGGTCGTAGTCGTCGTTGGTGGTGATCCCGGCGATCCCGGCGGCGACGCCCTGGATGGCCTCGTCCAGAGGTTGGAGCTGGGCCGTGAAGCCTTCCGTCCAGACGGCGTGGGCCCAGTCGACGGCGCAGTGGACGATCTTGAGGAGTCGGGTGCCGGAGGAGTCGCATCCGCTGGGGTTGTGGTAGTCGTAGTTCGGGTCGTCCTCGTAGACGAGGTCGAGCACCCAGTCGTGTGCCCCCTTCAGGATCTGGCGGGCCCAATCGCGGACCAGGTCGATGCGGCAGTTCGGGTCGTAGCCCGGCTCACCATGTGTCGGGCAGGACGAGATGTCGATCGGGACGTCCTTGAGCGGAGTCAGGTCGAAGGCCACGATCTCGGCCCGCAGTGAGTCGATCGCCCCGTTCACGAGGGCGCGGAGGTCGTTGACCCGCGCCTCCATCTGGCCCGTGACGACCGTCTTGGCGTCCTCGAACCGGGTCGCGAGGAGATCGAGGGGCCCGTCGACGTACTGGCTGATCGCGTCCTCCAGCGCCTGCCTCGCCTCCTCCCCCAGCGTGCCACAGATGTCCTGGATCTCGCCGGTGAAGCCCTCGACCAGACCCGTGAGGACGGCCTGGTCGTTGACGTCGAACCCGGCCGCCCCCATGCCCGCGGATAGGTAGGGGTTGTCGAACATCGCCGTCAGGGCGTCGCCGAGATCCCCGCCCGTCGCGACGACGCCGGCGCAAAAGTCCTCCAGAACCTGCAGGGGCTGCTCGAAGAACCCCTTCACGTCGTCCTTGACGGCCTGGAAGTTCAGGCCCCAGCGGTTCACGAACCTGGTGACCATCTCGACCAGAGGGGTGAAGACGTGCTTCTCCAGCCAGGGGGGGATCTGGTCCACCCACTCCAGGGCGACGCCCTTGAGCTCGGCGAGCTGGTGGTCGATCCACGGGTCGAGGCGGGCCATCATCTCCTGCACCTCGTACTCGACCTCGACACCCGCCACGTCGTCGGCGAGGTCGTCCACGAGGCCCGCCGCCAGGTTCTTCGCCGCCCTCTCCAATCGCCGGCCCAGCGCCGAGAGCGGCTTGTCGTACCCCGCCGCGTCCACGAGGAGCTGGTTGCTGGGCCCGAGTGGCACCGCCGTGCGGGGCACGTCCAGCACCACCGGCCCCCCGTTGGCCCGCCTCACCTCCAGGGAGAACTGCGCGTCGCCGCCGCCGTGGCCGCTCGGCGAACCCTCCGTGAACGTCCACGTGCAATACGTCCCCCGCCGGTCCACGGGCGGGTCCGTGAGGAACGGCTGCTTTCCCCCGGTGTTCGGCAGCGAGTACACGTCACAGGGCCCCCGCAGCACCGCGGCGCTCCCCGGGCGCTCCAGGCGGTACGCCTGGCGGGCGGTGTCCACGCTGAGCTCGTCGAACTTGCGCCCCAGCACCCGCCAGCGCCGCGACGGAGACGAGAGCTCGTAGAACGCCGCCCCCGTGGGCACGGCGTCGCCAGTGTCGCGCTTCACCGCCACACCCATGAGGCCCTGACGGGAACCCTGCAGCTCCCCGCCGTGCTCCGTGGCCACCCGCGTGCCCACCTCCCAGCGGCCGCCTCCGGCCACCACGCCCTGACCCCGGGTCACCCCGGAGCCGCCCGCCAGCGAAGTCGCGTCCCGCCCCGCCCGCTGGTCGGGGACCTCGATGATGGCGAAACGCCGCTGGGAACCCCGGCAGTAGGTGGCCAGGGTGCGGCGCCCCTCCGGCGTCTTCATGCTCACGCCGCCGAGGTGGCACACCTCCCAGGTGCCGCCCCCGTCGCTCACCGTGGGGAGGAGCACAGCCGAGGCCATCTCGAGCTTGCCGCTGCTCCCCGGACGCCACACCGTGACGTAGTCCCCGCCGGGGGTGGAGTACGTGGCGAGGAACTCGCCGTCGTCGTTCGGGCCCACCGGGCCGTCGCCCACGGGGCCGCCGTCCATCATCGGCCGGCAGTCGTAGCGCTCCCCGGACTGCACGCTCTCCAGGCACACCCCGCTGCCGTCGTTCCAGGCGTCGTTCCACCACGCCCTGTGCCACCAGCGGCCGTTCGGGGTGAGGTTCTCCGGGGAGTTGTTGGGGTACACCCCCAGGGAGTCGTCCGCTGTGGGCGCGGGTCGCACGTCGCCCGTGGCGGGCGTCACCACCACGTAGCGAGCCTGGTCCGGGAGCTCGTTCCACGTCCCGGCCGGGGCCGTGACGTCGTAGGTGCCCGCGACGCTGCGCCACGGCCCCTTGTTGCGCGCCCAGAAGTCCACGGATCCCGTGCAGCGCCAGATCAGGAACTCGACCATGTCGCAGTCCGCGCCGCCGAGGGGAGTCGGCCATGTCGCCCACATGTCCACGGAGATCTCGTCGAGGGTCTCCTGCACCGAGGCGATATACGTGAAGACCCACCAGGTGACGTTCAGCGCCCAGTTCTCCATCCACCCGGAGGCGCCGCCGACCAGGATGTTGATCGCCCGCCCGGCCCGCTCCGGGAGGGGTGACGGGAGGTAGGCGTTCGGGTTGTCGTCCGGGTAGCCGTACGACGCCCGGACCGTGGCGCTCACCTCGACGACACCGCTGTCGGAGACCACCCCCAGGCCACTCAGGCTGGACTCCTGGCCGGAAGCGGGGTCGGAGTTGAGCTGCGGCGGTGTGGCGATGAAGGACCGCCCCGTGCGGAGGTCCGTAACGTACACGTCGCGGGGACTGACCACCTTCTCCCCGACGCAGAGCATGATCGTGTCCCCCGAGCCCCACCAGTCCGGGCTGGTGTGCCCGTTGAGGCGGGGTTCGGCGTTCACGTGCATTCCGCCTGCGCCGACGACGAAGATCGAGCCGTAGAAGATCCCCAAGTGGGAGAGCGTCGTGGCGAAGCCCTGGCCGTCGTAGATCGTCTCGGCCAAGGGCGACCCGTCGGGGCAGGTGTCCTCGGGGAGCAGGGCATCGCGCGTCGACCACGCCATGCGGTCGAGGTTCGGGCTCATGGCGAGGCCGTTGTCGGTTCCGCCGTTCGCCCCGGGGGCGCCCTGGCCGGGGAGGTAGGCGAGCCCACCGCCGAACGTGCGGTTGTAGAGAACGAAGCGGTAAGGGTGCGGAAGGGTCGGATCCTGGTCAGCGACGTCGAAGGGGCCCCCCTCGGGGAACGACACCCCGGGGGTGCCCTCCCCGTAGGCGACGAATGCCTCCCCGTCCGTGCTCACCCGCCCCGACATCGTCCCGCCGGCGTCCACCGCCGGGGGGCTCACCTCCCGGGCGGTGTCCGAGGGGTAGGTGCGGATCTTCTCCTGCACTGTCTCCTCCGTCACGTTCACGCCGCCCTGGGACGACGCGATGGGGGTGTTGAAGACGTCCACGACGCAGGCGCAGTCGCCTTTCGCGACCCTCACCTGGGCGATCCCGAACGTGTCGGCGGCCCGCTGGTCGCCCACCTCGTAGCCGGCGACGGTGATCCAGCCGTTCTTCACCTCGTACACGACGCCGATCCAGTTGCCGTCGGGATTCACGTAGACGTCTCCCAGGCGGGCGGCGGAGTCGTCCCGGACGTGGAATCCGAGGCGCCACATCGACGCCGTCCACGAGGCGTCGTCGCTGCCGTATCCAGGCCCGGTGGCGAAGCGCACGGGTGCGGGGCCGTCCACGCCGGGCATCTCGGCGTGGACCGTCACCCCGCTGTCGGCGAGGTACCAGGCCACGTAGGAGGCGCCCGAACGGTACGGGAAGCCGAGGGGGTCGTTCTGGGACGGATCCGCCGTCTTGTACGGGTAGGAGTCCTGCACCCGACCGCTCCCGGTGTCGTCCCGGGTGTCCCACTCGCTCGCCCCCGCCGGGGCGATCCCGCTCAGGAGAGCGAGCACGACGGCGACCGCGAGAGCACCCCGGACCCCGGTCCTCGGTGGTGTCCCCGCGCGTCTGACACGGCCCCGATTCAACACTGCAGCTCCCAAGACCCGCTCCTACCAGCCGTGACGGCCGGGCCGCTACGGTCGCGAACCGACGCCCGTGTCAAACGTAACGAGTCGGGCACATCGCTTCAATCGCGGACTCGGCAGACATGCGGCCCCGCCGCCGAAAGCCCGGATCGGGCCCCGGAATCCCCGGCGGTCCCCACCGCCAGGACGGCCTCCGCGTTGGAGGAGACCCCGAGGCGCTGGCGCAGCTTCGCCAAGCGGTGGCGGACGGTACGGGGCGACATGTGCAGGGCGCTGCCCACCTCATGGGTGGAATGCCCCTTGGCGAGAAGGCGCAGGAGGCGGTGGTCCTCCGCTGCGAGCTCCACGCTGCCGCCACTGGCGCCGGGCGCCTGCCCCCTGACGTGCTCCACGGTCCCGAGACGGTCGAGATCCTCGATGAGCGCCCTGGCCACGTCCTCGCCGGCGTCCACCAGCACCACGATGGCCTCGCCCCGGAGCGCCGCCAACACGACCTCGGCGGTGGCGGCGAACCCCGAGACGCTCCCGGTGCGCACGACCCCGGAGCCCGTGGGGTCCCCCGGAGACACAACCCAGCCCTCGACGCGGATCCAGCCCCGGGCCTCGAGGACGGCGCACCGGGCCCCGAACTCGTCGGCGGCGCCGCTGAGGACAACCAGTGGTCGGGCCACGGCGGTCCCGGCAGCCACGGCGGTCGCGATGCGGCTGCGGGCGCCGAGCCTCTCCCGCGCCTTGCCGACGTGACGGGCGACGGTGGAGGACGCCACGCCGAGGCGGCGGGCGATCTCCTCGTTCGAGAGGCCGGCGCCCACCAACTCGACGACCGCCCGCTCACGCCCGGTGAGACCGGCGCCGGCACGCGCACCGTGCGTGCGGACCCCACCGCCGGCCATGCGCAGCGAACGCCGGACGCGGGCGAGGAGGGGCCCCATGCCGTGGCTGCGCGCCCGCTCCGCCACGCCCTCGAGGACCTCGCGTGCGCTGTCAAGGCTGCCGGCACGGCGCAGCGCCTCCCCCTGGGCCCACCGGCACCGCATCTCCGCGCGGAACAGCCTCCCCGCCCATCCCTCGGCGGCGGACGCGAACAGCTCCGCAGCCTCGGCGGCCCCGCCGTCACCCTCGCGGAGGAGGTCGATGGCCTGGAACTCCCTGGCGAGCTCGGGCAGGAGCAGAGCGTGGACCAACCTGTCGTCGGTTCCGCCCACGTCCCGGCCCAGCTCGAGACCGGACCAGGCCCATGTGGGTGCGACCATGAACGCCGGCAGTTTCAAGCCCACGCCGTCGGGGAATCCCTCATGGAGCACGGTCACGGCGCGCGCTGGGCGGCCTCCCCAGTACTCAGCCTCGGCGATCACCGCATGGGCCCTCTCCCGCCCGAACCGGTCGCCGGCTGTCGCCAGAGCACTGCGGGCGATGCCGAGCGCCTCCTGCTCACGCCCCACGTCAATGAGCGCCGTCCCATAGGTGACCAGGGCCATGTCCTCGTTGCGCACGATGGGCCCCTCCTCACGGAGCGCCGCGCCCACTTCGAGCACCCGCGCATAGTCCCCGCGGAACAGATCCAGCCAGAGGCGGTGGGCAAGAGCCATGCGCTCCCGCCCCCTGAACCCGAGGCGGCGGCATGTCTCCAACGAAGCGGAGTACATGGACTCAGCCTCGTCGAAGCGCCCCTCGGCCATGGCCGCCAGGGCGAGTCCTTGGAGAGCGTAGATCTCCACGGCGGCCTCACCGACGGCAACGGCGTCCGCTCGCGCCCGCACCAGCATCTCCTTGCCGCTGGCATCGCCCGACCCCATGAGAGCCAAGCCGGCCTCCACCAGGGCCCGGGGCTCCTCCACCCCCACCTCCCGGGCAAAGACAAGCGCCTCCTCCGCCAGCGCCCGCCCCCGGAGACTGTCCGAGGAAGCAAGGCGGATGAGGCGGGCGTACTCGAGACGGAGGCGCACCTCCAGGGGGGTCCGGGACCCCGCCACCTCTACGAGACCGGCGGACACCGCCGCCTCCGCATCTTCACCTCGGCCGGATTCCCAGAGGGCCTCCCCCCGCACGAGTGACGTGCGGGCCCTGACCTCGGCGCTGGCCCCCTCGACGAAGCCGGTCACCTCCAGGACCCCGCCGAAGTCGCCCGCATCGAGGAGCGCTCCCGCCGCCCGCAGCCGGAGCTCATCGGCCTCGGGACCCTCAGCGCACATCGCAGCCAGGGCGAGGAGCGAGGCTGCGTCCCCGGGCCTCTCGGCGACCTCGGACGCACGCATGGCACGACGGCGGGCCTCGTCCCGCCGTCCGCCAGCCGCCAGGTGGCGGGCGACCTCACCGTCCTCCGCCAGCAGGCCGGCAAGTTCGCCGTGCAACGCGATGCGTTCCCGCGAATCGAGGAGCTCGACGGCGACCTCCCCCACGAGGGCATGGCGCAGGTCGACCACGTCGCCCTCGACGACGGCCAGGTCCTCCGAGAACAGCGACGGGGCCACCTCGCCCACCTCGCCCCGGCGCACCGGTCGTCCGGCGAGAGCCAACAGGGCGAGGTCGTGACGGGCCGGAGCCCCCAGACGCCCGATACGCGAGCACAAGGCGGCGCGCAGACCGGCGGGGGCGTCACGGGCCCGAGCGAGCTCCTCGATGAAGAGCGGGTTGCCTCTGGCACCGCGCACGATCGTCGCCAGATGCTCCTCGGTGACGGCCGGCAGCAGCGTCCGTGCCATCTCGGCGGCGCAGGCGTCGTCCAGGCCGCCCAATGCCAACACGGCGAACCCGGCCTCCCGGGCGGCATCGAGCGTCGCAGCGGCGCCCGGGTCCTCCTCGCGGACCGCGGCCAGTAGAGCCAGCCGCCCCGCCAGGCGGGTCACGACGTCGAGGGAACCGGCATCCACCCACTGGAGGTCGTCCACGACGAGGACACCCTCCCCCACCGCCGCCCGCAAGGCAGCGGCCACGGAGCCGGGCCCCGCGCCGCCGGCCGCGCCCTGAAGAGCAGCCAGGAAAGGTCCGAATCGGCGCCAGGTGAGGGACCGGAATCCGGCGACGGCCACCACCGGTCGCCCTGTCGCCGCCGCCGCCTGCAGGCACAGCGTCGTCTTGCCGATCCCTGCCTCGCCCACGACGAGAACAGGCTCGCACTCCATCAGGGCGTCGCCGATCCACTCCAGCTCCGCCGCGCGCCCGACGCAGCCCGTCACGCCCCCACCCCCGCGGTCACGAGCCGCCCGGATGGCTCTGGCCGGCCAGGAGCCGGGCCACGGCCTGTTCGTTGGAGCGCACGCCGAGGAGCCGCCGCAGCGCCGCCATCCGTCTCCGCGCCGTGCGCTCGGAGAGGTGCAGCCGGCGGGCGGCCTGCACCAGGGACGAACCGCCGCCGTAGAGGCGCAGCAGCTCCAGGGTCTCCGGGCCGGCCGCCGCCCGGACGCCGTCGTGGTCGAGGAGGAGCACGTCTCCGAGGTGGCGGAGGTCCTCGAAGAGCGAGAGGCGCACCCGCTCGTCGCGGGCCCATGCCACGACACCGGCGCCGGCCGCGGCACAGGCCACGGCCGCCGCGGCGTCGGACCAGTCGTCCACGAGACCGAAGCAGACGACCGGGTCTCCCTGCGGGGGCCGGAAGCCTTCCGCCATCACCCAGCCCGCCGCGGTCAGGAGGCCGACCAGATCCGAGAAGGGCCCCCGTTCGTGGCTGGCGTACAGGATGAGCGGCACGCCGCCGCTCGTATTGGGCATCCCCATGCCATCGGAATTCGGTACGAACACCCCGATTCCCTCCGGCGGCGGCCCCAACCACCCGTTCTGGGGAGCCCAGGCACGGGTATCCGTGTCTGGGCTCCCCAGAAGCGTCAGGACGGGTAGTGCAGGGAGAAGCGCCAGTCGGGACGGATGGCGACGTTGCTGATGCCGGCCGCGGAGACGTCGAGCCGGGTCGTGCCGTTGTCGTCCCACAACGCCCACGTGCAGGGGGACGGCCCGTCCCGGCGGGGAACGCCCAGGCCGACGGGCAGGGGCACAGTGGTGGACACGCAGGTCGCCTCCACGTAGATGCTGGTGCCTGTGGCAGCCACGCCTTCGAGGGACGTAGTCGCCACGGTGACCCGCTCGCCCCCGTCCTCGTACGTGTAGGACAACGAGCCCTGCGGGTCGAGGTAGGGAGCGGGGGCGACGAGAAGCGCCGTGAAGACGTCAGCGGGAGCCCGGGGGGCGTCCGTCTCGGCCCGGCCCATGACGACAGCAGCGGCCGCCCCATAGCGGGCGAGACCTGTGATCGTGCGGGACAGGTCTCCCATGCGGGGCTCTCCCGCCAGCAGGGCGCTCGACGGCACGGGCACCGGCGCGGGCTCGCCCGGGAGTCGCCAGAGGAGGCGCACGCTCGCCGTATCGGTGTCCTCCCGGTACTCAAGACGCAGCCGGCGGGGCACACCAGCGACCAGGGCGACGTCCGCCGACACCTCGTCCAAGCCCGGCGTCGCCCAGTCGTCGATCACCAGGGCGTCGTCGATCCAGAGGCGGGCGCCGTCGTCGGACTCGACCGTGAGCTCCACAGGGCCCGTGACCGGCGACACCAGGCGACCCCGCCACGCGGCGCTGAACCCGTCCGTGAGCCACGCCGGCCCGCCCAGGTCCCAGTCGAAGTCCACGGTCACGTCGATCCGCTCCTCCACCGGGGTCCCCACCGGGGCAGGTCCGGCGTAGTAGGCGGCCTCCAGACCGAACGGCGACTCCGCCAGCCAGCCCGTCACGCGCTCGATCTGGTCCATGATCACGGTGCTGGGGTCCTCCGAGAAACGCTCCTCAGCGGTCGCGACGAAGGTCTCCAGGCGCCTGTTGAACACAGAGACGCTCTGGCCGAGGGCGGCGAACCCGGCTACGAACTCGGTGAAGTCGTCCCGGCCGGCGTCGGCCTCCGCTGCCGCGAAGCGGATCGCGATGTCGTCGACCGTCGGCGTCACGTGCGTCTCGTAGTCGGCCCGGAGACCGGCGAGAGCGACGGCGAGCTCAGGTGTGTCCGTGATCTCGGTCACGTTCCCCAGCGCGGCGAGGTCTCCCCGCGTGGCGGCCTCGTCGGCGGCGAAACCCGCCCAGTAGGAGTCGGCGCCGGCGCGGTCGAGCCACTCCGGGTCGAGGCCCGCCGCCCGGTCGGCGAGGTCGTCGGCACGGTCGACGACGGCGTCGCGCATGCCGGGGGGTACGACCGGCGAACCGGGCGGCACGTACGTGCCGTTCCAGACGTCGGCAAGTTGGGCGAAGAGGTCGCGCAGGTGGCGCTCCCCGGCGACGAGACGCCGCAGCCACTCCATGCCGGCGGCCGACTCGTAGCGGGCAAGGAGATCCCGCACAGCGCCCACAAGCAGGTGACCCGCGGCGGAGTCCGCCGGGACGGCCGCCAGGGCGTCTGTCTCCCACTGGTTCACCACACCCATCACCGACTCGAGCAGGTTCGTGACGTCGTCGCCCACGTCGACGGGTCTGGACAGGGTCGTGACGAGGTAGGCCTGCTGCGTGGTGACAGCGAGAGGCGGGTCCATGACGTTGGGCGCCCCCGTGGCGACGACGGCCCGGTCGCCCGCGGCGAGGCCCACCCCGGCGCTGGCCCCCTGCAGCTCCGCACCGCCGGCCCCCAGGCTCACGCGCCGCGTCTCGCCGGACGCCATGTCGTGCACGAAGGCGTCCATGGTGGCGTTGGTGTCGTAGGGGTCGCCGAACGTGGCCCCGGAGAGGAACCCGACGAGGCCGCCGTCGGCCCGCACCGACACCGACCACGCCGAGGACGACTGGGAGCCGTCGCTGGCCACGTTCACCCGTGTGGTGGTGCCCGTGTCGCGGTCGTGGACGAAGACGTCGGGAGTGCCGTAGCCCGGGTCCTCCCAGTCGGTCCCGGTGTTCGTGTCCCCGGGTACGAGGTTCGTGGCCCCGGAGATGAACACGACGTGGCGGCCGTCGCCGCTCAAGGCCAGGGTGGGCGACGCCTGCCCGTAGGAGTACGACGAGCCCCTGCAGGTCTGGTCACCGGAGCGCCTGTCGCCCTGCACGCCGGCGGAGGACACGCTCACCCGCTCCGTGACGCCGGTGTCGCGGTCGTGGACGAATATGTCGTCCGAGTAGTTGGTGTCGCCCACCACCAGGTTCGTCGCCGCCGACCCGAAGGCCACGTAGCGGCCGTCGGCACTGATCGCCACGTCCTGGCAGCTCCAGGAGTTCGACGACCGCCCGTTGCCCTGCGTGCCGTCACCGGCCACGCTCACCCGCTCCGTGACACCCGTGTCCCGGTCGTGGACGAAGACGTCGCGCGCCCCGTTCGTGTCGTCCGCCACGAGGTTCGCCGACTCGGACGCGAACGCCACGTAGCGGCCGTCGGCGCTGATCGCGGTGCCGTAGGAGTAGCCGTAGGAACTGTATCCGGTCGCCTGTGATCCGTCGCTCGCCACGCTCACCCGCTCGGTCGTGCCGCTCTGGCGGTCGCGCGCGAAGACGTCCCGCACCCCGTTCGTGTCGCCCGCCACGAGGTTGCCCGCCAGCGAGGTGAAGGCCACGTAGCGCCCGCCGTCGCTCAGGGACCCGAACGCGCTGGCGTCGTTCGCCTGCGTGCCGTCCGACGCCACGCTCGCCCGCTCCACGGCACCGGTAGCGGCGTCGGTCACGAACACGTCCGCCTTGGCGTTCGTGTCGCCGTCGACGAGGTTCGCCGCCTCCGACGTGAACACCCCGGCAACCCCGTCGGGTGCCGTGGCGACGTCGTAGGACCTCGCATCCCCGGCCTCGGCGGCGGCGTTAGCCGAGAGCAGAAGGGGCTCGGGCACGGGATCCCCGGTGACGGGGGGATCGATGAAGGCGGTGAGGCGGGCGAGGAGCGCGTCGGCGTCGGCCGCGACGGCGGCCTGCTCCTCGGCGCTGCGCCCCGCCAGCCAGGCGGCCACGAACGCTTCCACGGCGTCGACGGCGGCCTCGGCTGTGATCGGTTCGGATGCGGGCGGCGGCGGCGGATCAGTGGTGGCGCTGTAGAGGGTGCTGTAGCCCCAGTGGAACACGGCCCGCTCCCCATCGGCGCTCACGGCGGGGCCTTCCCACCCGTACGGGTACCCGCCCGTCGTCATGGGGCTGCCGTCCCAGTTGACGCTCAGGAGCCGTGTGGTGCCCGCCGCCGTGTCCCGCACGAACACCCCGCTCCTGCTGCCGACCGCGGGGAACAGGTTCGTAGCGCCCGAGGAGAACACGACACGCCCTCCGTCAGGCGACACGGCCGCCTGGAACGAGTCCCCATTGCCCTGCGTGCCGTCGTCGGCGACGCTCACGAACTCGGTGGTCTGGGTGTCGAGGTCGTAGCGGTAGACGTCACCCTTGCCGTTCGTGTCCCCGGCGACGTTGACAGCGCAGGAGTCGAAGACGACCCAGCGGCCGTCGCCGCTGAGCGCCGCCTCCTGGAGGTCGCAGGCGCCCCAGCCCACGGGCCGTGTCTGCACGCCCGCGCTCACTGTGACGCCGACGTCCATGTCGCGTACGAGGACGTTCGGCGCCAGTGCCCCGTCGTCGCCGTCGTGGAGGTTCCTGGCCTCCGACACGAAGAGGACGCGGCGGCCGTCGTCGCTCACGTCGAAGGAGTACGACAGCCGGTCGGGCTGGCTGCCGGACACCGGCTCGTTCGCGACCGTCGTGGTGCCCGTGTCACGGTCGTAGCGGTACACCCATGTCGTGCCGGTGAACCCGACCGCGGAGCCCCGCCCGTAGACGACGTAGCGGCCGTCCGCGCTCATGGCAATTCCGCCGGACGCGCCGTCGGTGCCGGGGACGAGCGAGCTCACGCCGGTCTCGGCGTCCCAGAGGAGGACCCCGGAACCCGTCACCGCCGTCGCCCCGGCAGCCGTGAGGTTCGTCGCCGACGTGAGGTAGGCGACCCAACGACCGTCGTCGCTCACGACCGGCGAACTGGACGTGCCGTCGGGTTCCCGCCCCGTCGCCCGGTTCTCGCTCACCCGCACCGTCGTGCCCGTCACGACATCGCGCCGGAAGACGTCCTCGTAGCCGCTGGCATCACCGACCACGAGGTCGGCCGCTTCGGTGGAGAACACCACATAGCGGCCGTCGGCGGTCGTCGACGGGGTGCTGGGGGCCGCGTAGCCGGCGGAACCGACCGCTCCCCAGGGGGTCACGTTCACGATCACGGGGCCGCCGTCGCCGTCACCGGGACCGGCCACCTGTCCCAGGAAGGCGGCGAACATCTCGAAGGTGGCGGTGGCGAGATCCTCGACGGCGGCCTGGCGGGTCTCCTCGCGGGCCCGGCGGGCGTCGAGGTCGGCGAGGTAGCCCTCCTCGCCCTCCAGCCACCACAGCAGACGGGTCTGCATCCAGGTCTCGAAGGGCGTGAGGGCGTCGGATGCGAAGACGTCGGGCAACCCGTTCCCGTCGCCGGGGGCGACGTCGCCGGCCTCGGACATGAACGCCGTTGTCGCCGCCGCTCCGATGCGCGCCCCGCTGCTCCCCCCGGCCCCGAGCGTGCCTGAAGGCGTCACGCTCAGCGCCTTCACCCGCCGGGCACGCATGTCGCGGGCGTAGAGCTGGCGTTGCCCGTTGCCCGGCACGCTCGTGAGGTCCCTGGCCGTGGAGTCGAAGACCGCCCAGCGCCCGTCGGCACCGAGGGCCGCCGACGGGATCGACTCGCCGGAATCCCCGTCGGACTGCCAGGCCTCATCTGACGCGGGCCGGCTCACCTGGCGGGTGCGGCCCCGTTCCAGGTCGCGGCGGTACACGTCGAGGTGGCCGTAGTCCGGGGGCTCATCTGACGCCGTGAGGTTCGTCGCAGTCGTGGCAAAGGCCACGTAGCGGCCGTCCCCGCTGATGGAAGGACGTGCCGACGGGGCGTCCGCCGGGTCGCCGACGTCGTTCACGTCCACCCGCCACGTCGCGCCCGGGGTCCGGTCGCGCACCCACACGGCGCCGTCTGGGGTGGCGAAGACGACCCGGTCGCCGTCGTCGCTGATGCCGATGGACGTCCCGTAGGAGATCCCCGGTGGCGGTCCCGACACCAGGATCCCCGAGGGCAGCTCGCTGCCGTCGTCGGAGACGCTCACCCGTTCCAGCGCGCCGGTCTCGCGATCGAGTACGAAAGCGTCGTAGGCGGCGTTCGTGTCGCCGTCCACGAGGTTCCCCGCCCAGGAGACGAACGCCACGTAGCGACCGTCAGCGCTGAGGGCGGGCTCGGTGCTGGCGTTGTCCGCCTCGCCGCCGCCCGGCGGCACGCTCACCCTCTCCGTCGCCCCGCTGACCAGGTCGCGCACGAAGACGTCTGTCTGTGCGTTCGCGTCCCCGTCGACGAGGTCAGACGACGAAGAGGCGAACCCGACGGTCGCGCCGTCACGGCTCACGGCGGGCCGCGCCGAGTTGCCGTTGCCCGTCGTGCCCGCGCCTGTGGTGCTCAGAGCCGCCGTGGTGCGGGCGTAGCGGTCCCGGATGAAGATGTCGCGCTTGGCGTTCGTGTCACCCGAGACGAGGTCGCCCGCGTCGGAGGCGAACACGACGTAGCGTCCGTCGGGGCTTGTACCCCCCACCTGGTGGCTGGACCCCGTGGCGGCCCCGCCTGCGGGCGTGACCGAGACGAGATCCGGCGAGAACCGCCCTCTGAAGCCGAGCGTCTCCTCGATCCAGTGCTCCACCTCGGGGAAGGCGGGGTCCTCCGGTTCCGCGATGCCGTCGCCGGGCGGAGGCAGTAAGGCCAGGGCGTCCTCGGCCGCCTGCACCCGGCCCGCCATGTCGCCGGCCTCCAAGAGCGGGATGCCCCAGGGGCGCCCGAGCCGCACGGCCTCCGTGCCGCCCTCCTCCAGCACCCGCACACCGTCGGTCCACTCCGGCAGGGGGCCGCTCATCGCCAGGGTGTGGGCGCGCCCGTCGAGGGCCCAGCGGCAGGTCCCGGACGCCTCGCGCGCCACGGCCTCCTCGATGCTGGGCCCGCTCGCCCGGTAGACGTTGCAGAGCCCGCCGACGTCGAGGGAGCCGTCGTTGCCGTCGAGCTCCTCCAGGGTGAGGGACGGCTGGGTGAAACTCCCCCCCTCGAAGGAGCGCGAGGCGACCACGTACCACTCGCCCGGCCGGGTCGTGCTCGGGTACGTGGCGATCAGACCCCCCAGGGGAGCGGCGGCGTGGTCCTGGGCGAAGCGCATCTCCAGGCCCACCCCGTCGCCGAATGACCCCTCGATCTGGGTGTAGCCGAAGCCCGGCGCCGCCCACATGTCGGGCACCTCGTCACCGAGGGCGATCAGGGGAGTGATGGCCTTCTCGAACGTGTACTCGTGCGCCCAGACCACGAAACGGAACACGTTCACGGCGCCGTCGATCGCGGCCCGCAGCGTGTTGTCGGCGACCCGCAGCACGGACTCACCGATGGCGGCCGCCACCTTCGCGTTGAGGTCGAGGAAGTCCCCCGTCACCTCGTCCACGACCGCGATCACCCAGGTGAGGAGCTCGTCGCCGAAACGCCCGAAGGTGTTCGCCACGTCAGCCAGCGACGTCGCCGAACGCAACCCGAGAGCGAGGTTGTCGATGTTCGGGAGGCTCCCAAGGATCGAGTACGCCTGCGCACGCACGAAGGGCACGACCTCGTTCACCTGGTTCACGATCACGTTGTAGAGGTCGGGGAGGCCGAGCTCGCCGCCGAGCTCCTCGAGGACCTGGCGGTCGCTCAACGGTTCCAGGAAACGCGTGATGCGCGAGAGGGCGTGACGGAGGTACTCCCCGAGCGCCTCCCGCACGTCGGGGTCCACAGCGAACATGGCGAACTGCATGCCCGACTGCGCCGTGGCGTCCATCGCCGCCCACAACCCCTCGGACTCCAGGTCGAAGCCCCGGATCGTGTCCGCCGCCTTCGCCAGCTCGTCCAGGATCCACGCCTTGAGCTCCTCGCCGTGGTCCGCGAGGAGGTTCAGGAGGGTCGTGGAGGGCTTCTTCACCGCGAAGGGCGGCTGCCCGGCGTTGACGCGGTCGCACACCGCAGAGGTGACGGACTGGATGTCGTAGACGTAGAGGACGAGCTCGCAGTTGAGGTCGTCGAGGTAGGCCCGGATCGAGCGGGGCGCCCCCGAGACACGGGACTCGATGACGTCGGCGAGGTTCTCGATCCCGCCTGCGATCCAGTTCACGCCGGCGTCGTAGATCGTGCCCACGGGCTCCGCGACCACGTCGCAGACGCCGACAGACATCCCGGGGGTCTCCGTGTGCCCCTCGCCGCAGGACTTCATCACCTGCTCCGCCCAGCCCGTCAGCCAAGCGTTGAACTTGCCCACGAGGCTGTCCCGCAGGGCGTACACGTTCGCCCGCTGGGAACGGATGGCGTCCGCGATCGCTCCGAAGGCCAGGCGCAGGAGCCCCTGGAGCTGCTCGTCGATCGGCTCGATGGCGTTGTCGTCCACCCACTGGCCGGCGTCAACGACGGCGTCGTGGATCCGGTCGAGGAGCGCGAACACGGCCGCCTCCAGCTCAGCGGGCAGTCCCAGCCCGTCGACCCACGAACGCACGGCGGCGATGACGGCTTCGACCCCGGTGAGCGCCTGGGCGAGGCGGGCATTCGCCCACGCCACGAGCTGTGCCACCTCCCGCAGCCACGGCTGTGCCGCCTGCGTCTCCAGGGTGTCCGCGAGGCGGTCCAGGGTGGCGACCACGCGGTCCGCAGCGGCGTTCACGGCCGCCTCCGCCGGGCTCGCCGCCTCTCCGGCGCGCACCTGCAGGAGCGCCATGAGCCCGGCCACCTGGTCGTGCAGAGCCGTCTCCACCTGCGGGCGCGCCGCCGCGCCCTCACCCCGGATCCAGCCCGCCAGGTCGCGCAGGCCGTCGGGGAGACGGGCCTGCACCCAGGCCACGAGGCGCTTCTCCCAGGTGTCGAGAAGGCGGTGGATGCCCTCGCCCAGGCCCTTCGGATTGTCCCAGAGGTACGTGTAGCGCTCCACCAGGGGCCGCCCCAGGAACCGGCTCTTGTCCTCGAGGAAGTACTTCAGGACGCCGTCGACCCAGCCGCCCTTCGCGCAGCCCTCCAGGAACCCGACGGCGTCGAAGGCGCTCTTGAGCACGTCAGGGGCGTGGTCGTACCACCACTCCCCGTCGTAGCGGACCTCCGCGCAGCGCATCCCGCTCTGGACGCTCTGCCAGTCCGAGAGCCCGGCACCCGTGAAGCCGTCCATGCCGTCCGTGAGGTACCCCCACACCTGTTCCCAGGAGACGTCGCCCCCGTCGGCGATCGCCTTCTCGAGCGCTTCTACGTACGTGCCCGGCACCTCTTCGCCGTCGAGCGTGATCGTGCGCCGCGAGAGGTCGATGAGCATCTGCAGGATCGCGCGACCTACAGCGTTGGCGTTGCCGCCGTCCGTGCTGATGCGCGAGAGCCGGTCGGCCACCACGTTCGAGATGAAGTCCAGGGCGCCGTAGAGGACCAGCTCCACCTGTTCGGGCTCCCAGGGACCCAATGGCAGCCAGTCGGCGTCGTTCGGCCACCACCCCCCCGGTGTGGGCAAGAGGCACTCGATGATGTTCGGCTTCAGGGGGGACTGCCCCTCCGTGTCGCCCCCCATGAACCAGTTCGCCCATCCGGAGGCGAAGAACCCGAAGATGCCCGACCCCCCGCCCAGGTTCCAGTTGATCCCGCTCATGGCCTGGGTGATCGTGGGGGCGATACCGGCCACGCAGTGGAAGAGCCGGTCGTACTCGTCGCTGGTCGTGATCGCGGACAGCCCGGCGGCGAAGCTCTGGATCGCGGAGTCGATGGGAGCGAGCTGGCTGGTCAGGGCGTCCATGTAGGCGGTGCGACCCTCGTTCACGGCGCAGTGCAGTGTCTTGAGGAGCCGCATCGTGCCCCCGCACCCCGCGGGGTGGTGGTAGTCGTAGGCGGGGTTCGGCTCGTAGACCTGGTCGAGTACCCAGTCGTGGGCGGCGAGGAGCGCTTGGCGCGCCCAGTCCCGGACGAGGTCGATACGGCAGTTCCGGTCGTAGCCCGGCTCCCCCTCCGCCGGGCACGTCCCGATGGGGTCCACCGGGACGCCCTTCAGGCTCCCGAGGTCGAAACCCTCGATGCCGGCCCGCAGGGACGCTATCGCGCCGTTCACCTGGGACCGGAGCTCGTCGGTCCGCGTGGCGATGAGCGCCTTGATGCCGTCGGCGACACTCTGGATGAGGGCCGTGAGGGCATCCAAGGGCGCGGTCACGTACGTGTCCAGAGCGCTCGTGAGGGCGGCCTCGGCGGCCGCGCCGAGCTCACCGCAGATGCCGTCCACCCAGTCCGAGAAGGTGCTGATCGTGTCGCTGAGCGTCCCCGAATCGTCGAGGTTGACCCCCCAACCGGCGAAGAGCGGATGGCTCAGCGTCGCCGCGAAGGCGTCGGCCATGTCGACGGCGGAGCCCGCGATGTTCTCGCAGAAGGTCCGGAGGTTCTCCGCCGGAGCCTGCACGAGCTCCTCGATCCCGTCGCGCACCCAGCCGAAGTTCACTCCCCAGCGGTCCACGAACGTGCTGATCCACTCCTCCATGGGCGTGAAGACGTGCTCCTCCAGCCAGGGGGAGAGGCGGTCGACCCAGCCCAAGGCGTAGGTCTTGAGCTCGGCGAGCTGGTGGTCGACCCAGGGGTCCAGGGTCTCCAGCATCTGCTCGACCTCGTAGTCGACCTCGACGGCGGCCACGTCGTCGGCGAGCTCGTCGACGAGGCCGGCGGCGAGGTTCTTCGCCGCCCGTTCCAGGCGCTTGCCGAGCGCCGAGAGCGGCTTGTCGTAGCCCGCCGCATCGACGAGAAGCTGGTTGCTGGGACCGAGCGGGACGGCCGTGCGGGGCACGTCGAGAACCACCTGGCCCCCGCTCGCGCGCGTCACGTTGAGGGAGAACTCCGCGGCGCCCCCGGCGTTGCCGCTCGGGGAACCCTCCGTGAACGTCCACGTGCAGTACGTGCCCCGCCGGTCCACGAAGGGCTCGAGCAGGAACGGCTGCTTGCCGCCCTCGTTGGTGGTGGAGTACACGTCGCAGGGACCCCGGAGGGTCGCCGTGCTCCCGGGCCGCTCCAGGCGGTATGCCTGCGCGGCGGTGTCCACGCGGAGGGAATCCCAGTGCCGGCCCACCACCCGCCAGCGCCGCGACGGCGAGGAGAGCTCGTAGAACGCCGCCCCCGTCGGGACGCTGTCACCGGTGTCGCGCTTCACGGCCACGCCCATGAGGCCTTTGCGGGAACCCGCCATCTCACCGCTGTGCTCGGCTTCGGTCCGGGTGCCGACCTCCCAGCGGCCCCCCCCGGCCACGACACCCTGACCCCGGGTGGGACCGCTGCCGGAGGTCACCTCGGGGTGGGGGACGGGGGCGCTCACCCGGTCGGGGATCTCGATGATCGCAAAGCGCCGCTCGGCGGACGACGGCCATCCGCTCCGGGCGTACGTCGCGAGTGTCCGGCGGCCCGTGGGGGTCTTCTGGCTCACGCCGCTCACGTCCACGACCCGCCACGCGGACCCGCCGCCGTCGTCGATCTCGGGCAGGAGGGCCGCCGACGACAGCTTCATCTTGTGGTCCCGGCCGGGGCGCCACACGGCGGCGTACTGGGCGGGTTGGGTGGAGTTGGACCCCTCGGCGCGGTAGACGGCGACGAACTCCCCGTCGTCGTTGGGACCGGTCCGCTCCACGAGCCCGCCTGAGATCTGGGTCATGGGGCGGCAGTCGTAGCGGTCCCCGGAAGCCACGCCCTCGAGGCAGACACCACCACCGGGCCCTCCGACGTTGATCTCGGCGTCGCTGGACCACCAGCGGCCGCTCGGAGTCAGAGAGGCGCTCAGCGGGGGGCAGAGGTTGCCGTTGTCGCAGCGGGCCCACCACGGCGCGTAGCGCTGCAGCGACCCCAGGTCCGGCGACGGCCGGAGGACGTCGCCAGTGGCGGGAACGGTCACCACAGACCGCGTGTCGTCGTCGTACGTGCCCCACACCTCGTTCCAGCTTCCCGCCGGGTCGGCGACGTCGTACGTGCCCACGAGCGTGCGCCACGGCCCCGCGTTGCGGAAGGTGAAGTAGGCGGTGTCGTGCTTGCACCAGTAGCCCCGGCCCACGAACGTGGCGCAGGGTGGCGTGAGCCGCGTGGGGGCGGGCCAGTCCGACTGCGTCATCTCCACCGATATGCCCTGGAACGCCTCCCCCAGCGCCGGGACGTGCTCCAGGGCCCACCACCCCGGGTCCGGCGGCGCCAGACCCCAGGGCGCGTACAGCGGCGTGTTCATGGGCACCGCGCCCAGCACCAGGTTGATCGCCTGCACCGCCCGCTCCCGCAGCGGGGAGGGGAGGTAGCCCTGCGGGCTCTCCGTGGGGTAACCCGCCGCCGCCCGCGCGGAGGCCTTGAGCGTGACCACGCCGTCGTCCGAGATCCTGTGCGTGTACTTGGGTCCCGAGTGGACGTCGCCGCCGAGGTAGGACTCCTGGCCGTAGCGGGTGTCGGAGTTGAGCTGCGGCGGCGTGGCAATGGAGGTGTCCCCTGTGCGGAGATCCGTGGTGTAGAGGTCCCGCGAGTGGACCGCACGGCCCGGCTCGGGAACGCAGAGCCCCGACGTCCCCCCGGGGGACCCGACAGGCACCGGGTCCGGGTTCACCCGAACTCCGCCCGCCGAGAGCACCCAGTACTCGGGGTCGGCGAGCAGGGGCATCCGGTACCACAGGCTCGACACGTCCAGGATCTGGCCCTGGTAGGCCATCGCGTAGTGCTGCACGCCGTCGGCACACTCGTCCTCGGGGAGCATCGCGGAGTCCGTGATCCAGGCGGCGTGGTCGAGGTTGGGGCTGAGCGAGACACCGGTGGGGTATAGGGAGCCGGCGCCCCACCCGGGGCCGGGGGATCCGTCGATCTCGTCCCCCCACGTGCGGTTGTAGAGAACCCACCCGTTGGCGTTGACGTCGAAGGATCCCCCCGCCGGGAAGGACACGTCCTGCGGCGAGCTCGCATGCAGGTAGGAGGCCTCACCGTCGAGGCTCACCCAGCCGTTCGCCTCTCCAGTGCTGTCGACGGCGGACGGGCTCACCTCGGCGGCGTCGCCCGCCCAGTTCCGCCGGATCATGTCGTAGACGGTGTCCTCGGCGACCTTGATGCCGCCCTGGCCAGCGTCGATCGGCGTGTTCAGGTAGTCGAGGATGCAGGTGCAGTCCCCGGCAGCGACCCGGAGGCGCTTCACGGCGAAACCGCTGCCGCCGAGGCGGTAGCCCGCCACGGTGAGCCAGCCGCCGTCGTGGGCGTAGACGACCCCGATCCAGGACCCTCCCGAGCCGACGTAGAGATCTCCCAGACGGGCGGCGGCGTCGTCCTTGATGTGGAAGCCGAGCCGCCACGTCGACGTCGTCCAGGAGCCCGTCCCGCCGTTGTAGGGGGAGGCGGTGGCGAGCTTCACGGTGTCGGGACCGTCAGCGGCCTCCATCGTGGCCTTGACCGTGACGCCGTTGTCGGCGAGGTACCAGGCGGCGTAGGAAGCGCTGGAGCCGTAGGAGAAGCCGCGGGGGTCGAGCTGTGAGGTCGGGAGCCCCTTGTACGGGTAGGCGTCCTGCACGCTGCCCGCCGAGGTGACGTCCTGGGTGTCCCATTGCGAGGCGGCCGCGGGATCGGTCGGGGTCACGGCGGCCAGCAGCGTCACCGCCACCGTGACTGCCACCACCGCACGCGCGCGCCCCGCCCTGACTGCCCTGCGCCCATTGCCGAACCCCATCGCTCCCAAGCCCGCTCTCCTACCAGCCTCGCCGCGCCCGTGTGGGTGGGCACGTTCCTGCCGAACACGCGATCGTTCTCACCGTAACCCGCGGGCGCCTCCGGCACCTCCGGGATACCGGCCACTGTGCGACCCGGCGAGGCGCACGTCGTGTCCGGGCCCCGCCCGGGAACCTCCTCGTGAGGGAGACCCCCCGGCGCGTACAGTCGCGACCGTGGCACGCCGCACCCCCTCTGACACGGGCCCCACGTGGACTGGTATTCGTCAGCCGCCGGCCGCGTTCCTGGCAGAGCGCCCGCCCGTCGCGCCGAGGAACCCTCGATGACGCTCCTGGGGCGATCCCGTGAACTGGACCTCCTCGGCGCCGACATCTCCGCCGGTCGGCCCGCCCTGGTGTGCGGGGAGGCGGGGATCGGCAAGACCAGCCTGGCGCGGGCGGCGGGGGCCTCCTGCGGACTCGAGGTGTTCGAAGGCCTCTGCCTCTCGACGATGTGGTGGGTGTCGTTCCAGGCCCTGCGGCGGGCGCTCTCGCTCGGCGACGCAGAGGTCGGCGGCGACCTACCCGCCGTGGCAGTTCTCGTGCGCGAGCGAGTGGGTGACGGCCTCCTCCTGCTCGACGACGTCCACTGGGCCGACCGCCAGACCAAGGACCTCCTGCCCATGCTCGCGGGGCGAGTCCGCATGCTGGTCACGATGCGCTCGGAGTATCCGGGGTTCGAAACCGAGAGCAACCGCCTCTGCGCCGCCGGTTTCGAGCAGCATCGTCTGGGCGCCCTGGACGCAGCCACCACCGTGCAGGTCGTACGCGCGACAAGACCGAACCTCGATCCGGAACGGGTCGGCGTCGTGGCGCGGGCGTCCGGCGGCAACCCCCTGCTGGCCGAGGAGCTCGCCAAGACCGACTCGACCTCTGCTGTCCTCGCCACGCTGGTCGAGACACGTGTCCGGGACCTCTCCCCAGCAGCCCGAGAAGCCCTGGCGCGTCTCGCCCTCCTCGGCCGCCCCGCCCCCCGGGACCTCGCCGGGAGGCTCTGCGGAGAGCCGGCCCTGAGGTCCCTGCAGGATGCCGAGCTCGTCGTGACCGGCGATGCCGCCGTCGCGATCCGTCACGGCCTCATCGGCGAATGGGCACTGGCGGCCGTGCCGGCGGCCGCACGCCGCGTCCTGCACCGCGAGATCGCCCTGGCGGTGGCGGATCCCGGCGAGGCGGCCCGCCATCGTGCCGCCGCGGGGGACCGGCACGAGGCCCACCAGCTCGCCCTCGCAGCGTCGCGCCGCGCCCCCACAGTCGGGGAACGCATCGCCCACCTGCGCGTCGCCGCCGAGTGCGGCGACGGCCCCGCCGCCGACCGCCTCCGCCTGGAGGCGGTGTCGGAGCTGATGCAGGCACGGGAATGCGAGGCCGCCCTCGCCCTCGCCGCCGCCGTGAAGACCGACGACGACGAAGCCCTGGCCTGGGTCCGCTACTGGGAGGCACGCGGGTTTGCGGAGCTGCTGCACGTCGAGGACGCCGCCGCAGCCGTCGCCGCCGGCCTGGGCCTCGCCCCCGCGGGGAGCGAGGTGTCGATCCGCCTCCGCGAAGAGGACCTCCGCCGCGTCATGTACGTCGACTGGAACCTGCCCGAGGTCTTCTCCCGCGCGGCCGCCCTTTCGGACGATGTGGCGGCCATCGGCGTGGAGCTGGGCCGCTCCCCCATGTACGCGGGGTTCGCCAGGATGCTCTTGGACGCCGAGGGCTGGGAGGAGAACCTGGAGGCGGTCCGGACGCGGGCTCGGGAAGGAGACGACTGGAACCTCTACTTCGAGGCGACCCAGAACGCCGTCCTCGGTTGGTGCATGCACGGACGCATGGCGCAAGGGCGAGAACTGGCCGCCGCGGCGGCTGTCGAAGCCGGGGCGGCGGGGACGTCCCGGTGGGAGACGGAGTTCCGGGCCCTCGAGACAACCGTCGCCTGCTTCCTCGGCGACTACGACGCCACGTTGGACGCCGCACCCGGCCTCCTCGCCGGCAACCCCACCGACCGGGACCGCGACATGCTGAGCGCGGCCTACGCCCTCGCCCTCGCCGACCGGGGCCATCTCGACGCCGCCGCCGAGGTCGTGAACGCCACCCTGGGCGAGGTGCGCAGTCTCACAGCCCGAGTCGTCCTCCCCTTCGTGCAGGCGGAGATCGCCTTCTGGACGGACCGGCCTGAGGCGGCCGCCGCGCTCCTCGACGCCATACCGGACTCCGGGGCGACAGGCACCCCGACGCTGTTCCTGCGCCCCACGCGCTGGTGGGTGCGCCTCGAGACGGGGCAGGACCCCGGCCCCCCGCTGCCCCGCTTCCCCTTCCCCCTCAGCCACGGTCCGGCCAGCGAGACCGCTGCCGTGGGACGTCTCGCGGACGGTACCGTCGAGGCGGCAGGAGACGCCGCCGCGCTCTTCGCGCAAGGCGCCGAGGAGTACGCGGGATGCTTCCTTCGGGGCGAGCTGCGTTGCCGTTGGGGCCGGGGCCTGGCGCTGCTGCGGATCGGTCGGGAGGACGACGCCGCTGCCGAGCTCCTCACCGCCCGCGCCGGGGCGGCCGCCGCCGGCATGGCGCCGCTCCTGCGTCGCATAGACGCCGCTCTCCGAGACGCGGGAGCGGCCGTGGAGGAAGACGTCCAGACTGCGCGGCCGTCGGTCCTGTCCGAGCGGGAACGCCAGACCCTCGGCCTCGTCGCATCAGGACTCACCTACGCCCAGATCGGACGCCGCCTCGGCATCAGTCCCAGGACGGTCGAGAGCTACGTGACCACGGCCCGGCGCAAGCTCGGCGCCCGCAGCCGCGCCGAGGCGATACTCCTCGCCGAGGACACCCGATCCCGCCCGTAGCCGTCCGCTACGCGTCGACGACCTCGGGGTGGCCCGCCGCGCGAAGGGCGTCTCGGAGCTTCCCGGCGGCGACGTCGAGGACGACGGGGTCGGGATCGCGCTCGGCGTTCGCGAAGTCGAGGTCGTGCACGCCCCGGATGGGGACGACGTGGAAGTGGACGTGGGGCACTTCGAGGCCGGCGACCATGAGGCCCACCTTCGCGGGCTCGAAGGCGGCGGCCTGCGCCCGGGCGATCTTCTGGGACACGGCCATGAGGTGCCGGGCGAGGCCGGGGTCGAGGTCGATCCAGTGGTCGACCTCCTCCCTGGGCACGACGAGGGTGTGGCCGGGCTGCAACGGATTGATCGAGAGGAACGCCACGCAGCGGTCGTCCTTCCAGACGAAACGGCCGGGGAGCTCCCCGTCGATGATGCGCGTGAAGATCGTCGCCATGGCTGCCCCTGCTCCTTACGGCCGACGCCCGTCGCCGTCGTTCGCCAAGGTACCCCGCCCCGGCCGCTCTATCTGTCGGTGCCCCCGGGTAAGCTCCCCTGGGGGTGAAAGACCGATGACACAACCCTTCAGCGAAGAGCAGATCGCCGCAATCGAACGCATCGTCGCCCGGATCCTGGAAGCCCGGGCGGTGGACGACGAGGCCAAGACCCTGTTCCTCGTCGACACGCACACCCGCGGCCTCGTCGAGGAGATGTCCGGCCACGTCAACCAGATGTCCGGGCGCATCGACGACATGTCCGGCCACGTCAACCAGATGTCCGGGCGCATCGACGACATGTCCGGCCGCATCGACGACATGTCCGGCCGCATCGACGACGTCGCTCAGACGCAGCAGGCAGACCATGCCGAAGTCGTGGACCGGCTCCGACAACTCGCCGACGCGACCGCGAACGGCTTCGACTTCGTCAACCAGCGGATCGACACCGTCGAGTCCCGCGTCGACGGAATCCATGAGGGCATCGACGCGCTCTCGAACCAGAACGCCCAGATCCTGCGCAAGCTGGACGACCGCTAGCCCGCCAGAGCCGTCCGGGCGGTCCGGGCGTAGCGGTCCACGAAGTCCCTGGCGTCGTGGCCGGCAGCGGCGAGGACGCCCTCCAGGTCGGTGAGACGGCAGGGGAGATGACGGCGCTCATCGAGGAGGCGCCCGAGGGCGGCGCAGAGGACGTCGGTGCCGCCCACATCCTCGGCGAGGGCGGCGAAGAAGAGCGAGCCCCGGCAGTAGAGAACGTCTGTGTAGTTCCCGATCGGGAGGTCGGCCGCCCGGATGCCGGCAAGAGGCCGCTCTCGGAGGCCGAGACCGGCGGACGCCTCCCGGTACCAGGCCCGGTTCCGCCGGAGCTTCTCAGTGGCGGCGCCGGGGCCCAGGATGTCGCCCACGGCCAGGATCGAGGCCCACTCGGCGAGGGACTCGACGAACATCCACCCGCCGTCGCGGGGCCCGGGGCGAGCCTGCAGGCCCCACCAGTGGTGGGCGATCTCGTGGGCGACGAGGGCCGCCCTGTCGATCTCGTCCCGGCCCCCGCCCCAGCGGTGCCGGGCGAGCATCACACCGCCGGCCACGGCCGTCGAGACCGGCGGTGCCTGCCGGGGCCGGAGGTAGACCCAAGTGTGCCGGTACGGAAACGGCCCGAAGCGGCGCCGGTAGACGGCGAGGGCGTCATGGGCCCAGTCAAGGGTCTCGGCGATCCGTTCCGGGCGGGCGGCGGCGGGCGGCGGGGCGAGGACGCTCACCTCCACGCCGTCTCTCGCCCGGGTGTGCGCATCCCAGGGGCCGGCCACGAGTCCCGCCATGGGGACGGGGTTGGCGTCCACGAAGCGGAGGCGGCGGCGACCCCACGTGGCCGGTTCCTCCCCCGCCGGCTCCCCCCCCGTGGCGACGTTCCAGGCGGCCGGGACGGTGGCCTCGACATCCATGGAGGGGAGGGCGTCAGAGCCGTACATGAAGGGGTACCAGAGGGAGAAGAGGCCGAGCTCCGCGCCGCCCGAGCCGATCCAGGCGACCCCGGCGCCAGGGCGGGGCGCCCCGCCGTAGCGGAGTCGGACGGTGGCCTCGTCGTCCGGGGCGAGACGTCGGGGGAGGCGGCAGCGGATCACCTTCCCCAGAGGCGTGGGGAGGACGCCGAGCTCGCATCGTCGACCGTCGAGGGACGCTCCCTCGGTGCGGAACCCGGCGTTCAGGAGCCAGGTCACCGTGGCAGCGCCGGTCGTCCCGGCCCGCACCGTGACGTCGGCCTCCGCCTCGACCCCGGCGTGGGGGTCCACGACGGCCCGCACCGCCACGGACACCGGCACCACCCGCGCGGCCGCGGCAGCGAACCGTTCCAGGGCCCCGAGGGGCGAGATGCTCAGGCTCCAACGCTGTCCTCGGGCCGCCACCTGCCCACCCTATCCGCCCGTGGGGAGGGACGGCACCGCAAGACCGCCTCCCCGACGAAACCGGGCGCGGGGCCGGGGCGAGCGGGGCCGCCGACTCCTGGCTACCCTCCCCACCCAAGCGGTGGAAGGGGTACTGGTGAAGATCCGTCGACTCGTCGTCGCTGCTGTGTGCGCCTGCGTCCTGGTGCCGGCCGTCTCCCTGGGGGCGGGGGCACTCGAGACCACGCCCACCACGCCCATCCAGCACTATGACAACGGCCCGACCGGCCCCCTCGTCTACGTGATCGGGGATTCCATCTCCAGTGGCGACCAGCGCGACTACTACGCATACTTGAACGGATCGATGGCCTGGCACACGCACGTAGCCTCGGTCGGTGGCCAGACGATCAACGGCCACATCAAGCAGAAGAGCTTCTACAAGGCCAAGACCAGCAAGGCGAAGGCAGTCTTCGTGGAGCTGGGCACCAACGACATCAGCGGGATCGTCGACAACAACAACCAGATGCCCCCGGCGCAGCGGCTGGTTGAGATCGCCAAGGTCTTCACTGCCCTCGAGAACGGGATCAAGGCCCTCGGGAGCAAGTGCATCGTGTGGGTCGGCCTGAACGAGGTCTTCGACACCTCCGTGCTGGGCACCTACTACACGGACAAGGACACGGCGGCCGCGTTCGACCGCAAGGTCGTGGAGCTCACCGCCAAGTACCCCAACTTGCACTACGCCGACTACTCCAGCCTGATCCGCAACAACACGAACTTCCGCAACTCCCTGCAGGACGGCATCCACCCGGCGACGCCCGAGGGCAAGACCGCCCTCGCCCAGTTCGAGGTCTGGTACACCCAGGCGTACTGCAACCCCGGCTGAGACCCCGCCGGGACGCCCCAACCCGGGGGATCAGACGGTCGGGCGCTCCCCTCCCGCCGGCCGCGCACCCTCCGAGGACGTCCGCCACCCTGATCCTCGGCGGCATCGACCTTCGAATGGGTGGCGGCGCCTCTACCGCGGTCGCCTCCGCTTCGAGTTCCCCGACGAGGTCCCGTATCGGTTGGAGCAGGGCGGCCGTCGGCGCGAGGCGGGGGCGGCCACGCGAGGCGGTCGAGCTTCTCGCCCACATGTACACCGCAGCCCGGCTCGCACCGGGCATGCCGAGCGCCGGGCGTGTCGTGGCGTGTCCGACTTCCCGTGGGTCGTTTCGCCTACAGCGCCATGGGTCTATCCACCTACGGCGGATGCAGGTAGGCGCCGGGACGCCTCTGCACCATGCTGGTTGCCTGGGCGCGAGCGACTCGGCGGGACGTGCTGGCATGCGCCGGCCGACCGATGGCGGGCCGGAGAACCGGCTCCGCTGCCCCTGCAGGGAAGCGGTTGCCGTCGGACAAGGCTGGAGGAACATAACCATGCGCAGGATGCGTGTCTCGGTTTCGCTGTTGGGCGCTCTTGCGGGGGCAGTCCTCCTGCTCGCTTGGGGCGGCTCCCCCGCTCGCGCCGCCGGCGCCGGTTGTGACAAGACCTGGGCGGCCGCCGTCGACGGCAACTGGACAGACGGCTCGAAGTGGTCCCCCGCCGGTGTGCCCGGATCGGGAGACCACGTCTGCATCACGGCACCCGGTTCCTACACGGTGTCAGAGACGGGCACCACCACGGTCGACCAGCTCGACGTCGGCGACGGCACCTCACCGGCGCCCACCCTGTGGGTCGCCGGTTCGTTCGCCGGGAGCTTCACCACCCTGACAGTCGCCAACACCCTCGCCGCTCCCGTGGCCCTGCACAACCAGGGGACGCTCCTCCTCGAGAGCACCGGGGGCGCCTTCTCGTCGGACCTCTCCGTGTCGGGCGAGTTCCGCAACGACGGCGTGTTCCGCATGGGCTCGGGCAGCTCCGGGGAACGCAAGGTCCTCGACGGCGACGTCGTCAACACGGCGTCCGGCACCATCGAGATCGGCTACAACCCAGCCGGGTTCGCGTCGCCGGCGACCCTCACTAACGCCGGGAGCATCTCGGTGGAACCGGGGGCCTACCTGAACCTCGCCTCGGTGCCCTTCACGCAGACGGCCGGCACGACGGCGGTCGAAGGCGGCTTCCGGGTCCAGGACGCCGCCTTGGACGTCTCCGGTGGGGACTTCACCGGTGCGAACAACCTGCAGGGCCTGCGCACCCAGACCACGATCTCGGGCAGCCCCACCGGCACCGTCGAACTCGGCGGCAACAGCGGCACCCGCAGCCTCGACGGCACCATCCCCGCCGGCTTCACCGCCTGGATCCGCGGCTCCTCCACCCTCGGCCACACCGCCGTCACCTCCGGCGGCCTCACCAACAACGGCACCCTCCGCCTGGAAAGCACCGAAGGCGGCTACTCCTCCACACTCACGTTCACCGCCGGGGCCCTCACCAACCACGGCACCCTCGAGCTCAACCAAGGCTCCGCCGGGAACCGCTTCGTCGACGGCCCCGTCACCAACGACGGCACCGTCACCGTCACCCACAACAGCGCCTACTTCTCCGACGGGCTCTTCACCAACTCCGGGAACCTCGCCATCCCCTCCGGGAAGCTCACCGTCACAACCGGCGACAACCTCCCCGCCGCCGCCGCCGCCTACGTCACCGCCGGCACCGTCACGGTCGACACCACCCTGCGCTTCGAGGACGTCCCCCTCGCCATCTCCGGGGGGGCCTTCACCGGCCCCGGCCACGTCGAAGGACTCCGGACCCAGACCACGATCTCGGGCAGCCCCACCGGCACCCTCGAACTCGGCGGCAACAGCGGCACCCGCAGCCTCGACGGCACCATCCCCGCCGG
>CAYJLW010000015.1:3503-5625 GCA_964370965.1 uncultured Acidimicrobiia bacterium | reverse complement strand
ACCCACAACAGCGCCTACTTCTCCGACGGGCTCTTCACCAACTCCGGGAACCTCGATGTGGTCGCCGCGGCTGCGTTGCAGGTGTCCGGCGCCGGCACCTCGGGGTACAGCCAGACCGCCGGAGCGACGAACGCCGACGGCACCTTCGTCGTGCAGGGCGCCCCGTTCACCGCCACCGGCGGCAGCTTCTCGGGCAGCGGACGCATCGCCGCCAACGGCGGAGCCCTCACCGTCTCCGGCGACCCCGTGGGGACGATCCAGGTGGGCGGCAGCGGCGCCACCCTGGAGGGGACGATCCCCTCGGGTCTCACGGTCCTCCTGCAGGGCTCGGACTTCTTCGGCCACTCCAACGTCACCTCCACCGGCCTCACCAACAACGGCACCCTCCGTCTCCAAAGCACCGGAGGTGGCTACTCCTCCACACTCACACTCGGCGCCGGCACCCTCACCAACCACGGCACCATCGAGCTCAACCAAGGCTCCGCCGGGAACCGCTACATCAGCGGCGACGTGGCCAACGCCGGGTCCGGCGTCGTCGACGTCGAGTACAACGGGGCGGACATCCGCAACGGGGTGGTCACGAACGCCGGCATCATCCGGGTGCGGTCGGGCAGGCTGTTCTCGATCACGAACGCCGCGTCGTTGGCGAACTTCTCCGGGACGACCTTGACGGGCGGGACATACGACCTCGCCGGCATCCTGCGCTTCACCGGCGCCCAGGTGGTCACCGATGCCGCCACGATCGTCCTCGACGGGCCTTTGTCGGCGATCCAGAACCAGGCCGGCACGAACGCCCTCGGCGGCCTCGCCACCGTCACCGCCGCCGGATCCTTCACCGTCAAGGGCGGCCGTGCTTTCGGCGCCGGGCCGCTGGCAAACGCGGGCGTAGTGGCCGTGGAATCGTCCAGCGCCATCACCTCCAGCGGCGTCTACGCCCAGTCCGCCGGCACCACCACCGTGGTAGGCACGCTGACGGCGACGGGCGTCACCCTGACCGGCGGGGTCCTCAGGGGCACCGGAACGGTCGCCGCCCCGGTCACCAACACCGGCGGCAGCGTGGAACCGGGTCTCTCCCCCGGCCAACTCGCCGTCGGAGGCGGCTACGACCAGGACGGCGGCACCCTGCGGGCCGAGATCACCGGGGCCGTCCCGGCGGTGGGCTACGACCGACTCGCAGTCACGGGGACGGCCACGCTCGGGGGCACCCTCGTCGCCGACTTCGCCGGCCTCCCCGGGCCGGTGGGCGGCACGACCTACCGGATCCTCACGGCCGCGAGCGTGTCGGGAAGCACGGCTCTGTCAGCGCTGAACGTCCCCGCCGGGTATGTGGCCGACCACCTGCAGGGCGCCGACTACGTCGACGTCCGCCTCATGTCCCAGTCCGAGACCACGGTGACTTCGAGCGTGAACCCGTCGGTGTTCGGGGAGGACGTCGCGCTCACGGCCGCCGTGACGTCGGTACCGCCCGGCCAGCCCACCCCCACGGGCTCGGTCACCTTCACCGTCGACGGCGTGCCCGGCATCCCGGTGGCGCTCGACGGCACCGGGCATGCCTCCATGAACACCTCCTCCCTGGCCGTGGGGACCCACACCGTGAGCGCCGCCTATGACGGAGACGCCGTCTTCGTCGCCTCCAACGGCTCTCTCACGGGGGACCAGCTGGTGAACAAGGCGGGGACGTCCACGGCCCTCGCCCTCCTGGGCTCGCCGTCGACCTTCGGATCCGACGCCACGTTCCGGGCCACCGTGTCCGTCACCGCCCCCGGAGCCGGGACACCGGGGGGCACGGTCACGTTCACCGTCGACGGCGTGCCCGGCGCCCCGGTCGCCCTGAGCGGCAACGAGGCCGAGACCACCACCAACAGCCTGTCCCCCGGTGACCACTCCGTGAGCGCCGCCTACGACGGCGACGGGAACTTCGAGACGTCGGCGTCGAACACCCAGACACAGAACGTGCATGCCGCCACGACGACGACGGTGACGTCCTCGGCGAACCCGTCCACCTATGGCGCCAACGTCACCTTCACCGCCACGGTGACGGCCCCGCCGGGTGCGGGCACCCCCGCCGGCACCGTCGTCTTCACCGTCGACGGCACCCCCGGCGCCCCGGTCGCCCTCGACG
>CAYJLW010000015.1:0-3403 GCA_964370965.1 uncultured Acidimicrobiia bacterium | reverse complement strand
GCGGTGGCGGCACCCCCACGGGCACCGTCGTCTTCACCGTCGACGGCACCCCCGGAGCCCCCGTCGCCCTCGACGGCGCCGGCCAGGCCTCCTTCGCCACCGCCGCCCTCGACGCGGGCACGCACTCCGTCAGCGCCGCATACGGCGGCGACGGCACGTACACGTCCAGCAACGACACACTCCCCGGCGGCCAGACCGTCGACCAGGCCGCCTCCGCCACCGCCCTCGAGTCGAGCCTCAACCCCTCCACTGTCGGCGACGGCGTCACCTTCACGGCGACGGTGACCCCTGTGGCACCGGCGTCGGGCACCCCGACGGGCACCGTGACGTTCTCCGTGGACGGTGTTCCTGTGGGCCCGCCCGTCGCCTTGGACGGCACGGGCCACGCCACGTACGCCACCGCCGCTCTCGGGACCGGGCCCCACACCGTCGATGCCGACTACGCGCCTGCGGACGCGAACCACAGCGGATCATCGGCCCCTCAACTCACACAAACGGTGCAACCGGCCCCCTCGGCGACGGTGCTGGCCTCGGACCTGAACCCTTCGGTGTTCGGCCAGAACGTCACCTTCACCGCCACCGTCACCGGCGCCCCGGGGACCCCGACGGGCGCGGTCGTCTTCGTCGTCGACGGCGTGTCCGGAAGCCCTGTTCCCCTGACCGGAGCGGGCCAGGCCACCATGTCCACTGCGTCCCTCGCCGTCGGCCCCCACTCGGTGGTCGCGCAATACGGCGGCGACGCCGACCATGACCCGAGCGCCTCGAGCACCCTCACCCAGACCGTGAACCCGGCCGGGGGCGACACGGTGTCCTTCACCGCATCGGGCGCCTTCACGTACGCCAACAGCGGCGCTGTGACGTCCGGCGGTGTCACAAACGTCTACAGCCCCGACGGCAAGCCGGCGGCGGTGAAGGGCTTCGGGACGATCCCCGGCGTCGGGGTGGGTTCGATGACATTCGCCGTCGACGTGCGACGCCTGTTCCTGACCGACCTGTACTACGGCAGCATCTGGATCAGGGACGCCAACGGCACCGAGATCGGCACGACGATCTTCTTCCAGCCCGCGACCCGCTCGGGCGCCACGGTGAGCGGCACGGCCAACTGGCTGCGCTGGTCGCCTTGGCCCATCCTGCCCTACACCCTGAGCTGGTCCGTGACCGACAACTGAGAGCAGGCGACCGGCGGTTCGGGTGCGCCCGGGCACCTGGGCGCACCCGAACCGCCTCGCTGCGCCGACAAGGGGCCCCAGGCGCCGCACCGCCTTCCCGCCCGGGCGCGTAGCCTCAGGGGATGCTCGGCACTCTCACCCTCGGGGGCATCGGCGGCTCCCGGGCGCGCTTCTACGGCGACGTCCACCTCGGCGACGGCACCCGCCACGACCTCTTCCGGGGCCACGACGGGCTCTTCGGGGACTCCCTGGCGGAGGCGGCGTCCACCTGCGACCTCGTCGTATTCATGGGGGACCTGGTCGACCTCCCCCAGGCGCTCCGGCTGCGGCGCGTCACGGCCGCCCACCCGGGGGCGCTGCGGGGGATCGACAACCTCACCCGGGCCACCGAAGTCGTGTTCCTGCGGGGCAACCACGACTGGAACGTGGACTACGCCGCTCTCTTCCCGGGCGGGCGCACCTGCGAGCGCCTCGAGCTCGGCGACGTCGTCGCCTGCCACGGCCACCAGCTCGACCCCACCAACGCCGACCCCTCCGGCACCGCCTACTTCGCCAAGGTCGCCACCCACGCCATGGTCGAGCGGGTCTTCAACTTCGACTTCCGGGTGCCGCTCCAGCGCTTCGACACGCCGCAGAACCGCGTGGCGCACTGGCTGGGCTACCAGTACGCCCGGGTGCTGCGACGCCGGGGCACAGCGGCAGCAGAGGCGTTCATCTCGCACTACTCCCGCACGGTGTGGGGGGACGTGGAGGCCGTCTTCGAGCCGGCGATGGAGTCCCTGCGCGCCGGGCCCCACCGGGTGCTGGTCGCCGGCCACACCCACACCCCCGGCCTCGTCGACGTCGACGGCGGTGACACCAGGGGCCGCCAGTACGTCAACGCCGGCGTCTGGGCCCACGGCGGCGCCCACGTCGCCGACTGGGACGGTGCGACGTTCGCCGTGCGCGACGCCGTCTCCGGCGGGGAGATCGGCGACGAGCACTACCGCTGGATGATCGCCGGCGTGGACCCGGGCGACTTCTTCGAGTGGTGGCGCCGCTTCTACCGCGGCCGCCTCCGCTTCGAGTTCCCCGACGACATGCCGTAGGACCAGGCCGGGTCAGGGCGGTCGCCAGGCGCGAGGCGGGGGCAGCCACGCGAGCCGGTCGAGCTTCGCGCCCAGCGCCTGGAACCCGGCCGCGCGCGGACGCTGCGCGCCGACGAGCACACACCTGCCGGGGCCGCTGGAGCGCGGCCGAACCTTCCGTTTGGTAGACTGCCTTGTATGCGCTCGTCCACCACCATTCGTGTGTGCCGAGAGACCGCCGACGGTCTCAGGAACCTCGCCGCCGAAGACGACACGACGATCACCGACGAGATCGCTCTCCTCGTCCGCGCCGAGCGGCAGCGTCGCATGGGCAGAGCGCTGGCACGAGCCGAGCTCGACTCCGACGCACAGGCGTGGCTCGACCTCGGAGTGGGAACAGCGGCCCGGCATGCGCGCCGGTGACGTCGTCCAAGTGGACTTCGGTGTCCCCGTCGGCAGCGAGCCCGGATTCACAAGACCTGCGGTGGTCGTCACGGCGGACACCGTTCTCGAGGGCGCACCGCGGACGATCCATGTCGTCCCGATCACGGGAAACGTCACCCGCCAGCTCCCCACCGAAGTCCCCGTGGCGACCGCCGGGCTGCGCCGCCCGTCGGTCGCACAGTGCCACCTCTGCACGGTCGTCAGCACCGACCGCATCGCCTCCGGCGACCTCGGCAACACGGGCACGGTCACGCTCGCCCAGATGCGCGGCGTGCTGAGCGACCTCCTCGACCTCCCCACCTGAGCGTGGCCCGACCTGCGTCCCGATCGACCTCGCACCCCCGCCCCGCGGGCGGCACCATCGCGTAAACTGGCCGCATGCTCACCGACGACGACCGTCGCGAGATCCGCCAGATGTTCGAGGAGATGTCCACCGCCAAAGGCGCGACGATGATCCTCATCGACGACGACGTCCGCCGACAGCTCGAGGCGCTGGCGACGGGCATCGTGGCCATCACACGGGACCTCCAGTCGATGGACCGTCGCTTCGACGCCCACGACAGGCGCTTCGACGCCGTCGATCAACGCCTCGGCGAGCACGGCGAGATCCTCCGGGACATCCGCGATCACTTGAAGTGAACGCCGGACTGCGACTCCGTGAGGCGGTGCCGTCGCGGTCACCGGCCCCCGCGGGCCGACACCCGGCGGCGGGTGACCGGCCCC
>CAYJLW010000014.1:44923-69687 GCA_964370965.1 uncultured Acidimicrobiia bacterium | reverse complement strand
CGCGTCAAATGTGACGCGTGACGCGCCCACTTCGGGTGGTTGGGGCCCCTAGGGGTCTAGAATCCCGGGCTTGGGTCCGATGACCTAGGGGGTGGATCCAATCTCGCGAACTCGTGCTCACCGTTTCCGCGCGCTGTTGAGCGTGCTCACCGTCGCGGCACTGGCGCTGGGGGCCGTCGAAGTGGCCGGCCCGGGCGCCGCCGCCACGACGCCACAGGACTGCGCCCCGCCGGGCGCGTCGCCCTCGCCCTCGCCCACGGCCTCCCCCAGCCCGTCGCCGCCCCCCGGGCCCACCGAGGCGCCGCCACCCACTCTCCTCGACACGGGGTCCCAGGGAGCGCTCTACGAGCCGCCGCGGCGCGAACTGGGTGCCGCCGTCACGTTCGGGGACGACGTCGTGAACCGGGCGGCCGTGGAGGCGAAAACGTCCGTGTGGCCCGGCGGCGAGGTCTTCTTCTCCTGGCCCGACAACCGCCACCTCAACGTGGTGGTGCGCACGGGCGCCCTCGGCGTCCCCCACACCCTCACGGTCGCCCGCTGCGTGGAGCTCGCCGGGAACCGCTGGACCGTACAGGACGCCTCGCTCGGTCTCTACGCACAGCCGTTCCCGCCCCCGCCGGACCGCCTCTACTTCCCGGTGCAGGCGCCCACGAGCTACTCCGACACGTTCGGGGCCTGCCGCGACGGCTGCCGGCGCCACCACCAGGGCCAGGACCTCTTCTGCAACGCCAAGGGCGCCCCGATCGTCGCCGCCCACGAGGGCGTCGTCACCTTCACCGGGAGCTACGCCATCGGCGGGCTCTCGATCGGACTCCGCCACCCTTCCGGCTGGTACACGAACTACATCCACCTCAACAACGACACTCCCGGCACCGACAACGGCCGCGGTGTCCCGTGGCCGCCCTGGGTACACGAGGGCCTCTGGGTGCCCGCGGGCGCCCACATCGGCTACTGCGGCGACAGCGGCAACGCCGAAGGGACTCCCCCCCACCTCCACTTCGAGCTCCGCCGTCCCCGGACCGCGCCGGGGGTGGGCGGAGACCCCGTGAACCCCTACGGGATGCTCCGCAACGCAGTCGCCCACCCGCCGGGGCGGGCGAGCGGCGGTACCGCCGGGCGGGTGGTGTGCAGGCGTCGCAAGGGTCGCCGGGTCTGCCGCCGGGTCAAGAGCCGGTCTCGCGCCAAGAAGAGGAAGAGCGCCAAGCGCAGCCGGCGGAGACGCCGGCGCTGAGAGGTTCTTCAGTCGCCGGAAGGTAGCGGGGGCGACGGCGGCATCGACGGCGAGACACCCGGGTCCCCCGCCCCGGCCACGGGCGGCTCGTGCGCGCCGGACACGGCGGCGAGCACCTTGGGCGGCCGGCGGAAGGCGCCGGAGTCCGCCGAGCGGAGACCCTCGCTGAAGTGTCGCATGAGCTCCTCGAACTCCTCGCCCGTGACCTGGTCGCGCGCCACCAGCATGTCCCGCAGGGCCTCTATGCAGTGCGCCTTGCGCCGCAGGAGGTCGGTGACCTCCTCGAAGGACAGGTTCAGGATGCCCTCGACGTCGGCGCGGAAGCTGGGGATCTTCATGAGCCGGGAGAGCTCGTCCTCGCCGTTGTAGCTGAAGGGCTTCAGCACCGCCGCGGACACGAGGGAGGACCCCATGCCGTAGTAGCCCACCATCACGGCGGCGCGCATGGTGGCGCTCTCGAGGTCGGAGCCGGGCCCGCTCGTGCTCTCCCCGTACCAGAGTCTCTCGGCGGCGATGCCGGCGAGGGAGACCTTGATGTCGGCGAGCATCTCGGACCTCGTCTCGCTCATCTGCTCCTCGAGCTCCTGTGACCAGACGAGGCCGAGCGTGCCGCCACGCTTCTCGACCGTGATGATCTCGGGACGCTCGTTCGGGTTGAAGAACCAACGGGCGACGGCGTGACCGGCCTCGTGGATCGCCGTGGCCTCCTTCTCCCAGGGCGTGTAGGTGGCGAACTCCTTGAGGCCGATCTCGTCGTTGAGCTTCGCCTGCCAGATGTCGTCGTAGGTGACGGCGGACCGGCCGTCCTGCTGGGCGAAGATGAGGCCCTCGTTGATGATGTTCTTGATGCGGGCGGGTGAGTAGCCCTTCGTGGCGTTGGCGAGTTGCTCGACGTCGATGGGCTCGTGGTGCACCTTGTCGAGGTAGTACTGGATGATGTCCTTACGGCCGTCGAGCGGCGGGTTCCCGAAGTGGATCTTGCGGTCGAAGCGGCCCGGACGCAGAAGCGCGGGGTCGAGCGCGGACGCCATGTTTGTGGCCCCGATGATGAGGATGTTGTAGTGCGGGGTCTGCTTGGGCTTGGCGTGCAGGAACCGCCGGACGTGGCGGCCGACCCCTGTGAGGACCATGCCCTCCATGCCGTCGAGCTGCGTGAGGATCTCGTTCAGGACGGAGCGGTCGCCGCCCATGCCCATGCCCCCCATGATGATGCGGTTGATCTTGTGGCGGAGCCGCATCTCCGGGGGCGTGAGGGCGTGCTCGTGCGCGTCCCGCGCCATCGCCACGTTGCCGCCCCTGCTGCCGAGGGCGTCGATCTCGTCCACGAAGAGGACGACGCCGCCGTAGGCGTCCGCCTTGCGGCGGGCCTTCTTGAAGAACGAGCGCACCGTGAGAGCGCTCATCCCCATAAACATGCTCTGGAAGGCCGTGCCGCTGCAGTACATGAACGGGACACCGGACTCCCCGGCGATCGCCTTGGCGAGGAGTGTCTTGCCGGTGCCGGGGGGGCCCTCGAAGAGGATGCCGTGGGGCGGGTAGCCCCCGATCTTGCGGAACTCCTTGTAGCCCCGGAAGAGACGCAGAACCTCTTTCGTGGAGTCCACGATGTGGGACTGACCGCGCACGTCGCCGAAGCCGACGTCGAACTCGCCCGGGTAGATGATGTACTTCCGGCCCCGTGAGAGGAACCAGAACATGGCGCCGAACTGGATGACGATGAACGAGATCAAGACCAAGCCCTGGAACAGGAGCGGCAGGACGGCCCCGAGGAACTGCGGGAAGGCGTCCCCGAAGGTGCGCAGGGCGTCCCACGGGTTCAGCTTCGCCGTCTCCTGGCTGATCTGACCGGTGGCGGCGTCGTAGTTCGCGCCCTGGGGAATCCCGAGGAACCAGACGTAGATGAAGTAGATGCTGAGGAGGATCGCGGCGATGATCGCGAAGATCTTCAGGGGGCGCTTGTACTTGCGCATGTCGTCGAGTCTCCCTCACCGGCCGTGGGCTGCGGCGCCTGCGATACCTTCGGCAGACACAGCGGCAACCTGCAGCCTACGCCCTCGCAGCCGTGCCGCGCCCGGGGGGTCGGGCGCCGAGCGATCCAAGGGGGGCAGCCCGCGGCCCCGCCGCCCCGGCCGGCCCCCGAACGAGTCGCTCAGGTCCCCGCCGACCCCCCCGCGAGCTCCGCTGCCCGCTCGGCGACCTCGCGCATCCTCCCCTGTGTCGCCGCCTCGCCGGCACCGTCCGCGCAAGCGGTGGCGAGCTCGGTGACGAGGTCCGCGAGAGCGGCGAAGTCCTCGGCGGACGGGCCGTCCCCCCGGCCGAGCGTGAGCTTGCTGAGCGGGAAGGCGATCGTCACGTTCGTACGGTTGTCGTTGTTGATGTCCCGCCCGGCGCGCTTGGTCTCGGAGCCCTCGGGGGCCGTCTCCTCGGTGTCCATTCCGCCTCCTTCGGTTCCCTGCCTCTGGGCAGCCTACGACGGGCCGAGCGTCGCGTCACCCGAGCGGAATGCCTCGTTCGCGCCCCGACGGGCCCTTAGTGCATCTGGAAAAGTTCTCCGGGCTCTGCAATAATCTGGAAGTGCCTGGGTTTCACCCACCTGGTTTACCCTGTCCGAAGATGTGAAAGGGCTGTGCCTATATGAGCGTTCCCACCATGATGCCGGAGCTGATCGACCTCGACATCGAATGCGACGACTCCGTCCAGATCTCCCTCAACGAGGTCCGTGATCTGCTCCGCAAGCGCTCCTACCTCTACGAGTCGCCACACGACTTCCGGGCCGGCGTCGAGGCCGCCCTGAGCGCCATCCTCCGCGAGGCGAGCCGCACGGCCGCGCCGATCTGACCCGCCCGGCCCGCCATCACGGCAAGGGAGGTGCCCCGGCACCTCCCTTTTTCGCGCCCCGTCGAGTTCCGCCCGGCAGCGCACAAGGCAGCCGCCACGGCAATCGGCCCACTTCTTCTCAGGTCGGCTCGGACGGCGACCGGTCGCGTTAGGCCGGGCCGCGCCCGCCCGGAACAGCCTTGTCTGGCAAGTGGTCAGGAGGAGGGTGCCGGAGAGGGGGCGGAATCCCCCTTCCGCTAGAAGTCCATGTCGCCGCCGCCGGGCATGGGCGGGGCCTTCTCCTCGGGCTTGTCGGCGATGAGAGCCTCGGTGGTGAGGAACAGGGCGGCGATGGAAGCGGCGTTCTGCAGGGCCGAACGGGTGACCTTGGCGGCGTCGATGATGCCCGCCTTCACGAGGTCCTGATACTCGCCGGTGGCGGCGTTGAGTCCCTCGGTGCCGGTGAGGCCCCGCACGTGCTCGACGACCACCCCGCCCTCGAGGCCGGCGTTCGTGGCGATCTGGCGGAGCGGCTCCTCGACGGAACGGGCCACGATCGAGGCGCCCGTGGCCTCGTCGCCCTTCAGCTTCAACTTCTCGATCGCGGGGCGCGCCCGCAGCAGGGCCACGCCGCCGCCGGGGACGACACCTTCTTCGACCGCCGCCTTCGTGGTGGACACGGCGTCCTCGATGCGGTGCTTCTTCTCCTTGAGCTCCACCTCGGTGGCCGCCCCGACCTTGATGACGGCGACGCCGCCGGACAGCTTGGCGAGGCGTTCCTGGAGCTTCTCCCGGTCGTAGTCCGAGTCGGTGTTCTCGATCTCGGCCCGGATCTGGTTCACCCGGCCCTCGATGTCGGCCTTCGACCCGGCGCCTTCGACGACCGTGGTCTCGTCCTTGGAGATGACGACCTTGCGAGCCCGCCCGAGCAGGGAGAGATCGGTGTTCTCGAGCTTGAGGCCGACCTCCTCGGAGATGACCTGGCCACCTGTGAGGATCGCCATGTCCTGGAGCATCGCCTTGCGGCGCTCCCCGAAGCCGGGCGCCTTCACGGCCGCGGACTTGAACGTGCCCCGGATCTTGTTCACGACGAGTGTGGCGAGCGCCTCGCCCTCGAGGTCCTCGGCGACGACGACGATCGCCTTGCCCGACTGCATGACCTTCTCGAGAATCGGCAGGAGGTCCTTGACGGCGCCGATCTTGGAGCTGCAAAGGAGGATGTAGGGATCCTCCAGGACGGCCTCCATGCGTTCCGGGTCGGTGACGAAGTAGGGCGAGATGTAGCCCTTGTCGAAGCGCATCCCCTCGACGAGCTCGAGGTCCATGCCGAAGGTGTTGGACTCCTCGACGGTGATGACGCCGTCCTTGCCGACCTTGTCCATGGCCTCGGCGATGGAGGCACCGATCTCGGCGTCGGCGGCGGAGATGGCGGCGACCTGGCTGATCTCGGCCTTCGACTCGACGTCCTTGGAGAGCTTGGCGAGCTCCTTGACGGCGACCTCGACGGCGGCTTCGATGCCGACCTTCAACGCCATCGGGTTGGCGCCGGCGGCCACGTTGCGGAGGCCTTCCTTGACCATCGCCTGGGCGAGGACCGTGGCGGTCGTGGTGCCGTCGCCGGCGACGTCGTCGGTCTTCTTCGCGACCTCTTTGACGAGCTCGGCGCCGACCTTCTCGCCCGGGTCTTCGAGGTCGATCTCCTTGGCGATGGAGACGCCGTCGTTCGTGATCGTGGGAGCGCCCCACTTCTTCTCGAGGACGACGTTGCGGCCCTTGGGCCCCAACGTCACCTTGACGACGTTGGCGAGCTTGTCCATGCCGGCTTCGAGGGCACGCCGGGCAGCCTCGTCGTAGGTGATCGTCTTCGCCATGGCGTGCCTCCAAAAGGTCTCGGGCGGATTAGCAGTCTCAACCGTTGTGAGCTAGCAGTCTCGACTGTTGAGTGCTAACGCAGTGTACCTGCGCCGTCGAAGTCGGGCAAGCGGCCCAGCGGGAGGGCCAGCGGGAGGGCCAGCGGGAGGGCTAGCGAGAGGCCCAGCGGAGGCCTAGCGGGAACGGCGCCCGCGCCTTCGGCGCTCTATGAAGACGACGAGGGCGAGAGCCACCGCCGCGTGGGCCACCGCTGCCAAGGCCACGAGGTCGACCGAGGGGACCCAGCGGGTACGGCCCTCCCTGTCGATCACGTAGACGCCGACGGGCCGGTCGACGCGGATGGCAGAGCCCACCCGGATCCGCGACACGACAGGGAGAATCGTCGTGGCGCCGACCGTCACCGGGCGCCCGAACACCCCCCCGCGCCGCGAGGCACGAAGGGCCGGGGGCGCAAGGGTGTGGGCGGAGGGGGACCCCTCGCCGGGGAAGCCGAAATCCAGAACTCCGCTGGACGTCTCCTGGGGCCGGGGCTGCTTCTTGGCGGCCTCGGGCTTCCCGGCGCGGCCCTCGCCCTTGGCGTTGCGCTCGCCCTTGTGCTTGCCGGCCATGGCGGTGAAGCGTAGGTTGCCGTCCCGGGCAGGGAGCGTATCCTCCACCCGGAAGCCGTGGCTACCCTACCCACGAGGTAGCAGCAGACCCAGAGGCAGGACACGGAGGACATGGAGAAGCTGCAGGGCAGACGGGTGACTACTGACGCTCTCGGCGACTTCGCGTCCGATTTCGTGAAGTGGGCGGGCGAGAACACCGCCTGGGTGGAGCTCGTCCGCGAGCCCGTCGGGATCGGCCTCCGGCTCCTGCGGGAACGCAACGCCGACACGCTCACCGTCACCGCCACGGGCCTCGCCGGCGGCGGCGAAGCAGTCGGGGCGTGGATGGACGCCGAGGGCTACGTGGTGCTCGGCTCCTCCGACGACGACGTCGAGGTCGAGGCGGACCAGGCGGAGTTCCCCAAGATGTGCGGCGCTGTCGCCGCCTTCCTCGCCCCCGGCGGCAACTGGACCGTCGAAGAGGTCACGCTCCGCAAGAAGCCCTAGTCCGAGGAACCCCCTCCCAGGGCGCTACCCGCCCGCCACGGCCGGGACGATCGACACGACGTCGCCGTCGGCCACCGTCGTGTCGAGGCCCTCCGCGAAACGGACGTCCTCCTCGCCGACGTAGATGTTCACGAAACGGCGCAGGTTCCCCGCCTCGTCATGGAGGCGCTCGCGGAAGCCCGGGTAAGCGGCCTCCAGGTTGGTGAGCACGTCGCCGACGGTGCCGCCGCCGACGTTCACCTCCTTCTGGTCCCGGCAGAGGGACCGCAACGGGGTCGGGATACGAACGGTGGGCATGCGTGCTCCTTGGCCTGGTTCCTGTCGTTGGGGGCTAGCGCTCCGAGTCGGTCTCGGCGAAGCGGGACGGCACAGACGCGAACGGCCTCACGGGGCCGGGACCGGCGTCCTCGCCGGTGTCGACACCCGAAGCCGTCAGCACGTCGTCGAAGTCCTCCAACCGGGAGGTCGTCTTCAACGTCTCCACCTCGCCGTGGAGGGAGTCGAGGGTCTTGAGGCCGTGACCCGTGACGTAGGCCACGACGGTCTCGTCCGGGCGGACGACACCCTGGGCGGCGAGCTTGGAGAGCGTGGCGACCGTGACGCCCCCGGCGGTCTCGGCGAAGATGCCCTCCGTGCGGGCGAGGAGCCTGATGGCGTCGATGATCTCCGCGTCGGAAACGGCGGCCATGGCCCCGCCCGTCTCGTTCACGACGTCCACCGCGAACACCCCGTCGGCGGGGTTGCCGATGGCGAGGGATTTCGCGATCGTGTCCGGCTTCACGGGCCGGATGACGTCTGAGCCCTCCTGCCAAGCGGTCGCGACCGGGGCACATCCCTCGGCCTGCGCCCCAGAGATGCGCGTCTCCGGCTTCTCCTCCAAGAGCCAGACCTTGTGCAGCTCGTGGAGGCCCTTGTGGATCTTGGTGAGGAGAGAGCCGCTGGCGACAGGGACGACCACGTGATCAGGGGCTCGCCAACCGAGTTGCTCGACGGTCTCGAAGGCGAGCGTCTTGGAGCCCTCGGCGTAGTAGGGCCGCAGGTTGACGTTCACGAACGCCCACGGGCGGCTGCCCGCGACCTCGGCACAGAGGCGGTTCACGTCGTCGTAGCTGCCGTCGACCGCGACGACGGTGCCGCCGTAGACCGCCGTGGTCGTGATCTTGGCGTCCTCGATGGAGGAGGGCACGAACACGAAGCTGCCCAGGCCGGCCCGGGCGGCGTGGGCCGCCACGGCATTGGCGAGATTCCCGGTGGAGGCGCAGGCGACCGTCTTGAAGCCGAGCTGGATCGCCTTCGCCAGGGCCACCGACACGACCCTGTCCTTGAACGAGTTCGTGGGGTTGCGGGTGTCGTCCTTGACGTAGAGCTTCGGGAGGCCGAGCTCGGCACCGAGACGTTCGGCGCGCACAAGGGGAGTGAACCCGGCTCCGAGGTCGGCGGCGGGCTCGTGCGTCGCCGGCAGGAGCGCGTGGTAGCGCCACAGCGAGCGCGGCCCGCGTTCGATCGCCGCGCGGTCGATGCGGTCGGCGATGAAGCCGTAGTCGTACACGGCCTCGAGGGGGCCGAAGCAGAACTCGCAAGCGTAGATCGCGACCGGCGGGTACTCCCGCGCGCACTCCCGACATCGGAGCGCTTTGACGTCAGCCATGAAAAAGACCCTCCGTGTGGAGGGTCCCAGGGTTCTCGAACGACTTCGGCTGTCTCCTCATCTTCCCCGCGCCCGCACGGGGCGTGGGTCGGAGTTGGCACCGGGCCCCAGCGCGGGGCTGGGGCTGGTTGCCGAGGCTTCGCAGGGCCTGTCCCTCCACCTCTCTGGATGAGTTCGATTGTCAAGCGCCCAGACTGTAGCAGGCTGTAGGCGCGGCCCGTCCAACGAATAGCCTTCGGCGGGCATGGACTCCCCCGCTCCCCCCTCGATACTCGGCATCGCCACCCACCACCACGGCGACTTCCCGGCCGCCGCGCTCGTGGCCGCGAAGGCCGGGCGCCGCGTCTCGGTCGTCCTGCCGGCACGCGACGAGGAGGCCACCGTGGGCCCCATCGTGGCCGCGGTGCGCGAGGACCTCGCCGAGGACGTCCCGCTGGTGGACGAGATCGTCGTCGTCGACACGGACTCTGCCGACGACACCGCCGCCCGCGCCGCCGCCGCCGGCGCCAAGGTCTTCAGTGCCGCCGAGCTCTGCGCCGAGGCGGGCCCGCCCCTGGGCAAGGGCGACGCCCTCTGGCGCAGCCTCACGGCCACCACCGGCGACGTCGTCGTATGGATCGACGCCGACATAACCGGCTTCGACAGCCGTTTCGTCACCGGCGTCCTCGGCCCGCTCCTCACCGACGCACGAGTGCACCTCGCAAAGGGCTTCTACGAGCGACCCATCTCGGATGGCAGCGCTCTGGCGCCCTCCGGCGGCGGGCGCGTCACGGAGCTCGTCGCCCGCCCCCTCCTCGCCCTCCTCTGCCCCGAGCTCGCGGGGGTCGTCCAGCCGCTCTCAGGCGAATACGCCATCCGCCGCGACACTGCCGAGCGCCTTCCCTTCGCCGCCGGATACGGCGTCGAGATCGGGCTCCTCGTGGACGTCTACCGCACCCACGGCCTCGCCGGGATCGCCCAGGTCGACCTCGACCGACGCGTCCACCGGAACCGGCCCCTGGAGGCTCTCGGCCCCACAGCCTTCGAGGTGGCCCACGCCCTTCTCCGCCGGGCGCGCCCGGGCCTCACCCTCGCGGGCGGGCTGCCCCGCGTGCTCGCAGACCGCTCCGTCAAGGAGGTCGTCGTCCATACGGTCGAGCGACCCCCGCTCGCGGAGTTCCGGTCCCGCCTGTGAGCGGCTTCCGGCTCTTCCGTGTCCGCGGTGTTCCTGTCACCCTGCACCCCACCGCCCTCCTCCTCGCCGGCCTCTTCGGCTACAGCGCCGCCTACCAGTGGCAGGGCGCCGGGGCGGCCGTCATCGTCGAGGTGGCGCTCATCTCGATCCTCGTCGTGTTCGTGTCCATCCTCCTCCACGAGCTCGGCCACGTCGCCGCCGCCCGCGCGTTCGGCATCCACGCCGCCGACGTGACGCTCTGGGGTCTGGGCGGGATGGCACGGCTGCAGAGCGAGCCCGCCACCCCGGGCGCGGCCGTCGGCATCGCCGCCGCCGGGCCCGCGGTGAGCGTCGCCCTCGGCGTCACGCTCACCCTCGCGTCGGGGGCGGCCCAGGCGACGGGAGCGCCCGCCACGGGGCGAACGGCGTTCCTGCTGGGCGAGTTCGGCGCCTGGAACCTCTTCATCGGCCTCTTCAACCTCCTGCCCGGCCCGCCCCTCGACGGAGGCGGGATCCTCGCCGGCATCGTGTGGGCCGTGCGGCGGGACAAGGACGCGGGCCGGCGCGTGGCCGCCTACACGGGCCTCGTCGCGGCCGCCGCCGCCGTCGTCCTCGCCTTCCGTACGAGCTTCGGCGACGGATACCGTCCCACCCTGGTGCTGGCGGCGGCGCTGCTCGTGCTGGGCTCTCTTCCGCAGCTCTCCGCCGGCAGACGCCCCGCTCCCCTTACCCCGCCGGACACGGGCCCCCTGGAGCGCCTCACCCGCCTCGCCGGCCTCATCGCCGCCCGCAGCGGCCACACGGTGGTGGGCAGTGAACACCTCCTCCTCGCCCTGCTCGCCTCCCCTGAGGATCCCGCCTGCGCCGCGCTCCAGGCTGCCGGGCTCGACTACGCGGCCGCCGCCGGCCTCCTCCCCGCGGCCGACGGGCCCGTCGAGGGCAACGTCCACCTCTCCGACGGTGCCCGTCGCGTCCTGCGCCAGGCCGTCGCCGGCGGAGCCGACGGTGTCGGCGTCGTCCTCGCCCTCGATCTCCGCTCGCCGGCGGGAGTTCTCTGCGACCGGCTCGGCATCGACCTCGCCGGGGTGCAGGCGAGACTGAGAAGCCGGGAGGACGTCCACGGCGACAAGCCGTAGCGAGGGCCCACTCCCTCGGACCCCCGGCCTCGGACGGCCGCTGGTGATCCCGGACACTCACAAGGGGACGGTCGCGGAGGGGGAGAGCTCACCGCCGCCTCTGAGCAGGCGCATGGCCTCCTGCGCCCCCTGGACCATGAGGGGGAGTCCCGCCCGGACCGCCGCCGCCGGACTGCGGACGCCGTCGAGGCCGACGAGACGCACGACCGTGACGCCCCGGGGAACGGTCGTGGCCGTCCCCGCCACGACGGCAACGGGCACCCCGGCCCGGCGAGCGAGGCGGATGACCTCACCCGTCGCCTTGCCCGACCCCGACTGGCCGTCGTAGCTCCCCTCGCCCGTGAGCACGACGTCGGCGTCCCGGAGACGTCCGGCGAAACCGACCGTCTCGGCGATGATCTCGAAACCGGAACGGAGCTCGGCACCGAAGGCGGCGGCGAGCCCGAAGGCGAGGCCCCCACCCGCTCCCGTGTGGACCCGGCGGGCGAGGCGGCGGCCACCGGGAAAGGACGCCGCCCACTCGCCGAGGCGGCGTTCGGCCTCGGGCACGTCCGACCGCCTCACCCCTTTCTGCGGGCCGTAGACGGCGGCGGCCCCGCGCGGTCCCAGCAGAGGGTTGCGGACGTCGCAGGCGAGGGCGAGGCGGACCGGCGCCGCCGGCCGCGCCTCCCGCAGCGCTTCCACGGCCCCGCGACCGCCGTCGGTCGCCGCGGTCCCACCCACGCCGACAGTGACGGCGGGGCAGCGCGAGGAGGCCCTGGCCACGAGCTCACCCACGCCTCGGGTCGTGGCCCGCAGGCCGCCCCTCCGGCCCGGAGCGAGGAGACGCATCCCGCATGCCGCCGCCGACTCCACGAACCCGGTGCCGTCCGGCAGACGCAGCCACCGCGCCCGCACGGGCCCGCCGAGGGGGCCGCTCACCGTGGCGGCGACGCGGCGGCCGCCGAGCGTGCGGGCGAGCACCTCCAGGGTGCCGTCGCCCCCGTCGGCGAGGGGGCAGACGTCCACGGCGAAGCCCTCCCGGCGCAACGCCCGACCCCAGGCTTCCGCCACGGCCGGAGCGTCGGCGACCGTCTTAAAGGCGTTGGGGGCGACGAGGACCCGGGCCATCGGGGCAGCCTAGGGGCCGACACGCAGGGGCTGACGCCGGCGCCGCTGACCCGAGGACGGGCGCCCGGCACATATCCTTGGCGCCGGTGTGTCGGCACCCCGTCGATTCGGAGGGTCATGCTCGAGCCCGTCCCGCTACGTCCGAAGTCACTGGACAAGTACGAGAAGGTCATCGGCGTCGACGGCGTGGAGCGGCTCCGCGAGCTCGCGAGACCGTTCGCCGGCGCCCGCGTCCTGCATGTGAACGCCACGTCCTACGGGGGCGGCGTGGCCGAGCTCCTCTCCACGCTCGTACCCCTCATGCAGGGGGTGGGAATGGACGCCCACTGGCACGTCATGTACGGCTCTGACGAGTTCTTCAACGTCACGAAGAGCATGCACAACGCTCTCCAGGGCATGGAGGTGGCCTGGACCCCGGAGATGGAGAGGATCTTCCGGGTCCGCAGCCAGGACAACGCCGCCCGCTTCGACGGCACCGCCTGGGATTTCGTGGTCATCCACGACCCCCAGCCCGCCGCCGTCCTCGCCGAGCTCACAGACCAGAGAGGGGGCCGGCCCCCCGGCAAGTGGATCTGGCGGTGCCACATCGACACGGCCGAGCCCTTCGCGCCGGTCGCCGACTTCCTCTTCCCGCTCGTGGAGGGCTACGACGCCGCCGTCTTCACGATGCAGGAGTTCGTCCCCGACGACCGGGTGCTGCCGCCGCGCATCGAGCTCATCGCCCCCTGCATCGACCCGGTCGGGCTCAAGAACGTCCCCTTGGGCCCCGACGTCACCGAGGCGATCCTCGACGAGTACGGCATCGACCCGGCGCGGCCCATGCTCTGCCAGATCTCCCGCTTCGACCCCTGGAAGGACCCCCTCGGCGTCATCGACGCCTACCGCCTCGTGAAGCTCGAGGTCCCCGAGGTCCAGCTCGTGCTCGCCGGCTCGATGGCCACCGACGACCCGGAGGGCATGCACTACCTGGCCCGCACCGAGACGCACGCCCAGGGCGACCCCGACGTCTTCCTCCTCACGAACGCGCAGCAGGTGGGCTCTGTACAGGTGAACGCGTTCCAGGCCTGCGCCGACGTCGTGATCCAGAAGTCCCTCCGGGAGGGCTTCGGCCTCACGGTCGCCGAGGGGATGTGGAAGGAGCGCCCGGTCATCGGTGGCCGCGCGGGAGGGATCACGCTGCAGATCGAGGACGGTCACTCGGGATTCCTCGTCGAGACCCCCGAGGAGTGCGCCCGGCGCATCCTCGAACTCCTCACCGACGGCCACCGGGCTGCGGAGATGGGGGCCGCCGGACGGGAGCGGGTGAGGGACAACTTCGTCATGACCGTGCTGCTGGAACGCTGGCTGCGCCTCTTCGCCTCGCTGCCGTGAGCCGTACGCTCGTCGTCCTCTCCAACCGCGGCCCTGTCTCTTGGTACGTCGCCGCGGACGGCTCTCTCCGGGCTCGCCGCGGCGCCGGCGGCCTCGTGTCCGCCCTCACCCCCGCCCTCAGCGCGAGCGGCGGGACCTGGATCGCCACGGCGATGTCCGACGCCGACCGCCGCGCCGCCGCCGAAGGCCTCGCCAGGGAAGCCGACACCCCCTACGCCGTCCGACTCCTGGACGTCCCCCCCGACGTGGTCGCCGGCCACGGCGCCACGATCTGCAACCGCTTCCTCTGGTTCGCCCACCACGACCTGTGGGACCGGGCCCGGACACCCGTGCTCGACCGTGCCTCCGAACGGGCGTGGGACGACTACGTCGCCGTGAACGAGGTGTTCGCGGCGGCCGCCCTTGCCGCCGTCGAGGACACCGAAGAGGCCGCCGTCCTCGTGCAGGACTACCACCTCACGCTCGTCCCCCGTCTCCTCAAGGCCGAGCGGCCCGACCTGCGCGTGCTGCACTTCAGCCACACCCCGATCGGCACCGTCCCCGCGCTCGACGTCCTCCCCGATCGGTGGCTCGAAGCCGTGTTCGGCGCCATGGCGGCGGCGGACGTCTGCGGCTTCCACACCCGCCGATGGGCGAGTCGCTTCGCGGAGGCCGCCGCCCGGTGGGCGCCGGGCGCCTCCCCCACAGTGGGCGTCTTCCCACTCGGTACCGATCCCGCCGTCGTGGCCGCCGACGCCGCCGGCCCGACGGTGGAGGCGGAGCGCGAAGCCCTCACCACCCGCCTCGCGGGCCGCCGGGCCGTCGTGCGGGTCGACAGGGCGGAGCTGTCCAAGAACGTCCTGCGAGGCCTGCGGGCCTTCGACCTCCTGCTCGACGAACATCCCGAACACAGGGACAGCCTCGCCCACGTCGTCCTCCTCAACCCGTCCCGCCAGGGGGTCCCGGAGTACGAGGCCTACCTCGAGGACGTCCTGGCGCTGGCGGCCGACGTGAACCGACGGTGGGGCGAGGTCGTCCTCGCCTCCGTGAAGGACGACTTCCCCCGCTCGATGGCGGCCCTGCGCCTCGCGGACGTGATCGTCGTGAACCCGATCTCGGACGGCATGAACCTGGTGGCCAAGGAGGGGCCTCTCGTGAACGAGAAGGACGCCCCCCTCATCCTCTCCACGGAGGCAGGCGCCCACGAGGAGCTCGCCCCCGCTGTGCTCACCGTCGATCCCTACGACGTCGCCGCCACGGCAGCGGCGATGGCGGCGGCGTTGGCGCTGGACCCCGCAACACGGGCGCAGCAGGCCGGGCGCCTTCGGTCCCTGGCCGGGGCGCATCCCCCCGCCGAATGGCTCGCCGGTCAGTTGGAGGCGTTGGGGCGATGAGCCGGGGAGACCGCTGGACGGCGCTGCGGGCGGACGGCCTCGAGTGGGAACAGCACCCGCGGGCACGGTGGTGGAGCATCCTCGTCGAGGTGGACGCCGCCCTCCTCCCCGGGCTCGGGGCCGCCCGGGCTGTCCTCGGGCGCCTCCCGGTGATCCTGCACCCCGACCACTACCTCCATGTCACGTTGCGGGAGCTCGGCCCGGTCCGCCCGGACGACGTCGCGCTCGACGACGTCGCCGCCGCCGTCGCGGCCTGCCGGGGGTGGCAAGCCGAGGTCGCAGGCCTGTTCACGTTCCCCACCGCCGCCTGGTCCGACCCCGATCGTGACGGCCGCTTCCACGCCCTCCACGACGCCACCCTCGGCCCCTTCGGAACGCCGCCCGAGCAGCCCTTCGGCGGCGAGCACGTGAACCACCTCACGCTCGGATACGCGTCCGCGGACTCCGACGTCGACGTCGTGCGATCTGTGCTCGAACCCTGCCGGGACCTGAAGCTGGGCACCATCGAGGTGCACCGCGCTGTGCTCGCGGAACTCCTCTTGGACCGCCCTTACCCTCGCTGGGCGGTGTCCCGGGAGTTCCCCCTGGGCTGAGCGCCGCCCGGGTGCCCGCCCTCACCACCGCCTCGCGCCGCCCTACAGGGCCCGAAGGTACTCCACCACCGCCGCCGGGCCGTCGAGGAGGACGTCGGCCCTCTCCAGGAGGGCCTGGGGCGCCTCGGGCGAACGGACGCCGATCTTCGTGGTGGCGACGCCGCCGTCGGCGAGGCGGTCGAGCGCGTCGAAGGCGGCCAGGTCACCCACGTCGTCGCCGGCGAACAGGGCACTGCCGAGAGCCGCCGCCCGGCACTCCTCCTCGACGGCAAGGCCCTTGTCCATGTCGGCGGGTGGGAGGATCTCCCAGCAGAGGCGCCCGGCGCGCACCACACAACCAGCCTCGCGGGCTGCCGCCAGGGCGATCTCGTGCGCCGGGCCCGCCGCCGCCGCCGGGTCGGGCGTGCGCCGGTAGTGGAGGGTGAGGGCGTAGCCCTTGTCCTCCATCTCCGTGCCCGGAAGCGCGGCGACGGCCCGGGTGAGGGCAGTCGCCGCGGAGGCCACGGCTGCGGACGCCTCACGTGCCTTCGGGACGGGTTCCGCGCTCCCGCTCCCGACGGCGCGCTCCATTCCGTGCAGCCCTCTGTACACGACACCTTCGAGACCGACGACGTCCTGCAGGAAGCTCGCGGCGCGCCCGGACACCAGGCAGACGAAGTCGCCCGCCGACACCCGCAGGGCGAGCGCTTCCCTGGCTCCGGCCACGGCGCGGGCGTCTCCTGGCACGGGCACGATCGGTGACAGCGTGCCGTCGAAGTCCGAGAAGATGCCGCGTCTCCCTGCCATGAGAGCCGGCGGTCGGATTCGAACCGACGACCTAGTGATTACAAATCACTTGCGCTGCCACTGCGCCACGCCGGCACCGCTCCGAAGGGGGGCTTCGTCCCGCCTCGGGCTCCCCCCCTCCGCGGACCACCTGTCGCCGGGTGTCGCATCCGGGGCGGCGAAGCCGCCCCTCACGCGGCAGGTCGTCGCCGGATCGAAGGAAGAAGCTCGGTCGCCCGCAGAGTAGCGAACTGGCCGGACGGGCGAGTGGGGATCAGACCGCTATGGCGGCGAGCCGGCATTCGACCTCGAGTTCCTCCGCGGCGCGGCGCTCGAGGTGCATCTCCAGCTTGCGCTTGATGCGCTGGATGGCGTTGTCGATGGACTTGGCGTGGCGGTCGAGGGAGTCGGCGATCTCCTGATAGCTCTTGCCCTCGACGTAGAAGCGGAGAACCTGGAGCTCGAGGTCGGAGAGGATCGACCCCAGGGAGCCCCGCAACGCCGAGACCTCTTCGAGGGAGATGACCTGATGGGCCGGGTCGAGCTGCTCGTCGCCGCCGATCATCTCCTCGACGGTGCGGTCCTGGTCGCCGTCCGAGCGGGGGGCGTGCAGGCTCACGTAGGAGTTCAGCGGCTGGTGCTTCTGACGGGTCGCGGTCTTGATCGCCGTGATGATCTGGCGGGTGATGCACAGCTCGGCGAATGCCCGGAAGGACGCCAGACGGTCGACCCGGTAGTCACGGATGGCCTTGAAGAGGCCGATCATGCCTTCCTGGTAGATGTCGTCGGAGTCGGCCCCGATGAGGAAGTAGCCCCGCGCCTTGGTGCGGGCGAAGCGCTGGTAGCGCTGCAGGAGCTTCTCGAGCGAGTCGTTACAACCACTCTGGGCTTGAGTGACCAGCTCGTCGTCGGTGAGTGCTTCGAGCGTTGAAAGCTGCATCGCCTTGGCCACGAGAACCCTCCGGCTGCGTTGGAGTGCTGCGGTGTGGGGGAGCATCCCCTATCCACGGTGGCTGCTCGACCGTGTCCGCTGTCGTGCCAGTCACCCTAAGGCTCCTCTCAGGTACTCGCGTACGCCGCCCTGATGAAACGCATCTCATGCATTTGTCGGGTTTAGGCGTCCCCAGGCGGGATTTTCCCTCCCGGATCTCGTAGCAACATGCGATCTGCCTGCTCAGCGGAGGTGGCGCATCACCGTGGAACCACTGCGGAGGACATCGCGACCGTGCGTGACTACGTAGTACTCCGTAGCGCGGACGGCCCCTGCCTACGTCCCATGCGCCGCTTCCTGCCGAGCTGCGACCGCGAAGAGCGCGATAGAAGCCGCCACGGCCACGTTGAGTGACGAGATCCTGCCGCGCACAGGGAGGCCCACGAGGGCGTCGCACACACTGGTGACCCGCCGGCCGAGGCCCTTGCCTTCGTCGCCCGCCACCAGCACGACGCGCTCCTCCAGAACCGCCACGTCCCCGATCGCCTGCCCCCCGGCCTGGAGACCCACGACCCACATCCCACCTCGCTGCGCACGCACCAGGGCATCGGACAGGTTCGGGACGACGGCGACCGGCAGCCACTCCGCCGCCCCGGCGGCCGCCTTGTGGAAGGCCGGCGTGAGCGCCGCCGAGCGACGCCCGGGAAGTACCGCACCGCCGGCGCCGGCGACCTCCGCCGAACGCACCACGGCTCCCGCATTGCGGGGATCCGTGACCCCGTCGAGGGCCACGAGGAGTCGGGCCCGCCCGAAGAGGTGGTCGGCGTCCGCGAGCGGGAGCGGGGCCGTGAACGCCACCAGGCCCTGATGGCCGTCGATGCCGGCGGTCTCGGCCAACTCCGCGACAGGAGCGGTCTCCGGAGTCACCCCGGCGGCGCGCGCGGCGACCAGGATGTCCTCCGGCGCTCGACTGCCCTCGGCGACAAGCAGCCGCCGAACCGGCCGCCTACCCGCCCTGAGCAGTTCCCGCACCGGCTGCCGGCCCGCTACCACGGTGCCAGCGGGCCCCTGCGGGGGTGTCCTCGACAATGATCCCGATCTCCGTGAGACGATCCCTGACCCGGTCCGCCGCAGCGAAGTCGCGCTCCCCCCGGGCGGCTTCCCGCAACTCCAGCGCCAGCGCCACGAGGTCGCCGACAAGAGCGGCGTCCGCGTCGGCGGCCCCGACCGCGGGGACCACGGAGAGCACGGCGTCCATCGCCAACACGGCGGCGCGCAGCGGGGCCGCCTCCGCGCTGTCTCCGGCCTCCAGGGCGACGTTGCCGCGGCGCACGGCGTCGAAGAGAGCGGCGAGCGCTCCGGGTGTGCCGAAGTCGTCGTCCATCGCGTCCCGGAAGGAAGCCATCGACACTGCGTCGGGCTCCGCGTCGCCGGCCCCGGCCGCCCGGCGCACGAAGGAGGCGAGACGGCGCACGGCCGTCTCGGCGTCCGCGATCAGCTCCTCGGAGAAGTCCAGCGGGCTGCGGTAGTGGGTCTGCAGGGCCAGGAGGCGGATCGCCTCGGGCGTGTAGCGGGCCAGGGCCTCGTCGGCGGAGACGAGGTTCCCCGTCGACTTCGACATCTTGTCGCCCCCGAGGCTCACGAGCCCGGAGTGGATCCAGTAGCGCACGAAGGGGCTCTCTCCGCTCGCCGCCTCCGCCTGGGCAAGCTCGTTCTCGTGGTGCGGGAACACGAGGTCCGACCCGGCGCCGTGGATGTCGAAGCCCATCCCGAGGTACTGCAGCGACATGGCCGAACACTCGATGTGCCACCCAGGTCGGCCCGGGCCCCAGGGCGACTCCCAGGCCGGCTCGCCTTCCTTGGCGCCCTTCCAGAGCACGAAATCCAGCGGGTTGCGTTTGCGCTCCCCGGGCTCGACACGGGCGCCTGCACGCAGGTCGGCCGGGCTCTGGTGCGAGAGGCGGCCGTAGCCCGGGAACCGCTCGACGGCGAAGTACACGTCGCCGTCGGCGGGATACGCGAAGCCGCGCTCGATGAGGCGCTCCACCAGCTCCAGCATCTGCGGGATGTGCTCGGTCGCCCTGGGGACGACGTCCGGGGGACGGACCCGCAGGGCGCCCATCGCCCGTTCCCACGCCTGCTCGTACTTCCCGGCCACGGCGGTCGGCGCGATGCCCTCCTCCCGGGCACGGAGGATGATCTTGTCGTCCACGTCGGTGTAGTTGGAGACGAACGTGACCTCGAAGCCGGAGAAGGCGAGGTACTTCCGGATGACGTCGAAGGCGATGGCCATCCGGGCGTGGCCGAGGTGCGGCGCCGCGTAGACCGTGGGGCCGCAGACGTACATCCCGATCCGTCCGGGAACGCGGGGGACGAGCTCCTCCAGGCGCCCGGACTCGGTGTTGTGGACATGCATCGGCGAGATCCTATCGAAGGGGACTCCGTCACCCCTCGAACGCCCCCTGGCCGACCCCGTCTCGCCGGAAGACGAGCCGGGACGGCGCCGCCTCTGTCACTCGCCGGTGATCGTGACCACGGCGAGGGCCGCGAGGCCCTCACCACGGCCGAGGGCGCCAAGGCGTTCCGTGCTCGTCGCCTTCACGCTCACGGCGTCAGTGTCGAGGCCGAGAACCCCGGCGAGGCGTTCCCGGACGGCGCCCCGGTGCGGCCCGACGCGGGGGGCCTCCCCGACGACCGTGGCGTCCACGAACTCGACCGTCCACCCTGCCTCCCTTACCCGGGCGAGGGCCACGGCGAGGAGACCCATGGAGTCCGCGCCCCGGTAGGCCGGGTCGGTGTCGGGGAAGTGCTCGCCGAGGTCTCCCAGACCCGCCGCTCCCAGGAGGGCGTCGGTCACGGCGTGGGCCAGGACGTCGGCATCGGAATGGCCCAGGAGACCCCGCTCGTGGGGAATCGCCACGCCACCGAGGCGGACCGGGCCCTCCCCGCCGAAAGCGTGCACGTCGAGGCCGAGGCCCGTTCTGTACCTCACCCGGACCCCCTCGCATCCAGGATCGCCGCCGCCACGGCGAGGTCGTGAGCGTGGGTGACCTTCAGGTTCTCCGGGTCCCCGGCCACGGTCACGACCCGGCCGCCGATCGCCTCCACGAGAGCAGCGTCGTCGGGAGCGTCCCCCGCCACCTCCGCGTGGGCCCGGCGAAGGACCCCGGCGCGGAAGCACTGCGGCGTCTGCACGCGCACGAGCAGCCCCCGGTCGAGCGTCTCCACGACCACCCCGTCTCCGGTGACGCGCTTGATCGTGTCACCGGCCTCGACGGCGGGAACGGCCCCGTCGACGTCCGGACCGAGCGCCGCCAGCGTCCGCTCGAGCAGCGCCGGCGTGGCCAGAGGACGGGCGGCATCGTGGACAGCCACCCACAGCGCTTCGCCGGGGAGAGCACGGAGGCCCGCAGCGACGGAATCGCGCCGCAGGACACCGCCGGGGACCACCGCGGCCACTCCGCCCTGCCCCGGCGCCACACCGGCCGCGGCAACTGCCGTGACGTCGTTCGCGACGACGACGATGCGCCCGGCGAGCGGCGCCAGGGCGTCGACCGCCCGTCGGAGCACCGTGCGACCCCCAAGGTCGCGGAACTGCTTCGGAACGCCGCCGGCGCGGAGGCCGCGGCCACCGGCGCACACGACGCCCCAGGTCTCAGCCGGGTTCGCTCCCATCCGGGAGCAGCGTAGCGGCGGCCGCTCGGGCGGCGGCCCCGGCTTCGCCCGTCGCCGCGCTGTCGGCGTCCTCCGCGGACGCGGCGTCGCCCACGTAGCGGGCGAAGAGCATCTTGCCCACGGACGTCTGGTGGGCGCTCGTCACGCTCACCTCCACGAGCGTCCCGACCCGTCCCGCGGCCCCGCTCACGACCACCATCGTGCCGTCGTCGGTGTAGCCCACGCCCTGGCCTTCGTCCCGGCCGTCGGCCTCGATGCGGACACGGAGCGTGTCACCGGCCACGTAGGGCGGACGCACGGCCTCGACGAGACGGTTCACGTTGCGCACCGTGACACCCTGCAACTCGGCGACACGGGCGAGGTTGTGGTCGGTCGTGAGGAGGTCGGCGTGGAGGCGGCGGGCGAGGCGAACGAGCTTCGCGTCCACCGCTTCCACCTCGGGAACCTCGTCGTCGGTGACCTCCACCGGGATCTCGGCTCGGAGGGCTTCGAGGATCTCGAGCCCGCGCCGGCCCCGCCGCCTCCGCTGAGGGTCCGCGGCGTCCGCGACGCCCTGGATCTCCTCGAGCACGAAACGCGGGACGAGGAGACGCTCGCGCAGGAAGCCTGCGCGCACGACCCCGAGGAGGCGGCCGTCGATGACAGCCGACGAGTCGACGATCGTGGGGGCAGCGGAACCGTCGCCCGCCCCGCCCGGCAGGAAGGGGCTGCTCGCCAGGCCCATGAGCCCGAGCAGATCCCGGCTGCGGCGCAGGGCGAGCCGGTAGCCGAGGGACGCCACGACGAAGACGACCAGCGCAGTGACCGGCACCGACCACACCGGCGGGACCAGGAGGAGAAGAGGCATCGACACGAGAGCGCCGGCCGCCGCCCCGGCCAGGCCCCCCGTGGCCGCCGTCACCATCACGCCCGCCGGCGTCCGGTCGATCGAGCGTTCCGCGGCGCCGAAGCCCCGGCTCACGAGGCGGCCGAGGACCCCACCGCCCACGTAGCCGATCGCGGCGCCGAGAACACTGCACACCAACACCGCGGGTGTCGGTGTGCCACGGACACCCGTGATCGCCCGGCCGATCTCGTAGCCCGCTCCCGTAGTCAGCACCACCACGAAGAACCGCACGATCTCGACGAACACTTCGAGCTCTCCTTCCCCGCCAGGCGTCAGAGGCCGCAGCCGCTACGACCGTCGCACAGCCGCAACCGTCTTGTCGTCGCGTTCGGACCCCGCATTGAGCTTCCCTTGTCCCACCGGAGACGAGACGGGCGGGCGGCCCTGGGGCCGGCACCGCTGACTGCTCCGGCGCCCGACGGCGCTCCGCGTGGCAACAGGGTCCCCACACCCCGCCGGCACCGGCCCGGACCGGGCGGACGGCGGAGCTCTTGAGGGAGGGGGTTCCGGAGGGGGGCTCGTTCCCCCTGGCTATGCGTAGCGGTCGAGGATCGAGGCCTCGGCGAGGCGGGCGAGACCCTCCTTGATCTGCAGAGCGCGAGCCTCTCCCACACCCTCGACCTCGTCGAGCTCCACCAGGGTGGCGTTGAGGATCTTCTGCAGGCTGTCGAACTGACCCACTATCCGCTCCACGAGGCTGAGGGGCAGGCGCGGGATGGAGGACAGGAACCGGAATCCCCGCGGGCTGAGAGGAGCCTCGAGCACCTCCGGGTCCATCCCCACGCGCACGGCCACGGTGCGCAGGTCCGAAAGCTGCTCCGTGGCGAGACGGCTGAGTTGGTCGAGGACACTGAGCGGTTTCTTGCGCCGCTGGTCGGGGAGGTAGTCGCGAGCGACCAGCTCGAGCTCGGTGTCGACGCCGGCGACGAGCTCGTCGACCTGGAGATCGAGAAGGCGACCTTCGGTCCCCAGCTCCACGAGGATGGCGTCGAGCTCCTCGGAGATGCGTCGCACCATCTCACCCCGCTGCAGGACCAGGAGGACGTCGCGGCCCGTGACGAGGTCCTCGACCTCGAGCGCCGAGAGGGCCGCCGAGACGGCGTCGAAGCGGGCGCGGTAGCGCTCCAGGGTGGCCACAGCCTGGTTGGCCTTGCCGAGCAGCAGGGCGACAGGCTGCATGACCCACTTCTGGTCGTCGACGTACACGGTCACCTGGCCCATCCGCTGTGAGAGCGACACGACGGTCTTCGCCGTCTGGCGCGCCACGCGCTCGGCGGTGCGGTGGCGGGTGCCGGTCTCGGTGGTCGGGATGGAGGCGTCGGGGACGAGGTGGACGTTGGCGCGCATTATCACCTCGGAGGTGTCGTCCAGGATGAGGGCGCCGTCCATCTTGGACAACTCGGACATGCGCTGGGGCGTGAGCTGGGTCTCCACCATGAACCCGCCGCTGCAGAGCTGCTCCACCTTCGTGCCGCCCCCGATCACGATGAGGCCCCCCGTGTCGGCCTGCAGAATGCGGTCGAGGCCCTCCCGCAGGGGCGTGCCGGGCGCGATGAGCCGAATGGCCGCGAGCATACGGTCGCTCGGAAGGTCGAACACGCCCTACCGTAACACGCGATCGGGGATCGCGGAGCCCCAGAACCGGGCTTCAGGAACCTGCCTCACAGCTTGCCGCCATGGCCGCCACGGCATCGGCCACGTGTGCGACGGCGACAACCTCGGCCCCGCCGGCCGCCGAGACGGCGGCATCCGCGGCCGCCGCCGGGACGAGGACACGGGTGAAGCCGAGGCGCACAGCCTCCGAGACACGACGCTCGATCGCCGGGACGGCACGCACCTCCGCTCCGAGGCCGACCTCACCCACGAACGCCGCCTCCGCCGGCACGGGAACACCGAACAGCGCCGACACGATCGCCGCGCAGACGCCCAGGTCGGCGGCCGGATCGCAGAGGCGGACACCGCCGGCCGCGGACACGTACACGTCCTGGCCCGTGGCAGGGAGCAGGAGGCGACGTTCCAGGACCCCCAACAGGAGCGCGACGCGGTTCGGGTCGAGACCGGACACCGAACGCCTCGGGATGGCGGCGCTCTTCTCGGCCGTGAGCGCCTGCACCTCGACGAGGAGGGGCCGGCGCCCCTCGAGCGCCACGACGACAGCGGAACCGGCGACGTCGGCCCGCCGCCCGGCGAGGAAGAGCCCGGAGGCGTCGGCCACCTCGGCGAGGCCGTCGCTGCGCATGTCGAACACGCCGAGTTCCCCGACGGGACCGAAGCGGTTCTTCGCCGCCCGCAGGATGCGCAGGGAGTGGTGGCGGTCGCCCTCGAAGGCGCAGACGACGTCGACGAGGTGTTCGAGCACGCGGGGGCCGGCGAGGGCGCCGTCCTTGGTGACATGGCCCACGAGCACGAGCGCCACGCCGGCCGCCTTGGCGGCACGCACGAGGACGGCGGCGGATTCCCGGACCTGGGCGACCGACCCGGGCGCGCCCTCGAGACGGGGATCCCGGACGGTCTGGATCGAGTCCACGACGACGAGGGTGGGAGCCGTCTCGCCGATCATCTTCACGATCGCGGCCACCGAGTCCTCGGCCGCGACGAGCATGCCCGGGCTGAGGGGGCCGAGCCGCTCGGCCCTCAGGCGCACCTGCTCCTTGGACTCCTCGGCGGTCACGAGCAGGCCACGGCCACCGCCGCCCGAGACGGCCTGCAGGGCCTGGAGAGTGAGTGTGCTCTTGCCGATACCGGGCTCACCCCCGAGCAGGACGGTGCTGCCGGGCACGAAGCCGCCTCCGAGCACACGGTCGAGCTCCCCGATCCCCGTGGGCCGGTGAGCCGCCTGACCGCAGATGACCTCGGCCAGGGGCACGGGCACTTCGCCCCCGGCGAGAGCGAGGGCGTCGAAGCCGAAGGGGTCAGCGGCGGGTGCGGCAGGGGACGGGACCTCCTCGATCAGCGTGTCCCACGCCTCGCAACCAGGACATCGGCCCAGCCAACGGCTCACCTCGTGACCGCACTCCCGGCACCGGAACACCGACCGTCGCTTCGCCATGGGAGCACGCTAGCGGCGAGCTACGACAGTTTCATGGCTCCGCAGCTGGCGCTGCTCCGC
>CAYJLW010000014.1:0-44823 GCA_964370965.1 uncultured Acidimicrobiia bacterium | reverse complement strand
CACGCTAGCGGCGAGCTACGACAGTTTCATGGCTCCGCAGCTGGCGCTGCTCCGCCTTGCCCGGGGGGACCCCCCACCCCACGGGCCCCCCGCGGATCGAGCGCCGCGAGCTCCGGGACCTTGAGGGGACCCCCCACCCCACGGGCCCCCCACACAGCCCCCAGCTGGCGCCGCTCCGCCTTGACAATCCGACAAACCGGATGCCGGCCACAACGCCCGGGGCCCGCAATCGCTACGCTGCCGTGCCAGCGGTTCGGCCGTGAGCTCGGCCAGCTCACGGATGAGCCGGCCGAGCTCGCGATAGGTGCGGTGACGGAGCACACGTGCGTTGCAGCGGGTGGTCCCGAGACGGGCGGCGAGGTCGTCGCTGTGCAACACACCCCCCCGGGCTCCAGTTCCAGCAGGGCGCGACGCCTACCGCCGACCATCGTCGCGGCCACCCGCAGGAGCTCAAGGTTCTCGGGATCGACCTCGGGCCCGTCGTCCCTGCCCTGGAGCGCCTGCTCGGCGAGCCAGGGCCCGAGGGCCGCTCGTTCCCGGCGGCCCCTTCGGACCTGGTCGGCGAGTGCCCGGCGGGCCGCCACGTACCAGTACCCGGCGGGGTTGGCGACCGAGGCTGCGGTTGTTGACGCTGTCGCTGTCCGTCAGGGTGTCGTCGAAGGCGACGCTCACCCGCTCCGTCGTCCCCGCCGCCGGCGACGGCCTCTACACTTGAGCCCGTGCCCGTCACCGTTGAGCTCCCCGCCGAAGCGCTCCGTCGCCTCGAAGCCGAAGCAGCCCGCCGCGGGACCAGCATCGACGACGTCATCGCCGAGTTCGCCGCCCGGCTCCCCAACGAGGCCCCCCCGAGCGGTCACCGTCTGAGCTTCATCGGGATCGGTGCATCGGGTGACACCCGGCCGTTCGACATCCACCGCGAACGCGCCGAGCTGGCCGAGCGCAAGCTCGCCGAAGGCATCTGAGCGACCCGAACGTGTTGATCGTCGACACCAACATCCTGCTCGCCGCAGCCGACACCTCCGTCCCCGAGCACCCGCGTTGCGCGGCGGTGCTCGACGACCACACCGCCCTGGCCGTCACCGCCGCGGTCGCGGTCGAAACCGCTTGGATGATCGAGTCCCGCCTCGGACCCACCGCCGAGGCCGCCTTCGTCGCTTCCATCGCCGCTGGTGAGCTCGCCGTGATCGATCTCACCCCGGTCGACTGGGCCCGCTGCGCGGAGCTGATCGCCGGTTACCACGACCTCGGCCTCGGACTGGTCGATGCGTCGGTCATCGCCGTGGCCGAACGGCTCGCCGTGACCACGATCGCGACGCTCAACCGCCGGGACTTCGCCGTCGTGCGCCCCGCCCACTGCGACACCCTCGACCTCATCCCCTGAACAGCCTATCGGGGGAAGTCAAGGACCGGTTTCGCGGATGCTCTCGGGCCGGAGCGGCACCCCGGGCGGCCGCCTGTTCAGGGGTCGTCCTCCGCCGTCCAGGTCTTCTGCGGGGCGCACCGGGCGGGCGGCCGCCGCCCTGAACGGCCTGCTGAGTCCCCCTTGAGCCTGTCAGGTGGTCTTCACGATGAGGACCGCGCAGGGAGCGTGGTGGGCCACCTTGTTCGGGACGTTGGCGAGGGAAAGGCGCCGGGGCCCGTGCATGCCCTTGTTGCCCACGACGACAAGGTCGGCGCCCAACTCCTCGGCCACGTCGATGATGACGCTGGCGGGATCGCCGTCCTCGGCGAGGAAGTCGAGCTGGGCGCCGGTGGGAGCGAGGTCCTGGCGGGCGGACTCCAGGACGGCCGCCGCCGCCGCGGGCGGCCCGACACTGAGGACCGTGACGGCCGCCCCGGACCGGACGCCCAGCTCCGCGCCACGCATCGCAGCCACCTTCGCAGTGTCCGAACCGTCCGTGGCGATCACGATCTTGGTGTACACAGCGGCCTTTCGCTCGCCGGCAGGGCCGCCATAGTCTAGGAACATGCCGACCGCCCACCTGCCCCCCAACGTCGACCCGCCCGAGGGGCCCCTGGTCGATTCCTTCGGGCGCATCGCCGACGACCTCCGCATCTCCGTCACGGATCGCTGCAACCTGCGCTGCGTCTACTGCATGCCCCCGGACGGGCTCCCATGGCTGGACCGCTCGGATCTCCTCACATACGAGGAGATCCGCCGCCTCGCCGCCCTCTTCGTCCGCCTGGGGATCCGCACGATCCGTCTCACCGGCGGCGAACCCCTCGTGCGCCGCGACCTCCCCCGCCTCGTCGGGCAACTGGCCTCGCTGTCGCCTCGACCCGAGCTCGCCCTCACCACCAACGGCGTCCTCCTCGATCAGCAGGCGGAGGCTCTCGCGACGGCCGGTCTCGACCGCGTGAACGTGAGCCTCGACTCCCTCCAGGGGGACCGTTTCGAGGCCGTCACCCGCCGCCCCCAGTTGGAGCGGGTGCTCGCGGGGATCGCTGCGGCCCGCTCCGCCGGCCTCACACCCGTCAAGGTCAACTGCGTCGTGATGCGGGGCCGCAACGACGACGAGATCGCCGACTTCGCCCGCTTCGCCCGGGACGAGGGCTGCGTCGTGCGTTTCATCGAGTACATGCCGCTCGACGCGGACGGTCGCTGGACCGACGGCGACGTCGTCGCCGCCCGCGAGATCCTGAGCTCGCTAGAGGAGTCCGGCGAGCACCCCGTCGCGACCTCGAGTCCCGGCCCGGAACCCGCCACGCGCTACCGCCTCGCGGATGGCGGCGAGATCGGAGTCATCCCTTCGGTCACGGCGCCGTTCTGCGCGTCCTGCAACCGCGTCCGCCTCGGCGCCGAGGGCACACTGCGCAACTGCCTCTTCGCGCTCGACGAGACCGATCTCCGCACACCACTTCGCTCCGGGGCACCAGAAGGCGTCCTCGCCGGCCTCGTCCACGCCTCCGTGGCGGCGAAGTGGGCGGGCCACAGCATCGGCCGCCCGGGCTTCGAGCCCCCGTCGAAGTCGATGAGCCAGATCGGCGGCTGAGACACGTGATCGGAGGGCCCGGCCTCACTCTGGTGTGAGCCTCACACGTCCCGGCGCTCACCCCAGCATGAGACGGTACGCCCGCGTGAGACAGAGCGGCCGGAAGCCCATGGCGGCGTACATGAGACGGGGGGTGTCGTCCGGGCGAGCGCCGACGAGCACGGGCCCCGCGCCCCGCTCGCGGGCATCCGCGACCGCTGATGCGATCAGGGCGGAGGCGACCCCCCGCCCCCGGAAGTCCGGGTCGGTGAAGAGGTCCTCGACCTTGCCCACGCCGTTGTCCCCTGACCAGGAGGAGAAGAACCCGCAGTCCGTGCCGTCCAGGGCGGCGAGCCAGAACCGCAGGGGCGGGCACTTCCCCCTCTTCACCGCCACGATCCTCCCCGTCACGTCCTTGCCCCATCCGCCGCCGGGGCGGGCCGCCTCCTCCTCGTGGTCGAGGCGCGTGAGACGCCCCACAGCCGCCCAGTCGGCTGCGGTCTCGACTGCCCGCACGGAGACACCCCCGCCGGGGCGGGCCCGGAGCTCGCCCTCGAGGACGAGGTGCACCTCTGCGTCCGCCAGGTAGCCGTCCTGGACGAGGCGGGCCTCGAAGACCGCGGGCGTGAGGGCGTCGCAGAGGAACTGCCGGTGCCGGCAAGCGGCGTAGGGCGCCTCGGCGCGGCCGAGAACGGCGTCGGCCTCCCCGGGCGTGGCCGCCCTCACCGACACCGCCTGGTTGGCGTCGTAGACGTCCGGGACCGCCGGGTTCCGCACGAAACCGGCCAACCCGTCCGCGACGACGTCGTTGCCGAGGGCGAAATACCCCGCGATGGTCTCGCAGGCCCCGGCGAGGAGGCCCGGCGTCCTCACCTTTCGAGCAGCCCGGCGCCGTGGTCGGGAACGTAGTGGTAGATGTCGCGGGACGGCCGCACGTAGCCCTCGTCGGCCTGGCGGTCGGGCATCGCGATCGGGGGCGGGGGCACGTCCTGGTAGGAGACGCGGGTGAGGAGGTGGGCGATGCAGTTGAGGCGCGCACGGCGCTTGTCGTCGGTGTCCACGACGTACCAGGGCGACTCGTCGGTGTCGGTGTGCACGAACATCTCGTCCTTCGCCCGGGAGTACTCGACCCAGCGCGACCGCGACTCCAGGTCCATGGGGCTGAGCTTCCAGCGCCGCAGAGGGTCGTCGATGCGGGCGGCGAAACGGCGTTCCTGTTCCTCGTCGCTGATCGAGAACCAGTACTTCACGAGGACGAGACCGGACTCGATGAGAAGGTGCTCGAAGATCGGACACTGGCGGAGGAAGAGGCGGTGCTCTTCGGGCGAGGAGAAGCCCATGACACGCTCGACCCCGGCCCGGTTGTACCAGCTCCGGTCGAAGAGCACGATCTCACCCGCGGCGGGGAGGTGCGCCACGTAGCGTTGGAAGTACCACTGGGTCTTCTCGCGCTCCGTGGGCGCCGGCAGCGCCGCCACACGGCAGACACGCGGGCTGAGGTACTCGGTGATGCGCTTGATGACCCCGCCCTTGCCCGCAGCGTCGCGACCCTCGAAGACGACCGCCATCCGCAGGCCGTTGGCCTGGACCCAGTCCTTCATCTTCACGAGCTCCGCCTGGAGCCGGACGAGCTCGCCCTCGTAGAGCCGCCGTGGGAGCCGTTCCCTCTTCTTGGCCACGACCGCCTCCTCGTGGCGTGGGCGGAGCCCGCTACTCCCCGGTGTGCCCGGCGGGCTCGATCGGCGGGGCAGCAGATGCCTCAGGGGCCTCAGGGGCCTCAGGGGCCTCGACCGCCCGGAACACGACCCCGTCGCCCTCGGCGTCGACGATGATGAGCTGGCCCGCCTGGAATTCCTTCCAGAGGATGCGCTCGGAGAGCGGGTCCTCGATGAAACGCTGGATCGCCCGTCGCAGCGGCCGGGCCCCGAGCTGCGGGTCCCAGCCCTTGTCGGCGACGAGAGTCTTGGCGGACTCCGTGAGCTCGATCTGGAGGCCCTGGGAGGAAAGCTGCTCGCGCACCCGGCGCATCATGAGATCGACGATCTGGCTGACCTGCTCCTTGGTGAGCTCGTGGAAGACGATCACCTCGTCGATGCGGTTCAGGAACTCGGGCCGGAAGCCCCGCTTGAGCTCCTCGGTGACCTTCTCCTTCATGCGCTCGTAGGTGAGAGCCTCGTCGGCCTTCACGAAACCGAGGTTCGCCTTGCGGAGGTCCTGGGTCCCGAGGTTGGAGGTCATGATGATCACGGTGTTCTTGAAGTCCACGGCGCGGCCCTGGGCGTCGGTGAGACGGCCGTCCTCGAGGATCTGCAGGAGCGTGTTGAACACGTCCGGATGGGCCTTCTCGATCTCGTCGAAGAGCACGACGCTGAAGGGCTTGCGGCGCACGGCCTCGGTGAGCTGGCCGCCCTCCTCGTAGCCGACGTAGCCGGGGGGCGACCCCACGAGACGGCTCACCGTGTGCTTTTCCATGTACTCGGACATGTCGAGCTGGATGAGGTGCTCGTCGTCTCCGAAGAGGAACGCGGCGAGGGTCTTGGCGAGCTCGGTCTTGCCCACCCCCGAAGGGCCGAGGAAGATGAACGACCCCGACGGTCGTTTCGGGTCCTTCAGACCCGCCCGGGTCCGGCGGATCGCCGAGGAGATCGCCCGGATGGCGGCGTCCTGGCCGACGACACGCTTGTGGAGTTCCTCTTCCATCCGGAGGAGCTTCTCGGTTTCCTCCTCGGTGAGCTTGTAGACGGGGATGCCCGTCCACTGGGAGAGGACCTCGGCGATCTCCTCCTCGTCGATCTCGTTGAAGATGTCGAGGCCTTCGTCCTTGCGCTCGGACTCCTTGGCGGCCCGCTGTGCGAGGAGCTGCTTCTCCTGGTCGCGCAGCTTGGCCGCCTTCTCGAACTGCTGGCCCTCGATGGCCTCTTCCTTCTCCTGGCGGACCTTGGCGATCTGGTCGTCGAGGTCGCGGAAGTCCGGCGGCAGCGCCATGCGGCGCAGCCGCATGCGGGACCCGGCCTCGTCGATGAGGTCGATGGCTTTGTCCGGGAGGAAGCGGTCGGAGATGTAGCGGTCGGCGAGGTTGGCGGCGGCCACGACCGCCTGGTCGGTGATGGACACCCGGTGGTGCTGCTCGTAGCGCTCCCGCAGGCCCTTGAGGATGTCGATCGTGTGGGCGATCGTGGGCTCCTCGACCTGGATGGGCTGGAAGCGGCGCTCCAGGGCGGCGTCCTTCTCGAGGTGCTTGCGGTACTCGTCGAGCGTCGTGGCGCCGATCGTCTGCAGCTCGCCGCGGGCGAGCATGGGCTTGAGGATCGAGGCGGCGTCGATGGCGCCTTCGGCGGCGCCGGCGCCCACGAGGGTGTGGAGCTCGTCGATGAAGAGGATGATGTCGCCCCGCTGGCGGATCTCCTTCAGGACCTTCTTGAGCCGCTCCTCGAAGTCGCCCCGGTAGCGGGACCCGGCGACGAGAGCGCCGAGGTCGAGGGTGTAGAGCTGCTTGTTGTGCAGGGTCTCGGGCACCTCGTTGGCGACGATGCCCTGGGCGAGGCCCTCGACGATCGCGGTCTTGCCCACACCGGGCTCGCCGATGAGAACCGGGTTGTTCTTGGTGCGCCGGGAGAGCACCTGCATGACCCGCTCGATCTCCTTGTGCCGGCCGATCACGGGGTCGAGCTTCTTCTCGCGGGCGAGCTGCGTGAGGTTGCGGCCGAACTGGTCGAGCACCAGGGACCCCGACGGCGTGGGCTCGGAGCCTCCGGTGGCCTGCGCGCCCTGGGGCTCCTTGGACCCTGCGTAGCCGGAGAGGAGCTGTATGACCTGCTGGCGCACACGGGAGAGGTCGGCCCCCAGCTTCACGAGCACCTGGGCGGCAACACCTTCGCCCTCACGGATGAGGCCCAGGAGGATGTGCTCGGTCCCGATGTAGTTGTGGCCGAGTTGCAGGGCCTCCCGCAGGGAGAGCTCGAGGACCTTCTTGGCCCGCGGAGTGAAGGGGATGTGCCCACTGGGGGACGACCCGCCCTGACCGATGATCTCCTCGACCTGCTGACGGACGGCCTCGAGACTGATGCCGAGGCTCTCGAGGGCCTTGGCGGCCACACCCTCGCCCTCGTGGATGAGGCCGAGGAGGATGTGTTCGGTTCCGATGTAGTTGTGGTTCAGGAGGCGCGCTTCCTCCTGGGCCAGGACCACTACTCGGCGGGCACGGTCGGTGAACCGTTCGAACAACGCTGCGTCTCCCTGTGTGCGGGGCTCCCTGCGTCGGGGAGTGTCCGGTGCCGGAGCAGGCCCCGTGGGCGGCGGGACCGGCACCCTGTGCGACAAACCCTAGCATCGGGGTTTCCCGTCATCGCGGGCAATCCCGAGGCTCGGGCAGCCCTGACGGACTGGCCAACAGGTCGGACCGACCCTCTGTTCCCCCCTTTTATCGGACGGTCTCGAGAGCGGTGAAAGAAACATCGCGAGAAACCTCGCCACACCCCTCCCGACGACCCCCGATCCTGGCCGCCGGGGGAGTCCTCTGGCGCCACGACGGCACGGGCGGCGTCGAGGTGGCCGTCGTGCACCGGCCGAGATACGACGACTGGTCACTCCCGAAGGGCAAGATGGACACCTCTGACCGGGACCTGCGTTCCTGCGCGATCCGCGAGGTCGAGGAGGAGACCGGCCACGGGGTCGAGGTCGGCCCCGTGCTGGGCGAGGCGAGATACCGCTCCACGGCGAAGGGGGGGACGCCCGCCGACAAGGTCGTGCGCTACTGGTTGCTGGAGGCCGTGACCGGGGAGTTCGTCCCCAATCGTGAGGTCGACGACCTCCTCTGGCTCCCGCCCGGCAAGGCCCTCGACCTGCTCAGCTACGAACACGAACGGGTCGTCCTCAGGCGGGCACGGAACCGGTTGGCGCCAAGGAGTTGAGGCCGCAAGACGCCGGCGAACCGTCCGTTGACAGCCGAAGGGGCCGAACGCCGCCACCCAGCACCGCTCAGGGAAAGATACGGAAGCGGTCGCGCACGAGGTCGGCGATCTCGGCGCTGCCGCTCACGTCCGCCCCGTGCGGGCGGCCGGCAGCGAAGAGGACGAAGTCGACCGGCGATGCACTCACCACGGCGTCCGGGTCCGGGACGTCGGCGATGTCGACCTCCCGGCAGCGACCCCCGGCCACCCGGTAGGCCCGCGACTCGCCGTCGACGTCGAAGCGCACGCCGGCGCCCTCCGGGAGGCCCGCCTTCTTGCCCAGGCCCCAGGGGGCGAGCGCGAACGTGCGTTCCACGGCCACGTCGACCGCGGGACCCGCCGTCGCGACCGCCATCCCGAACGGGATCTTCACGTCCGCGAGGTGCACCCAGGTCTCGTGCTGGCGCAACCGCGCCAGGTCGATGCGCGTGAGGGGACCGACGGGGCCCTGTGTCTGCTCCGCCCAGCGGGTGTCGTCGCTCGCCTCGTAGTCGGCGAGCATGGCGTCCCGGGCAGCGGTGTGCTCGGCGCTGATCTCCTCCCGGCCCCACGCCGCCCGGGCGGCGACACCGCCCTGCACGAAGTACTCGAAAGTCGTGTCGGGGTCGGGCTCGAAGCCGTCGGGGACAGGCGGCGTGTCCAGGCCCTGGAACATCGCCTCCGCCCCGATCACGTGTGTGAGAGCAGAGCGGACGTCCCACTTCGCGCACAGCGACTGCGCTGCGAGCTGCTCGTCCGTGAGCGCCTCCAGGAGGCGGCCGAGCTCCGCCCAGTTGTCGCGGGCGGCAGCGACGACGTCCGCCGGACCGGTCGTCCCCGACGAGGCGGCCATCAGGCGTCCAGAAGCCGATCGTTCAGGTAGTCGTCGTACGCGGAGAGGTCGAGGAGGCCGTGGCCCGAGTAGCAGAACAGGATGACGCGCTCCTCGCCCGCCTCCTTCGCGGCCAGCGCCTCGTCGATCGTGGCCCGGATGGCGTGGGCGGTCTCCGGTGCCGGGATCATGCCCTGGGTGCGGGCGAACTGCAGGGCGGCCTCGAAGACCTTGCCCTGCGGGTAGGCGACGGCCTCCATGAGATCGTGCTTCACGAGCGCCGAGATGATCGGGGCGTCGCCGTGGTAGCGGAGACCACCGGCGTGAATCGCGGGCGGCACGAAGTCGTGACCCAGCGTGTACATCTGCAGCCGGGGCGTCATGCCCGCCGTGTCGCCGAAGTCGTACTCGTAGGTGCCCTTCGTGAGCGTGGGACAGGACGTGGGCTCCACGGCGACGAGACGGATCGGGGCGCCGTCGATCTTGTCCTTCGCGAACGGCAGCGAGATCCCGGCCAGGTTGGAGCCGCCGCCACACGAGCTCAGCACCACGTCGGGACGATCCTCGCCCGCCAGGCGAAGCTGTTCCTTGGCCTCGAGGCCGATGACCGTCTGGTGCAGGAGGACGTGGTTGAGCACAGACCCCAGGGAGTAGTGGGTGTCCTCGCGCTGGATCGCGTCCTCGATCGCCTCGCTGATGGCGATCCCCAGGGATCCGGGATGGTCGGCGTCCTGGGCGAGGAGGCCCCGGCCGAACTCGGTGTCGTTGCTCGGGGACGGCACCACCGAGGCACCCCAGGTCTCCATCATCACCCGGCGGTAGGGCTTCTGGCGGTACGAGCCCGCGACCATGTACACCTTGCACTCGAGGTCGAAGAACGTACAGGCGAGCGCCAGGGACGAGCCCCACTGCCCCGCCCCCGTCTCGCTCGAGATGCGGGCGATGCCCTCCTGCTTGTTGTAGAAGGCCTGCGGGATCGCCGTGTTCGGCTTGTGCGACCCGGCCGGGGAGACGGACTCGTCCTTGAAGTAGATCCGCGCCGGAGTGCCCAGGGCCTCTTCGAGGCGGCGGGCCCGCACCAGCGGAGTGGGCCGCCACATGCGGAGGATGTCGAGAACCTCGCCCGGGACGTCGATCCAGGGCTCCGCCGACATCTCCTGGGCGACCAGGCCCATGGCGAAGAGCGGCGCCAGGTCGTCGGGGCCGGCGGGCTCGCCCGTCGCCGGGTGCAGCGGCGGCGCCAGCGGCTCGGGCAGCCACGGCGCGATGTTGAACCAGGCCTCCGGCATCTTCATCTCGTCCAGCAGGAATCGCCCGTTCGACATGTCTCCCCTCCGGTGGGACGCAAGTGACGCAGCAGGGCAGCCAGCGTAGCGAAGCGGGGCAGCGCGTGTCCCGGTCGAGCGGGCGTCCGGGTGGCTACCCTCCGGCGCAGAGGCCGGCGAGGCTCGAGAGCTCGAGGCCCCGCAAGCCCTCACGGGCGAGGTTCTGGTCGAGGCCGTTGGTGAGGTACGAAAACGAGAGACCGGACTCTGGGTCGCCCCAGGCGATCTGACCCCCGGCACCGTCGTGGCCGAAGGCACGGGGCGAGACGGTGCGGCCGAAGTTCATCCGGAGATAGGCGAGGCCGTCGTCTCCGGCGACCACGACGCCCCGGCTCCGGTTCACGGGAATGCCGCCCTTGCCCGGGTCCGGGAAGGTACAGCGGATGACACCGGTGGCATCGGCCAGGACGCCCGCATCCCAGAGCCCACCCGTGTTGTGGAGCAGGCCCTGGTAGAAGAGCGCCACGTCCGCGGCCGTCGCCAGACCGCCGGCGGCCGGGATCCCCACTGCGCGCACGTCCGGGCTGTTGAAGAGCAGCATCGCCTGCTCGGTTCCGGGCGGTGGGGCCTCGGGGGCGGGGAGACCCGCAGCCTTCCACTCGGCGGGGGTCGCCGGGCGTCCCCTGGCCACGAGCTCGGCGACGCCGCCCTGCGCGTCGGGGGGGAGGCCGAGGCTGAGCCCGAGCCCGAGCGGCTCCACGACGCGCTCGTGGACGAAACGGCGGTAGTCCATGGCGCCCAGGGTCTCCACGAGCTCGGCGAGCACCCAGTGCGCGGAGAAGGGGTGGTACTCGTAGCGGCTTCCCGGCTCCCAGTTCAGGTACCAGCCGGCGAACGCCTGGCGCCGGCCAGCGGACGTCGCCCACGCCGGCGGCCCCACCCACGCCCACGGGAAGCCCGCCGTGTGGAGGAGAAGGTGCTCGACGGTGACGACGTCCTTGCCGTTCGTGGCGAACTCCGGGATGTGGGTGACCACGCTGTCCAGGAGGCCCAGGCGGCCCTCGCCGAGCAGGATCCACACGGCGGCAGCGGTCACGGTCTTCGTCGCAGACCACATCAGGTAGCGGGTGTCCGTCGTGGCGTCCCCGAAGGCCTCGAACGCCACGATCTCGCCGTCACGGGCCAGGGCGACCTGGCAGGACGGCAGGACGCCCTCGTCCACTTCGCGCAGCGCGCGCTCCAGGAGTGCGGCGACTCGGTCCGGCACGATCTTGCCCGCCATCGGCATACGGTAGCGCCGAAGCCGCCACGCCGGGCCCCTCCCACCAAACTGGGCGCGCTGCACTGTCAGATACGACGCGCAGCGCGCCCAGAAGCGACGGGGGCACGCGTGCGGATGGTCGCGCGGAGTCCCCGGGCCGTGGACTCCGCGAGCTTCGTGAGGTCGAGCCATCCGAGCCTCACCACAAGCCAGCCCATTGCCGACAGGGCCAGGTCACGCGCGATGTCCTTGCCCCGTTGGCTCCAGCGTCCGTGCACGAAGAAGCCGTCCACCTCGACCGCGAGCTGCACGTCGGGCCAGGCGAAGTCGAGTTCGTAGGGACCGACCCGGAGGTGATGAACGGGAGGCGCCAAGCCCTCCTCGGCGGCGAGGCGCATGAGCATCGCTTCGAGAAGGCTGTCGCAGGCCGTGACGTCCTCGGGGACGTCCCCCAGCACCTCGAGGACGGCCACGGGCCCGCGCCGACCCCGGCGCCGGAGCGCCGACACGTCCCGCACGAGGTCGGCGGGCTGGGCCAGACCCAACCTCACGGCTTCGTCCACGAGCAGCTGCAGTTCCTTGGGCCTCGCGACCGTCGCACAGGTCACGAGCGTCCGGGCCAGGCTCGTGACCGGGTAGCCGTCCTGCACGGCAACGGACTCCGGCTCGAGCGTGCGGCACCTCCAAGTGCGGACACCCTTCAGGGCCGGCGACTGGGGGTGAGGCGTCGTCACCTGCACCTTCTGAGGCCAGGGCCGACCGAGCCACACGGCCACCGCGCTGCGGTGCGAGAGCACGGCGTCGGCCCCGGCCGCGAGGACGGCCGCGTGGGCGGCTCGCTCGGGCGAGGGCGGGTCACCGGCCAGTCCGTAGACGCCGGGGTGGAGGACGACGAAACGGCCGCCGGCGACGGCCCGGTCTGTCCCGCTCACGCTCCAGCCGGCGTCGAGCATCTGGACGCGGGTAACGGCACCGTGCTGACGCAGAGCGATGCGGGCAAGGGATACCTCACGGGGGTCTGCCATGGACCTGTCCTCCGGGCGCGTCGGGCTGCAGGGGCAAGAGGGGAAGTCCACGGCCGGATCCGCCGGCCTCGACCACAGCTTCGTGGCCTCGGTGGCATCGTAGCGTCGCCCGCCGGGCCAAACTGGGCGCGCCACGCGTCGGATATGACGCGCAACGCGCCCAGTTGTGGGCTTGCACCGGCCCACATCGGAAGTGGGCACGCCACGCGTCGGATATGACGCGCAGCGCGCCCAGTTGTGTTGGTCAGCCGAGGGGGCGAAGACCGCGGGCACCGTCGAGGGGACGGAGCGTGGGGAAGAGGATCACGTCGCGGATGTTGTCGACATCTGCGAGAAGCATCACGAGACGGTCGATGCCGACCCCGAGGCCGCCGGTGGGCGGCATGCCGTACTCCAGGGCGGTGAGGAAGTCCTCGTCGATGCGCTCGGCCTCCTCGTCGCCCGCGACGCGCATCCGCTGCTGCGCCTCCAGCGCCGCCCGCTGGGCCAGAGGGTCGTTCTGCTCCGTGTAGGCATTGGCGAGCTCGCGCCCGCCGATCACCACCTCGAATCGCTCCACCCGGCCCGGCTTGGAACGGTGCGCCCGGGCGAGGGGCGACACCTCCGCTGGGTGGTCGCAGATGAAGACCGGCCCCCAAAGGTGGCGCTCGCAGAGCGCGTCGTACGCCTCCGAGACGATCCTGCCCGGACCCCGGTAGTCCTCCGCCTCGACCCCGTTCTCCGCCGCCTTCCGCCTCAACTCCTCAAGGGGCATCTCCAGGGTCATCTCGACCCCGCCGTAGCGGGCAAGGGCGTCCTCCATACTGAGGCGCTCCCACGGTGGTGTGAGATCCAGAGGCCTGCCCTGGTACGTGAGCGACGTCGTGCCCGCAGTCGCCAGGGCCGCCGCTGACACCATCGCCTCGGTGAGCTCCATCATGTCGTGGTAGTCGTCGTAGGCCGAATACGACTCCAGCATCGTGAACTCGGGGTTGTGGCGCGTATCGATGCCCTCGTTGCGGAACACACGGCCCATCTCGAAGACACGCTCGAGGCCGCCGACGACGAGCCGTTTCAGGTGCAGCTCGAGCGCGATGCGCATGTACATGTCGATGTCGAGGGCGTTGTGGTGTGTGACGAACGGCCGGGCCTCGGCGCCACCCGGCTGGGTCTGCAGGACCGGCCCCTCGACCTCCATGAAGCCACGGTCGATCATCAGCCGGCGGATCGCTGCGATCGCCCGGGAACGCACATGGGCGATACGGCGCGCCTCTGGGTTCACGATGAGGTCGAGGTAGCGCTGCCGGCTCCGGGTCTCGACGTCCTGGAGGCCGTGCCACTTGTCGGGTAGGGGCAGGAGGGACTTGCAGAGGAGCACGAAGTCCGCCGGCTGCACCGACAGCTCGCCTCTGCGGGTGCAGACGACCTCACCCGTGACCCCCACGACGTCGCCCATGTCGAGCCCTGCGAAACGACCGAAAGCCTCCTCGCCGAGATCGTTGCGCGGCACGAAGAGCTGAAGGTCACCCGAGGAGTCCCGGATCGTGGCGAAGACGAGACCGCCGTGACGTCGCAGCGTCATGATCCGCCCCGCCACCTTGACCGTGACCCCGCTGGACGTGTCAGCGTCCATGCCGGCGAACTCCTCGGCGATCGCTGCCAGAGAACGGTCGGGCTTGAACCCCACCGGCCACGGTTCCGTCCCCTCGGCCCGGAGACGCGCTACCTCCTCGATCCGCTCCCTGCGGATCTCCTCGGCGATGCTTCTTGGCTCCGCACCTGGCGGCGCTCCGCCGTGCCGCCGGGGGCCCCCCACCCCAGCGGCCCCCCCATCAGACCCCGGGGAAACCCCAGGCCCATCACCTGGCGGCGCTCCGCCGTGCCGCCGGGGGCCCGGGGAACCGGCTGCAGTCGGGTCGTCAGTCTCGCTCACTCCACGTTCCGTTCGTAGACGATGCGCAGGCCCTTCAACGTGAGCCACGGCTCATGCTCGTCTATGACGTCACACGCGTCGAGCATCACCTCGGCGAGGCCGCCCGTGGCGATCGTGACCGCCTCGGCGCCGAGCACCTCACGGAAGCGGTCGACCATCCCCTCCACCTGGCTCACGGCACCGAAGATGACACCGGACTGGATCGACTCCACCGTGGAGCGCCCCACGACGTGGCGGGGCACGGCGAGTTCGACCCGGCGGAGTCCGGCGGCGGCGGCGAAGAGCGCGTTGGCCGAGACCTGCACGCCGGGACAGATCGCCCCGCCCAGGTACTCGCCCCGGGCACTGATGGCGTCGAAGACGGTGGCCGTCCCGAAGTCGATGACGACCGCAGGGCCCCCGTGGAGCTCGAAGGCGGCGACGGCGTCGGCGATGCGGTCCGCACCCACCTCCTTCGGGTTGTCGTAGAGGATCGGCATCCCGGTACGGATCCCCGGCTCGATGACGACCGGGCGGAAGAAGAAGTACCGCTCCACCATCTCCCGCAAGGCCGCCGTGACCCGGGGCACGCCGGACGCGATGGCGACACCCGTGACGTTGCGGGAAAACGAGAGGTCGGCCATGTCGAGGAACGTGCCCAGCATGAGAGCCCACTCGTCAGCGGTGCGCTCCTCGACCGAAGAGACCCGCCAGTGCTCGAGCAGTTCCTCGTTGTTGAAGATGCCCAGGACCGTCTGCGTGTTGCCCACGTCAATGGTCAGCAGCATCGCGCCCTCACTCCCTGACTACTCGGCGACGAGGTCGAGTCCGATGTCAACCGCCGGCGCCGAATGCGTGAGCGCACCCACGGCGACGTAGTCGACGCCCGTCGCGGCGTAGGCCCCCACGTTGGCGAGCGTGACACCACCCGAGACCTCCAGCGGGCAGCGCCCGGCCACGACCGCGACGGCAGCGGCGACGTCGTCGGACGACATGTTGTCCAACAGGACGCAGTCGGCGCCAGCCGCGGCGGCCGTCGCCGCTTGGGCGACCGTGTCGGCCTCGGTCTCGATCGGAACGGCGGGAGCGTGCGCCCGGGCAAGAGCGACCGCCGCAGCGAGGTCGCCCCCGAGCGCGGCGACGTGGTTGTCCTTGACCAAGACGGCGTCGAATAGGCCCATGCGGTGGTTCGCGCCGCCGCCGCTGCGCACCGCGGCCTTCTCCAAGGCACGCAGACCGGGCGTGGTCTTTCGGGTGTCCCTGACGCGGGGTCGGTTGCCGGGCCGACCCGCCGCCTCCCAGGCGGCGTCGACGGCATCGACGAAGGCGCGTGTGAGCGTGGCCACACCGCTGAGCCGGCAGAGGAAGTTCAAGAGAGTGCGCTCGGCCACGAGGAGGTCGGCCAGGTTGCCCTCCACGTCACCGGCGACGTCCCCCGCCTCCACGCGCTCACCCTCGGCGGCATCCCACGTGACCAGGAGGTCGAACCGGGCGCTGACGGCGTCGGCCACCCACGTGCCCGCGAGCACACCCGCCGTCCGGAAGCGGAGCTCCCCCCGACCGAGTGCGTCCGGATCTACGAGGGCCCGCGTCGTCACGTCCCCTGCCAGACCGAGATCCTCCGCCAGCGCCCGCTCCACGGCATCCTCGACCACCGCCCACGGCGGGCCCTGTGCCTCCCGCTCTGTAGGGCCGCTCGGGCCCAGTGCTCCCCGCTTGGGGCCGCTCGGGCCCAGTGCCTCCCGCTCTGTAGGGCCGCTCGGGCCCTGTGCCTCCCGCTCTGTAGGGCCGCTCGGGCCCTGTGCGGAGGCGTCCGACGTCACCGCAGGACCTCTATCGCGCCGTCGCCGGCGAGACGCTGCAGGACACGCCGTTCCCAGGCCGCGTCCCTCTCGGGGAAGTCCTCACGGGTGTGGCACCCTCTGGTCTCCTCGCGCACGAGGGCGCCCGCTACGACCGTGCGGGCGGACAGGGCGAGATTCCCGAGCGTGAGGTCTCCCCATGTGGTCCTTGCCGAGGCAGCCTCGGCGAAGCGGTCGAGCTCGGCGAGCGCGGCACGGAGCTCCTCCCCCCTGCGCACGACGCCGGCGGTTCGCGTCATGACGGACTGGAGAGTCGCCAGCGAATCTCCGCCCCCGGCCGGGGCCCCACCGCCAGAGCGCACGGGGAAGCGGCCGGCGACCTCCCGGGGGGAAAGGAGCGGGGTCCCGGCGTCACCGCCGCCGAGGGCGATTCCGACGCGGTGGCCGAACACGAGACCCTCGAGAAGGGAGTTCGAGGCCAGGCGGTTGGCGCCGTGCACACCGCTGCACGCGCACTCGCCGCAGGCGTACAGGCCGGGCAGGGACGTCCGGCCCCAGAGGTCGGTGAGCACGCCGCCACACTGGTAGTGCGCCGCGGGCGCCACCGGGAGCCAACCCGACGCCGGGTCCATTCCGTGCGCCCGGCAGGCCCTGGTGATCTGGGGGAACCTCTCGGCGAATCCCGGGACACCCGTGGCGTCGAGCCAGACATGGTCGGCGCCCTCGGCGACCATCGTCCGGAAGACCGCCCGCGAGACGACGTCCCGGGGAGCGAGGTCACCGCGAGGGTCCACGGCCGCCATGAAAGCCTCCCCGGCCCCGTTGCGGAGCACGCCCCCCTCGCCCCGGACGGCCTCCGACACCAACGGCCTGGGGAATTCCGCCACCGCGAGGGCGGTGGGGTGGAACTGCACGAACTCCACGTCCGCCACCACAGCTCCCGCCCGCAGGGCGAGGCCGATGCCGTCGCCGGTCGCCACCGCCGGGTTCGTCGTGATCCGGTACATGGCGCCCGCCCCACCGGTGGCGAGGACCACGGCGGCGGCTTCGATCTCGCTCACGTCGCCGTCGCTGTCGACGACGCGCACACCGGCCACGCGGCCGTCGGCCACGAGGAGGTCGGCGGCCCGCGCGTCCTGACGGAGGTCCGCGGGACTGCCCCTCACCATCTCGCCCATCGCCCGCTGCACCTCGGCGCCCGTCTGGTCGCCGCCGGCATGCACGATGCGGGGCAGGCTGTGGCCCCCTTCGCGCGTGAGCGCGAGCCCCCCTGCGGGAGTGCGGTCGAAGAGGACCCCGGCGGCGGCGAGCTCCCGGATCCGTTCCGGACCCTCCTCGACGAGCACCTGCACGGCCTTCGCGTCGCAGAGGCCCGCCCCCACACGCATCGTGTCCTCGACGTGGAGTTCGGCGCTGTCGGGGAACGTCAGGGCGGCGGCAACACCGCCCTGCGCGTAGAAGGTGGCGGTGTCGTCGAGAGCGGACTTCGTCACGAGCATCGTGCGCCGCCGCGGGGCGGCCACGAGCGTGGCGGTCATGCCGGCGACCCCGCCGCCGACGACGACGACGTCGACGGTGCCCCCGGCGTGGTTCAAGAAGCGACCGCCCCCACCTGCGACAGGATCCGGTTGGCACCGTCGACGAGCACGACCCGCGGGCGGTGCGCCCGGGCCTCGGCGTCGGGCAGCGCCACATAGGTCACCACGATCACGAGGTCGCCCGGCGCCACGAGGTGGGCGGCCGCCCCGTTGATGCCCACCTCGCCGGGAACGCCGGGGATAGCGTACGTCTCGAGGCGGGCCCCGTTCGTGACGTCGAGGACGTGCACGAGCTCGTTGGGCAGGATGTCGGCCGCTTCCATGAGCGCGGGGTCCAGGGATATGGACCCCACGTAGTCGAGGTTCGCGCCCGTCACCGTCGCCCGGTGGATCTTGGCGTTCATCACGGTTCTGGTCATGGTGCGAGTCATGGTTCCCCTTTGATCTCGCCCTCGTCCACGTCCACGGTGTCGCCGCGGACGTGGAGCGTGAAGTTGTCGATGAGCCGGGCCCGGCCGAGACGGGCGGCAACCGCCAAGAGCATGTCGCCCTCCATGCGGTCAGACACCTCCAGCGTCCCCGCATCGACCACGGTGGCGTAGTCGATGTCGAGGCGCGACTCGGATTCGAGCCCGGCGCGTAGCTTCGCCGCGACAAGCCTAGGTTCCCGTTCCCCCCCGGCGGCCAATCCGGCGGCATCCCTGAGGGCCCGGTAGAGGACGGGGGCGACGGCACGCTCGTCGCGGGACAGGTAGGCGTTGCGCGACGACATGGCGAGGCCGTCGGACTCGCGGATCGTGGGGCAGGCCACGATCTCGGCGCGAAAGGAGAGGTCCCGGGCCATGCGGGTGACGACGGCGAGTTGCTGGGCGTCCTTGCGCCCGAAGTAGGCCGCGTCGGGCTCGCAGAGGGCGAGGAGCTTGGCGACGACCGTCGTGACCCCGTCGAAGTGCCCCGGCCGGTGAGCGCCCTCGAGACCCACGGCGAGCCCGGCGGTCTTCACCGTCGTGAGCGGGGGGCCGTCGGGGTAGACCTCGGCGACGGAGGGGGCGAACACGAGGTCGACCCCGACCGCCGCGAGACGGGCACAGTCGCCGGGGAGGTCGCGGGGGTAGGCGTCCAGGTCCTCGCCGGGACCGAATTGCAGGGGGTTCACGAAGACCGAAGCGATCACGAACCCGCACTCCCCGCGCGCCCGGACGGCGAGGGACACGTGGCCCTCGTGGAGCGCCCCCATCGTGGGCACGAGGCCGATCCGGAGGGCCTGGCGGCGGGCGACGTCCACCTCGCCACGGAGTTCGGCGCTCTCGCCCGTGATCCTCACGCCAGGGCCCTGGTGGACGCTTCCCTCGCCGTTCCGGGCGGGAGGAGGTCGAGGATGCAGCGCGACACCGCCACGTAGGCGTCGGCGAGGTCCGGCGAGAGACGGCCGAGGGCCTCGCGGTGCGCGCGGATGACGTCGGCATCACCCCTGCGCACGGGGCCGGTGAGGGCCCGCTCCGCTCCGGCGGCGGCCACGTTCGCCGCCGCCGCGGTGGCGAGGGAACCGACGAGCGCCTCGGCGTCGGCACGGGCCACACCGGCGGCCTCGAAGACCGCCGCGGCGGCGGCGCTGAGGCCGACGAGCAGGTTGGAGGCGACGACGGCACCGGCGTGATAGAGGGTGCGCTCCACCCCTTGCAGCGGGACGGGCCGACCGCCGAGGGAAACCGCCAGGTCCCTCACCCAGGCCGGGTCGCCGGCGGCGTCGTAGCCGAGGGGCTTGCCCGCGAGGGACACGGGTCCTGCGACGGCGACGAGCGGAGTGACGGGGTGGAGGACGCCGATGCGGGCGCCGGCGGCGGCTGCCGGGGACAAGACGTCGAGGCCGAGCACGCCGGAGCAGTGCAGCACCTGCTGGCCGGGACGGAACGCCTTCGCCCTTGCGAGGCCGGCCACGACCCCGGCGGTGGCGTCGTCGGGCACGGCGACGAGGACGAGATCGCCGGCCGCCGCCGCCTCCTCCGGGGAGGCGACGCGGGCCCCCAGCCGGCCGGCGAGCGCCCCGGCGGAAGCTTCGGACCGGGACGCCACAGCCACGATCGGGATACCGGCCTCTGCGAGCGCGCGGGCAAGGGCACCGCCGGCCTGTCCGGCTCCGATGACGGCAGCACTGCGCGGCGGTCCCATGGGCGTCGCAGGCTAGCCCCCTCACGGGGGGGCGGGCTCCCCCCTATCGCAGGACGAGGTCGGTCCTGTGGACGCCTTCGGTCGTGGTCCCGGAGAGGTCGACGTCCGGGTCGACGTCGGCCAGAGGGACGAGGACGAAGGGGCGTTCGTGCATGCGGGGGTGGGGAAGGACCAGGTCGGCCTGTTCGCAGGGGACGTCGCCGCAGCGCAAGAGGTCGACGTCGAGGGTGCGTGGCCCCCACCGCGCCTCGCGGACGCGCCCCGCCGCCTCCTCCAAGGCCCGGGCCACACGCAGGAGGTCCCGAGGGGCAAGTGAGGTCTCGATGCGCACGGCGGCGTTCAGGTAAGGGCCCTGGGGCGGGCCACCCACCGGGTCGGTTTCGTACACCCCGGAGACGGCGACGACGTCCACACCTGGCTGGGAGCGCAGGCCGTCCACGGCCGCCTGTAGACGTGCGAGGCGGTCGCCGACATTCGAGCCGAGTCCGAGGTCGCAGGTCACCGCCGGCGGGTGATCGTGACGGCGACTGCGTAGGCGTCGAGGCCGAGGGGCGCCTGCGGCTTCGCGATTGTGACCGTGATCTCGTCGACACGGCGGTCTTCCAGGAGCGCGTAGCACACGCGGTCGGCGAGCCGTTCCAGGAGTTGGTGTCGTTCCCGCTCCACCACGGCGGCGGCCCGAGCGGCGAGGCCGGCATAGTCGACGGTGTCGGAGAGGTCATCAGACGCCGCCGCCGCCCGGGTGTCGAGGCCGACGGTGAGATCGAGGACGAAAGGCTGGCGGCGGACCTGCTCCTCGGGGAGGACACCGTGGGTGCCGAGCACACGGAGACCGCGGATCTCGATGCGGTCCACGCGCCTAGCCCCCGGAGTTCGTGTCCGGCGGGAAGCCGGCGTCGAGCAGGACGGCGGTCGCCTGCACCAGACTGCGACCGGGCGGCCCCAGGGGGCGTTGCGTGACGGCCTCGATCGACGCCACCGCCGAAGGCGGGTTCGGGACCACACGCAGGTACAGGAGATAGGCCCCGCAGATACCCGTGAGGGTGTCGTCGACGTCGTCGACGTGGGCGAAGACCTTGGCGCCGTCCTCGCGCACAAGGGTGTCGAGGAGGGCGAAGGCCTCGGGGAGCCGTTCGGCGACCTCACCTGCCTGCAGAGGCAGGTGCCAGGCCCGCAGGCCGGCATCGCGATAGGCGGCCATGTTCTGCGTGGACGGCAGGAAGGACACGATCGCCGTGAACCCCTGGCGACTCAGCCAGCCGATCTCCTCCTCGCGGCGGATGCGGCGATGGTTGCGGCCGTAGCCGCCGGGGCGTTCGCCGATCGCCAGGCGCCGGGGCAGGATCCAGGTGAGCTCGCGGGGTTGCAGTCCGATCATCCGGCCCGACCATACCAAGGAGGTCAAATCCGCCGCTCAGGCTCACCGCGCTCGAAGGATGTCCAGGATCTGGCTCGTCACGTCCTCGAGATTCGCGAACCCCTGCGTGAACTTGTCGTCCGCACTCCCAGGACGGCGTCCGCGACGCGCACGGCCTGCACCGTCTCGGCCACGTCATGGACGCGGACGACCGACGCCCCGGCCAGCACAGACCAGGCCGCCACGGCCACGCTGGGTGCGACGCGTTGACCGACGGGGAGTCCGAGGAGGCGTCCGAACATCGACTTGCGGGACGCTCCGACCAGGACCGGGTACCCGAGGTCGGCGAGGCGCGGGACAGCGGCGAGGAGAGCGAGGTTGTGCGCGAGGGTCTTGCCGAAGCCGATCCCGGGATCGACGGCCACCGCCTCGTGGGTACAGCCGGCCTCCCGGGCGGCCTGCGCCCTGTCGCCGAGGAAGCCGCGCACATCCTCCACGACGTCGGCGTAGGTGGGGTCCTGCTGCATCGTGCGGGGCTCGCCCCGCATGTGCATGAGGACGACCCCGCACCCCCTCGCGCCCACGAGAGGCAGCATGCCGGGATCGGAGCACCCCGCGCTCACGTCGTTGACGACCGTCGCCCCCGCGTCGATCGCGGCCTCGGCCACGCGCCTGTGCCGGGTGTCGACGGACACGCAGAGACCCTCCCCGGCGAGCGCGGCGACCACCGGTTCCACGCGCCGGAGCTCCTCGTCGAGAGGAACGGCCGGCGCACCCGGGCGGGTCGACTCGCCGCCCACGTCCACGATGTCCGCCCCGGCCGCCGCCAGGGCCGCGCCATGGGCGACGGCGTCTCCGGGATCGGCGTGGCGGCCCCCGTCGGAGAACGAGTCCGGGGTGACGTTCACGATCCCCATCACGAGGGTGCGTCCGAGGGACAGCCGGAACGGCCCGCATGCCCACACGCCTGACGTTCCCACCGGGTCAGAGCGGGCGTTGCAGGAGGGCCATCGCTTCGGCTCGCGTGGCGGGGTCGGACTTGAAGGCGCCCCGGATCGCCGAAGTCACCGTGATCGCCCCGGGCTTGCGCACACCCCGCATGGACATGCACATGTGCTCGGCCTCGATGACGACGAACGAGCCGCGGGCGTCGAGACGCTTCATCAGGATGTCCGCGACGTCGGTCGTGAGCCGCTCCTGCACCTGCGGCCTCCGGGCGAGAGCGTCGACCAGGCGGGCGAGCTTGGAGATGCCCGTGATCTGGCCCCGCTCGTTCGGGAGGTAGGCCACATGGGCCTTGCCGGCGAAGGGCATCAGATGGTGCTCGCAGAGCGAATGGAACGCTATGTCGCGCACCATCACGATCTCGTCGTGGCCGGCCTCGAAGACCACCTCGAGGGCCTCCCCAGGGTCCTCCTGCAGGCCGGAGAACAGCTCCGCGTACATCTCTGCCACGCGCCGGGGCGTGCGCTGCAGGCCGTCACGCTCGGGGTCCTCGCCGACGGCGACGAGGATCTCGCGGACGGCGTCCTCGATGGCCTCCGTGTCGATCTGGCGCGCGATCGGGATCGCGGCCGTGACCTCATGCAGGTGCTCTCTGATGACTCCCCCCCTCTCCGGTGGGTTCCTGCGCTGGGGATCCGCCCCGCCCCCCTGCGGCTCCAGGTCGTGTGGTTGTCTCGGCCTCCGGTGTTCCTTCGGCTGCACCGCTTGCGCGGGGCTCCCCGGCGGTTCCGGGGTCCTCCGTGGCGTCGCCTGCGGGCGGGGATCCGCGCCCGGCGACCCGGTCGTCGAGGAGTCCGAGGAGCGCCTCTCCCTCCAGGGACTCCTCTTCGACGAGGCGCAGTGCCAGGGCGTCGAGCACGTCCCTTCGCGCGTTCAGGATATCGCCGGCCCTCCCGTGGGCCTCCTGGAGGAGACGGGAGATCTCGGCGTCGATGGTCGCCGCCACGTGGTCGGAATGATCGGCCTCGGTGCCGAGGTCACGGCCCAGGAAGACGTCCTCGGCAGGCGCTGCGAAGTGGCGGGGCCCCAGAGCGTCGCTCATGCCGTACTCGCACACCATCGTGCGGGCAATCCGCGTGGCCCGGGCGATGTCGTCGGCGGCGCCCGTGCTGGGCTCCCCGAAAACGACCACTTCGGCTGCCCGGCCGCCCATGCACACGGCGACCTCGTCCGTGAGCTGCGCCCGGGTGGCGATGAGCCGGTCCTGTTCCGGGTGGGCGAGCGTGTAGCCCAGGGCTCTGCCCCGACCCACGATCGACACCTTCTGCACGGGGTGGGCGTGCTCGAGGGCGTGGCCCACGACGGCGTGGCCGGCCTCGTGGAAGGCGGTCACCCGCCGCTCGTCCTCGGTGAGGAGGCGGGACTTGCGGGCCGGGCCGGCGAGGACGCGCTCGATGGCCTCGCCGAGATCCCCCGGCCCGATGAGCTGGCTGCCCCCACGGGCCGCGAGGAGCGCGGCCTCGTTCACGACGTTGGCGAGGTCCGCTCCCGTGAAGCCGGGCGTGCGCCGGGCCAGCGAGTCGAGGTCGACGCCGGATGCCAGGGGTTTGCCTGATGTGTGGACCTCGAGGATGCGGCGCCGACCGGCGAGGTCGGGAGGGTCGACCGGGATCTGGCGGTCGAAGCGACCGGGACGCAGGAGCGCCGGATCGAGGATGTCAGGGCGGTTCGTGGCGGCGATCACGATCACGCCCACCCGGGGGTCGAAGCCGTCCATCTCGACGAGGAGCTGATTGAGCGTCTGTTCACGTTCGTCATGGCCGCCCCCGACCCCGGCGCCCCGGCGGCGGCCCACGGCGTCGATCTCGTCCACGAAGATGATGGCCGGCGCCGACGACTTCGCCGACCGGAAGAGGTCACGCACCCGGGCGGCTCCCACACCCACGAACATCTCGACGAAGTCAGAGCCCGAGATGGAGAAGAAGGGGACCCCGGCCTCTCCGGCCACGGCCCGGGCGAGCAGGGTCTTCCCCGCACCCGGGGGACCGTAGAGGAGGACGCCGCGGGGAATACGGGCGCCGATCGCCCGGAACCGCTCCGGTGCGGCGAGGAAGTCTTTGATCTCCTGCAGTTCTTCCACAGCTTCGTCGAGGCCTGCCACGTCTGCGAAGCGGGTCTTGGGCTGGTCCTTGCGCACCCCCTTGCGCTTCGAGCGGGACAGGCCGAAGAGGCGGCCCCCGCCCCCGCGGAGCTGGAGGACCACGAAGGCGAAGAGCACCACCACGATGACATAGGGCAGGGCGGCGAGGATGGCGGCCGCGGCGCCGTCGTCGCGCTGGGGGTCCACTTCGACACGGACGTCGTTGGGGGCGTTCACGAGCTGCGAGACGACGTCGTCGGCGAACTCGGCGCCGTAGTCCACGCTGTAGCGTCGCCCGTCGACGAGGCGCCCCTCGGCGTTGTTGTCCTTGTCGTGGACCGTGGCGGTCTTCACGCCTCCGGCGGCCACCGTGTCGATGAACTTGTCGAGTGTGAGGCGCTCCGCGCCCCCGGCGGTCGTCATGAGGCGCGCGGCGACGACGACCGCGACGACGGCGATCAGAGTGCAGACGAGGACGAGACGAGTAGTCCGGGACACGGATTCCACACGGACGGGAGCCGTGACTGTATCACCCGGAGGATCTCCGCCTGCCGGGATCGGCCGTGGCCCGCCCGTGGGGCGACACGGTGCGCCCTCCTTGGTCACGACACGACAACCGTCCCGAGATCGGCGGCCCTCTGCCGGCCCCGAGGAGATGCGCCGCCTCCCCGGCCTCGGGGAGGGAAGCCGGTCCCCTACTGCTCGAGCACGGCGACGTGTCCGAGATTGCGGAAACGGCCCGCGTAGTCGAGGCCGTAGCCCACGACGAAGTCGGCTTCGATGCGGAACCCCACGTAGCGGATGGGGAGCGAGAGGCGCTGCTGGCCCTCCTTCACGAGGAGGGCGCAGACCTCGAGTGAGGCCGGGTTGCGCATCTGCAGGTTCCGCAGGAGGTAGTGGAGAGTGAGGCCCGAGTCGATGATGTCCTCCACGATGAGGACGTGACGGCCCTCGAGCTCCGTGTCGAGGTCCTTGATGATGCGCACGACCCCGGACGTCTGCGTGGCCGCCCCATAGGACGCCACCGCCATGAAGTCGAAGGCGAGCGGGAGGCGGATCTCACGGGCGAGGTCGGCCATGAGGATGAACGCTCCCCTCAGAACGCCTACGAGCAAGGGCGGCTTGCCGGCGTAGTCGGACGTTATCTCGGCGCCCATCTCTCTGATGCGGCCCCGGATCTCTCCGGCGTCGAGGACGACGCGCCCCGGCCGCGGGCCGGGCTCCTGGCCCCTCACGGCTGGTCCTCGACCCCGTCGGGACCGGCAGGAGCGAGGGTGCCGCGCGCCGGCGACGGCCGGCTGCGACGGGGCGGAGGGGTGAACACCACGACGTGGCCGTCCTCCAGGCGCGACGCCAGCGAGCTTCCCGCCAGAGAGCCGCCCCGGCCGGAGAGCACGACCTCGACCGCCGCCCCGGACGGGGGCTGGCCGCCGAGGAGGGGGCGCAGGGCGGACCGCACGACCCGGCGGGCCAGCGCCGCCGGGAGCTCCCGGAGGCGGGCGAGGTCGAGGGACGCGCGGTCGGGGCCGACCTCCACGACATGGCCGGTCTCCGCCCCGGCAAGATCGTCCAGAAGGGCCCGCTCGTCGTCGAGGAGATCCGCTGTGGCCGCGATGCGTCCCACGGACCCAGGCGCGAGACGCTCGATCACGGGCACGAGATCCGCCCGCAGCCGGTTTCGGGCGAAGGCGGGGTCGGCGTTGGCGGGGTCGGCGAGCGGCTGCAATCCCCGCCCGTCCAACCACGACCGCACAGCGGCCCGTCGCACACCGAGCAGCGGCCGCACGAACATGTCGCGGCGGGGACGCAGGCTCGACAGACCGTCGAGACCGGCTCCCCGCAGGAGGTTGAGGAGGAGCGTCTCGGCCCTGTCATCGGCGGTGTGCGCGGTGGCGACGACGTCGAGGGAGAGGTCAGCGGCGAGCTTCTCGAGAGCGGCGTATCGGGCGGTCCGGGCGGCCGCCTCCACGCCGTGGCCGTCGGCGGGCACCCGGACACGCACGGCGACAGCCGCAACACCCGCCCTGGCGGCGAGCGTGAGCGCCTCGTCGGCCGCCGTCGCGGAGGCGTCGTGCAGACCGTGGTCCACATGGAGACCGACCAGCAGGGAGGCGATCCGGGACTCGGCGAGAACGCAGAGCAGCCCCAGGGAGTCGGGCCCGCCCGAATAGGCGACACCTACGCGGTCGCGGCCGCGGCCGCGGATGAGGTTCCTGTCCTCGATCCAGGCGCGGACGTCTTCGGGAAGCCCCACGCGCGACCTACCCCGGATACACGCGTGCGATCCACGCGCCGGCGTCCGTGCGGATCTCCTCGAGAGTGGGCAGGTCCTCGGGAGAGCGCCACGCCGCGTCCACGCCCTTGATACCGACCCGCTCCTCGACGGCCTTGATGAAGCGCTCGCCCTCCTCGTACTGGCGGAGCTTCATCTCCATGCCCACGAGCCGGAACACGAGGCGGGCGAGGCCGCCTTGGCGGCGGCGACGCCGCAGCGTCTCGGACATCGTCGCCTGACCCTGGACGTGCTCGGCGCCGATGTCGTCCATGACGACGTTGCCGTGCCCCTCGAGCAGGGTCATGAGGGCCTGCACCCGGGCGAGGCTCTCACGCTGTTCCGGCGTCGCGAGGAGGCCGACGAGACCGGCGTCGCCGGGCTCTCCGTCGCGGGTTCGGGACCGGTTCTGGCGCATCCTCTCCACCGCCTCCGTGACGGCCTCCACCAGGCGTCGCGGGTCGGGATCGACGGAGGCGAGCATGCCGTCGACGAGGCCGAGGAAGTACGGGCGCATCCAGTCGACAGCCGTGAACTGCGTGCGATGGGTGACCTCGTGGAGGGCGATCCAGAGCCGGAAGTCCCGGGGCGAGAAGCCGAAACGACGCTCCAGGGCGGCGATGTTCGGCCCCACGTAGTAGACGACACCACCGTCGTCGTCCTCGGGTAGGAGGAGGTCGTACTGGCCGAGGACGCGCTGCGCGAGAAAGCCGAGGAGCATGCCGAGCTCGACACCGAGGAGGCGGCGGCCGACGGAGCGCCCGACACGGGCCGGGCGGCCGCCGTCGCCGACGGCCGTGGCGAGCCGTTCGGTGAGGGGGTCGAGGAGGTGGCGGAAGCCGGCCAGGTTCGCCCGTATCCAGGCGGGCCGGTCGATCACCTCGGCCCGCGCCGGGCCCTTGCGGGAGACGAGCCCGGTGTAGTCCTCCACGAGCGACTGGGCTGTGGCGGTGAGCTCGGCGAACTGGGCCGGCATCGTGAAACCGGCGCTCGTCCGCTCGAAGTCGGTGCGCCCGGCGACGCGCACGGCGATGCGCTCCGCGAGGCGCCAGTCGATGGGGGAGTCGGGTGCCGGGACTGCGCCCGAGAGCGGGATCGCGGCGTCGGTCACGAGCTGCGCGGGTAGCGCATCCGGATCATCTTGGCGGCGTAGACGACGACGACGACGACCGTGAGGAGGACGGCCACGGCCATGATCGGCTTCCCGAGGTACAGGTCGCTCCAGTTCTTCGGCGGATTCTCGGGGATGGTCGAGTTGTCGCCCGTCACCTGGGCGAGGCCAACCCCGGCCGTGGTGATCAACAGCGTGCAGGCGAGGGTGAAGGAGCGGCCGAGGAGTCGCAGCGTCTTCATCGAGAGATCCTCGTCGTCGACTAGTGGTGCTCCGAGAGTAGCCGCCCCCCGGCGGGGTCGCCGAAACGGTTCCTTCAGTCGTCGAGGGCGCGCTGGATGCGCTCGTTGAGCTCCGGAGGGGCATCCTCACAACAGGCCCGGCGGATGGAGCGACGCAACTCGACCTCGAAGGTGAAGGCGTCCTCGCAAGGCGGACACCGACGGAGGTGACGACTCACCCGCACACGTTGCAGGTAGCTCATCTCCTCGTCGATGTACACGAACAGTTGCGAGGCGCAGTCACCGCAGTCCATCGGAACCCCTCGTCATGACGTTCCCCCCACGTATCCCCTTTCGAGGGCGAAATCGTGCAGACGCTTCTGTAGGGCCCGACGGCCCCTGTGCAGGCGGCTCATCACGGTGCCTATCGGCACGTCCATGATCTCGGCGATCTCCTTGTACGAGAAGCCCTCGACGTCGGCGAGGAGAACCGGGATGCGGAAGCGCTCCGGCAGGGCGTCGACGGCGTCGCGCACGGCGGCCTCGGGGATGGCTTCGAGCACCTCGGCCTCGGCGGAACGGCTGATGCGCGCCGTGTCGCCGGAGCCGAGACGGCGGTAGAGGTACAGATCCTCGACGTCTTCGAGGTCGACCTCGTCCGGGCTGCGCTTCTTCGCCCGGTACGTGTTGATGAAGGTGTTCGTGAGAATGCGGTAGAGCCAGGCCTTCAGGTTCGTTCCCGCCTCGAACTGCGCAAAGGCCCGGTACGCCTTGAGGTACGTCTCCTGCACGAGGTCCTCCGCGTCACTCGGGTTGCGGGTCATTCGCAGGGCAGCGGAGTACAGAGCCGACGTGTACGGCATCGCGAGTGCTGCGAATTCGGACTTGTCTGCCACGTCCAACCTCTGGCGGGCCCGAGTTGATTCCCGGAGGCCCGCACACTATCAGCCGTCCCTTCCCGCCGGGCGAGGACACGCCCGACACGAGGCCTTGAACCCGCCGACCCAGTAGTGGGCCGCGAGACCCATCCCGTGCCGGGCTCCACAACAGGTCGTCAACCCCATGCAGTGCCGAGGCCCGTTCCGCCGACAAGAACGAGCACAGGGAACAGCCCGGCATCACCACCGGGACGGACAAAGGGACTTGGATGCAGCCGCTGCAGGGAGCACAGCACTCACAGGCTGACCTCGAGAGGGATCTCGAGGCGTACCAGGCGCTCGTACGCCAGATCGCCTCACAGGTGGCCGCCCGCCTTCCCCGTCATGTCGAGCTCGACGACCTCGTCTCTGCGGGCTACCTCGGCCTCGTCGAAGCCGCCCGGCGCTACGACCCGACACGGGGAGTCCGGTTCCAGGCCTACGTGGCGGAGCGCATACGGGGTGCGATCATCGACCACCTCCGCAGTCTCGACTGGGCACCCCGCTCCCTCCGGGCCGCCGCCCGGCGGATCGAGGCCGCCCGCACGGCGCTCGCCGCCTCCCTGGCCCGCACGCCGACCGACGAGGAGCTCGCCGCCGAGACGGACATGTCGGTGCAGAGACTCCGCGAGGTCGACCAGGCCGTGTCGGCCTCCGTCGTCTACGCCCTCGACAAGACCCTCGGTGACGACGACGAGGACTCGGACACCGTCGGGGACGCCCTCACGGACTCCCTCCCGACACCCGACGACGTCCTCGAGCGCAAGGAGCTGTCCGGCTACCTCGCCGACGCCGTCCACTGCCTGCCCGAGCAGGCCCGCACCGTCATCGCGCTCTACTACGTGGAGGGCATGCAGATGACCGAGATCGGCGAGTTCCTCGGCGTCACGCAGAGCCGGGCAAGTCAGATCCACGCTGCCGCCCTCACGATGCTGCGCGAGGCGATCGCTGCCCAGATGTCGGGGGCGGAGGCCCCCGAGGACGCGGGCTCCGGGACGGGAGCCACGCGGGCCGGTCGGCGCCGGGCCGAGATGACAGCGGCCGTCGCCGCCGCGTCGGACTGGAAGGGGCGCATCGAGGGGGGTCACCGCGCCATCCCCGTCAACACCGCCACGCCCCTCGCCGAGCTCGAGGCCCGCCACGGCATGAGCTCGGAGGACTTCCTGCGCACGCGCTCCACGGACGAGAACGACCACACGATCCTCGACGCCGCGGACGTCCGGCGATGGGAGCGGCTCCTGGCCGTGACCCGGACGGTGGAGGCCCGCCGCGCCCGGGCGGACCACCCCCAGACGACCGTCTGACGAGACCCGCCAGCAGTCCGGGACCGTGCCGGGGCGGCCCCGGAGGCTCTCGTGGGGGGGACTCCGTCCCCCCCACGTACCGCCCCTCCCGATCACGTGCCGCCTGCACCACGTCCGAGAAAGCGGGCAGGATCTCCCCGGGGAACATGACTCGCGGCCCGTGGGGTGGGGGGTCCCCACGGGCACGCGGAGCGCCGCCAGGCGCGGAGCCGTGTCACAGCACAGGATTACGTCATGTGCATGACATGAATCGCGCCGTATTGTGGCGAACTGTATGGGGAGCGTTTTCCCGACCTCTTGTTCGCGACTTCGCAGGTGCCCGTGCATCAGAGACCCTCTCCCGAAACTCCGGTCGTTTCCGTCGACGATCCGTTCGCCGGCGAGACCCTTGCCGGCGCCCTGTCTGAGGTTCTGGCACCCGCCCGCAACGGCTTCCCGGTGAACGTGCTCGCCATCGGCTCCGATCGCACCACGGGGGACTGCCTCGGTCCTCTCGTAGGGGAGTTCCTCGCCGGCCAGCCCGGAGTCAGCGTCTACGGCACGCTCGACGCGCCCGTGCACGCCGCCAACCTCACCGAAGTCGTCCAGGGCGTGCAGGGGTTCACGATCGCGGTCGATGCGGCGCTCGGGAACCCGGTCGGGGGCATCTGCGTGCGCATGGACGGCCTCACACCGGGCGCCGCCTTCGGCCGCTCCCTGCCCACCGTGGGCAACATCTCGATCAGCGCCCTCGTGTGCGCCCCCGGCCCCCTCGGTTTCGAACGGCTCCGGTCCGTCCGCCTCGGCTTCGTGCGCCGCATGGCCCACGTGATCGCCACCGGTGTCGCCGGAGCCGTGGGCGCCATGCAGCCCTCGGCCCTGGTCGGCCCTCCGTCTGACGCTCACGTGTGGCTCGACCTCACCCGCCTCGAAGCCCGCGCCGAAGCCGCCGCGGACTAGCCCAAAGGGGGAGCACGTCCCCCCTTTGGAACCCCCCTGACCCGACCGCCGTCCGACCCGGCCTGTGCGGTCACGCTGTCGGGATCCCGAGCAGGTGCAGGGCTCGGGCGTGGTTCTCGAACGCGAGGTCGGGGATCCCGCCCAGCGGATACCAAGCGGCGGCGGCGGCGTCGTCCCCCGCCCGGGGGTCGTCCAGGCCGGCCGATGCGGGGCGGCCGGGATACGTGATCGACACCGTGTTGCCCCGCGGGTCGTCGCCCGCGAGGAGGGCGACGGGACGTCCCGTGAGCACGACGGCGACGCCGGTCTCCTCGTGGCACTCCCGCACAGCGGTGTCCGCGGGCTCCTCGTCCCATTCCACGAAGCCGCCCGGCAGCGCCCAGGCGCCCCGGTAGGGATCGTGACGACGCTGGACGAGGAGGACACGGTCGTCCCACACGACCGCCGCGTTCACCGCCGGAACGGGGTTCGCGTGCTGACGGAACCCGCAGCCAGGGCACGTGGGCCGCGTGAGGCCGCCCGCTTCCCTCTCCTGGAGCACCTCCCCGCAGAACGGGCAGACGAGCATGCGACGCAACTCGACCATCGTGACAGCCTTCTTGGAGGCTCACGCCTCACTGTGACACTGCTCCGCGCCTGGCGGCGCTTCGCGTGCCGGCGGGGGCCCCACCCCGCCGGCCTGAGGTGGCGTGGGGTGCGAGCGCCCGACCCCTACGGCAGGACGACGAGGTCCCCGGTGGTCACCGGGGCCGCGAGACTGTACCCCGCGAACGGCCCCTGGCCGGTGAGGTCGACGGTGTCGGCGCCCTCCCCGACGGCTCCGAGGTCGTCCACCTTGAAGTCGACGGTGCCGAAGCGCCACGGCGACTTGTGGAAGTCGAAGGCGAAGGCGTTGCCCTGTGCTCCGTTGAGCCCGTAGCGGGTGACCCCGGTGTCGGCGGCGAGGACGAGGCCGTTCGCCTGGATGTCGGCGGCGGTGTCGTACAGGCTGAACCCGCCGATGTAGAAGTTGAAGAAGCCGAACAGCGACACGCGGTTGACGCTGAACGACACCGTGGCCGTGCCCGCGGTCGCTCCCCCGCCGACATACGTGACCGTGGACGTGTCCGGGGCCGGCGCCAGGATCTGCACCTGGCCCGCCGCGTCGTCGGTGGCCCCACGGTTGTCCGTCACCGTCACGGTGACGTCGTAGATCCCCGACGGCGCCGTGTACAGGTGGGTCGCCACGGGGGTGGCCTGCACCGTGTTCGGAGTGCCGTCGCCCCAGTTGAACTCGTAGGAGTCGATTCCGCCGAAGAGGTCGGTGTCCGTCGATGCGCCGGCGTCGGCCGTCACGAGGGCGGCGGGCTTCTGGGCCGAGGCGGGCTGCACGTCGAGGGCCGCCACGGGCGGAACGTTGGGCGGCAGGCTGACGAGCACTCCCGCGGCGAGGATGAACGTCCCTGTCGCCCCCCGGCTGTCGGTGACCCGCAGGACGGGCAGGTAGAGGCCGGGTGCGGCGTAGACGTGGGTCGTGGACGACCCCGCCGTGGTCTCGTCGTAGCCGCCGTCGCCGTCGAAGTCCCACTCGAAGGACGTGAGCGTGTCGCCGTTCGGGTCATAGGACGTGGAACCGTCGAAGGCGAACGTGGTCACGGCGGCGTCGCCGGCCGGCGGGTCCACGGAGAAGTCCGCCACCGGCGGGACGTTCTCGACGGTCACCTCGGCAGTGGTGGTGTCGGTGGCCCCGTCGTCGTCCTTCACGGTGAGAGTGACGGTGTAGGTGCCTGGGAACTGGTACGTGTGCGAAGCCACCGCGGCCCATTCGGCGGCGTTGCCGTCGCCCCAGTCCCAGCCGTAGCTCACGAGCGTGCCGTCGCTGTCGGTGGAGGAGTTCTCACCGTCGAGGGCATCTGCGTTCACGACGAGAGGGGCGCCACCGCTCGTGGGCGTGACGGAGGCTCTCGCCGTGGGAGCCACGTTCTCCGGGCCCACCACGACTGGCACGGCTGCCGCCACCGTGGTCGTGGCGCCGTCGTCGTCGGTGACGGTGAGCTCGGGGGCGTACGTGCCTTCTCCGTAGACGTGGGAGGCGTCGGGGCCGACCGTGGTCTCGTCGACGGAGCTGTCACCGTCCCAGTCCCAGCCGTATCCGGTGACGGTCCCGTCGGCGTCCGCGGAACCCGCCGCCGTGAAGAGCACGGTCGTGGGGTCCTTGCCCGTGAGGGGGTTGGCCACGAACGCAGCCACGGGGGCCACGTTCTCCACGTTCACGGTCACCGACGCCGTCGCCTGGGCGCGGCTGGGGTCGGCGGCGTTCAGGGCCCCGTTGTCGGTCACGCGCACGCGGATCGTGCGCGCCCCGACCGGGAGACCGGCGGTGTCCACGACCTGAGCCAGCTCCAGGGCGGGGGCGGCCTCCGTGGCGCCGACCTGGCGGACCTCGTAGCCGTCGCCGAGGGGACCGTTGCCGGCGTCGCCGTCGACGTCCCACTCGACCATCTGGATACGGCCTTCGCTGTCGCTGTCGCCGGTCGACGCGATCGCCGTGAACGCCTGCCCGCGGGCGACGCTGCCCGGGACGCCGAGGAGTGCCACCGTCGGGCTCGTGCCTGCAGCGGTGTTGGCCTCGACGGTGCCGAGGCGGAAGTAGGTGTCGGGCTGCTGGTAGGTGGTGGAGCTGTTGCAGAACAGGCCGCCCGAGAGGCTGCCGATGCGGGCCTCGGCGAGCCAGAGGCCGCGGGACGGGAACACCACACCGTTCACGCTCACTGTGGTGTTGTCGTTGGAGATGCTGACCTCGGTCTCGGACGTCGTGTAGCCGTCGTTGAGCCGGCGCAGCCGCCAGCGGGCCTTGTTCGCCTTGTCACAGTCGGGGTCGTCGGCCTTGAAGCTGAAGTTCACGGTGCCGCCGGGCACCACCTGGGCGGCGCTCTGTGTCTGGTCGTACACGGACGCGAAGTCCTCGCGCGCGAAGCAGTCGTTGGGCTCGTTGACCGTGACCGTGAAGCTCACGCTGTCGGTGTCGGTGCCGTTGGACAGCGCGAACCGGGCCCGCAGGGGGAGGTTCTGGGTGCGGACGCCGCTGCCGATGAGGGGGCAGTCCCAACCCCCCGGGTCGCCCACGGCCGGGGCGAGCACGACACGGCTGTAGTTGAAGCCGCCCGCGGGGGCGTCGACGGTCACGGAGCTGGGCGCGGCCGTCGACGTGTTGTCGTTGCCGTCCCAGTCGAAGTCCGCCTTGACACCGGTGACGCTCACGCCGGGGTCGGTCTTCACGTAGAAGCTCATCCGTGGGACGTCGCCGCTGCCGGCACCCGGCCGACGGATCGCCGGGGTCTCCAGGAAGCCCACGAGAGAGGGGGTGCCCGGATCCACGTTCACAGAGGCGGCGTCCGTGTCGGTGACACCGGCGGCATCACGCACGGTGAGCGTGGCCGTGTAGGAACCCGGCGTGGTGTACGTGTGCGTGGGCGTCTGGCCCGTGCCGGTGGTGCCGTCGCCGTAGGCCCATTCGTAGGACGTGATCCCGGAGTCGTCGCTCGACGCCGACGCGTCGAAGCTCACGGCGAGCGGGGCGGCCCCGGAGGCGGGTCCCCGAGTGAACGAGGCCGTGGGGGCGGCGTTCCCGGCGAGGACGAGGATCGGCCCCCCGACGTTGACGTCGCTGCCGCCGCTGTCGTCCGCGACGGTGAGTGTGGGGGCGTAGATGCCCGCCTGCGTGTACACGTGGATCGGGGTGGGCCCGCCGCCGGTGGTCGAGTCCCCGAAGTCCCAGTTGTATCCCACGATGTCGCCGTCGGGGTCGAAGGACCCGCGGGCGTCGAAGCCGACCGCCTGCGGAGCCGTGCCCCCCGCCGGTGCGAACGTGAAGGCGGCGGTCGGGTCCTGGTTGTTGGCGGCTGCCGTCACCGTGACCGGGACGTCCGCGAAGTCGGTGCCGCCCCGGTCGTCCGTGACCGTGAGTCGCGCCGTGAAGTTCCCGGCGTAGAGGTACGTGTGGCTCGGGTCGGCGGCGCTGGACGTCCCGCCGTCGCCGAACGTCCAGAAGCGGGACACGATCGTGCCGTCAGGGTCGTTCGACCCGGCGCTGGAGAAGTTCACCGTGAGGGGCGCGAAGCCGTTCGTGACGTCGCCTCCGGCCACGGCCTCGGGCAAGACGTTGGGCGGCCGCGGGTTCACGGTGACCGGGACGCTCACGGTCTGGTTGTCGCCGTCGGGGTCGCTCACCCGCACGGAGGCCGTGAAGTTGCCCGGAGACATGTACGTCTTGGAGAAGACGGGGCTCGCCTGGGTCACGGGGGCGTCGCCGTTGCCGGGGTCGAGCCGGTAGCTGGCGGGCGTCTTGGCCACGTAGCTGGCGGAGGCGTCGAAGGTGACCGGGTCGGTCTCGGCCTGGACGACTACGGGGTCCGGTGTCGTTGCCACGCTGGCGACCACGCCCTTGCCGATGACCGGATCGGACACCGCCTCCAGGGCGAAGCCCGCGTTGCCCGCCGCGATGGGCAGGCCGAGCGTGCTGTCGATCGTGCCGCCCACGAGCCCGCAGTCGGTGGTCGTGGGCACGGTGAAGTCGTTCGCCACGACCGTGACCTGGCCCGTGTTCGTGTCGTAGGGGACTCCGACGAGCGTGCCGCTCACACCGGTCGTGAGCGTGACGTTGAGCGGGTCGATACGGCAGTTCGCCCCGGAGAGGGGGATGCCGTCGAGGTCGATGCGGAGGCTGGAACTGATCGTGACCGCACCTGTGAGGGGGTTCATCGTGCCCGTGGCGTCACTGTTGGCCGTGATCGTGACCGTGACCGTGAGGGGATCTGTGATCACCTGGGGAGGGAAGACGAAGTTCGCCCGCGGGACCGTGACGGCCCCGTTGGCGGCGACGGAACCCGTGAGCGTCACGGGGGCCTGGTAGCCGGCTTGGGTCTCGGACTGGTCGTTCGTGGCCGTGCATTTGGGGTCGGCCGGGTAGTCGACGAGGCCGTCGGGCGTGGCGTCGTTGTCGAGGCCGTCGCCGCACTGCGGGTCGAATGAGAACGTCTGGGCACCGAGAAATCCGTTGCCTCCCACAGCGGTGAGCGTGACCGGACCGGGGTTCGCGACCTTCTGCGCCGCGGCGGGATCTGGGCGGAGGACGGGAACGCCGATCAGGGCGGCGACGGTCAGGACACCGAGGACTCTCCGCAGACGCACTACTGCCTCCCAAGCAAAGGCCGGCCCAGTCGCCGACAGGACAGTCGCCGACGCGCCCCGCGCGGCGGCTGCATCCTGAATGGTTCTTCACCCGCGGGGTGGATTCCTGCGTGGATTCCTCGGCAGGCCCGGGACCCCTCAGCCCTGGGCCCGCATGCGCCTGAGGACGTACTGGAGGACCCCCCCGTGGCGGTAGTAGTCGAGTTCCACCGGGGAGTCGATCCGGCAGCGGGCCTCGAACTCGGTGACCCCGCCGTCACCGGCGGTCGCCCGCACCGGGAGCAGGGCGCGGGGAGCGAGGCCGGCGGCGATGCCGCGGACGTCGAAGACCTCCCGACCGGTGAGGCCCAGGGACGCTGCGGACTCCCCGACCGGCAGCTCCAGGGGCAGGACGCCCATGCCCACGAGGTTGGAGCGGTGGATGCGTTCGAAGCTCTCTGCGAGGACGGCCCGGACACCCAGGAGCATCGTGCCCTTCGCCGCCCAGTCCCGGGAGCTGCCCGAGCCGTACTCCTTGCCCGCCACGACGACGAGGGGGACACCCTCCTCGCGATAGCGCGTGGCGGCGTCGAAGATCGCGGTCTCCTCCCCGTCGGGAAGGTGGACGGTCCAGCCCCCGACCCGCTCGCCCACGAGGCGGTTACGGAGGCGGATGTTGGCGAAGGTGCCCCGCATCATGACCTCGTGGTTGCCCCGGCGCGACCCGTAGCTGTTGAAGTCCGCCTCTGCGACGCCTTTGGCGACGAGGTAGCGCCCGGCCGGGCTCTCGACCTGGATCGTTCCCGCGGGCGAGATGTGGTCAGTCGTGACTGAGTCGCCGAGGAGGGCGAGGCAGCGAGCGCCGGCCACGTCCGACAGCGGGGGAGGAACCGCGCCGAGGTCCCGGAAGAAGGGCGGCTCCTGGATGTAGGTGGAGGCAGCGTCCCACTCGTAGCTCGCCCCCGTGGGCGAGGGCAGCGTCCTCCAGTGCTCGTCGCCGTCGAAGGCGGTGGCGTAGACCCGCCGGTACCGTTCCGCTTCGACGGCCTGCATCGCCTCGGCGATCTCCGCCGGTGCCGGCCACAGGTCCGCGAGCATCACCGCCTCGCCGTTGGGCGCGAGGGCCACGGGTTCGGTGGTGAGGTCGACGTCGACGCGACCGGCGAGGGCGTAGGCCACGACGAGCGGTGGAGACGCCAGGTAGGCGGCGCGTACCAGGGGGTGGATGCGTCCCTCGAAGTTCCGGTTCCCGGACAGGACTGCGGCCACGGCGAGCCCGCGGGACTCCACCGCCGCCGCCACGTCCTCGGGCAGGGGTCCGGAGTTGCCGATGCAGGTCGTGCATCCGTAGCCCACGACGTCGAAGCCGAGCTTCTCCAGGTACGGGAGGAGTCCGGCGCCGGCGAGGTAGTCGGTCACGACCCGAGAGCCGGGTGCCAGGCTGGTCTTCACCCACCGCCGGGGGGCGAGTCCCCGTTCCACGGCCTTCCGGGCGAGGAGCCCCGCCGCCACCATGACCGAAGGGTTGGAGGTGTTCGTGCAACTCGTGATGGCGGCGATCACGACGGCACCGTGGTGGATCTCCTGCATCCCGTTGCCGCCCACCTCGGCGGCAGCGGCGGGATCCGGGTTGGGCGGGAACGTCGATCCGGGACGGCCGCCCTCGGACACCATCTCGCCCACCTCGCGGGGCGCCACCTCGTCGGCGAAGGCCGCCCGGAAGCTCTGTCCGAGGCGCCCCAGCGCCACGCGGTCCTGCGGCCGGTTCGGACCCGCCAGGGAGGGCTCCACGGTGGCGAGGTCGAGGGCGGCCTCCTCTGAGTACTCCGGCACCGGGGAGTCGTCCCGGTGGAAGAGCCCCTGCGCCTTCGTGTAGCGCTCCACAAGGTCGACGAGATGCTCGGGGCGACCGGTGAGGCGGAGGTAGTCGAGCGTGCGCTCGTCCACCGGCCACAGGCACGCCGTGGCGCCGTACTCGGGAGTCATGTTCGACAGGGTCGCCCGGTCGGGGACGCTGAGGCCGGCGAGGCCGCCGCCGTGGAACTCCACGAACTTGCCCACGACACCGTGGCGGCGCAGGAGCTCGGTGACGGTGAGGACGAGGTCGGTGGCCGTGACCCCGGGCGGGAGCTCGCCGGTGAGGCGGACGCCCACGACCTTCGGCGTCGTGAGCGGGATCGGCTGGCCGAGCATGGCGGCCTCCGCCTCGATGCCGCCCACGCCCCAGCCGAGGACGCCGAGGCCGTTGACCATGGGGGTGTGGGAGTCGGTGCCCACGAGCGTGTCCGGTACCGCGACCGGTCCCGCGGGGTCGGTCTCGACCAGGCAGACCACGCGGGCAAGGTGCTCCAGGTTCACCTGGTGGACGATGCCCATACCTGGGGGCAGGGCCCGGAATCCCCGGAACGCCTGTTGCGCCCAGCGCAGGAGCTCGTATCGCTCCCGGTTGCGCTCGTACTCCAGGGTGGTGTTGCGGCCCAGGGCGTCGGGGGTGCCGAAGAAGTCGACCTGCACGGAATGGTCGATCACGAGGTCGACGGGCACGAGGGGGTCGACCCGGCCGGGGTCGGCGCCCGTGCGTGCCATCTCGGCGCGCATTGCGGCGAGATCGACGACGGCAGGGACGCCGGTGAAGTCCTGCAGAAGGACCCGCGCAGGGGTGAACGGCACGTCACGCTCGGTGTCGGCGCCTGCGCTCCAGCCGGCCAGAGCCGTGAGGTCGTCCTCTGTGGCCGCGCCCGAAACGGCGCCCCGGAGGACGTTCTCGAGGAGCACGCGGACGGTGAGCGGCATCCTGGCCAGATCCGCCAGGCCTTCCTCGGCGAGCTTCCCGAGCCGGTAGTAGCCGAGCGGCCCGGCGGCCGTCTCCAGGGTGGTGCGGGCGCCGAACGGGTCCACGTTTGTCATCGCTCCCTTTCTCCTGTCCGGTCGCCGCTCAGTCGTCGACGGCCCGGGCGGGTCGCCGGCCGGCGTTGACATGGCGATCGACGAGGGCCGGCTCGAGCCGGCCGGTACGGGCGATCTCGCCGAGGAAGTCCAGCGAGGGCCGCGGCCGGCGGGCGAGGTCGCCTTCGAAGTCGATGCCGATGAGGCCGAAGGTAGGACCGTAGCCCAGCGCCCATTCGAAGTTGTCCGTGGCCGACCAGTACAGGTAGCCCCGCAGGTCGACGTCGCCGGCGGTCATCGTCTGGTGGGCCACGTTGAGGTGGGCGGCGATCCAGGCGCAGCGACGACGGTCGTCGTCCGTGGCCATGCCGTTCTCCGTGATGACGACCGGGAGGTCGGCGCCGGCGACACGGCGCAGCACGTTGGCCAGCCCGGGAGGATAGGAGGCGTAACCCATGAGCGTGATCTCGGATTCCGGCGGCTCCGCCACGGTGAAGACCGGGGAGGCCGGATCGAGAACGCTGCGCTGGTAGTACTGCAGACCCACGTAGTCGCTCGTGCCCACGACGCCGTCGACGGCAAAGTCCTCGACACCGGCGAGACCCGTGACCTCCCCCGTGGACAGGGCCTGGACGTAGACGTCCTCCATGACCCAACGGACGCCGCGGGCGAACTCGACGGAGGCGGCGTCGCCGGGGTCGTGGGGGACGGTGTCGCTGAATGCGAGGCAGATGCCGCTGCGGGCCCCCGGGACGACGGACTTCACAGCCTCCAGGACGCGGGCGTGGGCCCGCACCATGTTCGCCGTCACCTGCGCCTGGGCGCCGAGGTCGCGCTCACCGGGCGGGAACACGGCGAGGACATAGCCCAGCATGGCGACGATCCCCGGCTCGTTGACCGTGCACACCCAGGGGAGGCGGTCCGGGCCGAGGGCGGCGGCGGCCTTCTCGGCGAATCGGGCGAGGCGATCGGCCATGGCGGGGTTCGTCCAGCTGCCGTCTCGGGCTGCCCAGCGGGGCGTGGAGAAGTGGTGGAAGGTCACCATGGGGACGAGACCGCGCTCGAGCACGGCGTCACAGAGGCGCCTGTAGTGCTCGAGCGCCACGCGGGAGAACTCGCCCTCCTCCGGTTCGATGCGGCTCCACTCCAGCGAGAACCTGTGGATGCTCCCCTCGCCGAGGCGCGCGAGGAGGTCGAGGTCCTCGCCGTAGCGGTTCCAGTAGTCGCAGGCGTCGCCGGAGGGTTCTACGCAGGCGCTGCCCGGGGTGTGTTCCCACTCCCACCAGTCGTTGTTCCAGTTCCCGCCCTCGACCTGATGGGAGGCACACGCCGCGCCCCAGAGGAACCCTTCGGGGAACTCGAGGGGGCTCTCGGGCAGGTACGGGTCGGAGGAGGTGGGTCCGATGGCCATGTCCTGACGGTAGCGGCTGTCCGCCGGATCGTGCAGGGACCGAGGGCCCCGACGCGAAGGGAGCGGCGGTGGTAGCAGTCCCCACCCAAGAACCGCCACCACCGCCGCCCAGCAGCCATTCCGCAAACCCACCAAAGCAGAATAACGTGACCCAAAGGTAACCATGGCGATCTGAGCATGTCAACGGTTGGGGGAGGCCGTCCCGTCGATCCGGACATCTTGTGCCTTTGTGAATTGCCGTCTGGCCAGCTTAGTTGCCTCATGTTGGGCGGCGGCCCCAGCTAATGTGAAACCTGACATCGGGCTTCTTGTGATTGCCTACACATGTCAGGTCACCTACTCCTGAGGCTCTGAACGCTGTCCCGTACGCCTCGCCGCCCACGCTTCCAGATCAGCCGCACGCACGCGCCGCTGCCTGCGCAGAAAGGTGGTCGACGGGACAACACCCCTGCGCACGAGAGCGGCGAAACGGGCGTAGGAGAGATCCACCGCCCGGGCGGCCTGGGTGAGGGAGATCGTGGAGGCGAGGATGTCCTCCTGGCGGCGAACCGGCTCCTCCTTGAGCACCCAGCGCCCGAACACCTTCTCCCCCTGGAGCACCCCGGCCTTCACGGCGTCGAGGATCGTCCCCTCGTCCACACCGAGACGTCTCGCCGCCTCGCCACTGGAGATGAGTCCACTCACCATCCACGGCCCTTCCACCGCCTGGGGGAACCACAGCGGGTGCGCCAGGCGGGCGTCCCCGCCCGCGAGCACACCCACCGAGGCGGGAAGGCTACCGGAGGCGCCACGCCGGACACCCTCCCATCGAGCGAGCCTTCGCCCACGGCTGCCGCTGCGATCGCCTACCCGAGCCGCGAAGCGACGTCTGGGGCAGCGGTCTTTTGTAGTTCTGCCGTTATCACTTGTGTCATGAATGCTAGTCTGCCTACAGCATTCGCGTGGAGGGCGAGACGTGGCTAGATGGACTCCCGGTGCCGAGGACTACCAGAGGGTGTTCCGGGAACAGAACCCGTGGCACGCCGCCGGGACCGTGCCCGAGGCGCTGGCCCCTCCGATCCTCCGCCCGCTGGCGAAGGTGCTCGGGCCGAGACTGCTCCGGGACGACCTCCCCCGCCGTTTCCAACTGATTCTCGGCCCCCGCCGAGTCGGCAAGACGACGGTGATGTATCAGACCGCCCGGATGTTGATCGAGGACGGAGTCGAGCGATCCAGGGTCTGGTGGGCACGCCTCGACCACCCGCTGTTGATGGAGATTCCGCTGGGCTCCCTCGTCCAAGAGATCATCCGCGTGGGTCGGGCTTCCGACGAGCGCCCCGTCTTCGTGTTTCTTGACGAAGTGGTCTACGCCGACCGCTGGGACCTCTGGCTCAAGACCTTCTACGACGAACGGTGGCCCGTCCGGATCGTCGCGAGTTCGAGCGCGACCGCCGCCCTCGCCGACCGGCGGGCCGAAACCGGCGTCGGGCGATGGGAGGAGCAGTACTTGGCGCCGTACCTCCTCCCCGAATGGCTCGACCTGGCCGGCCAACCAAGCTCTCTGAAGGTCGGGGCGACGCTCGCCGACACGATCCGCGCCGTCATAGAGGATCCACCCCAGCCGTTCGATCTCCGCGACCAACGCCTGCGTCTCCTGCTCATCGGTGGCTTCCCGGAACTCCTCGTTCGCGGCGAGCCCAGCGCCGGGTTGGGCGACCAGTTGCTGGACTCCCAGAGGATCCTGCGCAGCGACGCGGTGGAACGGGCTGTCTACAAGGACATCCCCCAGTCTTTCGACATCGAGAACCCAATGGCACTCGAGCGGCTCCTCTACGTCCTCGCCGGCCAGGTCGCCGGGATCCTGTCGCCCACGGCGATCACCCAGCAGCTCGGCCTGTCACAGCCCACCTTCGACCGATACCTGAGCTACTTCGAACGCACATTCTTGGTCTTCACCGCGACCAACTACTCCGGCTCCGAAGTGAAGGTGCAGCGACGCGGACGGAGGCTGTATTTCGTGGATACGGCGATCCGGAACGCTGCTCTGCAACGCGGGCTGGCGCCCCTGGACGACCCAGGCGAGCTCGGCATCCTCCAGGAGAACCTGGGCGCCTCGCACCTGCATGCCTTGGCCCGACAGCAGGGTCTGCGACTGTTCCACTGGCGCGACGCCAAGGCCGAGGTGGACCTCATCCTCGACGGTCCCGATCGGCCATTGGCGTTCGAGCTCGCTTCGTCGGCGGACCACCACCGCAGTGGACTCCAGGCACTCGCACACCGCCACGGCGAGTTCGACGGCGGGATGTACCTCGTAGCACCCAACGCAGGAGTCACCGCGCCCGAGCGCAACCCGTCGGGCATCGGCACGCTCCCCTTGGACCTCTTCCTCGTGCTCACCGGACTGCAAGCTGACAGGGCAATGCGAGAGCGCCTCGCCGGTCCGGACGCCTGAGGAACCTGGTCGCGAACTCCTTCCTGAAGAGACCGGTGGGTGCTTGGGTGCCTGGGTGCTCGGTCGAGTCCTAGGCTCCTGCTCGTTGGCGAGGAGCTGCCTGCGGCCCCGGACCTCTGACAGTCTGACCAGGACGTTGGTGGAGCCGGAGAGGGGAATCGAACCCCTGACCTAGGCATTACGAGTGCCTCGCTCTGCCGACTGAGCTACTCCGGCGAAGGAACCGGATCGTAGCCGAGGGGCTCTCCCGGCCTCACCCCACCGTGATCGCCCGCAGGTCCAACAGGGCGTCCTCGATGGCGAGATCGGCGTTGGCGTTGCGAACGAGGGCCTCGGCGGCCTCGGAGATGCGGTCGAGGGCCGCGAGCGCGGCGTCGAATCCGATGTCGGGGGCAGCGGCCCGCACCGCCTCGGCGGCATCCTCTGCGAGCGGGTCACAGCCGGCGAGGACAGCGAGGACGTCGCGATACCAGACGGACAGAGCGGCGAGGAACGCCCGCTGCTCGGCCGTGGTGAGCGCCCGGGCCTCGCGCCGCTGACGGTCCTCCAGCGCCTTCACGAGGCCCTTGCGGCCCCGGACGTTGCGCCCGCCGGTGAACTCGTCGAGGACGGCCTGCTCGCCGGCGTGGCGCTCCGCGAGGTGGTGGGCGGCCTCCTCGACGTCTGCCGCGACTTCGTCGACGAGGCCGGTGAGGGGCTCCCGGCCGAGTCGGGACGGGAAGGTGAGCCATCGCCGGTGGCGCTCGGCGGCGCCGGGATCGGTCAGCAGCGTGGCAGCCCGTGCTGCCGAACCGGTCTCGCGCACGAGGGCCACGGTGCGGGCGGGGTCGGCACCACTCTCGGCGGAGAGACGCCTCGCCGTCTCATCCGGCGCCAGGGGCGGCACAGCCACGGTGACGCACCGGGACACGATCGTCTCGGGCATGACCGACTGCTCCAGGGCGCAGAGCACGAACGACACCGACGGCGCCGGCTCCTCCAGCGTCTTCAGCAACGTCACCGACAGGACGTCCCCCAGGACGTCGGCGGCACGCAGGACGACGACCTTCCGCGGTGCAGTCATGGGTGGCCGGCCCGCCGCCGGCACGATCTCGTCGTCGCCCTGCTCCACCAGATAGGACGCCGCCCCTGCCGGGGAGAACTCCACGACGTCCGGGTGGACACCCCGCAGGACAGCCGCCTCGTCCTCACCGGAGAGACCGGCGAGGGCAGCGGCGAGGCGTCGGGCGAGACCTCCGGTGGCATCCGGGCTGCCCACCAGCAGGTAGGCGTTGGCCGGACGGATCCGGGCACCGGCGAGAAGGGGCGACACGACGCGGTCCTCGAAGCGTCTCACGACCCCTCCCCGGCCAGCGCGCCCCGCGCTTCCACGGCCGCCCAGACGGCGGCGGCGACCTCCTCGACGGGCAGCGACGCGTCCACGACGACCCCCCCTCGCTCGGCGGCCAGGGCCAGGAACGCCTCTCGCACCCTCTCGTGGAAGGCGGCGGGTTCCGCCTCGATACGGTCGGGAATGCCCCCGGCGCGGGCGAGGCCGTCGCTCACGGGCAGGTCGAGGACCACGACGAGATCGGGTTCCGCGCCGGACAGCGCCGGAAGGTTGACGGCCTCGACTGCCGCGACGCCCAGGCCCCGGCCCGCCCCCTGGTAGGCGAGCGAGGACCACAGGAACCGGTCACAGACCACGTCCCGGCCGGCGGCGAGGGCGGGCCGGACGACAGCGGCGACGTGCGCTGCCCTGTCGGCGGCGTACAGGTGGACCTCCGCCCATTCCTCCACGGCGCTCGCGGGGTCGAGAAGGACCCTCCGCAACCGCTCCCCGAAGGGCGTTCCGCCGGGCTCCCTCGTGAGGACGACGTGGCGCCCGGATTCGCGCAGGCGGGCGGCGAGGCGCTCCGCCTGGGTGCTCTTGCCGGACCCTTCGCCGCCCTCGAGGGCGAAGAAGCGGCCCCGGCCCTCACGCACCGTCATCACCCTCCCCGCCCGCGGCGGGGGCCTCGCCCCGTGGCCGCGGGGCAGCGGGGCCCTGCCCCCCGCTCAAAGGGCCGCTCGGGCCCT
>CAYJLW010000013.1:0-76432 GCA_964370965.1 uncultured Acidimicrobiia bacterium | reverse complement strand
CGACGCCCTCATCGCTGCCGCGCCATCGGCCTCGGCCTCCCGCTCGCCACGCGGACGTCAAGGACTTCCGGTCCTCGGGGGCGGAGCTGGTCGATCCGTGGCAGGCTGCCGGACGACCTCGCCGTTGACGGAAGCCCGCAGACGGGCTAGTTTGCAGAAAGATGTTCTGTGGTCCAGAATCCCAGGTTCCAGGGGTGGGGCGTCGGCACCGGGAGGCGGTGGGGTCCCAGCGTCCAGAGGGGAGAGGCACCATGACCAGTAGGGCGGCGCAGCCGTGACGACATCCGCTGAGGTGCTCGACGCCCTGCGCGCCGGGAGGCCACCGGTGCGGCCCCTGTTCGTGCCCATGTTCGCCGGTCTCGCCGCCGAGGTGGACGGGCGGGCGCCGGGGGAGTTCCTGCGCGACGCCGGGCGCCTCAGCCTCGTGCTGCGCGACCTCGCCAAGGCGCTGCCCCTGGACGCCGTGTGCGTGGACACCGGCAGCGGCTGGGACCTCGCCCTCGCCGGCCTGCGGCCCGCGCCCGGGTTTCCGCCGGAGGCGGCCGCCGGAGAGATCCGCCCGTTGCCCGGCGACGTCGAGACGGCCGCCCGTGCCTGCCCCACGCTGGAGGCGATCCGGCGCCTCGCCGACATCCTCCCGGAGGCCACCGCGGTCGCCGTCGCCGTCACGGGGACGCAGCGCTTCGCCGCCCTCACTGGGCGGGAGCCGGGGGAGTGGGCGCAGTCCCTCAACGGCGCTGTCCGCCTCGCCCTCGACGCCGGGGTGTCGGTGGTGCTCGTGCAGGAGGGCCGGGGCGCGCCCGCCGACGCGGCGGCCTGGGCGCGGGACCTGGCACCGGTGTTGGGCAGCGTGGCGTTCTACCGGGGGGTGGGCGCGGTCGTCCTCACCGACCCGGAACCGGCGTGGGCGGCGGCGGCTGCCTCCCCGGGCGCGAGCAGGGTCCCGTTCGTCGTCGACGAGGCCGCCCCCGACGTCCTCGCCGCCGTGGCGGGGCGGCCGCTCTGGGGGGTGGCCGCCCGCCCCGGCGGCACCGCCGACCTCGCCGGTGCCGCTGTCGTCACCCCCCCGGGGGCCCTGTGCGGCGCCCTGGGGGCCGCCCCTCTCGGAGAGACCCTGCGCGCCCAGGCGGGGCGGGCAGGAGGGCGCAGGTAGATGCGTGAAGTCGCCGTCGTCGCCGCCGGACTCACGCGCTTCGGGATCCGCCAGGCGACCTTCCGGGAGCTCCTCGCCGAGGCGGGGCGGGCCGCCCTGACGAGCGTGGAGTTCCCCAAGGACCGTGTGGACGGCCTCGTCGTGGGCACAGTGATGCCCGAGCGCACGGCATTCCAGAGCCACACCGCCGTCCTCGCCGCCGAGACTCTCGGGCTGCGGCCCCGCAGCCTCTCGGCCCGCACCGAGCACATGTGCCAGAGCGGCACGGTGGGCATCCGCTACGCCTATGCCTTCATCCGGGCGGGCCTCGCCGATGCCGTCCTCGTCCTCGGCGTGGAGAAGCTGAACGTGGCCGTGAAGGGGGAGGCCGCCCACAACATGGCCCTCGGCCCCGACCGGGACTGGGAGGCGAGCTACGGCCTCGCCGCCCCGCCCGCCTTCGCCTTCACCGCCCAGGCCCACCAGCGGGCCTACGGCACTACAGACGAGGACCTCTCCCTCGTGTCGCTGAAGAACCGTCGCAATGCCGCCCGCAACCCCTACGCCCAGTTCCGCAAGCCTGTCACGCTCGAGGAGATCCAGTGCTCCCGGGTCATCGCCGAGCCCCTCAAGCTGTTCCACTGCTCGCCCATCACCGACGGCGCCGCCGCCGTCCTCCTCGTGGGCGAGGAGCTCGTCCCCGAGATCACCGACAAGCCGGTGTGGATCCGGGGCACCGGCCAAGCGGTGGACGCCTTCAACCTGGGGAACTTCCCCCGGGACCTCCATCGGTGGCCGGCGATGGCCGACGCCGCCCAGGCCGCCTACAAGATGGCGGGCATCGGCCCCGGCGACGTCGACCTCGCGGAGGTGCACGACTGCTTCTCGATCGCCGAGATCATCGCGTATGCCGAGCTCGGCTTCTGCGGCCCCGGCGACGAGGTCGGGTTCCTGCGCGACGGCGGCTCCGACTACGGCGGGTCCGTAGTGGTGAACCCGCGGGGCGGACTCATGGGCTGCGGCCATCCCCTGGGCGCCACCGGCGTCGCCCAGGCCTGCGAGGTCTTCGCCCAACTCCGGGGGGAGGCGGGCGAGCGCCAGGTCGAGGGCGCCCGCGTCGGCCTCACCCACAACAACAGCGGGGCCGCCATGCACGTCGTGATGCTCTACGAGGGGGCCTGATGGACGACGTCCGCTGGGTGGCGATGGACCCGTATCCCCGCACCACCGCCGCCGACACCCGCATCCACGAGTTCTGGAGCGCGGTGGCCGACGGCCGCCTCCTCACCAGCCGCTGCCGGGACTGCGGGGAGTCCTCCTGGCCGCCCCGGGTGGTCTGCCCGGGCTGCCTGTCCGAGGACCTCGAGTGGGCCGACCTGCCCCGCCAGGGCGTCGTCGCGGGCTTCACCGTCCAGGAGGTCGGCCTCCCCCCGGGCTTCGCCGCCCCGGCGGTCTTCGCCCTCGTCGACGTGGGCCCGGTGCGGGTCTTCACGCTCCTCGTGGACACCGACCCGGCCGCCGTCGCCGTGGGCGGGGACGTCGAGTTCGTCCCGCTGCGGGTGCCCCCGGCGCCCGCCGCCGAGGGCCAAGAGGCCCGCTGGCTGCCCGCCTTCCGCGTCCCCCAGGGGGCCGGGTGAGCTCAGGCCGGGCGTGCTGGAACGAGGCGGCCGAGACGATCCGCGCCGACGAGCTCCGCAGGCTGGAGGACGAACGTCTCCGTCGCCGGCTCGCCTGGGTCGCCCGGCGTTCCCCCCTGTACCAGCGCAAGTTCGCCGCTGCCGGCATCGACGTCGCCGCCGTGGGCCGCGACGACCTCGGGTCGCTCCCCTTCACGACGAAGGCCGAGGTGAGGGAGTCCCAGGAGGAGTTCCCGCCCTTGGGCGGCCACGCCTGCGTGCCTTTCGAGGATGTCGTCCGGGTGCATGCGTCGAGCGGCACGACCGGGCGGCCCGTACTCGTGGGAGCCACCCGGGCGGACATCGGGATGTGGAACGAGCTCGTCGCCCGCACCGTCTGGGCCCAGGGTGTGCGGCCGGGGTCGAGGTCCTGGGTGGCGCTCATGATGAGCTGGTGGATCGCCGGGCTGAGCTTCTACGAGGGCCTCGAGCACGTCGGTGCCACCGTCCTGCCGGGGGGCAACACCGAGCCCCGGCGGGCCTTCGCCGTCCTCGCCCAGACAGGCGTCGACTACGTGATCTCCACGCCGAGCTTCGTCACGTACCTGGCGGACTTCGCCCGGGACGAGCTCGGCCTCGACGTCGCCGACCTCGGGGTGTCCCACATGGGCCTCGGCGGCGAGCCCGGGGCGGGCATACCCGACGTGCGCCGCCGCATCGAGGAGACCTGGGGGTGCCGGGTCTACGACGGCATGGGAACGGCGGACTTCTGCACGAACATCTGGAGCGAGTGCGAGCACCAGGCGGGCATGCACTTCCTCGGCCAGGGGCTCGTCATCCCCGAGATCCTCGACCCCGACACGCTGCAGCCGGTCGAGGAGCGCCCCGGCGTGGTGGGGGAGCTCGTCTACACGGCGATCGAGCGGGAATGCGTCCCGCTGATCCGCTTCCGCATCGGCGACCTCGTCCGCATCGAGCACACCGAGGCGTGCCCTTGCGGGCGCAGCGGGTACCGGATCCGCTGCGTGGGCCGCGCCGACGACATGCTCATCGTCCAGGGGGTGAACGTGTTCCCGAGCGCCGTCGTGGACGTCGTGGGCGGCTTCCGGCCCCGGGTCACGGGCGAGATCCAGATCGAGGTGCCCGGCACGGGCCCGCAGGTGCAGCCCCCCGTCCCCGTGCGCGTCGAGCACGGCGACTCCCCGGGCGACCTCGTGGGGCTCGGGGCCGAGGTCGAGGCGGCGATCCGCAACCGCCTCATGTTCCGCGCCCGCGTCGAGATGGTCCCCCCCGGCACGCTCGCCGCCAAGGGCGGCATGAAGCGCGCTCTCGTCACCCGCGTCTGACACGACCCCGGCCGCCGCCGCCCGCCTTCTGAAAGGGCCGGGAGCACGGACGCCCCGGGGCTGCGCTCCCCGAACCGTGGGAACGGGGGAGCGGCTCGTGCAGGTTCGTTGACACGCTCCCCGGGCTCAAGTAGATTGCACAGAAAGGGATTCTGGTGTACAGAATGCGGGGGCCGAGACACAGAGGGGAACAACAGCGGCGTGCACGCAATCCGGGGGCGTCGAGCAGAGCGGGGGCCGCTGGGTCGGCAGGGGACGCGGTGAAGCTCCTCCTGAGCGGCCTCGTCGCCGGGTTGGTCCTCGGGGGCCTCTACGCCACCGCCGCCCTGGGCCTCTCCCTCGTCTACGGGGTCCTGGGGCTCGTGAACCTGGCCCACGGCGAGATCATGATCCTCGCCGCCTACCTCACGTACGTGCTGGGCACGACCTGGCACCTCGACCCCCTCCTGGCGCTCGTCCTCGTCGTGCCCCTCATGTTCCTGTTCGGCTGGGCCCTGCAGTGGACGTTCCTCAACCGCCTCCTCGCCCGCGGCAGCCTGGAAGCCGGCCTTGTCACCACCCTCGGCCTCTCCCTCGTCATCCAGACCCTCCTGCTCCAGGGGTTCTCCAGCGACGCCAAGACGTTCACGCCCTCCTACATCTCGCGGGGCACGACGGTGGCCGGGATCACGATCCCGAACAGCTACCTCCTCTGCCTGTTCGTCGCCGTCGCCGTCACCCTCGGCGTCCACTCCCTCATCCACCGCACGTCGTTCGGCCGCCAGGCCCGCGCCACCGCGGAGGACGTCACCACCGCCCGCCTCATGGGCATCCGCGTGCAGCGGGTCTACGGGACGATGTTCGGCCTCGGGGCCGCCGTGAGCGCCGTCGCGGGCGTCCTCGTGGGCGTGGCGTTCAGCTTCACGCCCGGGAGCGGGGTCTCCTACCTGCTCAAGGGCTTCGCCGTCGTCGTCCTAGGCGGCATGGGGAGCATCCTCGGCACCCTTGCCGGGGGCCTCCTCCTCGGCGGCCTCGAAGGCGTGGGCGCGAACCTCTTCGGCGGCGGCTATCGGGACCTCGTCGCCTACCTCGGCTTCCTCGTCATCCTGCTCCTGGCGCCCCACGGGCTCTTCGCGCGGCGGGCGAGGGCATGAAGCGCGCCCGCCGCCTCCCCGCCGGCCCCCTCGCCGCCGCCGCCGTGGCGCTCGCCTTCGGCCTCGCCCCGCTGCGGGCCGACACGTACCAACTCCTCGTGCTCTTCACGTTCCTGCGCTACGTGGTCATGGCGCAGGCCTGGAACCTCCTCGCTGGCTACACCGGCCTCCTCTCCCTCGGGAACCACGCCTTCGTGGGTGTGGGCGCCTACGGGATGACCCTGCTCCTCCTGCACCTTGGCTGGCCCCTGTGGGCCGGACTCCTCGCCGCGGGCGTGGTGGCCGCCGCCTTCGGGGTGCTCACCTACCTCCCCCTGTTCCGCCTCCGCGGGGGCTACTTCGCCATCAGCACGCTGTTGTTGGGCCTGGTCGTGCAGGCGGTCGTGATGAACTCCAAGGGGCTCGGGGCGAGCGGCGGCCTCATCGTGTCCCCACCGCTGCCCTCGATGGCGGTGCAGTTCCTGATGGCGTGGGGGATCTTCCTTGCCTACTCGGCCGTGCAGGAGGTCATCCTGCGGACCCGGGCGGGCCTCTACCTGCGTGCCGTGCGCGACGACGAGGAGGCCGCCCGGGCCGTGGGGACACGCCCGCTGACGGTGAAGACGGGCGCCGTGGCCGTGAGCGCGTTCTTCACCGGCCTCGCCGGCGGCCTGGTTGCCATGCAACTCGTGAGCATCGAGCCGAACTCCGCGTTCAGCCTGAACTGGCTCCTCGACATGGTGGTGATGGTCGTCATCGGAGGTTCGGGAACCCGGCTCGGTCCCGTCCTGGGGGCCGTCGTGATCGTCGCCATCGAGCAGTTCCTCGCCGACTACGAGGTCGTGTACGTGCTCCTGAAGGCGGTCCTCCTCATCGTCGCCGTGCAGGTGGCACCACGGGGCCTCATGGGCCTGGGGGCGGACGTCCGGGCCCGCCTCGCCCGCCGCCGGGAGGTGATCGATGGCGCCCCTGCTGGAGGTGCGTGACGTGACGAAGCGATTCGGCGGCGTCGTCGCCGTGGCGGACGTGTCGCTCGGCGTCGAGCGGGGGGAGGTCCTCGGCGTGATCGGGCCCAACGGGGCGGGCAAGACCACGCTCCTCGGCCTCGTCGCCGGGGGCCACCGGCCTTCGTCGGGCGAGATCCATTTCGACGGCCACCGCGTCGACCGGCTGTCCACGCACCGGGTCGCCCGCCTCGGGGTGGGGCGCACGTACCAGACGCCCCGGCCGTTCACGGGGATGACCGTGCGCGAGAACCTCCAAGTGGCGGCGGCCGGAGGCCGGCGGGGGCGCAGCGGCCCCGACGTGGACGAGATCCTCGCCGTGACCGGCCTCGCCGGGGAGGCCGGGCGTCCCGCGGGCGCCCTCACGCTCCTCGCGCTCAAGCGCCTGGAACTCGCCCGCGCCCTCGCCCTGGCGCCGGGGCTCCTCCTCCTCGACGAGATCGGCGCCGGACTCACGGCCCCCGAGCTGCGCCGCCTCCTCGACCTGCTGGCGGCGGTGCGCTCCCTCGGGGTCACGATGGTCGTGATCGAGCACGTGATCGACTTCATCATGGAGGTCGCCGACCGCGTCGTCGTCATGGACATGGGCCACGTCAGGGCATCCGGGACGCCTGAGGAGGTTGCCCGCGACCCGGTCGTCATCGACGCGTACCTCGGCGTAGACAGGGAACCGGCGGCCGCCGCCCCGCCGGCAGCCGGGAAGGCGGCGGGGTCCGACGGTGCCGAGACGGCCGTCATGGCGTCCGCTGCGGTCCCCGCCGCCGCCGCTCCCGGGCGCAACAGCGACGGCCCCCCGCGAGCCCTGGTCGAGGTCCGGGACCTGCACGTGAGCTACGCCAAGGTGCGGGCACTCAACGGCGTCAGCCTCTCCGTCCGCGAGGGGGAGGCCGTGGCGGTGCTCGGGCCCAACGGCGCCGGCAAGAGCACCCTGTGCCGGGCGCTCATGGGGCTGGTGCGCCCGGCGGGCGGGTCGGTGCTCGTGGACGGCGAGGACGTCACGACCTGGGCGACGGAGCGCCGTGTGCGGGAGGCCCGCATGGCGCTGTGCCCCGAGGGCCGTCACGTCTTCGCGGACCAGAGCGTGGTGGAGAACCTGGAGCTCGGCGCCGTGGCCGCCGGGAGGCGCGCCAGGGAGGAGCGCCTCGACTCCGTCCTGGCGCTCTTCCCGGAGCTCGCCGAGCGCACCCGCCAACAGGCGGGGACCCTCTCCGGCGGCCAGCAGCAGATGCTCGGCATCGGGCGCTCCCTCATGGCGGACCCCCGCCTGCTCGTAGTCGACGAGCTCTCCCTCGGCCTCACCCCCCAGGTGGCGATGCGCATCTACGACAGCCTCCGCCTCATGCTCGCCCGGGGCCTCACCCTCGTCGTCGTGGAGCAGCACGTCGGGGAGGCCCTGGAGATCGCCGAGGAGGCCTACGTCATGGAGCGGGGGAACGTGGTCTTCCGCGACACAGCCCGCCACATCCGGGGCAGCAAGGACGAGCTCGCCGAGATCTACGTCCGCGCGACCGGCGGCGTGCGGCCGCCGGAGCCCGGCGATCTTCCGTCGGACGCGGGAGGTGGCGACAGGGCGTGACGCGAGTGTGAGTTGTTCGGCCAGCAGCGGAGACAGCACGGAATAGGAGGCTGCATGACCACCAGGTACCGGCGGAGCAGGGTCGCGATCCTGACCCTCGTCGTGGCGACCCTCGCCCTGAGCGTGGGCGCATGTGAGAGCACGGACAAGAGCGGGGGAGGGAGCGGGGCGAAAGGCGACCCCGTCGTCATCGGGGCCAGCCTGCCCATGACGGGCGCGTTCGAGCGCTTCGGCGTCCTCACGAAGCTGGGCTACGAGACGGCCGTGAAGAAGGTGAACGACGCCGGCGGCCTGAAGGTGGGGAGCGGGAAGCGTCCCGTGGAGCTGAAGATCCTCGACGACCAGAGCGACCCGAAGAAGGCGTCGGAGAACGCCAACGAGCTCATCCTGAAGGACAAGGCCGTGGCCCTCCTGGGCTCCGTCACGCCGCCACAGAACATCCCCGTCGCCCAGGTGGCCGAGGCCCGGGGCATCCCCCTCGTGGTCACCGGGACGCCGATCCGGGCGTTCCTGTCCGCGGCGCCCAAGGGCGGCTACAAGTGGTCCTACGTCATGTTCTTCGACGAGCCCGAGATGACCCAGCTCGCCTACAAGACCATGGACCGCGTGGAGTCCAACAAGAGGGTCGCCCTCTTCACGGACCAGGAGCAGGACGGCGAGGTCATGGGCAAGCTCTGGACCGACAACGCCGCCAAGAACGGCTACACGATCGCCTACCACGCCACGTTCCCGGTGGGCACGACCGACTACGGCGACTTCATCCGCAAGGCGCAGCAGTCCGGGGCGGACATCATGATCGCCCAGATGATTCCCCCGGACGCCATCGCACTCTGGAAGCAGATGAAGGCGCTGGACTGGAAGCCCAAGGCGGCGTTCGTGGAGAAGGCCGCGAACAGCGGCGCCTGGTGGGCCGGTCTGGAGACCGACGCCACGGGCACGATGGCGACGGGCTGGTGGGCGCCCGAGCTCGGCTACCCGGACACCGCCTTCGTGGAGAAGACGTTCGCCAAGGAGGCCAAGGGCAACGTCGAGATCGGCCAGGTCACGGACGCCTACACGATCGCCCAGGTCCTCATGGATGCCATCTCCAAGGCAGGCAGCACCGAGCCGAAGGCGATCGGCGACGAGCTCTCCAAGACAGACGGCGAGTACGTGAGCGGGAGCGTGAAGTTCGACAAGGACCACGCCGCCCCACTCAAGCTCGTGGTCCTGCAGTGGACGAAGGACGGCGAGACCGCAGTGGAGTTCCCCGAGAGCGACGCGAAGACGCCCCTCACATACCCGCTGCCTCCCTGGTAGAGGCGGCCGTCCCGGCCGGGGAGCGCAGCCGGGCACCCGTGCTCGCGCTCCCCGGGAGGGGGCGTACGGAACGGGGGCATCGCGAGCCGGGGACCGGGGGACTGCGAGGGTCTAGTGGAACCAGACCTTCTGGTACTCCCGGGACTGCGGGTGGATGAGAGCGGCGAAGAGGGCGATCTCGAAGATGAGGTTCAGGATGAGGGCGAAGATCACGGCGCCCCCCGTGAAGAGGCTGAAGAGGCTGAACCCGAGCGTCAGGGTGGCGAGGACGACACCCAGGTAGTAGCCGGGACGCTTGTCGTTCGCGATCCCCAGGGCGGAGGCGATCCAGCCCAGCGCGAACAGGACGCCCACGAGGGCCCAGAGGCCGAGGCCGATGCCGAAGAGCAGGCCGAAGACCCCGTTGAAGTAGCACAGGAACGTGGCGATCTGCAGGGTCTGGGGTTGGCCCTGGTTGAACCATCGGAAGTCGTTCACGGCGCCCAGGTTAGTGGGCGACCTCCGCTGTGGCGTCCAGGGAGGGGCGGCGCCGGAGTTGCCCGCAGGCGCCGTCGACCTCGCGGCCCCGGTTCTGGCGCACGGTCGTGTTCACGCCGGCGGCGCGCACGGCGGAGGCGAACGCCGCCACCCGGGCCCGGTCGGGCGGGCGGTGGCGGGGGTCGCCCGTGGGGTTCATGGGGATGCAGTTCACGTGTACCCGCAGGGGACGCAGGAGTCCGGCGAGAGCCGCCGCCTGTGCGGGCGAGTCGTTCACGTCACGTATGAGCGTGTACTCCACCGTCACGCGTCGTCCTCCGGCCGCCCGGTAGTCGCGCACGGCGTCGAGCACGGCGGCGACGGGCCAGCGGCGGTTCGGGGGCACGAGCTCGTCGCGGAGGGCGTCGTCGGGGGCGTGCAGGCTGAGGGCGAGCGTGACCGGGGGCGCGTCCGTCGCCAGGCGGCGGATGGCGTCGGGGATCCCGATCGTGGAGACGGTGATCGAGCGGGCGGAGAGGCCGACGTCCGCGGTGAGGCGGTGGATCGCCGAGAGCACGTTGTCGTAGTTGGCGAGGGGTTCCCCCATGCCCATGAACACGACGTTGGTGACGTGGTCGGGGCCGCGGTCGTCAGCCGCGCGCAGGTGGCGCTGGGCGACGAGGACCTGGGCGACGATCTCTCCGGCGTTGAGATGCCGCTGGAAGCCGTCCCGGCCCGTGGCGCAGAACGGGCAGCCCATGGCACAGCCCGCCTGCGAGGAGACGCACACGGTGGCCCGCCGGGAGTAGCGCAGGAGGACGGTCTCGATCTCGGCGCCGCCCGCGTCGAGGAGCCACTTCACGGTCATGTCGCCGTCGGCGCTGCGCACGGCGAGGGGGCGCAGCGGGTCGACACCGGCGGGGGCGAGGCGTTCGCGAAGCGCCCTGGGCAGGTCGGTCATCTCGTCCACGCTGCCGACCGCCTTGCGGTAGATCCAGTGCTTGACCTGACCGAGGCGGTAGGCGGGGGGACCGACGAGAGCGGCGAGAGCGTCGTCGGCGAGTTCCAGAAGCGTCGGGGGCACGGCCTACGGCGCCGGCGCGTACTGGCCGCCGGTGCAGACGCCGCCCTCGAACCGCAGCGTCCACACCGAGCCCTTCTCGATGCCGGAGCCGTCCACCTCGACGCCGTCGTGTGTGAAGAGGAGGTCGAGCGTGACGGGGATGAGGTCGCCGTGGGAGCAGGCCACGACGACCTCGCCGGCGTGGGCGGCGGCGGCCTGCCGGCAGAAGCGGAGACCCCTTTCGCCGAGCCAGCCGAGGGCGCTCTCGGAATCGCGGAGGGCTTGCGCGGGCGGATCGGCGGAGGCGAGGTCGCCCAGGAGCGGTTCCTCCTTCACGCCGAGGCCGCAGGTCTCGGCGAGGGGAGCGACGGTGTCGACGCATCTCACCGACGGGCTGGAGTAGACGGCGGCGACGCGTCGGCCGGCGTGGCGGCGGGCCAGCTCGGCGGCCTGGGCCACGCCCTTGTCGTTCAGCGGCCGGTCGACGTCACGGCCGTCCCAGCGGTGGCGGGGGAGCGCCTTGGCGTGGCGGACGAGGAGCAACTCCATCGTTTCGGACTGTAGCGCGGACTCCCGGGGGGTCCGCACTCCCGTTCGGCGGGGGGTCGGGGAGCGCCGGTCGCGGCCGGGGGGTGCCACGCGAGGCACGTGCGTCAGGAGCCGCAGACGCCGGTGCGCTTCGCATGGGCCGGCCTATTGCCGACCGGCGCGCTCGGCGGGCTCGTTGCCGGAGGAGTCGCCCTCGTGGGCCTCCTCGGAGACGTGGGCGAGCTCGGTGACGACGCTCACGGCGGGACGGTCGAGGTGCGCCCGGAACACGAAGTTGCGGGCGAGGAAGAAGCGTAGGCCCCAGGACGTCACGATCGCCACCGCGCTCACCAGGAACGCCTCGAGCTGGCCGAGGTGGTGGCCCACGATCGCCTCGAAGAGGGCGAGGGCGCCCATGCCCCATGCGATCGCCACCGCCGCCAGCCCGAAGAAGAGGACGGCCTCCGTGAAGCGTTTGCGGCCGCTGTCGTTGGTGAACACGAACTTGAACGACATGAAGTAGGCCACGAGAACCGCGACGAACTGGCCGAGGAGAAAGCACGTCTTGTCGAGGATCTCGGCGGACACACCGGCACGCTCCAGGATCCACCATCCGCCGTTGAACGCGACCGAGAACACCAGGGTGGCGACGCCGCCGGTGAAGAGGAACTTCGCCATCTCCTCGACGACGTCGCGCCGGCCCGAGAGGGTGCGCCGGAGGCCGGCGGGCATGGGGAGATGGTCGATCGCCCAGGTGAACAGGCGCTCGAAAAGCTTCGTGATCTGCTGCATGGGGCTCCGAGGGGTCTCGCGACGAAGGACCGGGGTGACGTGCGCTGTGGTCTTCTGCGGTCTTCTTCGACGTCGGGATGCCGGCTCCCTCCGGTGCGACGCCACCGGGGCCGCCCCGTTAGCCTCGCCGGCATGGGTCGCCCCCGCTCGCCGAAAGGCCGTGCCCGTGAGGCCGCCGCCCGCCTCGCCGCCGACTACCCGGCGGAGTGCGCCCTGGTGTTCGCCTCACCGTGGGAGCTGCTGGTGGCCACGATCCTGTCCGCCCAGTGCACGGACGAGCGGGTGAACCGGGTCACGCCGGCGCTCTTCGCCGCGTGCCCGGACCCGGAGGCGTTCGTCGCCGCCGCACCGGAGGACGTCGAGGACGCCGTGCGGCCCACGGGCTTCTTCCGGAACAAGACCCGCTCGATCAAGGGCGCCGCCACCGCCGTTGTGGAACGCTTCGGGGGCGAGGTTCCCCGCGACATGGAAGATCTCGTGACGATCCCGGGCGTGGGTCGCAAGACCGCGAACGTCATCAGGGGCGTGGCGTTCGGCCTGCCCGGGATCGCCGTGGACACCCACGTCGCCCGTCTTGCCCGCCGCCTCGGCCTCACCGAGCACACCGAGGCGGTGAAGATCGAGCGCGACCTCTGCGGTCTCCTCCCGGAGTCGGAGTGGACGGACTTCGGCCTCCGCCTCATCCTCCACGGCCGGGGCGTGTGCACCGCCCGGAAGCCCCGCTGCGACGTGTGCGTGCTGCAGGACTTCTGCCCCTCGTCCTACACCCGGGGCTGAGAGGGTCTGATTCCGCGGGCGCTCAGCCCGGCTGGGTGCCGGACCGTTGGGGGGTGATGCGGGCCTTGCGCGCAGGGAGGGGGACGAACCCGGCGCGTTCCCGGAGAAAGCCCAGCACGACGTCGTTGAGGTGGTCGGGTTCGTCGGCGGGGAGGGTGTGGCCGGAGTCCTGGAACAGATCCAGGGAGGCGTCAGGGATCACGGCGACCATCTCCCTGGCGACGCGGGGCGGGGTCATGACGTCGTGCTTGCCGGCGACGACGACGACCGGGACTTCGACGTCGGCGAGGAGGTCGCGGGCGCTGTGGGCCTGCATCTCGCGCGCCATGCGCATGAGGAGGATCGGGTCGAGGCGGGCGAGGTGGCGGAAGTACTCGTCCATGAGGTCCCGCCCGGCGTTTGGTCCGATCATGCGGCTCGCCCGGCCCACCACGTACGGCCAGGTCGTGTTGCTGCCTGCCGCCCGCCACAGCGCCCGCGTCAGCCACGGCACGGGCTCCATGCCGAACTGCAAGAACGGGAACATGTAGTGCATGGCGGGAGAGCCCATGAACGTGTCCAGAGGATGCTCGTAGGGGCCCGCCACCGGGACGAGTCCGGCCACCCGTGCGGGCTGCTGGCGGTAGGCCTCCAGGATCGTCTGGGAACCCATCGAGTGGCCCACGAGGACGGCGGGGCCGGACCCGGTCTCGTCGGCGACCCGCCAGAGGTCCCGGGCGTGGGACGGGACGCCGATCTCGTTCGGGTTCCTCGGCGCCCCGGAGCGGCCGTGGCCCCGGTAGTCGAAGAACACGACCCTGTGGCCGTGCTCGACGAGGAAGGGCACGAGAGCGCCCCAGTACGTGTCGGTGCAGGCGATGCCGTTGGCGAGGATGACGGTGGGCGCCTGCTCCCCGGGAGGAACGGCAGGTCCCCAGACGGCGTAGGCCAGCCTGGTTCCGTCGAAGGAACGAACCGTCTCGAACGTGCCCTGCAGTGCCACGGCAACCCCTGTGTCTGCTGCAGCCGCCTGGAATCAGGAGGGCAGTCTGGCCGACGGCCCCCACCGGCGCAAGCGGCGGTCCTGCGGCCACCGGCGGGTGGAAACCGGGAACGGCGGTGCCGGTGGGCTCACGTAGGCTACAGGGCTCCATGCTCGCCCTGACCGATCTCCGCACGGACCCCGGTGGTTTCGCCGCGGCCGTCGCCCGACCGTCCCCGGCGGGGGACCGGCCGCTCGAGGCGGTGCGCGCCATCGTCGGCGACGTCAGGGCCCGAGGCGACGTCGCCCTCTGCGAGCTCACCGAGCGTTTCGACGGCGTCGCCCTCACACCGGGGCAGCTCCGCGTGACCGCCGACGAACTCGCGGGGGCATGGGAGGCCACGGATCCAGCGCTCCGTCTCGCCCTCGAACGTGCCGCCGCCCGCGTCCGCGCGTACCACGAATCCCCCGACTGCCCGCGGGTCTTCGAAGCCGACGGCATCACCGTGAACGAGATCGACGTTCCCGTCGCCCGGGCGGGCGTGTACGTGCCCGGCGGCCGGGCAGCGTACCCGTCCACGATCCTCATGACCGCCGTCCCCGCCCAGGTCGCCGGGGTCGCCGAGGTCGTCCTCGCCACCCCGGCAGGTCCCGACGGGTCGATCCCGCAGGTGAGCGCGGCCGCCGCCTACATGCTCGGCCTCACCGAGGTCTACCGGGTCGGGGGCGCCCAGGCGATCGCCGCTCTCGCCTACGGCACGGCGACGATCCGGCCCGTGGACGTCGTCTGCGGGCCCGGAAACGTGTACGTCGCCCTCGCCAAGGCCGAGGTGTCCCGTGACGTGGGGGTGGAGTCCCTGGCCGGGCCCAGCGAGTGCGTGGTCGTCGCCGACGCCGGCGCCCCCGTGCGTCCCCTCGCCCTCGACCTCGTCGCCCAGGCCGAGCACGGCCCCGGCGGCTTCACCCTCCTCGTCACGTGGTCCGACGACCTCGCCGCCGCCGTCCAGGCGGAGCTGGAGCTCGTCGTGGCCGCTGCGCCCAGGGGTGGCCTCATCGCGGAGAGCCTCCGGGCCGGCGGCCGGCTCGTCCTCTGCGAGGGGCCCGAGCAGGCCTTGGAGGTGGCCAACGCCGCCGCCGCCGAACACCTGCAGCTCATGGTCGCGGACCCCGGCGCCCTCCTGGCCGGAGTGCGCAACGCCGGTGCCGTCTTCTGCGGGTACTGGACCCCCGTGACCCTCGGTGACTACGTGGCGGGGCCGTCCCACGTCCTCCCCACGGGGGGCACGGCACGCTTCGCCTCCGCTCTCCGGGTGGCGGACTTCCGCAAGTCGATCCACGTCGTGACCTGCCCCGGCCCCGCCGCCCTCGCGGACCTCGGCGCCACGGCGGCGGCGCTCGCCGACGCCGAGGGCCTCCCCGCGCACGCCGAGGCGGTCCGAGCGCGACTCGGAGACCCGGGGGGTGGAGCCTGATGCCCCCGCGACTCCGCGCCGACCTCGCCGTCATGGCGGGCTACCACTCCCCGCAAGTGGACGTCGCCGCACGCCTTAACACCAACGAGAGCCCCTACCCGCCGCCCCCCGGGTTCATGGTCGAGCTCGCCGCGGCCGTGGAGAAGCTGCCCCTCAACCGCTACCCCGACCGGGCGGCGGCGGCGCTGCGCGAGGAGCTCGCCGGGTACTGCGGGGTGGACGCCGGGGCGGTCTTCGCCGGGCACGGGTCCAACGAGGTGCTCCTCACGCTCTTGCTCGCCTTCGGGGGCCCCGGACGCCGGGCATTGGTCTTCACGCCCACGTACGCGCTCCACACGCACATCGCAGAGATGACGGGCACGACGGTCGTGCGCGCTCCGCGTGACGCCGACTTCCGTGTCGGTCCCGGAGACGTGAGCGACGCCCTCGCCGCGCACCGTCCTGACGTCGTGTTCTTCTGCCACCCGAACAACCCCACCGGGAACGCCGAGCGCTTCGACGCCGTGGCGGCGGCCCTCGATGCCGCCCCCGACGCCCTCGTGGTCGTCGACGAGGCCTACGCCGAGTTCGCCGGAGAGAGCGTCGTGGGCTGGGTGGGCCGGCGCGCCAACCTCGCCGTCGTGCGCACCCTCTCCAAGGCATGGTCCCTCGCCGGCCTCCGCATCGGCTACGTGGTGGCCGCACCCGGGATCGTCGACCTCCTCGAGCCGGCGCACCTGCCCTACCACGTCGACGCCGTGGCGCAGGCGGCGGGCGTCCTCGCCCTGCGCTACCCGGACGAGATGCGGGCCCGGGTGGACGCGCTCGTCGCCGGCCGCCGCCGCATCGAGGAGGGCCTCGCCGCACTGCCCGGCGTGCGGGCCTGGCCGTCGGAGGCGAACTTCGTGCTCTTCCGCCCCGCCGGCGACGCCGAGGTCGTGTGGCAGGGTCTCCTCGATCGCGGCGTCCTCGTGCGAGACTTCGCCGGGAACCCGGAGACACCGAACTGCCTCCGGGTGAATGTCGGCACCCCGGAGGAGAACGAGATGTTCCTCGACGCCCTCGCGGCAGCCCTGGCGGACGTGGGCACGTGAGCCGGAAGTCGTCCGAGCGGCGCACCACGGGCGAGACCGATGTCGCCGTCGAGCTCGACCTCGACGGGGGCGAGGTCACCGTGGAGACCGGGATGCCCTTCTTCGACCACATGCTCGCCCAGCTCGGGCGCCACGGCGGCCTCGGTCTCGCCGTGGCGGCCACCGGCGACCTCGATGTCGACCACCACCACACGGTGGAGGACGTGGGCATCACCCTGGGGCGGGCCTTCCGGGCGGCCGTGGGCGACCGTGGTGGGCTGCGCCGCTTCGGCTGGGCCACCACGGTCCTCGACGAGGCCCGGGCCACGGTGGCGCTCGACCTCTCGGGGCGGCCTTACCTCCTTTACGAGGTGGACACCGGCGGCGAACGCATCCTCGAGTTCGACCCGCAGCTCCTCGAGGAGTTCCTGCGCGCCTTCGTGACCGACGCCGGGATCACGCTGCACGTACGTTCCGAGACGGGCCGCAACCCGCACCACGTCTGCGAGGTGGCGTTCAAGGGCATCGCCCGGGCGCTCTCTGACGCCCTCACCCCGGATCCCCGCCGGGGGGGCGCAGTGCCGTCGACGAAGGGCATGCTGGCGTGAACGGCCCTCCGCGCGGGGAACAGCGCCCCGCCCGTTTGGCGATCTGCGACTACGGGATGGGCAACCTGCGTTCGGTGTCGCGGGCCGCGGAGAAGGCGGGCGCGGTCACTGCCCTCGTCTCCCACGGCGACGGCTTCGACCCGCAGGCCTTCGACGGCCTCGTCCTCCCCGGCCAGGGGCACTTCGACCGCTGTGTGGAGAACCTCCGTGAGGCCGAGCTGGACCACGTCGTGATGGAGTGGTGCCAGCGGGACCGGCCCTTCCTCGGTATCTGCGTGGGGATGCAGATCCTTGCCGAGAGCTCCGACGAGGGGGGGGCAATCGGTCTCGGCATCGTGGCCGGGAACTGTGTGAAGGTCGGAGGGGGCGGCCTGTCGGTTCCCCACATGGGCTGGGATCAGCTCACCTGGAAGACCGGTGGCAGGCTCTTCGCCGGCGTCCATCCGTCCACCCGCTTCTACTTCTGCCACTCCTACGGGGTCGTTCCCGGCACCGGGGCCGAGGAGGCGCTGGCGGAGTACGGGCCGGTCTTCGTGGGCGCTCTGGAACAGGGCAGGACGTGGGCGGTGCAGTTCCACCCCGAGAAGTCCTCCGGCGACGGCCTGCGGATCTGGGAGAACTTCCTCGGTCTCTGCCTCGGCGCCCGTGCGGAGCGTGAGGCGGGGGAGGCTTGAGCATGGACCTGTATCCGGCGATCGATCTGTTGGGGGGCCGTTGCGTGCGTCTCCTGCAGGGCAACCCCGACGACGTCACGGTTTACGACTACGACCCGGTCGGTCGGGCGGAACGCTTCGCGGCAGCGGGCGCCCGCTGGATCCATGTCGTCGACCTCGACGGCGCCCTGGGGACCGGGCGGGACAACCACGACGTCGTGGCGGCGATCGCCTCCACCGTTGACGTGAGCGTGCAGACCGGGGGTGGCCTCCGGGACGAAGCGAGCGCCGAGGCCGCTCTCGCCGCCGGCTGTGCGCGGGTCGTCCTGGGAACGGCGGCTGTGGCCGACCCCGGCCTCGTGGAGCGCCTCGCCGGCCGTCACCCGGGGCGTGTCGCCGCCGCCGTGGACGCCCGTGAGGGCCAGGTGGCCGTCGACGGTTGGCGGCGGGCGGGTGACGTGACCCCGGAGGAGCTCGCCGGACGCCTCGCCGGCCTCGGGGTGGCCGCCCTGCTGGCCACGGAGGTCGGCCGGGACGGCATGCTCGCCGGCCCTGACCACGCCGGCCTCGCCCGCCTTCTCGCCCGGGTGGACGTGCCCGTGCTCGCGTCCGGCGGGGTGTCCTGCCTGGAGGATCTCCGGGTGCTGGCCCGCCTGGAGGTCGCCGGGCGGCGTCTCGGGGGCGCCGTCGTGGGCAAGGCGATCTACGAGGACCGGTTCGGGGTGGGCGAGGCGCTCGCTGCCATCGGGGGCGCCCCGGACGGCGCCGGGGCGGGTGCGGCGTGAAGTCGTCCCTGGCCACCCGTGTCATCCCCTGCCTGGACGTCGACGCCGGCCGCGTCGTCAAGGGCGTGCAGTTCGTCGAGATCCGCGACGCGGGGGATCCCGTGGAGCTCGCCGCCCGTTACGACGCCGAGGGCGCCGACGAGCTCGTCTTCCTCGACATCACGGCGAGCCACGAGGAGCGCGAGACGCTCTACCACGTCGTCGAGGAGACGGCGGGCGAGGTGTTCATCCCCCTCACCGTGGGCGGCGGGGTGCGCTCCGTCGACGACGTCCGGCGCCTCTTGCGGGCGGGGGCGGACAAGGTGTCGATCAACACCGCCGCCGTCGAGAGCCCCCGCCTTGTCGCGGAGGCCTCCGACGCCTTCGGGGCGCAGTGCGTCGTCGTCGCCGTCGACGCCCGCCGGGCGGGGGACTCCTGGCGGGTCTGGACGCACGGGGGGCGCACCCCCACCGGTCTGGACGTGGCGGTGTGGGCCGAGACCGTCGTGGAGCTCGGGGCGGGGGAGATCCTTCTCACGTCGATGGACCGGGACGGCACGAGGGACGGCTACGACATCGGTCTCCTGCGGGCCGTGCGGCGGGCGGTCGACGTTCCCATCGTGGCGTCCGGCGGGGTCGGCGCCCTTGATCACCTCGTGGAGGGCGTCGTGGCGGGTCGCGCGGACGCCGTCCTCGCGGCCTCCGTCTTCCACTACGGCCAACACACGATCCGCGAGGCCAAGGAGGCCCTCGCCGCCGCGGGTGTCACCGTGCGCCTCCCCCGGGCCTGAGGGATTTCCGGGGGGAGCGAGTTACGCAGCGCCTACCATGACCGGCCGATGAGCATCCCGGTCGTTGCCGAAGAGATCGCCGCCGTCCGCTTCGACGGCGCCGGCCTTGTCACCGCGGTCGTGCAGGACGTCGACACCCTCGAGGTTCTCATGGTCGCCTACATGGACGCGGAGGCCTTGGCGCGCACTCTCGACTCCGGACGCACCTGCTACTGGAGCCGGAGCCGCCAGGAGTACTGGGTGAAGGGCGCCACGTCCGGGAACTACCAGGAGGTGGTGGAGGTGCGCTACGACTGCGACGTCGACTGCCTGCTCGTGGTCGTGCGCCAGCACGGGGCCGCCTGCCACACCGGGGAGCGGTCGTGCTTCTACCGGCGCTTCGGCAGCGGCACGGGGCAGTCGCCCAGCCCCGCTCCGGCCGTGCCGTGAGCGAGCTCACGGGCGTGGGCCCCGGTCCCGAGGCCGAGGACCCCGCCGGAACCGTCGTCCTGCCGGATTTCGGCACGTTCGCCAGCCTGGCCGCGGACTACACGGTCGTGCCCGTGTGGTGCGAGGTGCTCGCCGACGTGGAGACGCCCGTCTCCGCCTTCCTGAAGCTCGGCGACGAGCGGAGCTTCCTCCTGGAGTCCGTGATCCGGGGCGAGCGCTGGGGCCGGTTCTCGTTCCTCGGGCGAGACCCGCACCTCGTCATGAAGTCCAAAGGGGACACGGTGACTTGGGAGGGCGAGGCGCCCGCGGGAACCGTCGGCGGCGACCCGCTGGTGATGATCGAATCCCTCCTGGAGCGCTACCGTGCGCCCCGTCTCGACGGTCTCCCGCCGCTGCATTCGGGTCTCGTGGGCTACTGGGGATACGAGACCGTGCGTTTCATCGAGCCCCGTGTGCCGGTCTCGAACCCGGACCACCTCGGGGTGCCCGACGTGCTCCTGGCGGCCACGGGCACGGTGGTGGCTTTCGACCACTTCCGCCAGCGCCTCGTCCTCATCCGCAACGTCTACCTCGACGACCTCGACGGCCGGGGGGACGTGGGCGAGCTCAGGCGCCGCTACAACGACGGCCTCGACGAGCTCGAGCGTCTCCGGGCGGAGCTGCGGGTGCCCGCCGTCTACCCGCCCGTGGCGCCGCACTTCCCTGCGGAAGTGCCCGACGCCCGGTCGAACCGCACGAAGTCGGACTTCTGCGCGGCGGTGGAGGCGGCCAAGGAGTACATCCTGGCGGGGGACGTCTTCCAGGTGCAGGTGAGCCAGCGCTTCAGTCGCCCGCTCACCGTCGATCCCTTCGCCGTGCACCGGGCGCTGCGCCTTGTGAGCCCGTCGCCGTACATGAGCTTCATCCGCCACCCTGAGGTCACGATCGTGTCGGCGTCGCCCGAGGAGCTCGTGCGCTTCTCGGACGGCCGTGTCCACGCGCGGCCCCTGGCCGGTACGCGACGGCGGGGGCGCACGGACGAGGAGGACGCCGCCCTGGCAGGCGAGCTCCTCGGGGACCCGAAGGAGCGGGCCGAGCACGTCATGCTCGTCGACCTCGCCCGCAACGACCTCGGGCGCGTCGGGGCCTTCGGCACCGTGCATGTCGGGGAGCTCATGGTGGTCGAGCGCTACAGCCACGTGATGCACATCGTGTCGTCCGTCGACTGCCGGACCCGCCCCGGCGTCAGGCCCGTGGACGTGTTCCGCGCGACGTTCCCCGCCGGCACGGTGACGGGCGCCCCCAAGGTGCGCGCCATGGAGATCATCGACGAGCTCGAACCCACGCAGCGGGGCCCGTATGCCGGCGTGATGGGCTACGTGGACTTCTCCGGGAGCATGGACCTCGCGATCACGTTGCGGACGGCTGTCATCAAGGACGGCGTCGCACACGTCCAGGCCGCCGGCGGTGTGGTGGCGGACTCGGTGCCGGAGCTCGAGTACAAGGAGACCCGCAACAAGGCCCGCGGCGTGCTCGCCGCCGTGGAGGCGGCCGAGCGGATGCGCTGGGAAGACGCCTGATGAGGCGATCACCGCGTCGTTCACGGTGTGCCAGTCACAGCTCAGCTCGCCGGCGACCTCGTTCACCGAGCGGCCCAACCGGCCGACTTGGACCGTCGCCCACCGCCCGGCCCGGTTCGTCAACGCGGCCCGCGCCCCGGCGATCCGCTCGTCGAGGATCGTCCAGGACCCCGCCGGACACGCCGGTTCGCGGCAGCGCCACCGCTGCTTGTGCCACACCAGCCGGGTCGGCCGCCCGAAGCGCGGCAAGTCTACGAACTCGACCGCCGACCGGTCCTTGATCGCAGCGCGGGCCCCGCACTCGCGGCACCAGCCCTGATCGAGCCGGGACTCAACATGGACCCGCAGCGGCCCGCCGGGCTCGTCGTGCACCCCTCGGACGTTGACCTCGGGCAAGCCGATCAACAGCTCGTCAGGGTTGATCCCGCTGGCATCCGGGTCAGGTTGGGGGCTGATCGCGTGCAGGATGGAACGCAGACGTTACGTCCTGCACGCGAACACCGTTCGGCTCCCGCGGGGGCAGGCGGAGCTCCTGCAACGGGTCGCGGCCACGCGACCGGATCGGGTGTGAGGAACATCCGTGTGAAGACCAGCGAGGGGTGTGTCACCCTGCTTGGCGGTGCAGCGCTTCCTCGACGGCACGCCGGATCCAGCTCGAGACCGACCGGTCGTCGTCGCCGGCTCGCCGTCGGACTTCTTCGAGGGTGTCTGTTGGGAAGCGCACCGGCACCATCTCGGTCAGCTTCGGCTTCCGGCGGCGGGCGGGCCCCTGGGGCTCTTGGTTCTCCGGCCGGGCGTAGAACTCGTATTCCTCTTCGCGAGACATGTGATCCTTCATTGGTCCTTCCGGTAGAGGGCGGCGAGGTGCGCCGATGCGACATAGCACCCGATTGGACGGCACTTGGCTGGGTGGGCGGTATCGGACGGGGCGAGTGGCACGACGAGAATGTCGCCCGCGACGTCGCTCACCATGAGCCAGTGCGCCGGCGGCTTTGCCGGGTAGAAGAGAGGGTCGGATTGCCACACGTCGTAGACGTCGTCAATGCCGAGGCCCGCATGCTTGAACAGGTGTGTCGTACTGTCGATCGATCTCGAACGGGTCGTCGTCGTCCAACGCCTCGAGTTCGAACCGCTCAGCCACCTTGCCACTGTAATACAACCGAATACAGGATTGCCATGTCGGTTGAGCCGCCCGGGTTCAGTCCGGCCCGAGGTGCCGATGAGAAGGCGGGCGGCGGCCCGGGAGCGAACACGTTCTTCGTCGACCGCCGTGTCGTGCCGTCCCCGCCTGAGCCCACACACCACTACGTCATGAACGGGATCGCCGGGTTCATGCGCCGGGAGGACTGCCGCCACGACGTGGTCTCATCGCCGTAGATTCTGGGGAACGCGCACGCGCGGGAGGGACACGATTCCGTGAACAGGCGCTACACGAGGATGCCATCGGTTAGCGAAGCCCCCCCGGGGCGGGCCGCGCCGATGCCGGTGCCCCCCGAGCACCATGTGAACGGCCACCCGATGCTTCCCCCGTTCCCGGAAGGCACCGAGGTCGCCGTGTTCGGGATGGGGTGCTTCTGGGGCGCCGAGCGTCTCTTCTGGGAGGCGCCGGGGGTCTACACGACGGCCGTGGGCTACGCCGGCGGGTACACGCTGAACCCGGACTACGACGAGGTCTGCACCGGCCTCAGCGGCCACGCGGAGGTCGTCCTCGTCGTGTACGACCCGGCGGCCACCGGCTACGGAGACCTGCTCCGCCTCTTCTGGGAGGCCCACGACCCCACGCAGGGGATGCGCCAGGGAAACGACGTCGGCACGCAGTACCGCAGCGCCGTGTACTGCACGTCCCAGGGCCAACTCCTCGAAGCGGAGGCGTCGCGGGAGGCCTACCAGGGAGTGCTCGCGGCCGCGGGATTCGGGGAGATCACCACCGAGATCCGTGCGGCACCCCCGTTCTTCTACGCGGAGGCCTCACACCAGCAGTACCTGGCGAAGAACCCCGCGGGCCACTGCGGGGCCGGCGGTACCGGCGTGGCCTGCCCGGCGGGCCTCACCGGCACCACCGGCGCGAGCCCGGCGATCGGCTGAACCACGGGCAACTCACGGCGGTTGGGGTGCCACGACCCCGTGCAGCGGCGGGGCGCCGCTGCCCTCGCCGGCCATGTCGCGCAGGAGCCCGGCGACGCCGTCGAGACCAACGACTGTCCGCGGCAACTGGGCGAAGGGGTACCTGCCGCCGGCGAGTACTCCGAGAGCGTCCCTGTACGCCGGGGCGTCGACGCCGAGCGCTCCCAGGATGCGGATCTCCCTGCGGACCACCGTGTCCGGCTGAAAGCCCGGAGCGCCGCGGGCCCCACGGGTGCCGGCGACGACGAACGTGCCGCCCGGGCGCGTGAGAGCGACGCCCTGGGCGAAGGCATCGGGCGCGTTGGCGGTCACGTCGACCACCACGTCGGCGAGGCCGCCAGAGGCGTCCTTCAGGGCCCGGACGGGGTCGGTCGTCGCCACGTCGAGGGTGAGGTCGGCGCCGAAAGCGCCGGCCTGCCCGAGGCGGGGCCGGTCAGGCTCGCCACTGCCGGTTACGACGACGAAGCCGGCTCCGGCCTCTCGCACGGCGGCCACGACAGAGAGGCCGCGAACGCCCGGGCCGAGCACGGCGACGACGTCGCCGGGCCTCGTGGCGGGCAGCGTGACACCCCAACGGATCCCGGCCCCCAACGGGTTGAAGAGCGTGGCGAGGGCCGGGTCGAGGCCGTCGGGCACCCTGTGCAGCATCGTGTCCGGGGCGAGGTACTGGTACTGCGCGTAGCCGCCCCAGAGGCCCGGCGCCCGAGCGGCGTCGACGAATCCGTACATGTCGGCGAGGCCGTGCGCCGGGCAGCGGTTGTACTCGCCGATCTGGCACCGCTCGCACGCACGGCAGGACTGGAACACCTCCACGGCGACCCGGTCTCCGACCTCGACGCCCCATCGCCGTGCTGCCGCGGGGCCGGCCGCGACCAGGACTCCCACCGTCTCGTGGCCGGGCACGAACGCGAACCCGACGGCGAGGGCCCCCGTGTACTGCTCATGGTCCGTGCCGCAGAGGCCACACGCCTCGACCCGCAGGAGGCCGTCGTCGTCACCGAGGGAGGGCACCGGGAAGTCCCGCGCGACGAGGCGCCGGGGGGCCTCCAGCACCATCGCCCGTACGGTGTCGGGGGTCACGGCAGGCTCGGGCTGGACGGCGACACGGGGAATCCTTTCACACCAGGGGCGTGAACGCCGCCACCGCCGCCTGGCCGAGGGCGATGCCCCCGTCGTTGGGGGGGACCTCCTTGTGGACCAGGACCTTGAAACCGTCGCCGGCGAGGAGTGCGGCCGCGCTGCGGGCGAGGAGGCCGTTCTGGAACACGCCGCCCGTGAGGCCGACTGCGTGGACGCCTGTGGCGTCCCGGGCGCGCCGCGCCGCCTGGAGGACCAGGTCGGCGACGGCCCCGTGGAACCTCGCGGCGACCAGTGAAGGGTCCGTCCCGGCACGGACGTCGCCGGCGACGGCCCGCACCACCGGGGTCGGCGTCACCGGCCCACCTCCGGCGGGGACGTAGAAGCGGTAGCCGTCCTCGACCCGACCGGCCGCGGCGGCTTCGAGGTCGACGGCTGCCTGGGCCTCGAACGTGGTCTCGTGGCGGAGGCCGGCCAGGGAGGCGACGGCGTCGAAGAGGCGACCCATGCTCGACGTGGGCGTGGTGGCGAATCCGGTCTCGAGTTGGCGGGCGAGCACGCGGCTTTCCGCGGCGCCCGCCGCGGCGAACGGGGGGAGGTCGGCGTCCCACGGCACTCCGGCCGCCCAGAGGTGGGAGAGGGCCATGCGGCGGGGGAGGCGCACGGCGGCGTCCCCGCCGGGCAGGGGGACGGGCGCGAGGTGGGCGAAACGGCGGAACCCCGCGTAGTCGCCCACGAGGACCTCGCCCCCCCAGACCGTGGCGTCGTCACCGTATCCGGCGCCGTCGAAGACGATCCCGATGGCGGGTTCCCCGGGGGGCCGGCCGTGCTCGGCGAGGAGGGCGGCGAGATGGGCGTGGTGGTGCTGGACGGTGACGAGAGGGACCCCTGAGGCTGCCGCCCGTTCCCGCGCCCAGCGGGCGGACAGGTAGCCGGGATGCCTGTCCCCGGCCACGCGCCCGGGCGTCACGCGGAACAGGTCCGTGAGCCGGGCGACGGAGTGCTCGAAGGCGTGGAGGGTCTCGAGGTCCGCCATGTCCCCGATGTGCTGGCTCATCCAGGCGTGCCTCCCCGCCGCGAGGCAGAACGTGTTCTTGACCTCCCCACCCACGGCGAGGGTGGGTGGGGCGTCGAACGGGAGGCCCACGGGGTAGGGGGCATAGCCCCGGGAGCGTCGGATCGGAGACACCTCGCCGTCGAGGACCCGAACCACGGAGTCGTCGCAGGGCACGTGGATCGGCCGGTCGTGGACGAGCCAGGCGTCGGCGAGGGGGGCGAGCCGCTTCCGGGCGTCGGTGTCGTCGTACGCGATGGGCTCGTCCGAGAGGTTCCCGGACGTCATGACGAGGACGGCGGGCGCACCGGCGACCGGTTCCAGGAGGAGGTGGTGGAGGGGCGTGTACGGGAGCATGATCCCGACGTCGGGGTTGCCGGGAGCGGCGAGCTCGGCGGGGCCGTGACGGTGCCGTTTGCGGAGGAGGACGACGGGGTGCGCCGGGCTCGTGAGGACGGCGGCGGCGGCGGCGTCCACGCCGGCGAGGGCCCGGGCGGCGGCGAGGTCCCGGACCATCACGGCGAGGGGCTTGGCCTCCCGGCGCTTGCGTTCCCGGAGACGGGCCACGGCCGCCGGGTCGGCGGCGTCGCACGCCAGGTGGTAGCCGCCGAGACCCTTCACAGCCAGGACCCCCCCGGCGGCGAGGACGTCGCGGGCGGCCTCCAGCGCCGGAGCTCCGCGAGCGGAGCGGTGACCGGGCGTCCCCGCCCCCGGGAGGAATTCGAGGCGGGGTCCGCAGGCGGGGCAGGCGACGGGCTCGGCGTGGTGGCGGCGGTCCCTGGGGTCCCCGTACTCCGTGGCGCAGTCGGGGCAGAGCGCGAAGGCCGCCATGGTCGTCCGGGAGCGGTCGTAGGGCAGGGCCCGGATGATCGTGAAGCGGGGCCCGCATCTCGTGCAGTTCACGAACGGGTACCGGTAGCGGCGGTCCGCCGGGTCGCGAAGCTCCGCCAGGCAGTCCGGGCACGTGGCCACGTCCGGGGGGACGAGTGTGACGGTCCCGGGCTCGTGGCGGCTGGGCACGATCGCGAAGCCCGGCTCGCCCAGCGCGGGCACGTCCTCCGCCCTCACGTCCTCGATGCGGGCGAGGGCGGGGGCCTCCGAGCGGAGTCTGGAGGCGAAGTCCACCAGGGCTCCCCCGAGGCCCTCGACCTCCACGAAGACGCTCGTGGTGTCGTTGCCCACGAAACCGCAGAGGCCGAGATCCTCGGCGAGGCGGTGCACGAAGGGCCGGAAGCCGACGCCCTGTACGACGCCCCGCACGACGAAGCGCCGCCGAAGCGGTTCGGTCACGGCCGGGCGACCGGTTGGGCTGTCACGTGCGCCCGGCGGCGGGGACGTCATCGGCCAGGGACGTGACCTCCTCGAAGCCCTCGCGGAGGCAGTCCAGGAAGACCTCGTGGTCGGCCACGGCGCCCGTGTCCGTGTTCACGCCGATGCAGCAGACGCCGCAGTAGGAGATGAGCGTGATGTTCACGGACGCCCCGATGGTGGGGCCGAAAGCGTAGTAGCGCTCCAGTTGCGCGCCGGCGACGAACACGGGGATGGGCACCCCGGGGACGTTGCTGGCGAGGAAGTCCACGTGCTTGAGCATCCCGCCCGTGTAGCCCGTGGGCAGAAGGTTGAGCGCCCCGGCCACGATGTTGGAGAGGGGGATCGCGGGCTCGTTGCGCCAGGCTTTCGTGATGGAGTCGATCGCCTGCATGCGGGCGATGGGGTCGGTGAGGGTGACGGGAACCTGGAAGCGGACCAGCGTGATGCGGTTGCCCCCGGCGGGGTCGTCCGCCTTGCGAAGGCTGATCGGCATCGTCACGCGGAGCTCGTCGGCGGGGGCGCCGTGGTGCTCGTGGTAGCGGCGCATCCCCCCCAGTACCCCGGCCATGAAGGCGTCGTTGAGCGTGCAGTCGCCGGCGCGGGCCGCCGCCTTGAGGCGGTCGAAGGGGATGTCCAGGACCTCGTAGTGCCAGGCGAGGCGGCGCTCGGTCATCACGGGGGAGAGGGTCTCGCTCACGGGCCTGGCGAAGCGGGCCACCGAGCGCACCGTGCGCAGGACCTCCGACGCTGTCTGGAACGGGTGACGGGCGGCCGCCACCGCGGTGGGAAGGGCGGCGCCGGCGCTGTGACGGGCGGCCTCGTACACCCTGCCCCAGTCGTAGGCGATCGCGTCGCGGATGAGGTCGACGGCGCCCACGTCCTCCCCTTCGGGGGCGTCGGGCAGGGGCCCGCGATCGGTGCCCTGGCGGTCGAAGTCGATGATCTGCATGGCGAGCTGCATGCCGCCGATGCCGTCGGTGAGGGAGTGGTGGACCTTCATCACGATCGCCGCCCGGGCGTCCTCGAGGCCCTCGACGACGGTGAATTCCCACAGGGGCCGCGCGCGGTCGAAGCCGGTCATGCCGGTGTTGCGGGCGAACTGGAGGACGGTGTCGAACGTCTTGGGGGCGGGGGCCTCGACCCGCCGGACGTGCCAGGAGAGGTCGAAGTCGGGGTCGTAGGTCCAGCGGGGAGTGGCGAGGCGCATCGGAGGGGTCACGACCTTCTGGCGGAAGGCGGGGATCATGCGGCTCGCCCGTTCCATCGCCTCCATGAACCTGTCCCTGTCGGGGGCCCGGTCGAGCGTCGCCACGGCGACGATCGTGGAGCGCAACAGCGGGTCGTCCTCCATGTACCAGGCGAAGGCGTCGCTCTGGCGCATGTGGACGTCGACGACTTCGGCCATCGGTCTTCCCTCGCGGTGCTCGGCGGTTCTTCGAGCGTAACCTGCCCGGGCCGCCCGGGCGACACCTACCCGGAGGGTGCCCCTGCCTGCAGGCGGGCGAGGCGTCTGAGGGCGTCGGCCTTGTCCGTGCGGCCGGTCCTCGTCTCCCGCATCGTGCTCCGGAGGGACTCGATGGTGGCGTCATAGGTGGTGCGGTCGACGGGGAACGGGGTGGCGTCCTTGCCGCCGTGGGCGAAGGAGAACGAGACCGGGTCCCGTACCGACGTGGGTTCGCCGTAGGTGAGCTCGGCGACGAGGGCGAGGGCCCGGAGGCCGGCGGCGCCTACGCCGGGGGTGGCGAGGAGGCCGGTGAAGTCGGCGGGCTGGGCTGCGTAGGCGGCGAGGAGAACCCGTTCCAGGCGGTCGGGGTGGACGTCGCCGAGGCGGACGGCGTGGCGGCGGGGAAGGGAGAGCTCGCGCATGCGGCCGATCTCGCGCAGGACCACACGCGGACCCTCGCGGGACAAGGCCGCCGACGTGTCCCGGTTGCCTCCGGCCTCGGCGGCCACGAGGTTCAGGATGTCGCCGCAGCGGACCCCGGCGACGGCGGCGTGGGGGTCCGAGTCGAAGCGGGCCTGCGTGAGCCAGTGGTAGCGGCGGGCCATCCCGGAGGAGTCCTGCATGCCCTGCTGCACGACGGCCCAGTTGCCGTCGGTGGTGAACAGGAACGTGTGGTGGTAGAGCTGGAAGCCGTCCTGTACGGCAGCGGAGTCGACCTTGGCCGAGAGGCGGCTGGCGCGCACGAGGGGGTTCGGGTCTCTTCCGGAGGCCTCGCAGGCGGCCTGGATCTCCGCCGGGGTGCGGCGCGAGGCCCTCCCCTTCCCGCCGGCCACGACGACGCCGGTGTCCGCGGTGAGGCCGGTCAGGGCCTCCTTGAGGGCTCCGCAGACGGTGGTGGTGACGCCGCTGGAGTGCCAGTCGAAGCCCAGGACACAGCCGAAGGCCTGGAACCACACCGGGTCCGAGATCCGTCGCAGGAGGCCGGCGGGCCCCTGGTCGGCCACGATCACGAGGGACATCTCACGGGCGAGCGCCGTCATGCGTTCGAACAGCCAGCGGGGTGCACGTCCCCCATGGAGGGGGAGGTCCGCGTGGCCGGTGCGCATGGAACCAGGGTACGGCGCGTCGTCCCGTGGCAGCCGGATGGCGCCCGGCGGCCCCGTCGGCTATCCCTCTCCTGGACAAGGGGGCAGGCATGGCGACGGCGGTACACAAGGCCTTCACTCCGGGGCGGATCGGTCCTGTGCAGTTGCGCAACCGCTTCGTGAAGGCGGCCACCTTCGAGGGGATGTCGCCCGGTGGCGTGCCTGGCGCAGCCCTCGTCGCGCACCACCGGGCGATAGCGGCGGGGGGAGCCGGGATGACCACGGTCGCCTACTGCTCGGTGTCGCCCCTCGGTCTCACGTTCGCCGATCAGATGCACATGCGCCCTGAGCTCGTTGCGCACCTCCGCGAGGTCACCGACGCCGTGCACGCCGAGGGGGCGGCGGCCGCCCTGCAACTCGGCCACGCCGGGTACTTCGCCGACCGCAAGACGATCGGGGCGACGCCGGTGGCTCCGTCGCGGGTCTTCAACGCCTACGGCATGAGCTTCTCGCGCCCCCTCGGCGAGGCCGAGATCGATGCGCTCGTGGACGACTACGGCCGGGCGGCGCATCTCGCCGTGGAAGCGGGCTTCGACGCCGTCGAGGTCCACGTGGGCCACGGCTACCTCCTCAGCCAGTTCCTGAGCCCGTACACGAACAGGCGCCGGGACCGCTGGGGCGGGAGCCTGGAGAACCGGATGCGGATGCCCGTGGGCACCGTCCGACGTGTGGTCGAGGAGGTGGGAGAGCGGGCAGCGGTCCTGGCCAAGCTCAACCTCACCGACGGCTTCCGGGGCGGCCTCACCCTGGAGGAGTCCGTCGCCGTGGCCCGGGCCCTCGAGGGTGCCGGGGTGCACGCCATAGTCCCCAGCGGCGGTTTCACGAGCCGGACGCCGTTCTACATGCTCCGGGGCAACGTGCCGGTCAAAGAGATGGTCGCGCACGAGACCAAGCCCCTCGCCCGCGTCGGCCTCGGCCTCTTCGGGCGATTCGTCGTGAAGGAGATCCCTTTCACGGAGCTCTTCTTCCTGCAGGGCGCCCGGCAGGTCAAGGATGCCGTGGAGGTCCCCGTGGTCCTTCTGGGAGGCGTCAAGAGCCTCGCCGGCGTTACGCAGGCGATGGAGGACGGTTTCGAGTTCGTCGCCATGGGTCGGGCGCTCATCGCCGAACCCGACCTCGTGTCCCGCATGGAGACGGGCGGGGCGACGGCGTCCCGTTGCGTTCCCTGCAACCTCTGTGTGGCCGAGATGGAGGTGGGCGGCGTCCGCTGCGTGCACCTCGGTCAGCCCCGGCCGCTCGGGTGAGCCTCACACGTCGTCTCGTGTGCACGACGCGGGCCGCAGTGCCCGGCGCCGCTGAGCCGGCCGCCCTTGACCTCGTGAGGTATTTCTACTAGTTACTAGAAATACCGCACGACAGGAGCCCACGATGGCGTTGCCGAGTGAAGTGAAGGGCCGCTACACCGTGTCGCTGCGGGTCAACGGCCACAGTGCCAGTGCCCGCTACGCCGCCCAGGGTGACCGCCTCATCTGCCTCGGTGACGAACGCCTCGCCGGCGTGGCCGACGGCGAGCGCGTCGAGGTCACCATCGGGGAGATCGGCGGCCACGGCTTCGCCGCCCGATTCCAGGCCGCCGCACGAGAAGTAGCCTCTGACGAAGTCGACGACGAGGCCCTCGGCAGGCTGCTCGAGCACGTGCCTCTGGGCCGCACCCTGGAGGAGGTGACCCGAGGCCTGCAAGACGCCCGCCGCACGCGGCGCTTCCTGGCCCTGACCCCCGGATGAGCGAACCCGATCCGTCCCTCGCCCCGCCGGCCGGTACGCCCTCACCCCCCGGGGTGCCGGCCGGCCCGGGCGCGTCCCCTGCGATCCCCCCCGCCCGCGTCCCCCTCACATTCCTGGCCGCGGGCGCTGTGGGCCTCGTCGTGGGGGGGATCGGCCTCGCCGAGGTCGCCTCCCGGGCCGTGACCGCACCCACGTCGATGCGGGTGGCGGGCGTCTTCCACCTGAGCATGCTCGCCTTCCTCACGACCTCCGTGCTGGGAGCACTCCACCAGTTCTCACCCGTCATCGGCATGGCACCCCTGCGGTCGGTCCGTGTCGCCGGGGTCTCGGCGGCGCTCTTCGTCCCGTCCGTCTGGGTTCTCGCCGGCTCGCTGGAGTGGGGTGTCCTCTGGCTGGCGGCCACGGCCGGGGCGCTGGCCTGGACGGCGATCCTCCTCATGGTCTGGAACCTCTCGCGACCTCTGGCGGGCCGGGGCAAGGGAACCCCGATCGTCGGGATCCGCCTCTCCCTCGCGTTCCTCGTGACAACTGCCGGCTTCGGCGTCGTCTACGCCCTCGACCTCGACACCGGCTGGTTCTCCCTGCTCCCGGTGCGCATCCTCGCCCACGCCCACCTCGGCCTCCTCGGCTGGCTGGGGATCACCTACATGGCCGTGGCCGAGAAGCTCTGGCCGATGTTCCTTCTCGCCCATGTCGAGAGGAGCCCGGCGCGGTGGGGGATCTGGCTGGCCGCTACCGGCGTCACCCTGTTGGTGGGCGGACTCCTCTTGCAGTGGCGGTGGCTCTGCGTCCTCGGTGGCCTGGGGGTGGCCGCGGGTCTGGCATGTCATCTCGGCGCCCTCGCGGCGTACGTGCGCAACCGCCGCCGGCCCCTGGAGCTCCTCCACGCCTTCATCTTCGCCTCGGCCCTCTCCCTGCTCGTCGCCGTGGCGGCAGGGGTCGTGGGCGCCCTCGCCCCCGTCACCGTCACCGCCCGCCAGCGCCTCCTCACCGTGGAGGTGCTGGGCCTCTTCGGCTGGCTCGGCCTCGCCGTCGTCGGCCACGCCCACAAGATCGTCCCGTTCATCTCTTGGACGAAGCTCCGGGAAAGGGGCTTCCTCATGCGTCCCGACGGAAAGCCCCTCCTCTTCGCCGATCTCTTCGACGGCCGGGTGGCCCGCCTCACACTCGCGTCCATGACGCTCGGAGTGGGGTTCCTGCTCGCGGGGGCGGCCGCGGCGACCTCCTGGGCGTTTGCGGCGGGCGGCCTCCTGCTCTCGCTCACAGGGGTCCTCGCCCTCTCCAACCTGGGATTCGGCCCCCGCCGGGCAGGCCGCAGCGCCACAGTCCTCGACATACCCGCCCTTGCGACACCCGTGACCGCCCAGGAGGAACGATGAGCACCACGCCCGACCTCGTCGAGCGCGCCCGAGAGGCGCTCCGCCTCGTCTACGACCCGGAGCTCGGCCTCGACGTCGTCGCTCTGGGTCTCGTCTACGACATTCGCGCCGAAGACGACAAGGTCGTGATCGACATGACCCTGACCACGCCGGGGTGTCCGATCGCCGACAGCCTGCCCGAGCAGGCCAAGGCCGTGGTCACGCAGTCCCTCGGTGACGCCGCGCCCGGGGGCGTCGAGATGAACGTCGTCTGGGACCCACCCTGGACCCCCGAGCGCATGGAGGAAGAGGCCGCCGCCACGCTCGGATTCCGCCGGTAGGGTCGGCTGTGGCCGGCGACCGACGGGATGGCGCCGACGCCGGTCGCGTCGTGCGCGCCCAGGGTCAGGCCCGCGCCACCCTGCTCGTCGCCGTCGCCTTCGTGGCGGCCACTCCCGTCGTTGCCGCGGTCCCTCATCGCACCGGTCCCTGGGCACCGGTGCACGTCTTTGGCGTGGGGGCGCTCCTGCTGGCGATATCCGGTGCCGGCCTCCTCTTTGCGGTCACCTGGTCGGCGGGCCCCGCTCCCCCCGGCGCCCTGGCGGCCACGCAGCGCTGGCTGCTCGCCGGCGGCGCCGGCGGTCTCCTCCTCGCCCGGGAGCTCCGCTTGCCGGCGCTCGCGGGTGTCTCGGGGGCCCTGGTCGTCGGCGCTCTCGTCCTCTGGGCGGGAATGGTGCGCTGGACGGTGGCGAACGGCGTGGCGGACCGCTTCCGCCCGTCGGCCCTGTTCTATGAGACAGCGGTCCTCTTCGGGGTCGCGGGTTGCGCGGTCGGGATCCTCGTGGCGACAGGGGCGGTCCGGGGCACCGACGCCGTCCGTGACGGCCACCTCATCCTCAACCTGCTCGGCCTCGTGGGCCTTGTGGTGGCGGGCACGCTGCCGTTCTTCACGGCTACGGAGGCGCGCGTGAAGCCCAGTCCCCGGGCCACTCCCCGGAACCGGGGCGCTCTCCTCGGCACCCTCGCCGCCGGCGGCGCCCTGGCGGCCGGGGGCGCCCTGGCCGGGAACGGCGGCCTCGCGGCGGCCGGGCTGTTCGCCTATGGCGCCGGCGTGGTCGCCACGGCGGGGATCCTCCCCCGCCTGGGCGGGAAGCAGATCCGCTGGGCAGGACCCCGCTTGGTGCAGATCCTCGCCGGGACGGCGTGGTGGGCGGGCGCTGTCGTGTGGGCGGGGGCCCGCGCAGGGGCGGGGCGACCGGTAGCGGACCCGAGGATCTTGGGATGTCTCCTCGTCGGGGGCTACGGCCAGATCCTGGCGGGCGCCCTCGCCTACCTGGGGCCCGTGCTGCGGGGCGGGGGCCACGAGCGGCTGGGGGCCGGATTCCGCCTCACCCGGAGCTGGCCGGGCCTCGCGGCGGCGAACGTGGCTGCTGTGGCATGGGCCGCGGGCGCCGGCGTGGCGGCGTGGGTCGTGACGGGGCTGTGGGTGGCAGACACGGGAGTCCGGCTCGGCCTTCTCTTGGCCGGCCGGGGGGAGCGGGTGCCCGCTCGCGGGGTGCCGGCGGGGGAGGCGCCGTGAGCACGCTGCAGGAGCAGGCCCGGGCGCTCGGCAATCCCACGCGTCACCTCATCTACCGTCACATTCTCGAGTCGCCCGAGCCGGTCGGGGTCGCCGCCCTCACCGAGCTCGTGGGCCTCAACCACAACGCCGTGCGCCAGCACCTGGCCTGTCTCGTGGCCGCGGACCTCCTGGTCGAGGAGACCGAGTCCGGCGGCCGGCCGGGCCGGCCTCCCCTGCGCTACCGGCCTGTTCCGGACCTCGCAGCGCAGTGGGGCGGGCCGGACGCCTACGAACGCCTCGCCGGCTGGCTGCTCGAGATCATCCGCACGGGAGAGGACCCCCGCAGGGTTGGTCGCTCTGCCGGGGCGGCGGGCCCGACGGGGGCCGGGGGGCCCGCAGGGGACGCGGTGGACGTCCTGGAACGCGAGATCGCCCGGCAGGGTTTCGCCCCCAGTCGCCGGGTGTGTGAGGACGCCACGGTGGAGCTGGTCTTGGAGCGCTGCGCGTTCTCCAGCGCCGCCACACAGGACCCGCAGACTGTCTGCGCTCTCCACCGCGGCCTGGCCGAGGGCATCCTCGAGGCCCTCGGCGGAGGCGTCACCGTCGTCGACCTCGAAGTGCGGGACCCGAGGCGCGCAGGCTGCGTCCTCCGTCTGAGACGCCAGGACGCCGAGTAGCGGCGTGAGAGTCCGGGGGGGGAGCGGAACTCCCCCCCCGAAGCCGGAGCCCGGGGCGTTTTGGGGGGGATCCCGACGGGTATCAGACGCAGGGATTCGCCCCGGGCACCGACAACTTCACCGCCACCACGCTCACCTGGCCCGCCCGGGAGCGGGGCCGGTTCTGGGCGGGGCCGGGACGACGGCCCGACACCGTCACGCGGCTCCCGAACCGACGTCCGAGAGGCTCTCGGCGTCACCGGGGGCCGGGGCGACGACCGTCGCGGCGGTCTCCTCCTGGGCAGAGTACTTCCGCTGGGCCTTCTCGGCTCTCTTCCTCGCTTTGCGGACGCCCTTGTCGTTCTCGATCGCGGCCTCGGCAGCGTCGGCCTCGACGCCCTCGGGGAGCGCGGCCTTCGCCTCCTTGCGGGCGAGGTCCAGGCTGTGCTCGCGGGCGAGGACGACTCGCCGGGCGCGGTCGGTGTTCCAGTGGTGGCGCTTGTCGCGCCGGAAGATCGCCCGCAGGGCGAAACGCCGCGTCGACTTCTTCAGGGCCACGTTGATGATCCCGGCGAGGTCGTCCTCGCAGACCCGGATCGAGAAATCCCAGTGGACGGGCTCGTGGATGGTGCCCATGATCACGATCTCGTCGCCGTCGGCGACGACGTCGTATTCGCGGAAGTCCATCACGAGCTCTTTGCGGCCCAGGCCGCGGGACTTGAGCCTCATGACATGTACGTCTCCTCGAAGCGGGCCACGTGCCGGGGCGGGGTCCACCACTTCTCGACGCCGAGGTCCTCGGCCACGGTGTTGGCGGCGATGTAGCCGGACCCCCCGATGACGAGGCCGCCCGGGTAGTTGGAGGCGCCGCAGAGGTAGAGGCCCTGGATCGGGCTGCGGCCGCCCACGCAGGAGTCGTCGGGACGGAACACGCCCATCTGCAGCGAGTTGTAGTCGCCGTGCTTGATGGAACCCCGCACCATGTTCGGCATGCGCCGCTCGATGTCGAGGGGCGACTCGCCGGAGCGGATGAGGATGTTCTCGGCCTTGACGTTCGGGGCGTAGCGCCCCCAGGTCTCGATGGTCTCCTCGACGAGGGCGTCGTGACGCTGCTTCCAGCCCCCCTCGAGGTCGTAGGGGGCGTGCATCTGCAGGAACGCCACGTGGTGGCGGGGCCCCTTGGCTGCCGGCGGTTCCTCGGCCCACGGGTGCGGCGACCCGCTCTGCACCCGCGACAGGGTGGGGTCGTAGAGGGTCTCGGTGGTGGCGTGACCGCCGAGACCGGGGCCGAGGCGGTTGTTCAGGACGCCGTCCCAGTGCGCCAGGAGAGCCTCGGTGGAGTCGAAGCCCAGGATCGTCATGAACGCCTTGTTCACCCAGGGGTCGTCGGTGACGTACTTGGGCGCCTCGGTCATGGCGAGGGAGACCGTGAAGAAGGACCACTTGTCCCACTCCCAACCCTCGGCGCGGGTGACGAGGTCGGCGGGCACCTGGTCGCGCTCGAGGAGGCGGAGGAAGTTGGTCTGCGGGTCGAGGCTGGAGACCACGGCCTTCGCCCGGATCTCGCGCCCGTCGAACGTCTCCACGCCGACGGCGGCGCCGCCCTCGACGATGATCCGGGTGACCTCGGCGTTGTCGACGACGAGGCCGCCGGCCTTGTGGATCTCGCGGGAGAGGGCTCCGGCGAGCTTGTGGGAGCCGCCATAGGCGATCGCCTTGTTCATCGTGCGGTCGATGAGCAGGGGCACCATGAACCCGAGGCCGGTGTCGGTCGGGTCCAGGCCCCACATGCAGGCGGCGTACAGCATCGTCATCTTCACGCGGTCGTCGGTGAAGATCTCGTCGATGATCTCGACGGGGGACATCTCCGTGAGGCGCAGCGTCTCACGGCCGGTTTCGGTGCGCTCGAACGCCTCGATCATGTCTATCGGGGCCACGGGCGGCACGTAGGTGGCGGGCCCCACGACTTCGTCGACGACCTTGCGCCAGGTGCGCATGACCTTGCCGAAGTTGATGGCGTCCTGGCGGGAGAACTTCGCGATGGAGTCCTTGGTGTCCTCGAGCTGGTTGCAGAGGAGCAGGCTCTTGCCGTCGGGGAAGACCGCCGCCGTCTGGGCGTTGGGCTTCACGAACGTGAGGCCGTGCTTGGCGAAGTCGAAGTCCCGGAACAGGGGCATGAAGTCCGTCATCATGTGATAGACGGCGTGGACGTTGGTGTAGTAGCCGGGGAAGAGGACCTCTTCCGTGGCGAGGCCGCCGCCGATCTCGTGGCGGCGCTCCACGACGACGGTGCGCAGTCCGGCACGGGCGAGGTAGGCGGCGGTCATGAGGCCGTTCGGGCCCCCACCCACGACGACTACGTCGAACTCGGAGCGCTCCGGGAACTCGTCGAGGATGCGCTCTTCGGGAGGAACCTGCACTTCGTAGGTCTGACGGGTCACGGTCTCACGCCTCCTGGAGCTGCTTGCCGTTTTCGGTCACGTGCCACGGCGACGGGTACCACCACGAGCCGGGCGCCACGAGGTCGTCCTCGATGAGGATGTGCATGAGGTTGTACGGCACCGCCATGAGGCAGAGGCCACCGGGGTGGGAGGTGTGGTTGCACAGGTAGAGGCTCTCGATGGGCGTCCGGTAGCGGGAGAGCTCCGGGAGCGGTCGGGTGTGGAACCACTGGTCGGCGGACTGGCGGGCGCCGTACCAGTTCCCCGCCACCATGCCGGCGTTGCGGAACTCCGAGTCGTACGGGGTGTTCACCCAGATGTGCTCGATGTTGTCCGAGGTCATGTTCGGGGCGCCCTCTTCCAGGAGGTCGAGGACGGCCTTGGTGACCTGGTCCTTGACCTTGTTCAGGCCCTCGGGCCCCGCGACGTCGTAGTGCGTGGGGGGGATCTGGAGGTAGATGGGGGAGAGGAGGTGGTGGCCTTCGGGTGTGCGCGTGGGGTCGTAGGGGTCGTGGGTGATGACCATCATCGTGAGGTGCTCCTTGGTGAGCTCCGGCACGACCTTGCGGCTGTAGACGTCCTCGGTCTGGGCGTAGAGGTTCTCGTAGGAGTCCGAGGGCCAGACCACGCAGGAGGGGTAGACCTCGTCGCGGAAGTAGTCGGGGTTGCCGTGGTAGCGGGGGAGCTCCCGGCAGGCGACGGAGAGCACGTAGAGGCTCCCGCCCTTGAAGTTCACGTCGCTCACCCGCTGGTAGAAGCCGGCGTCGACGTGCCTCTTGCCGATGAGGCGCAGGAACGTCTGGTTGACGTCGACGCCGGAGATGACGCCCTTGTCCGCCCAGATGACCTTCTCGGGGAAGGCGGAGTCCTCGCCCAGGCGGACGCCCACGGCGCGGCCGTTCTGGACGACGATCTCCTCGACCTCGGAGTTCGTGATGATGCGGGCGCCGTGGGCGAGCGCGCAGCGGATGATCGCGTGGGCGTAGGCGTGCATGCCGCCCCGCGGGGAGCCGGACGCGTAGCCGGCGAGCATGGCGCCCCCCAGTGAGGGGAGCGCCTGGCCTTCCCAGGTGGGGTGGGCGCCGGAGTACCAGGAGGCCATCGCCTGGGCGACCTTCATGGGTTCGTAGCCGTAGGCCTCGTCCATGAACTCGATGAGGGACATCTCGAGCCAGCGTTCCGAGAAGGCGCCGTTGAGGGCCTTCTTCAGGTACTGCGCCCAGGGGAGGTCGATGGCCTCGAACTCCATCTCGGCGGGGTAGGGCGCCGTCCAGAACATGGCCCGCAGGAAGTCGCGCATGACCTCGATGGGCATGTTGTCCATCATGAAACGGCGCTGGGCGACCTCGGCGCCGGCGACGGCGGTGAGGGACTCCATGCCGATGTTCTGGTCCCAGCGGCTCCCGGAGTTGACGGCGGCGCCGTCGGAGGTGACGAAGCCGAACATGGAGCGGTAGGGGACGAAACGGAACCCGTACTTGGCGAGCTCGAGTTGCTCGAAGCCGGGGGCGGCGCCGCCGTACAGGTACGTGGCGTGCGGGTCGATGCGGAAGCCGGGGACGGGCTCGGTGTTCTCCTGGCCCCCGGCGCACTCCGGTCTCGCCTCCACGACGCAGACCGACGCCCCTGACTTGGCCAGGTAGGCCGCCATCGTGGTGCCGTTGTGGCCGCCCCCGACGATGACGAAGTCGAAGCGCTCCTCCATGGTTAACCCCCCGTGGTGGTCGGCCGGAACGGCCCGGTTGGCGTTGCGCTGTCTCTTGATTCTGAGTTACGTGCGGTAACGAGGAGAAATCCTCGCTTTCCTGACGAACGATACAAGAGTTTGCAGCATGAGCGCAATGGTCTGTGACGGGTGCGTCATGTCCCCGCTGAGCAGGACATTGCGGGCGGGGGGCGGATCTCGGACCTCTCGCCTGCGAGTTCACCGCCCCCCTCGGTGAGACAAAAGCCCTTCGAGCGTCTCACTCCCCGGAGGCTACTCGTCGGCGACAGGCGCCCCAGGCCGGGACCAGCGACCGTGCGCGAGCGGGGGTCGCGGGGAGGGGGGCCTCCGCCCCGGCATCTTGGTGCTTCCGTATGGTGCTAAGATGCACCATGCGGACCACGATCCGGATCGAGGACCAGCTCTACCGGCGGGTGAAGGCCCGCGCCGCCCAGACCGGTCGCACCGTCGGCGAGGTCATCGAAGACGCCGTCCGGGAGGCCCTGCGGCCCCGGCGGGCACCGGAACAAGGGGTGGCGCCCCTGCCCGTCTTCGGGGGGAGCGGCGTCCTGGCCGGCGTCGACCTCACGAGCAACGCCGCCCTCGCAGACGTGATGGACGAGAGCACGCCTGGCGATGCGTTGCGTTGACGTCAACGTCCTCGTGTTCGCCCACCGGCCGGAGTCGCTCGGCCACGAGGCCTACCGCGGGTGGCTCGATGCGGCTCGTCGCTCTCCCGAACCGCTGGGGCTCAGTGACGTCGTGGCGAGTGGCTTCCTTCGGGTCGTGACCCATCCTCGCGTCTTCCGTGAGCCCACCCCCCTCGGTGTCGCCCTGGACTTCGTGGATGCGCTCCGTGCCTCCCCGGCCACGACGACCGTGGCGCCGGGCGACCGGCACTGGGGCATCTTCTCGGACCTCTGCCGGCGGGTCGGCGCGAAGGGCAACGTCGTCCCGGACGCCTACCTGGCGGCGATCGCGGTCGAGCAGGGCAGCACCTGGGTGTCGGCCGACCGGGGCTTCGCCCGGTTCCCCGGTCTGCGCTGGGCCCACCCCCTCGACGAGTAGGCGCAGCCGGTCCGGCGGCTTGGAATGTGTGGCGGCCACTAACATGACCACATGACCCGTCAGATGACCGCCACCGAGGTGAAGGCCCGCATCCTCGCCCTGCTCGACGAGGTGGCCGCCGGCGAGGAGGTGCTCATCACCAAGAGGGGACGCCCGGTCGCCCGCCTCGTCCCGGCAGGAGGGCCCGCGGGTCTCAGAGGACGGCTCTCCGGAGTGGCCGTGAGCGCAGCGGAGGAGGACGACCTCTTCTCGACCGGCGCCGATTGGGAACTCCAGTGACGACCGTCCTGCTCGACACGCACGTGGTGCAGTGGTGGTCTGCTGAGCCGGAGCGGTTGAGTCGGACCGCCACCGAGACGGTCGCCGGCGCCGACGAGCTGGCTGTGAGTGGGATCACGTGGTTCGAGTTGGCGTGGTTGGCGCGCCACGACAGGATCCGCGTGTCGGTTCCGGTGCGCTCCTGGCTGGAGTCCCTGGCGGTGCAGATCCGCACTGTGGCGGTCTCGCCGGCCGTGGCGGACATCGCCGCGGCCCTGCCGGCTTCGTTCCCCGGCGACCCGGCGGACCGGCTCATCTATGCCACGGCGGTGGAACACGGTTGGCCGCTCGTGAGCAAGGACCTTCGTCTCCGGCGCCACCGCCATCCCGGTCGTGTGGTGGTGTGGTGCCGCCGGCGCCCCCGGGCGAGCGGGGGGGGGGGGGGGGGGGGGCCGCGGGCCCCCCGGCCCGGGGGGGGGGGGGGGGCGCCACCCCCCCCCCCACCCCCTCCACGACGGCCTCGATGTCGACGGCGACGGGGCGGTCGCAGGGGACGGGCTGCCACTCCATGGGTCCGTAGCGGAGGTGGCCGTAGCCGGCGGCGAGTCCGAGGTGCTTGACGAGGCTGGGCTCGACGTCGCTGGGCGGGTTCCAGCCCGGGAACTGGTGGCCGTCCCAGCCCGAGTAGACGGTGACGCCGCCGGGGCGCTGGGTGGGGGAGAGCTTCGCCCGCACGACGAAGGAGCCCGCCTCGTTGGAGACCCGCACCGGCTGGTGGTCGGCGATGCCTTCGCGGGCGGCGTCCTCGGGGTGGACGACGACGTGGGGCTCGCCCCGGTGGGTCTGGATGAGCCACGGGTTCGCCATGTTCATGGCGTGGATCGACCAGCGGTTGTGCCCGGTGGTCATCCAGTAGCGGCCGGGGCCGCCCATCTGCGGGGGCTCCTTGTGGCAGGGGAGGTCCTCGCCCGCTTCCACGAACCAGGGGTGCTCGACGAGGAACTGCGCCCGGCGGGTGAGGGTGGGGTAGGGGTCGCCCTTCTCGACGTGGTTGCTCCAGGGGACGACGGTCCGGACGTCGTCCTGCCAGTCCGCTGCCTGGCTCTGGCCGAAGGCGGTCACGCCCCAGCCGGTGAAGTTCATGCGCCCGGACTCCCGCAGGGACTCCAGCGTCGTGCCCTCGGGAAGGATCCCGGCGTAGGCGGCGTCCCGGATGGTCTCGTCCACGACGTGCTCGGTCGTGCGTAGGACGCCTTTAAGGGTGAAGGCCGCCCAGAGCTTGTCGTAGCGGCGCCGGGCGCCGCCCGAGTGGCGGAAGTGCTCGAGGCCCCGCGCGGCGGCGCGGCGCTCGACGGCCCGGCAGAGACCGGCGAAGATCTCCCACTCGGGGAGCGCGTCGTCGACGGGTTCCACGGCGCTGTCCGAGAGGGTGAGTTCCATGGAGGGCATGTGCGTGCCCACCTTCTCGTAGGGCTGGGCGGCGGGCAGGACGACGTCGGAGTGCAGGGCGGTGAGGGACATGCGGAAGTCGATGGTGACGATCAGCTCGAGCTTCGGCCAGAGGTGTTCGAGGAGGAGCCGACCACCGCCCCGGGTGCGGCGCAGGATGTTGCCTCCACACTCGATCAGGACCCGGGGGGTGTCGTCGGGGCCGGGGCGGTCGAAGCCGGCCCACCAGCCCTCGTCGAGGGCCTCCTGGACGTACTCGTCATAGGTGCGTTTCATCGTGGGGTCGCCCCAGGCGGTGTTGTTGAGCCGCTCCGCGAACCCGGCGTGCCAATACCAGAAGAAGAACGGGGGCACCATGGCCTTGTCGGCGAGGGGTCCCCGGTGCAGGGCGAAGGCGGCGAGCTCGTCGGACATCGTGGGGTCCGACGCCTTCACGGCGGCGGCGAGGCTCTCGAGGAGGGCGAGGACGACTTCGGCGCCCTCGGGGCCGGGGGTCCGTTTCGCGGACGTGAGGAGCGAGCCGTCGCCATGAGGCACCGACCACGACGTCGTCCCGGCACCGGGGCGACCCCAGTTCCCGGTGAGGCCGAGGAGGAGGTGGGCGGAGCGCTGGAAGAGGTCGCCGTGGTAGAGCTTCTCGGCGCCCCCTCCGATGGCGGCATACGTGCGTCCGGCGGCCACCTTGCGGGCGACGGTGCGGATCGTCTCCGGGTGCGTGCCGGCCACCTCGGCGGCGGCCTCGGGCGTGTAGTCGGCGAGGAGGGACGCCACCCGCTCGAACAGGGGCGCCACGACGACCTCGCCGCCGTCGGCGAGGGTGACCGTCGTCCGGCCCCGGAGAGCGGGTTCGTAGTCGCACAGGAGGTTGGCGCGGTCGGCGGGGACGACGCCCCGCCCGGGGTCGAGGTGGAAGAACTGCTCCTCGTGGCCGCCGGCGACGACGTCGCTCTCGCGCAGGAACCGCTCCGTGTCGGTGCGCACGAGCAGCGAGAGGTCGGTCTGGGTCGCGACGAAGCCTTCGTCGACGAGGCCTTCGGCGACGACCACCTGGCACATGGCGAGGACGACCGCGGCGTCGGCGCCCCAGCGTACGGGCACCGCGTAGTCGACGTGGCTGTGGGTGGGGTTCACGTCGGGGGAGAAGAGGACGACCTCGGCGCCCCGGTAGCGGGCCTCGGTCATCCAGTGGTAGACGGGAATCAGCGTGTAGGCGGGGTTGATGTGCCAGAGGAGGAGGACGTCGGCTTCGAAGACGCTGCGGGGCGAGTAGACCGGGTTGGACTTCCCGAACGTGATGTGCAGGCCGTTGGCGAAGTCGTTGATCGCCCCGTTCAGGTCAGTGACGGTGCCGCCGAGGAGGTGTACGAAACGATCCGGGGCGAGACCGACGCCGACCTGGGGTGTCCCCTCCCGGAGGATGGCGCCGGGTCCGTCGGCCTCGATCGTGTCGACGAGGACGTCGGCGACGGCGTCGAGGGCGTCGTCCCAGCTCAGGCGTTCCCACGCGCCCGAGCCCCGCTCTCCCACCCGGCGCATCGGCCAGCGTACGCGGTCGGGGCCCTCGATCTGGGCGCTCCAGGCCGCCCCCTTGTTGCATCCCAGGGGGAGGCCGTCAGGGAGGGAGCCCGAGGAGGGCTCGCCCGCGCCGGCGACCTCCTCGCGCACGACCTTGCCGTCGCGCACGTACAGGCGGTAGCTGCAGTTGCCCGGGTAGCAGTCCACGCAGTGGCTGCCCCACGCCACGCTGTCCCATGTCCAGCGGGAGCGGTGGCGGGCTTCGCCGGGGCGGGAGGGGTCTGGTGCGCTCACGTCAGTGCCTCGTGGGGAAGGGAGCGTGGCTCGGTGCGCTCAGAGGGCGTTGGCGAGGAACCGGGGGAGGCTCCAGGCGAAGTCGACCTTGCCCAGGAGCTTGGGCATGTCGGTGCCGGAGCCGAAGTCCAGGTGGACGTAGCGGGCCCCGCGGACCGTCCCGGCCCGGAGGTCGCCCAGGGGGTCGCGGTCGGTGCGCCCCAGGACGACCTTGGCCTCCGCGCTGCGGGATTCGTGTATCTCCTGGTTGGGAGGAGGGAGCTCGATGAGGCGCATGCCCCCGATGATCGAGCCGAAGAGGTTCACGCCCCGGCGGGCCAGGATGGGCTCGGGGTCGGTCTCGACGCCACCCAGGTGAGCCTCGAGGCGCAGGACCTCCTCGCCGCGGCGCACGACGGTGCCCACGGCGCGGTCGCCGTCGAGCTGGAGGCTGATGTCGGCGAGCTTCTTCGGGAAACCGAGCGTCTCCCGGCCGAGGATGAGGGCGGTGTCCTCGTCCACGACCATCCAGGGGCAGTGGCCGATCTCGCCCTTGCCGTCGGTGCCGTGGAGGATGACGGCGGCCTCGTTGTAGACGGAGCCGAAGGCAGTCTCGGGGTACTCGGCGACGAAGAGGGTGGCTGCCGCCGGCTCGGACAGCTCCAGGGTGGGGGGCAGGAGGCGGCGGGCCGCCTCGGCGTGCACCTCGACGTCGACGACGAGGATGCGGGCGCCGATCCACATCATCTCCCCTGGCTGTGGCATGGCGAAGATGTCGGTCACGGGGTGCCTCCGAAAAATGAATCCATGTTCAGTATTGCAGTACTATCACACGGAACGGCGGGGAACGCAAGGCCCCCCGCACACGAGGAGTCAGCGATGGACGAGCTCAGCGGAAAGGTCGCCGTGGTCACCGGCGGGGCGAGCGGCATCGGCTACGCCCTGGCGGAACGCTTCGGCGCCGAGGGCATGGCGGTCGTGCTCGCCGACGTGGAAGAGGCCCAACTGGCGGTGGCCGCCGAAAAGCTCCGCCGCCGCGGGACCGACGTCCTCGCCGTCCCCACCGACGTCGCCTCGCTCGCCGCCGTGGAGGCGCTGGCGGACGCCGCCTTCGAGCGCCACGGCGCCGTACACGTGCTCTGCAACAACGCCGGTGTCGCCGGCGGCGGCCTGAGCTGGAAGGTCCCCGCTTCCGTCTGGGAGTGGGTGCTGGGCGTGAACCTCTACGGCGTCGTCCACGGGATCAGCGCCTTCGTGCCCCGTCTCGTCGCCCAGGGCGAGGGCCACGTCGTGAACACGGCCTCGGTCCTCGGTGTCGTGGCCGCGCCGGTGTTCGGCCCCTACGTGGCGAGCAAGCACGCCGTCGTGGGACTCTCGGAGTCCCTCCACCACGACCTTGCCCTGATGGGGTCACCGGTGCGTGTCTCGGTGGTGTGCCCGAGCTGGGTGAACACCGGGCTCCCCGACGCCGAGCGCAACTGGCCCGACCGTCTCGGCCCCGCTCCCACCTACGGGCGGTCCACCCAGGCGATGCGGGAAACCCTCAGCCAGGTCGTCGCCGCCGGCCTCGAACCCGGAGACGTCGCGACCCAGGTCCTCGACGCCGTGCGCTCCGGTCGCTTCTGGGTCTTCCCCCATTCCGAGCTCGCCACCGCTGCCGTGGAGCGCATGCAGGCCGCCGCCGAGGGCCGGGCCCCGGCGATGCCGGCGGCTCTTTTGCAGGGGCCGCCGTCCCCAGCCTGACCGGGCGGGACCCGGCTTCGGCGGCGGCGGCGGCACGGGTCCTCGGCAGTGTCGGCCGGGCGGGAACCGGCGAAGATAGGATGCCGCTCTGTGCGAGCGACGATCCGCACCGAGGGGCGGGTCTGCCGACGGTGAGGGCGCGCGACCCAGACCGGGTGCTCGATCGGTGAGGTCGTCGAAGGGCCGTTCGGGTCGCCTGGCCAGGAGGACGCCATGACGGGTACACCCGAGCCGGATCCGGAGACCGAGGCCGCGCGTCTGGAGGGGCTGCTCGATCCGCACGAACGTCAGGGCGTGTTAGACGGGCGCATCGTGGTGGAGGACTGGGCGGGGGGCATGGAGGACCAGAAGGCCACGGTGCCGTTCGTGCGGGTGGGTCGGCGGTGGCTCAGTTCGTTGTGGTTGGTCCCGTTGGTCGCGGTGGGGTTGGTGCTGTCGATCGCCGTGGCCCAGCAGCTGCGTCACTACGACTGGATGCGGGACTTCATCCGCCGGTACCCGGGCACGTCGGGGTCCTACGTGCCGGAGGTCGACGGAGGGTTCCCGTGGTGGCTGCGCTGGCAGCACTTCTTCAACCTGTTGTTCATGATGTTCATCATCCGGGCCGGGTTGCAGATCCTGGCCGACCACCCCCGCCTGAGCCTGGACTCGGGGAGCAGACCGGGCCGTGAATGGTTGCGCATCCGGGGCCCTGTCCCGGCCGATCGCCAGGACCCGGCCGAGGCGACCCAGGTGTGGACGGCAAAGGACGACTCGGTGGCGTTGCCGAGGTGGCTGGGTATCCCCGGGTTTCGCCACTCCGTCGGCCTGGCCCGCTGGTGGCACTTCAGCTTCGACCTGTTGTGGCTCGTCAACGGCGTGATCTTCTTCGTGTTGCTGTTCGCCGGCGGCCAGTGGGAACGGCTGGTCCCTCGGTCACTTGACGTGTTTCCCAACGCCCTGTCCGCGGCGATCCAGTACGCGTCGCTGGACTTCCCGGCCAACACCGGGTTCACCCGCTTCAACGGGTTGCAGATCCTCGCGTACTTCCTGACGATCTTCGTCGCGGCGCCGTTGGCATTCGTCACGGGGCTCCTGCAGGCGCCTTCGATCGCCGGGAAGTTCGGCTTCGGCGCCGGACTGCTGAATCGTCAAGTGGCCCGCACGATCCACTTCGGCGTGCTGGCATGGATGGTGTTCTTCGTCGTCATGCACACCGTGATGGTCTTTGCCACCGGCCTGGTCGGGAACCTCAACCACATCACGCTCGGCACGAACACGGACTCGGGGTGGGCGCTGGCCGTCTACGGGGGGGGGTTGCCCGTCGGCGCCGCCTGGGGGGCGGCGGCGTCCCCGTTCACCATCCGCAGGCCCCGGACCGTGCAGAAGGTCGGCGCCGCGACGGTGGGCTGGATCAAGGGGCTGATGGAGTGGTGGGACCCCAGGGCCACCTATTCCGAGAAGGACGTCTCGGCCTTCTTCTGGCCCAACGGGCACCTTCCCGACTCCGAGGAGTACAGGCGCCTCCGGGCCGGCGGCTGGGCCGACTACACGCTCAAGATCGAGGGCCTGGTGGCCAACCCGATCAGGCTCTCCTACTCCGAGTTGCTGGCCATGCCCAAGCGGGAACAGGTCACCCAGCACTACTGCATCCAGGGCTGGTCCGGGATCGCCAAGTGGGGCGGCGTCGCGATGTCGGACGTCCTCGCCCTCGCCGAGCCGCTCCCCGGCGCCCGCTGGGTCGTCTTCTACTCCTTCGCCGAAGGCCCCGAGACCCCCGGCACCGGGCGCTACTACGACTGCCACAAGATCGAGAACATGTACCACGAGCTCACCATCCTCGCCTACGAGATGAACGGCGAGCCCCTCGGGGAGTCCTACGGCGCGCCACTCCGGCTGCGCGACGAGGTCGAGCTCGGCTTCAAGCAGGTCAAGTGGATCGAGGCCATCGAGCTCGTGGAAAGCTTCGACCGCCTCGGTGCCGGACAGGGCGGGTACAACGAGGACCAGGAGTTCTTCGGTTATCGGATGCCCATCTGACGAGCGCGCCAGGAACGGTCGGCCTGGGATGCCGGCCGCATGGGCGGGGTGCCGGGCGACGGTCTCCCGGGCCCGTCGGGAGAGTGGTCCGGCGCCCCTCGGGGGCGGGGTACAGTTCGCGAAGGAGCCGCCGGCGAGGCGGTGAAGTACCGAGTCCTCGCCGCATGTACTCCTCATGCCTCGTGTGGATCCTGCGGATCTCGGCGGAGACCAGCGGCCGCACTCTGGAGGAGACCGAGCGGATGAGCCCCTGTCGGGCCGGTCTTGCCGGCGGAGATGTGCCGTGAAGTCCCACCGTGGCGCCGCCGAGGAGCGCCGGTCGGGCACTCACGTCGTGGTCGCGGGGGGCGGGTTCGCCGGGGTGGGCTGCGCCGTCGCCCTGGCCGAGGCCCACGTTCGTGTGACCCTCGTGGACCGGCTCATCGACTGGGGTGACGAGGCCGAGGAAGGTCCCGTGGTGGGCGACGTCGACGAGACGGGAACGACGTGACGACGGCGGTCCACCTCGTCCTCACCGACGTCGACGGCACGCTCGTGACGCCCGACAAGGTGCTGACCGACGCAGCGGTGGAGGCCGTGCACCGGCTTCACGACGCCGGCATCGCCTTCGCGGTGACGAGCGGCCGCCCGCCCCGCGGCATGGCCATGCTCGTCGATCCCCTGGCCCTCACCGCGCCCATCGCCGCCTTCAACGGCGGTGTCTACGTCGATGCCACCATGCAGGTGCTCGATCAGCGGACTCTGCCCGAGGTGGCCGTCCGCCCGGTGCTCGAACTGATCGAATCCCGGGGGCTGGACGCCTGGATCTACCGCGGCGCCGAGTGGTTGGTCCGCGACGCCGACGCGCCCCACGTGGGCCGGGAGGCCTTCACGGTGCAGTTCGAGCCCACGGTCGTGAGCGACTTCGACGACGTGGTCGCCGCCGCGGCCGACGGCGCCGGCCTGGCCAAGATCGTCGGAGTCAGCGACGACCACGACCTCGTGGCCCGCGTGGAGGGCGAGGCGCGGGAACTCGTCGGCCACCACGTGTCGGCCGCCCGCTCCCAGCCCTACTACCTCGACGTCACCCACCCCCTCGCCAACAAGGGAGTAGTGGCGGGCCACCTGTGCGAGACGCTCGGCATAGCGGCGGAGGCGGTCTGCACGCTCGGGGACATGCCCAACGACATCCTCATGTTCGCCCGCTCCGGGATGAGCATCGCCATGGGCAACGCCGACCGCGAGGTCCAGCGAGCGGCCCGCCATGTGACCGCGTCCAACGCCGAGGACGGCTTCGCCCACGCCGTGGAGCGCTATGTCCTGCCGACCCTGGGCAACGGCTCGACCCCTTGAGGAGAGAGATGAGCGACGCCGTCACGACCGACCTGGACCAGATGTCCGTGAACACCGTCCGCGGTCTCTGCATGGACATGATCCAGCGGGCGGAGTCGGGCCATCCGGGCACCCCGATGGGCGTCGCCCCGGTCGCCTACACGCTGTGGAACCGGGTGCTGCGATTCGACCCCACGGATCCGATCTGGCCGAATCGCGACCGGTTCGTGCTGTCTGAGGGCCACGCCTCCGCGCTGCTGTGGTCGCTCCTGCACCTCACGGGCGTGCATGCCGTCGACGAGGACTACGAGGTCGGCCGCGACCTGGCGGTCACCATGGCCGACATCAAGTCGTTCCGCGAGCTCGACTCGCACTGCCCAGGACACCCTGAGTACCGCTGGACCAGCGGCGTCGAGACCACCACCGGCCCGCTCGGACAGGGCGTGGCCACGTCCGTGGGCATGGCCTTGGCCGGTCGCTGGCTGGCCGACCGCTACAACCGCGACGCGTTCGAGCTCTTCGACTTCGACGTCTACGCCCTGGCCGGCGACGGCTGCATGATGGAGGGCATCTCGTCGGAGGCGGCGTCGCTGGCCGGGCACCAGCGCATGTCGAACCTGTGTTGGATCTACGACTCGAACCGGGTGACCATCGAGGGCCACACCGACATCACCTTCACCGAGGACGTGGCAGCCCGCTTCCTGGCCTACGGATGGAACGTCACCACCGTGGCCGACGTCAACGACCTCGATGCCGTCGAGCGGGCGCTGCACTCGTTCCGGGCCGAGACGGAGCGGCCGACCCTGATGCTGGTGCACAGCCACATCGGCTACGGCTCGCCGGTCGAGGACTCCCCCAAGGCCCACGGTGAGCCGTTCGGGCCCGACGTCCGATCGACCAAGGAGTTCCTCGGCATGCCCCCGGACCGGGACTTCTGGGTGCCCGAAGGCGTCCGGGAGCACTTCGCCACTGGGATGGGCGAGCGGGGCCGCTCGGCCCGCCGGGACTGGGAGCAGCAATTCGAGTCGTACCGCGCTCGGTTCCCCGAGCTCGCCGATCAGATCGAGCGCATGGCGCGCCGCGAGCTCCCCGAGGGGTGGGAGGCGGACGTCCCGACCTTCGACCCGGACCCCACAGGCGTCGGGACCCGGGTGTCGTCCGGCCAGGTCCTCGACGCCGTGGCCGGCCGGGTCCCCTGGCTCCTCGGCGGGTCCGCCGACCTGACACCGTCGACCAGGACCAGGATCACGGCCGCGGACGCCGGCGACCTGCAGCCCGCGTCGCCGGGCGGCCGCAACGTCCACTTCGGCATCCGCGAGCACGCCACCGCCGCCATTGTCAACGGCATGGCGCTCACCAAGGTCCGACCCTTCTGGTCGGGCTTCCTCATCTTCTCCGACTATGCCCGGGGCGCCATCCGGCTCTCCGCGCTCATGGAGATCCCAGTGATCCACGTGTTCACCCACGACTCCATCGGCGTCGGCCAGGACGGCCCGACCCACCAGCCCGTGGAGCAGGTGGCCTCGCTGCGGGCCATGCCCGGCCTCCTGGTGTTCCGGCCGGGGGATGCCAACGAGGTGGCCGAGACCTGGCGCGTGGTCATGGGGTTGCACCGGGAGCCGGCGGCGCTGATCCTCAGCCGCCAGGCCCTTCCCACCTTTGACCGCACCGGGCTCGGCGCCGCCGACGGGGTGTCCCGGGGCGCCTACGTGCTGGCCGATGCGCCCGGCGGTGCTCCGGACGTGATCCTGCTGGCCACGGGATCCGAGGTGCAGTTGGCCATGTCCGCCCGGGACGAGCTCGCGGCCGAAGGCATCGGTGCCCGCGTGGTGAGCATGCCGTGCTGGGAGCTGTTCGACCGTCAGCCCGTCGAGTACCGCGACGAGGTCCTTCCCCCGGGGGTCGCGGCCCGGGTGGGGATCGAGCAGGCCTCGACTCTGGGGTGGGACCGCTGGGTCGGTGACGGTGGCGCCGTGGTCGGCATGAACACCTTCGGTGCCTCCGCGCCGCTCAAGAACTTGCTCGTCCGGTTCGGGTTCACGCCGGACCGGGTCACGGAGGTGGCGCGGGAGGTTCTCACCACGGCCCGGTCCCGCGCATGAGCCGGACGAGTCCGCGGCACGAGAGCGAGACGAACAGGAGCCGGACATGACCGAATCGACGGACGCCCTCCACGAGCGGGGTCAGAGCCTCTGGCTCGACAACATCACCCGGACGATGCTGGACGACGGCACGATCCAGCGCTACATCGACGAGAAGTCGGTGACGGGCCTGACGTCCAACCCGTCCATCTTCGACCATGCCATCGCCTCCGGCGCCTACGACGACGCCATCCGCGCGGGCGCGGCTGCCGGACGCTCGGGCGAAGAACTGTTCTTCGACCTGGCCATCGAGGATCTGCAACGGGCTGCCGACCTGTTCCTCGGGATCCACGAGCGCACCGACGGGGTGGACGGTTGGGTCTCCCTCGAGGTGTCCCCGGAGCTCGCCTACGACACGGCGTCCACGGTGGCCGCGGCCAGCGCGCTCCACGAGCGGGCCGGCCGGGACAACCTGTTTATCAAGATCCCCGGCACCCCCGAAGGCCTGCCGGCGATCGAGGAGTGCGTCGCCGCCGGCATCCCCGTCAACGTGACGTTGCTCTTCGACGCCAACCACTACCGCAACGCGGCCGACGCCCACCTGCGCGGCGTGGAACGGCGGGTCCGGGCCGGCCTGGACCCGGCGGTGGGATCGGTGGCGTCGGTGTTCATGTCGCGCTGGGACAAGGCCGTGGCCGAGCGGGTGCCCGCGGACCTGCGCGACCGGCTGGCTCTGGCCGTAGGCCGAGACACCTACCGCGCCTACCGCCGACTTGAGGACTCTGATCGATGGCAGCGCCTCGCCGGCGAGGGGGCCCGCCTGCAGCGGCTCCTGTGGGCCAGCACGTCGACCAAGGACCCGGCCGCCCCGGACACGCTCTACGTGGCGGGGCTCGCGGCCCCCTTCACGGTGAACACCATGCCCGACGCGACCCTGGAGGACTTCGCGGACCACGGAGAGGTCGGGGACGTCCTTCCTGCCGACGGGGGCGACTGCGACGACGTGCTGGCGCTCTTCACGGACGCGGGCGTCGACTTGGCCGCCACCGCCGCTCAGCTCCAGAGCGACGGAGCGTCCTCCTTCGTCGCGGCGTGGAAGGACCTGATGGAACATGTCGAGTCTCAGGCCGAGGCCGTGAGCCGAGAGAGCGGAGGAAGACGACGATGAGCTACCGCGTGCACCTGAGCGAGCATCCGGCCTGGGCGGCACTGGCCGCGCACCGCGACGACATCGAGTCCCGGCACCTGCGGGACCTGTTCGCGGAGGATCCGGGGCGCGGTGATCGTCTCACGGCCGAGGCATGCGGCCTGTACCTGGACTACTCGAAGAACAGGGTGACGGACCGGACGATGGGGCTGCTGGTGCAGCTGGCCCGGGAGTCGGGCCTGCGCGAGCACATCGATGCGATGTTCCGGGGGGACCGGATCAACGTGAGCGAGGACCGTTCGGTGCTGCACGTGGCGTTGCGGATGCCCAGGGGCGAGTCGCTGGTGGTGGACGGCGTGGACGTGGTGGCCGAGGTCAACGACGTGCTCGACGCCATGGCGGCCTTCTCCGAGCGGGTGCGCTCCGGCGAGTGGGTGGGACACACCGCCAAGCGCATCCGCAACGTCGTCAACGTCGGCATCGGCGGGTCGGACCTGGGGCCGGTCATGGCGTACGAGGCGCTGCGGTTCTACGCGGAGCGGGACATGACGTTCCGGTTCGTGTCGAACGTGGACTCGACCGACTTCGTCGAGGCCACCCGTGACCTGGATCCGGCCGAGACCCTGTTCGTCATCGCCTCGAAGACGTTCGGGACGCTCGAGACGATGACCAACGCCCGCTCCGCACGCGAGTGGTGTCTCGCCGCGCTGGGCGACGACGCTGCGGTGGCGAAGCACTTCGTGGCGGTGTCGACCGACGCCGGGCGGGTGCGGGAGTTCGGGATCGACACGGCGAACATGTTCGGGTTCTGGGACTGGGTCGGCGGCCGGTATTCGATGGACTCGGCGATCGGGCTCTCGACGATGCTGGCGGTGGGCCCTGACCGGTTCCGGGAGATGCTCAGCGGGTTCCACGACATGGACGAGCACTTCCGCACGGCTCCTTTCGAATCCAACCTCCCGGTGCTGATGGGTCTGCTCGCGGTCTGGTACCGCAACTTCTTGGGCACCCAGACCGTGGCGGTGCTGCCCTACGAGCAGTACCTCAAGCGCTTTCCGGCCTACCTGCAGCAGCTCACGATGGAGTCGAACGGCAAACACGTCACGCTGGCCGGTGGGCATGTCACCGCCGACACCGGCGCCGTGTACTGGGGTGAGCCGGGCACCAACGGCCAGCACAGCTTCTACCAACTGATCCACCAGGGCACGACGACGATCCCGTGCGACCTGATCGGGTTCGCCAAGACTCTCAACCCGCTGGGCGACCACCACGACATCCTGTCGTCGAACGTGTTCGCCCAGGCCCAGGCGCTGGCCTTCGGCAAGACCGAGGACGAGGTCCGGGCCGAAGGCACCGCGGAGGACGTCGTCCCCCACCGCGTGATGGAGGGGAACCGGCCCACCAACGTCATCCTCGCCGACGTCCTCACGCCGTACCGGCTGGGTACGCTCGTCGCCCTGTACGAGCACAGCGTGTTCACCCAGGGCACGATCTGGGACGTCGACTCCTTCGACCAGTGGGGCGTGGAGCTGGGCAAGGTGCTGGCGCTGGCCATCATCCCCAAGCTCACCGCCGCCGACGATCCCGACCTGAACTTCGACTCGTCCACCAATGCGCTCATCCGCACCTACCGGCACCTGAAGCACGCCTGAGGAGGCACCACGATGACGACCAAGAACCCGATGCAGTTGGGCATGATCGGCCTGGGCCGCATGGGCGCGAGCATCGTCCGCCGGTTGACGGCCGACGGCCACCGTTGCGTGGTCTACGACGTGAGCGCCCCGACGGTCGCGGCGCTGGCCGACGCGGGCGCCACCGGCGCCGAGTCGTTGGCCGACTTCGTGTCGAAGCTGGAGTCCCCCCGGGCGGTGTGGATCATGGTCCCGGCCGGGTTCGTGCAGGGCACCGTCGACCAGCTCGCGGAGTTGCTCGACGCCGGCGACGTGGTCGTCGACGGAGGCAACTCGTACTACCGCGACGACATCGCCCGGGCCGCCCAGCTCAAGGAACTGGGGATCCACTACGTAGACTGCGGGACCAGCGGGGGCGTCTGGGGCCTCGATCGCGGCTACTGCCTGATGATCGGCGGGGAGGACGCCCCTGTGGCGCACCTGGACCCGATCTGGACGACCATCGCTCCCGGTGAGGGCGACGTGGACCCGACGCCGGGCCGCACGCGCACCGACGGCACGGCCCAGAAGGGATACCTGCACTGCGGGCCGAACGGCGCCGGGCATTTCGTGAAGATGGTCCACAACGGGATCGAGTACGGGATGATGGCCGCCATCGCCGAAGGCCTCTCCATCATCAAGGGCGCCGACGCCGGCCTCCGCCGGCAGGAGGTGGACGCCGAGACCACGCCGTTGCGGGACCCGCAGTACTACCGGTACGAGATCGACGTCGCCGAGGTCGCCGAGGTGTGGCGGCGTGGCTCAGTCGTCGGCTCGTGGCTCGTGGACCTCACCGCCGATGCGCTGGCCCGCTCCCCCGAGCTCGACGAGTACGCCGGTCGCGTGTCGGACTCCGGTGAGGGTCGTTGGACGGTCGTCGCCGGCATCGAGGAGGGCGTCCCCGCTCCCGTCATCAGCGCCGCCCTCAACGAGAGGTTCGAGTCCCGCGATCTCGGCCTGTTCACCGCCAAGGTCCTCTCCGCCATGCGCGGCGAGTTCGGCGGCCACGCCGAGAAGCAGGCCTGAGCGTGGACCACGAGCTCGTCGTCCGGTCCGACGCCGAGGCCGTCGCCACCGCGGCTGCTGCCCTGGTCGCCGAATGGGTCCGGGTCGGCGTGGCCGAGCGCGGCCGGTTCACGTTCGCCGTGAGCGGCGGCCGGACGCCGTGGGTCATGTTCGCCCGCCTGGCCGCTCTCGACGTGGCGTGGGACCGGGTCGACGTCTACCAGGTCGACGAGCGCGTGGCCCCGGCGGACGACCCGGACCGCAACCTGGCGCGCCTCCGCTCCGCGCTCGGCGACGCGCCGGCCCACGTCCATCCGATGCCCGTCGAGGAGGAAGACCTGGCAGCGGCCTCATCCCGCTACGGTACGGAGCTTCCCGACCGCTTCGACCTCGTCCACCTCGGCCTCGGCCCCGACGGGCACACCGCGTCCCTGGTCCCCGGCGACCCCGTCCTGGAGGTGGCCGACCGGCTCGTCGCCCCCACCGGCGCCACGTACCAGGGCCGGCACCGGATGACTCTCACCTTTCCGGCCCTCGCCCGCGCCGGCCAACTCCTCTGGCTCGTCACCGGCGAGGAGAAGCGCACGCCGCTGGCCTCGCTCCTGGCCGGTGACCGCTCCATCCCCGCCGGTCGGGTGGAGGCGGCGGCATCGCTGGTCCTGGCCGACGCCGCCGCGGCAGGACCTGCCGCGGAGGCACGCCGTGACGCCTGAGCGCCAGGACGACAAGAGCGCTCCCGCCGAAGGGGCCGCAGCGCCGCCGCCGTCGCGCCCGCCGTCCAAGCCAGTGGCGCCGGATCCGAGCCGTCCGTCCCGACCGACCGACCGCCGCCCAGGAGGCTGACAACGTGGATCCCACCGACGCCCCGACGAACTCCGCCGTGGCCGATCCTCACGTGATCGTGCTCTTCGGCGCCACCGGGGACCTGGCCGCCCGCAAGTTGCTGCCGGGGTTCTTCCACCTGCATTCCGCCGGGCTGATGCCCGCGGACTTCCGCCTGATCGGCACGTCGCCCCAGTCCGGCACCGACGACGAGTTCCGGAGCCACGCCGCGGACATGGTCGACGAGTTCGGTCGCGTGCCCACCCACGGCCCCGAAAGGGACACGTACCTGTCACGCCTGTCGTACGTGCCGAGCGACGCCACCGACATGTCGGCGCTGGCGGCCGCCGTGGGCGCCGGCGAAACGGCCCTCGGCCCCTCCGCGCGCTCGTTGCTGTATCTGTCGATCCCGCCTGTGGCCGTTCCCGGCATCGTCGGCGGCTTGGGGACGGCGGGGCTCAACGGCGAGCGGGCGAGGGTCGTGCTGGAGAAGCCGTTCGGCACCGACGTCGATTCCGCCAAGGCGCTCAACGCGGTGCTCCGCAGTGTGTTCGCCGAGGAGCAGATCTTCCGGATCGACCACTTCCTGGGCAAGGAGGACGTGCAGAACATCCTGGCCGTGCGCTTCGCCAACCGGCTGTTCGAGCCGGTGTGGTGCAAGGAGCACGTCGCCCGGGTGGAGATCGACGTCCCAGAGACGCTGGGCGTGGAGGATCGCGCCAAGTTCTACGAGGAGACGGGCGCCTTCCGCGACATGGTGGTCACCCACCTGTTCCAAGTGCTCGGTTTCCTCGCCATGGAGTCGCCGGCGTCCTTTACGGCCGAGGCGCTCGGGGCAGGGCGACAGGCGGTCTTCGACGACATCCAGCCCTTGGACCCAGCCCGCGTGGTCCGGGGGCAGTACGCCGGGTACCGGGACCTGCCCGACGTGGCCGACGACTCGGACACCGAGACCCTCGTCGCGGTGGAGGCCCACATCGACAACGACCGCTGGGCCGGCGTCCCGGTCCTCCTGCGCACCGGCAAGCGCATGCCCGAGAGCCGGCGCGCCATCACCCTGACGCTGCGCGAGCCCCCAATGCACATGTTCCCCGCCGCGGGCGCCCGGGCGCCGGACGAGCTCGTGTTCGAGATCGCCGAGCCCGGCGGCATCCGCGTGAACTTCCGGTCGAAGGAACCCGGAGCGACGATGAGGCTGGGCGGGGCGCACCTGGACTTCGTGTACCGGCAGAGCTTCGACCCGGGGGCCGAGCTCAAGGCCTACGAGCGTCTGCTGCACGACACCATGCTGGGGGACCGCACGCTGTTCAACACCGCCGAGGGCATCGAGCGCCTGTGGGAGGTCGCGGCTCCGCTGTTGGCCGCGCCGCGGCCGGTGGAGACCTACGAGTCCGGCACTTGGGGTCCGGCGTCGGTGGACGACCTGGGCGCGCCGCTCGGTTGGCACCTGCCCGACGACCGGACTCGAGGAGCGGGTCAGCCCGCCGGCGCATCCGCCGGCTGACCGGTGGGCGCCACCGGCAGGGTCGTCTTCGGTCCATCCAGCGGCCGGCATCGATGCGGCCGCGAACGACACGAACGGAGGAGCTCATGAACGCCACGACCCCGTCAGACGCCGTTGACACCCCCCCCGAACAGCCTTTGGCGGGCAAGGTGGCCGTGGTCACCGGCGGCAACAGCGGCATCGGCAAGGCTGTCGTCCTCGCTCTCGCAGCCCGTGGAGCGGAGGTGGTCATCGACTACGTCAGTCACCCGGAGGCCACCGAGACCCTGGAGCGCTGGATCGCCGCACTCGGCGAGCACGCCATCGGCGTCGACGCGGACGTGACCAAGGTGTCCGACCTGCAGGCACTGGTCGACGCCGCCACGGCGCAATGGGGCCGGCTGGACGTCTGGGTCAACAACGCAGGGATGGAGACCCGGACGTCGGTGCTCGACACCACCGAGGAGGAGTACGACAAGGTGCTGGCGGTGAACCTGCGATCGGCCTTCTTCGGAACGCAGGTCGCCGCACGCCAGATGATCGCGCAGGGCGACGGTGGACGGATCGTCAACATGTCCTCCGTGCACGAGGACTGGCCGATGCCCGGCAACGCGCCCTACTGCCTCTCGAAGGGCGCCATGCGGATGCTCACCCGCACTGCCGGGGTGGAACTGGCGTCGCACGGCATCAACGTGGTCGGGGTGGGACCGGGAGCGGTGGCGACCCCGATCAACGCGGCGACGATGGCGGACCCGGGGAAGATGGCGGTACTGGATGCGGCGATCCCGCTGGGGCGCATGGCCCAGCCCGAGGAGATCGCGGAGGTGGTCGCCTTCCTGGCCGGTCCGGGGGCCTCGTACCTGACAGCCACGACGGTGACGGTCGACGGCGGTTTGGTCCAGTCCAGCCCGGGGCTCTGACCCATGGCGCTCGCGGAGCAGATGGGGGTGACCGAGGACGGCCACGCTGTCGAGCAGGTGTGTCTGGAGAGCCCCGTGCTGCGGTTGCGGTTGCTCGCCCTGGGGGCGGCCATCCGTTCGCTGGAAGCACCGGACAGGTCGGGTGAGCTCGCCGACGTCCACCTCAGCCTGCCGGATCTCGCGGCGTACGAGGACCACGGACGCAACCCGCATCTGGGCGCTTCGATCGGGCGATACGCGAGGCGTCGGGGCCGGGACTCGACCACTGCTACGAGATCGCCGGAGAAGCGGGGACCGTCCGCCTGGCCGCGGTGCTGGACGCACCCGCCAGCGGCCGCTGGATGCACGTGAGCGCCGATCAGGTGTACACAGGCAACGGGCTTGGCGCGCCGTTCCGTCGTCACGGCTCGGTGTCGTTGGAGCCCCAGATGTTCCCCGACACGCCCAACCGTCCCGAGCTCGGCTCGGCCCGCCTGGACCTGGGCCGGGAGTACGTGTCGGTCACGGAGTCGCGCTTCGGCATCGGGGAGCCGCCAGGCGGTCGATCCACGGTTGTGTAGGACCGTGCTCCCGCCTTGGCGCGGCCTGCGACCTCGGCGGCTCGAACACCGGCCTCCTAAGCCATCGAAAGGAGGACGTCGGCGAGCCTCGCCCGCTCCCAGATGGTCTCGGCCACGGTGGGGGCGACGACGGGCTGGAGGCCGAGGTCGGCGACCGCCCGGGCGGCGTGGGCGTCGGCGGGGTCGAGGAGGAAGCGGTCGGCGAGGCCCCGGTAGAGGCCGGCGACGGCGGCGGGGTCGTGGGCGACACCCACGGCCGCGAGGAGAGCGGCGCGGGCCTGGGAGCGGCGTCGGTCGCGGTCGGTGACGAGGGGTCGGCCGGTGACCGGGCTGATCGCCACCGTGGGCCGGCGGCGACGGGTGAGGGCCCGGCGCACACCCCGCAGGGCGAGGGTGGGCCGCAGCGACGCCACCGGGCTGGAGGCGGCGAGGACGACGAGATCGGCGTCGCCGAGGGCGTCGAGGGTGTCCGGGTCTGGCTTCGCCGCCTCGATGCCGGCGTAGACGACGTCGCGGGCGGGGGGTTGCGCGCGTTCCCGTACGAGCCACTCCTGGAAGCCCAGCCAGCCCGTGTCCGTGCGGACCCGGGTGCGCACGGGCTGGTCTGTGGCGGGACGCACCGCGGCCCGCACCCGGAGGTCCCCGGCGAGCACCTGCGTGGCCGCCCCCAGGGTGAGGCCCGAGGCGAGGAGCTCCCGGCGCCGTTCGTGGTGGGCGCGGTCGGCCTTGCCCAGGTTGAACCAGGGGGGTTCCCCGGGGCGGGCCCCCGGGAAGGCGTCGCCCCGCACGCCCCAGCCCCGCTCCTCGTCGAAGCGGCCGGCGAGGGCGTAGATGACGGCGTCGGTGTCGGGGCAGACGAGGAGTCCGCCCACCTCGACGTCGTCGGCGACGTTCGTCACGAACAGGGTCTCGTCGGCGGCCCCGGCGCTCTGGAGCGCCAGGGCGAGGCGGGCGCCGCCGAGGCCCCCGCAGAGCACGACAAGGGAGGGTGCGCTCATGGGGAGCTCCGGCGTCGGGCGTAGACGGCGACTCCCACGCCGGTCGCGGCGGCGGCCACACCCGCACCGACGACAAGGGCCTGGCGACGACGCCGGGCGGCGGTCTCCGCGTCGTCCTCGTAGAACGACTCGGGCACAGAGAGGACGAAGCCGGTGGCGGCGACGAGGGCGGGGCTGCGGCGCAGGGCGACGCTGAGCTTGCCCTGGGCCATCGCCCGCAGGGGGTTCAGGCGGCCGCTGCAGACGGCGGCCATCTCGAGCCAGGCTCCGCGCAGGGCCGGGGCCGTGTCGAGGGCGCCCTCGGAGATGACGATCTCGTCTCCCCGGAAGGAGAGGGTCACCGAGACGTCCCGGTCGGACGCGGACAGGACGATCTCGCCCCGGGACGTGGATGCCACCCGGCGTCGGCCGGGGAAGTCCCGCAGGTTCGACTCGATGAGGTCGCCGAGGATCATGGCGAGCCCGGACGCCTCCTCACCGGCGTCCAGGCGGACCGTGGGGGCCGTTGTCGCTGCAGACGTCATCTCTCTCCGTCCCCGTTCTGGGGAGCCGTCAGATCTTGCGCCACCACTTGTCGACGCCGAGGTCGTCGGCGATCACCTGGAGGGCGTTGTAGCCCGGGCCGAACGTTATGAAGCCGTGGGGATGCTGCGTGGAACCCGCCATGTAGAGGCGCTCCACGGGTGTCTTGTACTGGCCGAGCTCCGGGAGGGGCCGCTCGTCCAGCATGTTGTCCAGGCTGATCTCGCCCATCATCCAGTCCCCCCGGGGCATGTTGGGGAGCTTGCGGGTGATGTCGAGGGGGGTGTCCACGGCCCACTCGACGAAGGCGTCGTCGGTGAGGTTCGGGGCGTACTCCCGCCAGGCCTCGATGCAACGCTGGCCGTACCAGCGCCCCGCCTTCTCCCAGGCGCCCTCGCCGCCGTCGGCGAGGGCGAAGGGGGCGAACTGGCGCAGGAGTCCGGTGGCGCATCCGGCGGGGGCGTCGGTGGGGTCGTAGAGGCTGTTCACCGCGGCGTTGGGCCTCGGCTCGGGCAGGCCGCCCGCCCGTATCGCGGCCCAGTCGGCGTTCAGGGCGTCGAGGCTGTCGTAGCCCAGGTTCACGACCCATGCCCGGTTCACGTCCTCGTCGAAGGCCGCCGCCGTGTACTCGGGGAAGCGGTTCATGGCGAGGTGCACCGAGAACAGCGTCCAGTCCTTGTGCTGCACCTCCGTCTTGACCTTCTGCGTGAACTCCTCCGAGGTCGCCGAGGCGTTGAGGAACTCCAGGAACGTCTGCTCCACCGACACCGTGGAGGCGACGGCCTGACGGGCGGCGATCTCCGTGCCGTCGGCGAGGCGCACCCCGACGGCACGGCCGCCGTCGACGAGGATCCGGGACACCTCGGCACAGGACACCATCGTGCCGCCGTGCTGGGCGAGGTCCCGCCAGAGGGCGTGGGCGAGACGGTGCGAGCCGCCCACGCACACGTGCCAGTTGCTGATCTTGCCGATCAGGAGCGGGTAGCCGATCGCCAGGCCCGGGACGTCGTTGGTGTACGAGCACACGGCCCCGTGGAAGGCGAGGTGCGCTTTGACCTTGTCGCTCTCGAAGTGGCGGTCGAGGAACTGGTTGATCGACTCGCGGCGGAGCTTCACGGACAGGAACTCCGAGCGGTCCTCGACGCCGAAGGACGCCAGCGCCTTGGTGAGCTCCTTGACCGACATGGGCGGCTGGTACATGAGGGTGCCCAGGAGGAGGTCGATGTAGCCGTGTGCCTCCCGGTGGAGGCGGCCGAAGGTCTCGGCGTCCCGTTCCGAGAAGCGGGCCATGGACGCCTGCGTCTTGTCCATGTCGGTGTGGATGGTGAGCGCCGTGCCGTCCGGGTAGAGGGACGCCATCTGCACCTCGGGCCGCACGTACTCGGCGCCGTGCGCGCGCACCTCGAGATCGTTCACGGGCGGTGCCAGGTCGACGAAGGTGTGGTAGTTGGCGTGGATGTTGTGCAGGAACCCCGGCTGGGTGACCTCCTCTGTGCAGAGGCCGCCGCCTTCCTCGTGGCGGCGCTCCAGCACCAGGACGTCGAGACCGGCCCGCGCCAGGTAGCAGCCGAGGGTGAGGCCGTTGTGACCCGCCCCCACGATGATCACGTCGTAGCTGTCACGCATCCCCAGGACCTTTCACTCGCACGGGAACTGCCAATGCAGGGGGCAGCCGGGCTCAGCCGGCGGCACCGTTGTAGGGCGGGCGGCCGGCGGGCCATTCCGTGTCCACCCCGGACGTGTAGGCCTCAAGGAGCGTCTTCACGAGCTCCGCCTGGCGCATCAGGAAGCGCATGTCGCCCCGCACCCGCACGGTGCCGTCGAGGGCGGCGTCGACGGGGTCGACGATGCCGGCGGCGATGCCGTCGAAGGCGGCGGCGGGGCCCACGAAGCGGTAGTCGAGCTCCACGCCCTCGGGGTTCGGGGTGTCGATCTCCCGGTACCAGGCGCAGCGGCCGCCGTCGATGCGGATCAGGAAGCGACGGGTGTCGCCCTCCGCCACGTACGGGGACCTGCCGTCGGCGACGATCTCCACGACGGCGTGCCAGACGCCTTTGGGGACGTCCTTCTCCGAGAGGGTCCCGACCTTGGTGTTGATGGTGTCGACGACGGCTTCGTACCAGCCCTCGCTGTAGATCTCCGGCATCTCAGTACCCCCTCTCGGCCACGATGGGGCTGGGCAGCCCGAGGTCCTCGGCGATCGCCTTGAAGGCGTTGTAGCCGCAGGCGGCGTGGACCCCGCCGCCCGGGTAGGCCGAAGGGCCGCACAGGTACAGGCCGTCGACCTCGGTGCGGTAGTTGGACGCCTCGGGGAAGGGCCTGTTGGCACCCAACTGGTCGGGGGCGAACTCGCCGTTGGAGAAGTCCCCCTCGCGCATGAGGTTCTTGTGCTCCATCTGGTCCGGTGTGTAGAGCTTGTGCGCGATCACGTTCGCCGGGGTCATGTTGGGGGCGTGTTGGCGCCACACCGACAGGAACCGTTCGTTGAACGTCGCCCGCACGTCGGCCCATTCCTCGCTCGACAGGGCGCTCGCCGGGGGGAGGAAGTACCAGCCGGTGGCGGACTGTCGCCCGGCCGGGGCCTGCTGGGGGTCCCAGAGGGTGTTCACCCACATGCCGGCCGCCGGCTTGGGCATCGTCCCGCTGTAGGCGTCGCGGATGTAGCGGGCGGTGTCGTCGGCGCCGTCGAAGCCGACCATCGTGTAGAAGGTCTTGTCGATGTCTGGGTTCCATCGCGCCGACTTGTACTCGGGGGCTTCGTAGAGGCAGAACATCGGCGTGCCCAGGACGTGGCTGGGGCCGTAGCGGTAGGCCTTCGCCCTCTTCACCCACAGCTCCGAGAGGTGGTCCTCGCCCACGAAGTCGAGCAGGGTCTGCTTCAGGTCGGCGTTGGAGGCCACAACCTTGGTCGCCCGGATCTCACGGCCCCGGGCGACCACCCCCCCGGCACGGCCGTCCTCCACGACGACCCGCTCGACCATGGTGTTCTCGATGAGGTCGACCCCCTCGCGGTAGCAGGCCTGCATCATGGCCTTGGCCAGCGTGTGGGTGCCCCCGACGGTGAGCTTCCAGTTGGACATGGTCCACATGATGAACGTGAGCCAGCCCGGTGCGGTGCCCCAGTCGTCGATGGGGAAGCCCCACTCCACGCAGGTGCGGTACAGCAGCGCCCGCAGCTCGGAGGTCTCGAAGAGCTCGTCGATGAGGACCTTGCAGGTCTTGGTGGCGTGGTACTTCGTGAGGCCGAGGTCCCCGAAGACCATCTCCACGATGGGCGCCTGGTCCTCGGACAGGGGCGAGGGCAGGTTGTAGAGGCCGGCGGCGAGGAGCGCCTCGAGCTTCATCGCCCGGGCTTTGAGCTCGACGTAGAGCTCGGCGTCGGCCTTGGAATACTGGGCGATGGACTCGTACGTGCGGTCGTTGAGGTCGGGACGGTAGAGGACGACGGGGGGTCGGCCGTCGGCGAACGTGATGCCCGCCTGCGCCTCGGGCATGACGGTGCGCAGGCCGATCTCCTCCAGGCCGAAGTCCCGGACCATCGGCATGACGTCGAAGAACTCCATGTACTGCGCGTGCATGTTGTGACGGAAGCCCGTCAGCACGGGTTCTTCGGTGTTCGCGCCGCCTCCTTCCTCGTGGCGCCGTTCCACGACGACGGTCTTGAGGCCGGCCCGTTGCAGGTAGGCAGCGAGGCACAGGCCGTTGTGTCCCGCCCCGATGACGATGGCGTCGTAGGTGAGTGTGCTCAACGTGCATCCCCCCGGAGAGTGAGTTCCCACTCATGGGTATTGATAGCCAATATATCCAGCGATTAGGCCCCGCCACAACCGGTGACGCCCGTGTCACCGACGACGCCCCCGCCGACGGCACGACGGTCACCGTGGAGCCGCTCCTGGCCCGGGTGCGGCGGCTCCTCGACAGCGAGTGCCGCCCGGAGCGGGTGGCCGGAGCGACCGGTGGGCACCCCGACACCGTCCGCAGCTCATCCACCCCGACGACGCCGCCGCTCTCGACATCGCCGACGACACCGCGGGGGTCTGGAACGACGTGGGCGACTTTCGGGTGAACCTGCACACGAGCCCGACGTGGCGTCCGGGCGCCCTGACGGTCTCCAACGGCTACGAGGACTACATGATCCCCGGGGGGCAAGGGCCCCAACGAGGTCGAGGTCGGGATGGTGAAGTGGCTCCACCTCGTCGACGGCTACGACCACCTCCAGTACGCCCCCATGGAGTGGCAGCCCGTCCGCTTCGACCGCTGCGTGTCCGTGGACGTGGTCAGGGGGTAACGCCCGATCGAGAGCGCCCTCTACATGACGCGGCTGGCCGTCTGTCGGCCGAGGGGATTGGGTCCCGTTTCCTGCGGTGGCGAAGGGGCGACATGGGGCTCCACGCTGTCCTGGTCTCGCCCCGACAGATAGCGGGCTACAACACGTGTCTCACGTCAGCCTTATGACAGCCAGGGGGGAGGCGCCCCATCCACCGTTGTGGGATCCCGGCGCTGTACGCTCACGACTTGCCCCGACGGACGCCAGAGGTCAAGGGTGTCGAGAGTCTGGTCCTTGTTCACAGGTGCGATGGGCCTCGATCTGGGCTTGGAGGCGATAGGCCTCGCTCCGGAGTTGGCTGTCGAGATCGAGCCAGTCTTCGTTGAGACCATCCGTGGCAACCGGCCCAACCTGAGTGTTCTCCAGGCGGACGTTGCATCGCTCTCCGGCCGAGACCTGGCGGCCGCTAGCCGCGGAACGGGCGAGGTTGACCTGATGGTGGGCGGCCCCCCATGCCAGAGCTTTTGTCCGGGTGGGAAGCGGGCCGCTCTCTCTGATCCTCGGGGAAACCTAATCCTTGAATATCTTCGCCTCATATCTGAAGTCCGCCCGCGATTCTTCATTCTAGAGAATGTCGCCAACTTGGTGACTGCAGCGCTTCGACATCGTCCTATCGATGAGCGGCCCGGGAAGCATTGGAACCTCTCCAGATACGGCCGTGATCAGGCGTCCCTCTTTCCGGCTGAAGTCGGAGGCGCACATCCTTTGGCAGAAGACGAGCTGTCTGGATCAGCGATGCGTTTCTTGCTGGACACAGCGGTCGCCGGGTTAGGTTATGCCGTTACCTTCGGAGTCTTCGATTCCTCAGAATTGGGCGCACCGCAAAAGCGACTTCGATTCCTAATGCTTGGATCACGGGACGAGGGAGCGCCAGCTTTGCCCCAAGTCACGCATGGACCAAGATCAAGCTTGGGCTTTGTCACCCTCAAGGACGCGATTGCAGACCTCATCAGTGACCCCGGACCAGGGTCGCAATATACCCCCAACGTGGCCCGGGTCTTCGATCTAGTACCGCCTGGCGGCAACTGGCGATCTCTGCCGACGGATATTGCTCGGCGTGCCATGGGAGAACGAAGCTACGCGGCTGGCGGTGGGAAGACGGGGTTCTTTCGTCGCCTGAGTTGGGATGAGCCCGCGCCGACAATCACGGGTAAAGCGAATCGGAAGGGCTCTGCGCTCTGTCATCCGCAGGACACCCGACCACTCTCGGTTCGAGAGTGCGCGAGGCTGCAGGGTTTTCCTGATGATTGGAGATTCTCGGGATCGATGAACCAGCACTATGTCCAGATCGGCAACGCAGTCCCCATGGCGCTCGGAATGGCAGCTGGGCGGAGCGTCGCCGAGGCCATGTCAGGCGCTAGACCTGCTGCGCCCCATCCTCAGGACGAGGATGGGCTGCTAGCCATCGCCGTACGGAAGGTTCGTGCAGCCGCGCGCAACCGTCGAGTACGTTGAATGCCGATTGGCTCACCGGCGCTTTTGAGGGGCTCGCCCCGGATCTTGTCGATGAGATTCGCCGAGCCAGCGATGACCTGAAGTGGCTGCGAAATGCTGCGGCCGTGGACTTATTCAATAAGGCGTGTACGGACCTGAAGATTTCGACCAGGGCGATCCGGTTTCCATTTTCGAGCGACTGGAGCGCTCTGGAACTCGGAAACATGGCCCACAGCGACCTCTTGGGTGCGCTGGCCTCGGAATTGTCCGCCGGTACCGGCATGGCCGAGGCATTGGCCGATCAGATACAGCTCTGCCGCGCCTTCTCAGACCCGGAGCGCGCAACTGCATTCCTTGCCCGCATCGTTATTGACGTAGTCCGCCAGTTCCCTGCATCAGCAGACAGTTTGCGCCGCGGAAGTAACCCGGGCGATGTGCTGGATCCGTTCATCCTTTCGGCTAATTTTGAATTGCTCAGCGGACGTGATCTTGGTCGTACAATCGAGAGCACGACATCCCATAAGATTTTGATGAAGATTGAGGACCTTGTCGGAAATCTTCACCAAGAGATCTTGGGCGCTATGCGAGGCAACTTTCGGATTCCTGAGCCTCGGGGGAAGGGTGGTGTCAAGGAGACTTTGGATCCTGTCATGAATCCGTTTCCTGGCGCAGATGTCGGCCAAGTGCCGAGTCTTGAGGAGCCTGAGCGCATTCGTCTGTTTCAGATCAAGAGCAAGACCGGGTCGGCCAAGGGCGGGGACGGTAAGCGGCTCGGTGACCAGCTACGTGCGTTGGAGGAGGTGTGGGGCGCCCGGACCTTCTACGCCGCCATTGTCGGCAACACCCTAAAGGGACATCGCTCGAAGGGCGCAGTCCTGCGAGCCTCCCCGGCAACCGCTGTCGTGGTTGGCCGCACGGCTCTCAACGAACTAACGCAGAGCAAGGTCGGGCCCGAGTTGCTCCTGCGGGTGTATCAGCGCGCTTTCAGAGCCGCGGCCGAGGTGGTCGGCTACGAGTTTCAGAGCGTGGTGGCCGAGATAGCAGGAGCCTTTGAGGAAGAGGCGTCGGAGCACGGCGAGGACTTCCTGACGGCGTGGCTGCATCAGGCCGTAGGTGGACCCTCGGATGATCAGGACTCGCGGGGCTGACGCGACCTCCTGGCCTGGAAGCTGGCAAGCGGGTTCTTTCGGGCGCTGGAGCGTGTCGCACCCGAAGCCGCGACAGGCCGCCCACACCCGTGTCTACCCGAGTATCCCCTGTTGAGGGCATCCCGCCGATGTCGACGACTTGCTCGCTTCCGAGCGTGATCTCGGTGGTCTCGTCAGGGGGCCCGAGCGGCCCCCTGACCGAAGCAGGCCGGGCGCAGTCTCGCGGGGTCCTAAAGCTTGTTTTCCTAGCGATGATTGCTAGTGTAGTGCAACATCTTTCGCAGGCGGAAGAGGGAACATGTCGAACCCGTCCACGATGCGCGCCGTGCGCACGCACGCCCCCGGGACCCCGCTCGTCCTCGACGAGGTGCCCTACCCCGAACCGGGGCCGGGCGACGTGGTCGTGCGCGTGGCGGCATGTGGGGTGTGCCACTCCGACGTCCACGTCCTCGAAGGTATGCCGGTGCTGGGCCCGCTCCCGCTCATCCTCGGCCACGAACCCGCCGGTGTCGTCGAGACGCTGGGGGAGGGCGTCACCGGGTGGGCGGTGGGCGACCGCGTGGCGATGCACCTCGGCGACGGCTGCGGGCAGTGCCGGGCCTGCACCACAGGACACCCCATGTCCTGCCCGCGCCTCGGCGCGGTCGGTCTGCACTTCGACGGCGCCTACGCCGAAGCCGTCCGGGTGCCGCATTCGGCGCTCGTGCGCGTCCCGGACGAGGTGTCCCTGGCGGCGGCGGCGGTGGCCACGGACTGCGTCGCCACCCCGTACCACGCCCTCAAGTGCCGGGCGGGAATGAGAGAGGGCGAGAAGGTCGCCGTCATCGGCGTGGGCGGCCTCGGCTCCATGGCCGTGGCCCTGGCCGGGGTGCTCGGCGCCGGCCAGGTCGTCGCCGTCGACACCAACCCCGCCGCCCTGGAACGGGCCCGGCGTCTCGGGGCCACCGACGTGGTCCTCGCCGGCAGCGCCGACCCCGTCGGGGGCATCCGGGCCGCCACCGGCGAGGGCGCCGACGTCGTCCTCGAGTGCGTGGGTGTCCCCGACACGGTCGCCCAAGCCGTGAACTCCCTCGTGGGCGGGGGTCGCTGCCTCACCGTGGGCGTGGGCATGATGCCCCCCCGCATCGACCTCCCCCAGGCGTTGTTCTCGGTCTTCGAGCTCTCCGTGATCGGCACGTTCGCCTCCCACGAGGAGGACCTCGTGGAGGTGCTCCGCATGGAGGCCGAGGGGAAGATCGACATCGAGGGCTCCATCACGCACCGCTTCCCGCTGGAGAAGACGGCCGAGGGACTCGAGATGCTCCGCACAGGCGGAGGCGACGTACAGCGCATCGTCATCGAACCCGGCCTGCCGGCCTGACGGACGGTTGCGGGAACGCAGACCCGGATCGGGGGACCCCGGCTCCCGAGATCGGTGGCACCCACCCAGGGAGACGCCACTACCGTTCTCGACGCGGACGACGCTCGAAAGGGAGCCCATGGCGCACATACTGTTGGCAACCGGGGACGGGCTCGTCACGCTCAGGGATCCCGGTGGGGAGCGGAGCGTCGACTTCCCCGGCGAGTCCGTCGTGGCCGTGAGCGTCGCCGGGGACTGGACCTTTGCCGCCGTCGAAGGCGGGGGAGCCCACCGGCGCCCGGCGGGAGGAGCGTGGGAGCACCTCGGCCTCACCGGGGAGACGATCTGGACCGTCGCCGGCACGGACGACGGCACCGCCTTCGTGGGCCTCGAGCCGGCGGCGATCTGGCGGGTCACCCCGGCCGGCGCCGAGGGGCTCGCCGGCCTGGAGAAGGTGGCGGGCCATGAGTCGTGGGAGTCGCCCTGGGGGCCCGCCGACCTCTGCAGCATCGTCGTCGACGGCGACCGCCTCGTCGTGGGCGTCGAGGTGGGCGGGGTCGCCGTCTCCAGCGATGCCGGGGAGACCTGGGAGGCGCGCAACGACGGGCTCTACGAGGACGTCCACCACGTCGTCGCAGACGGTACGAACCTCTACGCCACCACGGGAGGCGGTTTCTACCGCAGCCGCGACGAAGGCCGCTCCTGGGCCTGGCAGGCCGACGGCGTGGACCGCGGCTACTCCCAGGGCCTCGCCCTCGCCGGGGGGCGCCTCGTGATGTCGGCGGCGTCCGGGCCGCCCCCGATGTGGGACGCCGGCGGCCCCGAGGCGGCGATCTTCGTCGCCGACGCCGACGCCGAGCCGGTGCGCTGGCGTCTCGTCCACGAGGGCTTCGCCGGCAACGTCGAGCGCCAGGCCCTCGCCGCCTCGGGAGACCTTGTCGTCGCCGGTACGTCCGCGGGTGAGGTCCTGATGAGCAGGGACGCCGGCGAGACGTTCACCCCGGCCGTCGTGGGGGCGCCGGCCGCTGTGAGGGCGGTGACTCTGGGCACCTGAGGTCGCCCCGTCTTGCCGTCGGCGGGAAGCGCTGCTGGTATTGGCGGACGGCGACGTGCCGGATGCCGCAAGGAGCCAAGGGGACAGGGGGACGAGATGTACGACCGTCACGACGCAGGACGCCTCGTCGGCCGCACGCTGGCGGCCTCCGGTGTCGACCACCTCTTCTGTCTCCACGGTGGGCACATCGACCCCATCCTCTACGCCTGCCAGAGGGAGGGCCTCCGCATCGTGGACACCCGTCACGAGCAGGCTGCCGCACACATGGCCGAGGGCTGGGCGCTCGCCACGGGTGAGACCGGCGTCTGCGCCGTCACCGCCGGGCCGGGGATCTCCGACGCGGTCACGGGGCTCGCGAACGCCCAGATGTCTTCCAGCCCCGTCCTCTGCCTGGCCGGTGCCCGGCCCCTGCGGGAGGCCGACACGTGGCCGCTACAGGACCTCGCGCAGCTCGACATGGTCCGCCCCGTCACGAAGTGGGCGCGGTCCTGCGCCACGGCGCGTCGAGCGGGGGAGTACACGGCGACGGCCCTCGCCGAGGCCCGCAGCGGCCGGCCCGGCCCGGTCTACCTCGACGTTCCCTTCGACGTGCTCGCCACCCCCGTCCCCGAGGACGCCGCGGCCCCCGCGGTCGCCTTTGCCGTCCCGCCCGGGGCCGACCCGGATGCCGTGGCCGAGGTGGCCGCCGTCCTCTCCGCCGCCGAGCGTCCCATCGTGCTCGTGGGCAGCGGCGCCCACTGGTCGCGAGCCGGCGACGCCCTGGCCCGCCTCGCCGAGACCGCCGGCCTCCCCGTGTTCTCCGTGAACGCCGGGCGCGGCGTCCTGCCCGACGCGCACCCGTGGTCCTTCGGGCTCCCGATGCCCATCGGGGGGGCGTTCGGGGAGGCGATGGCCGCGGACGTCGTCCTCTGCCTGGGGGTGCGCCTGGGCTTCACGCTCCTGAACGGGAACCTCTTTGCCGGCAAGACGATCATCCGAGTCGATCTCGACGCTGCCGAGACCGCCCGGAACCGCCCCGGAGACCACCGCCTCGTCGGGGACACCAAGGTCGTCTGCCGCCAACTCGCGGACGCATGGGAGGGCGGCGTGAGCGCCGCCCGATCGGCCTGGGGCGACCGTCTCAGGGGGGCGGCGGAGGCCAACCGCCGCAACCTCCTGTCCTCCGTCGGGGAGCTGGCGGCGAAGCCGATCCATCCCCTGGAGTTGGTCAGGGCCGCCGCCGAGGTGGCCGGCCCTGACGCCACGCTCGTGGCCGACGGGGGCGACATCATGACGTGGGCACTCCTGGCGTTCCCCGCGCACGGCCCCGGCCGCCTCATGTCCACCGGGACGTACCTGGGCTGCCTCGGCGTCGGGATCCCCTTCGCCCTGGCCGCCAAGCTCGCCCGCCCCGAGCACCCCGTGATCCTCGTGGAGGGGGACGGCAGCTTCGGCTTCAACGCCATGGAGTTCGACACCGCCGTCCGCCACGAGATCCCGATCGTCTGCCTCGTGGGCAACGACGGCTCCTGGGGCATGTCCCGTCACGGCCAGGGGATCCAGTTCGGCTACGACCACCTCGTCGCCACCGAGCTGGGCCACCGGCCCTATCACGAGATGGTGAAGGCCCTGGGGGGGTACGGGGAAGAGGTCCAGGATCCCGCCGAGCTCCGCCCCGCGATCGAGCGTGCCCTCGCCTCCGGGCTGCCCGCCTGCATCAACGCCGTCATAGACCCCAAGATCTGCTCACCGGTGACGCTGGCGATGGCGCAGGCGGGCCTAGGCTGACGCGCCGGGAGAGCTGGGCTCCCTCCGTGGCCGAACTGGAGGGCGAGATGGCGGCGAAAGCGGAGCAGGTGTCTGCCGGGGCGGAGTCGGCGTCCGCCGGGGGGGAACGGCGCCCGCTCATCATCGCAAAGGGCTGGGTGCAGGCCACCCTCCTCGTCTTCGTCTTCGGCTTCTTCGTGCTCGTCCTCCTGGCGTTCCGCAACTACGGTGGCGAGCCCCCCGTTCCGGGGAGCGTCGTCGACGAGAACGGCGAGGTGCTCTTCACGGCGAAGGACGTCCACGACGGCCAGAAGGTCTTCCTCGACAACGGCCTCATGGAGTACGGCACGGTCTTCGGTCACGGCGCCTACCTCGGCCCGGACTTCACCGCCGACTACCTCCACCGGGCCGCCGGGGTGGTCGCCGACGAGACCGGAGGCACCAGGGACGACACCACGGCGCACTTCAAGCGCAACACGTACGACGAGCGCACGAAGACGCTCGTATTCAGCGCGGCGCAGGCAGAGGCGTTCCGGGTCAACGAGGCTCACTACCGCCGGTTCTTCGCCGACCCCTCGACCCGGCGCGGCCTGCGGCCGAGCCCGATCACCGACCGCGCCGAGATCCACGACATGACGGCCTTCTTCGCCTGGACGGCCTGGGCGGCGTCGGCGCGCCGTCCCGGCAAGGACTACTCCTACACGAACAACTGGCCGCCCGAAGAGCGCGTGGGGAACTCCCCCAGCGGATCCGCCGTCGTCTGGAGCGCCCTCTCCCTCCTGGCCCTCCTCGGGGGCATCGGCGCCCTCATGGCCGCTTTCGGGCGTTGGCGCCTCCTCGGCTGGCACGAGCGCGAAGGCCACGTCCTCCGCTTCCGGGCGGCCGAGGACGTCGCTCTCACCCCCGCCCAGCGGGCTTGTGCCTTCCTGTTCTTCGTGATGGCGGCCCTCTTCCTCCTCCAGGTCCTCGCCGGCGGCCTCATCCAGCACTACCGGGCGGACCCGGGGAGCTTCTACGGCATCGACATGGCCAAGCTCGTCCCCTTCAACCTCGCCCGCACCTGGCACGTGCAGCTCGCCATCTTCTGGGTGGCGACGTCCTACCTCGCCTCGGGGATCTTCATCACCCCGCTCGTGTCCCACCACGAGCCCAAAGGCCAGAGCTGGCTCACCTACGGCCTCCTCGGCGCCCTCGCCATCGTGGTCTTCGGGAGCCTCGCCGGCGAGCTCGCCGGCATCCACGGCTGGCTGGGAGGCGACTGGGATGCCGTGGGCAACCAGGGCTTCGAGTACCTCGACCTCGGGCGCCTGTGGCAGGTCCTCCTCACCGTGGGCCTCTTCTTCTGGGTCGTGATCATCGTGCGCGGCCTGCGGTCGCGCCTCCGCAGGGAACAGGTGGGGAACATGCCCTGGCTGTTCTTCTTCGCCGCCCTCGCCATCCCGGCGTTCTACGCCGTCGGCCTCCTGGTCCGTACCGGCTCCACGTGGACGTCCAACGACTTCTGGCGCTTCTGGGTGGTGCACCTCTGGGTGGAGGACTTCCTGGAGCTGTTCACCACCGTCATGGTGGCCTACCTCTTCGTCCTCCTCGGCGTCGTCCGGGAGAAGGTCGCCCTGCGCCTCATCTACCTCGACGTCATCCTGTACTCCGTCGGCGGCGTCATCGGCACCATGCACCACATGTACTTCTCCGGCTCGCCGGTGGAGATGATGGCCCTGGGGTCGTTCTTCTCCGCCCTCGAGGTCGTGCCTCTCACGTTCCTCACGCTGGAGGCCTGGACGTTCCTGCGCATGGGCGAGGGGCGGGCCGTGGGGGCCAAGGACGGCTTTCCGCACCGCTGGGCCGTGATGTTCCTCGTGGCCACGGGGTTCTGGAACTTCTTCGGCGCCGGGGTGCTCGGGTTCCTCATCAACCTCCCCGTCGTCTCCTACTACGAGATCGGCACCGTGCTCACGGCCAACCACGGCCACGCCGCGTTCTTCGGCGTCTACGGCATGCTCGCCGCCGGCCTCGCCGTGTTCTGCCTGCGCTATCTCGTCCCGTCCGACCGCTGGTCCGACAGGGCGGCCCGGGTGAGTTTCTGGTCGATGAACATCGGCCTCGCCTGGATGGTCCTCGTCACGCTCCTGCCCGTCGGCGTCCTGCAGCTCTACAAGTCCGTGAGCGACGGGTACACGGCGGCCCGCAGCGCCGAGTTCCTCGACGGGCGCCTTGTGCATGCTCTGGAGTGGGCCCGGATGCCCGGGGACGTCCTCATCATCGTGGGCGGCGCCCTGCCCCTGCTGTGGCTCTGCTGGAAGGGCGTCGTGGGCAGGCGCTCCGCCGGCCTCGCGCTGGAGCCCGAAGACGTCCTGTTCGTGGACGTGGGGGAGGCGCCGAAGGCCGAGGAGCCGGCGCCGACCCCCTGAAGCGGGCGGGTGCGCCGCTACCATTCGGGCGGTTACGACAGGGCACTCCGATGAAACCACGCCAACTCTTCGCGAACCCGGCGCAGCACCTTCGTGCTGGGGCACCGGTGATCGGCGAGCGTGTCCGTCGGGGCCTGCGGGCGGACGGCCGGCCGTTCTTCCGGGGTCGTTGGCACAGGGACGCCTTCTTCCTCTCCCTCCCCGCGGGCATCCTCCTCGTGGGCTTCGCCCCCACGCTGGCGGGTCGCATCTCCGGCGCCGTCTACGCACTCAGCCTCAGCGCCGTCTTCGGCACGAGCGCCGCCTACCACCGCGGCCCGTGGTCCGAACGCGTCCGCGACGTCATGCAGCGCCTCGACCACTCGATGATCTACATCCTCATCGCGGGGACGTACACCCCCTTCTGCCTCGTGGCCATCCGGGGCCGCATCGGACTCGCCGTCCTGGTCACCGCGTGGGTGGGCGCCCTGGCCGGCATTGCGCTCAAGATGCTGGCGATCCACCGTCTGCGGTGGCTGGGCTTCACGCTGTATCTGGTGCTGGGCTGGGTGATCGTGGTCGCCATGCCGCAGTTGGTGCACAACCTCGGCCCACTCGCGATCGCCCTGCTCGTCACCGGGGGTCTCCTCTACACGGCCGGGGCAATCCTCTTCGCCCTCCACAAACCCGATCCCCGTCCCGACGTCTTCGGCTACCACGAGGTCTGGCACGCCATGGTCGTGGCGGCAGGCGCCTGCCACTACGTGGGCGTCTGGCTCGTGCTCCGGGGCTGAGGGGCCGGGTCACACCCGGGAAGCACCGGTCTGGGGGCGTCCTCGCTCGAGGGGGGCGGGGGAAGCGGTCCGGGAGCCGAGACGAGGAAGGCCCAGACGTACGTGGCCCAGATGAGCGACCCGGTGGCGACGTGGAGGACGACGAAGGGGGCGGGCATCCCCAGGAGGGCATTACCGGCGCCGAAGAGAACCTGGAGTCCGTAGAGGAGGGCCGCCCCCGCTGTGAGCCGCTCCACGTCCCGGTCGCCACTCGCCCGGCCGATCCGCCAGGTCACGACGGCGGCGACCGCCGCCAGGCCGGCGAGGAGGCGGTGGACGTAGACGAGGACGCCGTTGAGGTCGTGGGGGGGGAAGACCGCGCCCCGGACGAGCGGCCAGTCGCTCACCGACCATGCCGCTCCTGTCCCCGTGACGTAGGCGCCCGTGACCAGGGCGACGAGCGAGGCGATCCCCGTGACGACCACCCACACGCGGGCGCGGTGCGCGGCCGGGGGCGGAGGAGTCCCGCCGGCGTCCGGTCGGCGCACGGCGTGGGCCAGGTACAGGAGCAGGGCGAGAAGGGCCAGGGCGGTGAAGAGGTGGATCGCCACGGAGGACGACTTCAGCTCGCCGAGGACGACGAGGCGACCGAGATAGGCCTGCCAGGCGATGAGGGCGACGGCAGCGCAGGCGGCCAAGCGGACACGGCCTCGGGGTCGCACCACGAGGGCGGCAACGGCGAGGAGGACCACGAGGATGCCCGTCACCCCCGCAACCGCGCGGTGGGAGAACTCGATGAGGGAGTGGTACTCCCCCGGGGGGACGAGGCGGCCGTGGCAGCGGGGCCAGTCGGGGCAACCGAGACCGGACCCGGTCGCCCGCACGATTCCGCCCACCGTGATGAGCAGGAGCGTGGCGAGCACGGCATCCAGGGAGAGATGCCGGAGGACGGTGTCTCCCCTCTGGGAGTGTCGCGCCCCGGGTATGCGCCCCTCCGGTGGTGCGGAGGTGGGGGTGCGCGTCATGCGCCTCCGGGGGCGAGCAACAGGCGGGCCGAAGCGAGGTCGCCCGCCTCGGGGTAGCGGGTGGGCGAGCACCGCTCGGCCCAACGGCGGGCGGTGACGACTGCCCGCCCGGCGGTGTCCGGGCGTTCCTGCAGCGCCCAGAGCGCGGCGTCGAGGAGGAGGGCGCCGGTGTAGGCGGCGGCGAGGTCGAGGGCGAGACGGCGGGCGCCGGCCTGCACGACGTCGCGGTCCTCGGCGCCGAGGGCGCCGAGACGGGCGCCTACCGCACCCGCCGCCGCCTCGACGGCTGCGGCGGTGTCGGCGAGGGCGGGGGCGCTGCGGACCCGGGCGATCCGCTCGCCGAGGTCGACGAGGAGCGCCTTGGCGGCGTCGTCCTTGGCTATGGCGCGCAGCATGTCGAGGGAGAGGACGTTCGTGGTGCCCTCCCAGAGCGGCAGGACCTGGGCGTCGCGCAGGAGGCGGGGGAGGCCGGTGTCCTCCATGTAGCCCGCCCCCCCGAAGACCTCGAGCGTCTCGCTGGCGACGGCGACGGCCTGCTTGCCGGTGAAGAGCTTCGCCAGGGGCGTGAGGATGCGCATCATGCGACGTTCGTCCTCGGAGGCGGTGCCGGCCTCGACGCGCCCTCGGAGGCGGGCGACCTCGAATGTGAGGGCGAAAGCGCCCGTGGCCTCGGTCGTGATCCATGCAACGGTCTCGGCGTGGAGGGGGAGGTCGACGATGCGCTCGCCGAAGGCCTCCCGGGCGCCGGAATAGGACACGGCGGAGGCGACGCAGCGGCGCATGCCCCCCGCGGCGGCGAGGGCGTTGTGGAGCCGGGTGACGTTGAGCATCGTGGCGATCTTGGGCACGCCCGGCTCCTCGACGGTGCCCACGGGGAGGGCGGGTGTGCCTTCGAGCTCGATCTCGGCGGTGGGCAGCGCCCTGGTGCCGAGCTTGTCCTTGAGGCGGTTTACGCGGATCGAGTTCCAGGAGCCGTCACCCCGGTGGGTCTCGCACAGGAACAAGGAGAGACCCCGGCTCCCGCCAGGGGCGCCCTCGGGCCGGGCGAGGGTGAGGGCGACGTCGGAGGTGATGGCGGACGTGAAGAACTTCGTGCCGTACAGGCGCCACCCGCCGTCGACGAGACGGGCCACGGTGGCGGAGCGGCCCACGTCGGAGCCGCCCTCGCGTTCGGTCATCCACTGCCCGGACGTCCAGGCCCGTTCAGGGTCGCGGGTGGTGAGGCGGTCGACGTAGGCCCCTACTTCGGCCGGGTCGCCGCAGTCGGTGAGGGTGCGGGCGGCGGCGTCGGTCATGGCGACGGGGCAGAGGTACGTGGCCGAGGAGGGCGCGAAGAGGTAGGCGGCGGCGGCGTGCACCGTGCGGGCGTGCTCCCCGAAGGCGCTTTCGTACGGAAGGGCCGTGAGGCCGGCCTCGACGGCGATGCGGCCCAGCGCGTCCCACGCGGGGGACATGCGGATCTCGTCGATGCGTCGCCCCCACGGGTCGTAGGGGACGTGCTCGGGCTCGTCGGCTTCGGCGTCGTCCGCCAGGGCGAGCAGGGGCCCCCCCGCCCGGGCACCGAGGCCCCGCAGCACGGGCTCGGCTTCGGTGAGGATCTCGGGGGGCAGCGTGCGAGCGAGGTGGTCGCGCAGGACGCCGTCGGTGTCGTACTGGTTGCCGAGCACGGGTGCGGCCTGGAAGAACTCGGACATGCGGGCGAGGGTAGCTGAGGGCCGCCAGGACATCGTTCCGGCGGAACCGTCAAGACATCGTTCCGCTCGG
>CAYJLW010000012.1:60369-79262 GCA_964370965.1 uncultured Acidimicrobiia bacterium | reverse complement strand
CCCCCCCCCCCGGCCCCCGCCCCCCGCCCCCCCGCCCCCCCCCCCCCCCCCCCCCCACTTCGGGTGGTTGGGGCGCCTAGCCCGCGGCGGCCCCTCCGGTCCTGTTCTGCGACCCGGAGCAGGGGTCACGAGCCGCGACGCCCTCTTCACCAGGACGGGCCGCGGTGGTGAGCGAGATGCGGGGGCGTCTCCAGAGGGGGCTGTCGCCGGACGAGCGCGCTGCGTGCCCGGTGGTACCCGCTGCCCTCGGTGAAGAACTGGGGGCGGACCACCTGCAGCTCCTCGTAGCCGTAGGTGAGGAGCGCCTTGGCGGCCTCGTCGCGCCGGCGCCTCTCCTGTTTGGCCCGGAGCCGATCTGCGAAGCCCGGCGCTGCCGCCAGTGCCGCCGCCCACGAGGCGACGGTGGCGTGGAACTCCTCGTGCGTCCCGTCGACCACCCGGTCCACGAGGCCGAGGCCGAGCGCCTCCGCCGCGCCCACGGGTCGCATCGCCTCTGCGAGGGCGTGCGCCGTTGCCGTGCCCACCCTGCGAGGCAGGAGGTACGTCCAGTACTCCGAGCCGTGGAGGCCGCCCAGGGACCGGTAGTGCGCGTTGAGGACGACCCCTCGCCGGCACCACACCTCGTCCGCGGCAGCGGCGAGCGGGACGCCCCCGGCGGCGGCGTTGCCGTGCAGGGCGGACACGAGGAGCCGGTCGGTCGTCTCCACGACCTCGACGACGACGTCGTTGAGCGCCTGCACGTTCCGCCACGACTCCATGGCAGGGCTCGCGGACACCTCGATCGTGTTCAGGTCGATGCCGTTGGAGAAGAAGTCCGTCCCCCCGGCGAGGACGAGCACGCGTGTCGGCCGCCTGGCGGCCGCCCGGATGGCGAGCTGCAGCCGCCTGCACGCCTCCGTGCCCATCGCCCCGTTGTAGAGGTCGAAGTGGACGAAGCCCACGGCACCGGCGGCGTCCTCCGCGTACCAGACGTCGCCGTAGCCGGCGCCGCTCCCCTCGCGACGCCCGCACGGGGCGAGCTCGGCCACGACACCGACGACCGGCCCCAGCCCGGTCGCCGCCGGAACCTTCAACGCTTCGCCGTCTGGCTCGCGCACGTGGGTGACCCAGACACCGCCGTCCCCCGTGGCGACGCACAGGGCCCCGTGGCGCTTCCCCACAACCGTCCCCGGCGCCCCCCTGGCCGCCGGCTCCGCCCTACCGCCGTAGAGGAACACGGGGCGCCCGCCGAGCTCGGCCAGGGCGCCGGGCACCGTGTCCGCCGAGCGCAGGACACGCGACACCGCCTCCGCCGGCTGGGACCAGTCGACGACCCGGTCCCCGACCCGGATACGGGGCCGCCGCCTGCCCCGCCCCCGAGGCGGCGCCGCCTCCGGTGCCAGGGGACGCCCGCCACCCCGCTCGAATCGCTCGATCGCCCTGGTGACGGCGCCGGCAGCCGCGTCGGTCACCTCGATGCGGTAGATGCTGGCCTTGCTCGCCGTTCGCATCGGGAACCCGGCGCTCGCCCACACCGGTCCGGCGTCGAGCGTCTCGGCGGCCTGCAGGACGGTCACGCCCCAGGACCCCTCGCCCTCCAGGATCGCCCAGTCCAGCGAGGAGGGACCCCGGTCGCCCACGACACCGGGATGCACGACCAGGCAGACGTGGCGTCCCCAGACGGGCGCGGGGATCCTCACGTCGAGCATGGGACAGACGACGACGTCGGCCTTGGCCAGGCGCGCGGCCTCCTCCATCCTCGCCGCGCCGGACGCGAGCTCGACGGTCACGCGGTGGCCGAGCGCCTCGAGCTCGACCTGGAGGCGTTGGCTGAGGCCGTTGTGGGCCGACGTCAGGAACAGGATGCGCATCGACTCTCACCGCTCAAGTGGTCTCCGCCGTCCGCCCCGATGATGCCCGACGGGCGAAGGCCACGCCCGGACGCCGCCGGAAGACATCTGGCACAAGAACGCGGTACAAACGTTTCGCGGCGGCCGTTACCCTGGCCGCAATGGCCCCGGTCGGTCGCCGGCGCGCTCCGGCCGGACGAGCTGGGCCAAGACCGGGCAGCGCAACAGGGCAGATGAGCACAGGGCAGGGAAGAGGGAGGCACCGAAGGCCGTGGCTGGACGAGGCCGTGAGCAGAGCACTTGCCGTCACCAGCGGCGCGCCGCCACCGCAGTGGTCTGCCTCGCTGTGTGCAGCGCCCTCCTCGCCTCGATCCAGACCGCTCCCGCCGCCGCCTCGCCCCGTGTTCCGCTGGTAGCGGCCGGGCCCGGCGTCGTCGCCGCCCCGGGCGCCTCGGCGTCGGTCGCGGACCTGGGAGTGCCCCGAGAAGCGGGGGCGGGCGACGGCGGGCAGATCATCCCTGTCGGTAGGTGGCTCTCGCCGGAGGTACAGGGCCGCGAGGGCGTCCTGGCCGAGAGCGGCACGTCGTTGCTCGTCACCAGCGGCGGCGCCACGGCCTGCGGCCTCGGGAGCTACGGCCTCAGCCTGCCCGAGCTCCTCACCGACCCGCAGGTCTGGTACCGGCCCCAGACCTACCCGTTGCCCGCCGAGTCGACCCTGACGAGGACCTGCGCGCCCGCCGACGAGCTCCGTCGCGGAAGCAGCCACGAGATGGCGTTGAGCCGCAACCTGAACTACCTCGCCGTGCGTACCCCCAAGACCCTCTCGGCGGACGACGCCTGCACGGCCCAGGACGGCGGCGGCATGACGGGCCACTGGTACCACGGCACCGGCGGCCTCACCGGATCGAAGATCACGGGGGCGGTCTGGGGCTCCGGGGGTGGGTCCGGCTGGTGGCCCTGGCAGGGCTCCCCCCCGTCTTCGGGCACCGGAGGGCCCGTCTGCCGGCGCGGCTGGACCGACGCGAGCTGGTTCCCGGCCAACACTGCCCCGCTCGTGACCACCTCGGACCCGCTCGTGGGCGAGAACGACGTCTACTCCGTCTCGTTGCGAGGCGGGGACGTGATCCGCGAGAGCGGCGTCGACTCGCTGCGGGACACGACCAACGACGGCGACCTCGCCCTCTACGACGTCACAGACAGCGGCGAGGCCCTGTTCTCCGTGAGCCGGTCCCGCTACCCGGCAGCGGCGGAGTTCCAGGAGGTCTTCAACTGGGTCTTCGCCAACTCCTCGAACTTCTACAACGGCGACTACGCGGTTGGCACCCTCGGGATGGCCGGAGCCTGGGCGGGCTGGTACTGCTACTACCCCATCCCACAGGGCTGCTCCTACAAGTACGCGAAGTTCTTCCCTACCGGCGCCCGCTGGTGGCTGGGCGAACAGCTCAACCGGGGCGCGAGCGTGCTGGCGGACCCCGGGCCCGCCTTCGACTACTGGGCGAACGGGTGGCGGACGAACTACGAGGTCCACCTGCCCATGACCACAGACGGAGGCGTGGTCCTCACCGCCCAAGACCTCCCGGCCTACGGTCCCGGCACGAACGTCTGCGCCATGAGCCAGAACGGCCAGTGGCTCCTGGACTGCGGCAACGCCCGGGTCCTGAACCGCTACACGCACCAGGCCTCCGCTCCCCCCTCCGGTTCGATCGTCGTCGGCTGGAGCGACAAGCGCGCCCGCCAGGCGATCGGCGACACGGGCAAGGTCCTGGTCTCCCAGACACCCCGCAACGACCAAGGGGTCTACCCCGGCCCCTACTTCACGTGGCAACCGGGCGACGCCGCCTTGGCGCCCGTGTACGTCCCCACGGTCGCCGGCGCCACCGATCTCACGCTCCGCCCCGAGATCAGCGCCGACGGCCGCTACGCCCTCGCCCAGTACCAGCGCTCCGGCACCTGGTACACGCGCATCCTCGACCTCGGCCCCCCTCCCTGGGACGGCTTCGCCGGCGTCCTCGGGGGCGGCTTCTCCAACGGGGCGCTCGTCGACGACGACCACGCCGGCCAGTGGCTGGGCTCCGCCAAGGGACGCTTCGAGGTCGCCCTCGCCCGCCCCCGTGACGGCCAAGCGGAAGGCGAGGCCGTCTACGAGCTGGCGACGAGGAGCCGGGTGTGGCGCGTCGTGTCCGACACGTTCACGGGCGGCGACTTCTACACCGCGGGGGCCACCGGCGGCTACGCGAACCTCACGGGCCCCTGCGACGTCTGGTCGGTGCCCCGCAACCTGCCCGTGGCCACGGCGCCCGTCCTCGACCGCCGCCGCGGACAGTGCCGCTGGGGCTTCTCCGAGGTCCCCGGGGCCGGCACCCGCAGGCGCACCATGGCCCTGCGCGTCACCCGTCCCGACACCAGCCTCCTCCTCGACGTCCCCGAGACCGACCTCCTCGACGTCCCCGACCAGAACCTCCACGTCACGCTTCTCAACGACATGGAGGACCCCGGCGACCTCGTCAAGGACGGCGTCTGGGACCAGCTCAGGGCGCCGCTCCTGCAGCGGGTGGCGGGCCTCCGCGACGACACCGAGGGCTTCAAGTCCCAGCTCCGTTCCCTGCGCTACCGCGTGGAGGACTTCCAGCTCCCTTCGGGTGGCGGCCCCACGCGCGAAGATGTCCTCGCTCTCCTCGACCAGGCCCAGAACACATGGGGGAAGCACCTTCGCGAAGGCCTCCTGCCGGCGATAGACCCGATCGTGCAATGGCTCGACGAGCACGTCCACCAGCCGGTGGTGTCCGTGAACGCGGCGGTCGTCGACGTCGTCAACACGGTGCGGGTGGTGCCCTTCGTGGGCGACGCCCTCGCCGACGCCGCCCTGGCGGCCTGGGCGGGGACGGCCGTCGCGCAGGCGATGGCCCGTCTCGACGGCATCTACCAGCTCGCCCAGTCGGTGCGCGACGGCATCGAGGCGATCCCGGACGACGCCGACCTGAACTACTTCGCCGACCGGCTCATCGAGCTTCTCTACGGCAAGGACACCGACGGCGACGGCCGCGTCGACACGTTCGGCATCGACTACCTCCGCCAAGGCGTCGAGGACGTCCGGGTCGCCTTCGTCACCACGGTGGACAGCCCGGCGTTCGGCTTCTTCGCCGACGCCGTGAGCCTCTTCACGGGCTACAGCGGCGTGCAGGCCGGCCTGTCGGCCTTCGTCACGCTGGCCAACACCCTCGGGGCGAACATCCCCCCGGAGTGGGGGGACCTGCCCTCCCTGACCGAGGTCGTCCGCATGGCGGTGAACGGGGTCGCGGGCGCGATCCAGAGCGCCATTGACGGTTTCGACGTCTGGCTGGCGAACACGTTCATCGGCGGCGTCATCGACCTCGGCCGGGGCTTCCTGTCCGCTACCCGGTCCGCGATCACCAGCGCGCAGGCGAACGTGCTCGCCCTCGGCGAGGGCTTCGCGGACTTCCTCGTCCCCTCGCTCACGCAGCTCTACGGACGCGTCGTGCCCAACCTGCACGCGTTCGTCGACCGGGCGATGGAGGGCCTCGGCCGCCTCGACGGCGTCTTCGCCGGGGTGGAGAACGCCGTCGCCGGAGGGCGCGACTTCCTCGCCGGCCAGGTCGTGGACGGCGTCAACGGCGTCGCCGCCGGCGTGGCACAGGGGGCCGAGGGCCTCTTGGGCGGGCTGGAGGACGGCCTCGGCGGCACCCAAGACGCCGTCGCGTCCGCGTCGGCCGTGGTGAGCGACACGGTCACCGGCCTCCTGGACTCCTTGTCGGCCGCGCTGGGTTCCCTCCCCCAGAGCACCGGCGACCTCCTGGACCTCCTCCGGAACGGCGTCGACTCGTTGCAGAGCGTGATCCTGACCAACGCCGGGAACCTCGCGGCGGCCCTCACAGGGGCCGCCGCCGACCTCGCCGGCGCCGCCCAGCAGGGCGTCGGCGCGGCCTTCGACAGCGCCGACGCCCTCCTCTCGCGCGCCGTCGACGCCCTCGCCCGAGCCGGGGAGGGCATCGACGTGTCCGCGCTCGTCGCCGCCCTCCAGGGGATCGAGGGCGCCCTCCTGGGCGGGGCGGACACGTTCTACGGGGGCGCCCGCCGTGCCCTCGACGACGTCTCCTCCGGTGTCGAGGCGATCCGCGACCGCGTCGCCCCCACCGGCGGGCTCCTCGACTCCCTCCGCGCCCTCCTCACCGTCCGGCCGCTGCTCGACTGGGAGGCCGCAACCCGCGCCGACCGCGACGACGAGTTCCGAGCGGGCCTCTGGCGCATGCTCACGGAACCGGCGGTCAAGGCCCTTCCCACGCTCCCGGAGGTCCGCGACGGCCTCGTCGCCCTCTCCGGCCTGCTCGCCGCGGACCGCCCCGCCTACGAGACCGAGGCTCTTGTCGGGTCCCTGCACCGCTGGCGCTGGGAGGTCGTCGACAGGCTGCACGCCGACGTGTTCACGGTCGCCCTCCTGAAGACGGTCCTGAACGCGGTCGTCACCGTGGTCGAGCGTTCCCTGCGCCGGCACAACTCCGTGCTCGACGCCTTCGACCAGACCCTGGCAGCGCTGGACGCCGTCGCCGCGGACCTCGCCGGCCCGCCGGCTGCAGAGGAACGCGCCCTGGAGTCCCTCTTCCAGGCCGGTACGTCGGCCTTCGACCGTCTCGTAGACGCCGTGCGGGGCTGGGACGCCTTCGTCGCCGGCGACGGTCCCGGCTCCCTCGCCGCGGTCGTCGAGGACCTCCAGCGCGGCCTCACAGCCGGGCTCTTCGAGGGCGTCGACGCGGCTCTCGCCGGTGCTCGCGGTGCCCTCGACGCGGCGGAGCAGGCCACCACGGCCGCCGTGGAGGACTGGGCCGCCTCCACGCCGGCGGCCTGGGTCGAAGCCGTGAACGGGATCCCCGCGGCGATCGGGGACCGGGCCGTCGCCCTGGCGGCGCAGCTCGGCTCTGTCCGCGACAGCCTCCGTGCCACACGCCAGGTCACGGTCGACGCCATCGGCGCCAACGTCACGGACAGAGTGGCCGCGGCGGCCGCCGCGCTGGAGGGCTTCGCCGCGGCCGGCGCCGGGAACCTCGACGCCTTGCGGGGGTCCCTGACCGGCGTCCAGGAACGCGTCGAGTCCCTCGTCCTCGCCACCCAGGACGGGCTCGTCGCCGCCCGGGACGCCGCCGTGACCCTGCTCGGGGTCGACAACCCGCTGGTGCATGCCTTGGGCGAGGCCGTCGCCGCCGTGGCGGTCGCCCGCCCCGCCGCGGCCGAGAGCGTCGAGGCGGCCCGCAGCGCCGTCGTGGCGGTCGTCGCCGACGTCGCCGCCCTCCTGGACGCGCGCGTCGCCGACGTCCAGGCCGTCCGCCAACGCCTCCCCGCCGACGTCGACGCCCTCGCGACGGCGCTCCACACGCGTGTCGACGAGATCGGCGGCGGCGTCCTCGACCAGCTCGTGGTCTGCACGGGCCAGGAGCCCGACCTCGTCTGCGAGGCCTCCGAGCTCCTCGTGAGCACCGTCGTGGGCGCGTTCTCCGGCGTGCTCTCCGGCCTCGACAGCCTCGTGCTCGCGATCGACCAGTACCTCGCCATGCTGAAGGGGGACGACACCGAGACCTTCCGCACGAAGCTGCACCGCGTCGCCGCGACCGTCCAGGCCGACGTCGACGGCGTCTTCGAGGGGCTCCGCGGTGCCGCGAACACCTACTTCGACCGCCAGGGGCAGGGCCAGGGGGACGAGAGCTGGAAGGCGCCGATCCTGGGCCTCCTCGACGCCACGATCGCCTGGGTGGACGCCAACCTCGCCGCCACCCTCGACGAGTGGGAGGCCTACCTGCAAGGGGACGCCCCGGAGTGGCTGGGCTGGGTGAGCGACGGGGTCAACGGTGCCGTCGACGCCATGGTGTACGGCATCACGGACACGGCCCTCCACGACGGCGCCCACGCCGTCCTCGAGGCGGAGGTCGTCCGGGCCGTGCGCTCCCAGACGTCCGGCGGCGGCGACGGCGGCCCCTTCGACGGTGCCCTGCGCGCCGTCAAGTCCTGGGCCTGGCTGCGCTTCACGGACTGGCAGGTGAGGCTCCCGCTGGCGGGGCCCACACCCCCCTACCTGGACGACGACGGCGGATACGGGGCCGCCACGGTGTTCCGCCGGACTGCGCCCGGGGGTCGCCTGGCCGTGGATCTGAGCCGGCGCCCGGGGGAGGCGCCCAGGGGTTCCGCCGCCTACTTCTTCACGGGCTCCGACAGCCTCGCCTACGCCGTGACCACAACGGAGTGGACGTCCCTGACCTTCGCGTCCCGGAACGGCACCATCGACGAGATGGACGACAACAGCGCAACGGCCACGGGCACCGGCCCCTGCGCCGTCTACCAGTCGCTGCCCCGCTCCATCGTGCGCGTCCGCTACGACGACCCGCAGCGGGTCTGCACGTGGACCCTGGACGCCCGGGGCACCCCGGCCACCGCCGCCCTGAGCATCTCCGGATCCGCGCCTCCCGGATGGGCCGACCTCGCGGCCGCCGACCTCGTCGGCGCCGCCGACGTGTCGACGAGCTACCCGGTGCGCGACGGCACCGACGTCGTCCCGGACCTCCTGGAGAAGGCCCCGGTCGTCCTCTCCGCACAGGACCTCCAGAACGTCCTCGACCTGCCCAGCGCCATCCGTGAGGCGATCCAAGCGAAGGTCGCGGAGGTGCGCGCCTGGATCCAGGCGGTGGCCCAGGCCGGCCCGGAGTGGATCGCCCGCACCGCGGCCGGCGTACAGGCGGCGCTGGCGGAGGCCGCCGCCCGCCTCACCCAGGCGGCCCAGGGCGCGACGGACGCCTTGGCCGCGGCGCAGGCCCAGCTCCGGGCGAGCGTCCTCGCGTGGTCCCGGACTTTCGTCGACGCGGCGAACGGTGCCGCCGGCGACCTCGACGACCTCACGAGGGCGCTCCTCGGCCACCTCCCCGGCTCCCGGCGCTACGTCCTGCCTGCCGGGACCGAGGCAGTGTCCGTCGGCCAAGGCGGTGTGACCGGCATCTGGGGCAGCGGCTGGTCCGACGGCGCCCAGCCCGAAGGCGTCAGCGACGACGGCCGCCACGTCGTCTTCAGCTCAGGAGCCTTCGACCTCGTCGCCGGCGACCGCAACTGGACCGACGACGTGTTCGTGCGCGACACACTGGCCGGGACGACCGAACGCGTGAGCGTCGCGCTGGACGGCGGCGACGGCAACGGGGCCTCCCACCGGCCCTCGATGAGCGCAGACGGCCGCTTCGTGGCCTTCACGTCCGAGGCCTCCAACCTCGTCGCCGGTGACGCCAACGGCGCGGCGGACGTGTTCGTGCGGGACCGGGAGGCCGGGACCACGTTCCGGGTGAGCCTGGCCGAGGACGGTGGCGAGGCGAACGGGCCCAGTGGAGGCTTCACGGCGATCAGCCCCAACGGGACGTGGGTGGCGTTCCGCTCCGACGCGTCGAACCTCGTCCCCGGCGACACGAACGAGACGAGCGACGTCTTCCGCTTCGACCTCGACGGGTGGGGGACCGACCGCATGACGGTGGGGCCCGACGGTGCCCAGTCCCCGGGCCCCGACATTCCCGACGGCCGCGTCGACGTCGCCGACAACGGCCGTGTGGCGTTCGACACCTGGGCCGGCCTCGACCCCGCCGACGGCGGCAACAACGACGTCTACGTGAACGGCGGCGGGACGACCACCCGGCTCGCCGGTGTGTCCGTCGACGGTCTCACCGGGTGGTGGAGCGGCTCTCCGGCGATCAGCCGGGACGGCCGCTACGTCGCCTTCCAGTCGCCGTCGCGCATGACGGCCGGCGACGTCAACGACACCGCGGACGTCTTCGTGCGCGACCTCGACGGCGGCCTCGACGCCCTGGAGCTCGCCAGCACTGCCGGCGACGGCACGAGCGGCGACGGGGACGCCTTCCACTGGCTCGACCTCAGCCCCGACGGGCGCAGCGTGGTCTTCTCCTCGAACGCCACGAACCTCGTGCCCGGGGACGCCAACGACCTCATCGACGTGTTCGTGAAGGACCTCGACAGCGGCGAGACTCGCCGCGTGAACACCGTGGCCGCCGGCGACGGCAGCGTCGTGGAGGCCAACGGGGACAGCCGGGCGGGCGCCGTCACCGACGGCGGACGCGACGTGGTGTTCAGCTCGTGGGCCGGCAACCTCGTCGACCCTGAGACGGACACCAACGGCGGCGACATAGACGTCTTCCGGTTCCGGGACGAGACGGCGACACCCACCGCCGACATCCTGGCGGCGGCGCGGGCGGCTCTCCGGGACGCGACGGCGGGCTGGGGTCGCGCCTACCGGACCGAGCCCGGCCTCCTCGCCGAGTTCTTCGACAACACGGACTTCTCCGGTGCCCCGCTGAACCGGCGGGTCGACGCCGTCGTCGACGCCTCCTGGGGGAACGGGCCCCCGGCGCCCGGCGTGAGCAGCGACGACTTCGGCGTCCGCTGGAGCGGGCGCATTGCCGCGCCCTCGTCCGGTCGCTACACGCTGGTCACCTACACCGACGACGACGTGAAGCTGTGGCTCGACGGCCGCCTCGTCCTCCAGGGCCAAGCGGGCGGGAACGACGCCCGCGTGCTCCTCGAGGCGGGCCGCACCTACGACGTCCGCATGGAGCTCGTCGAGTACGGCGGCGACGCCGGGGCGTCGCTGCAATGGCTGCCCCCCGGCGAAGGCCAGCAGGTGGTCCCGGCCTCCGCCCTCACCCACGCCACGGACTTCGCGTCCGTCCTCCTCGACGCCGTCCGGAGGGAGGTCGACCGCGCCGCCGCATCCCTGCGCATCTACCGCCCGGGCCTGGCCAGGGACGTCTACGCCGACCCCGACCTCTCCGGGGAGCCGGCCGTCACCGAGATCGTGGGCAACGTCGACCAGTGGTGGTGGGCGGGCGCCCCCGTCGACGGAGTCGATCCCGACAGCTTCGGAGTGCGCTGGACCGGCCTGCTCACGCCGCAGATCCCCGGCGAGTACCGCATCGTGACCTACGCAGACGACAACTCCAGCGTGTGGGTCGGCGGCCACCAGGTAGTCGACGGCCCCTCCCCCGGCGAGCACTGGTCCGGCCCCCTGTACCTCGATGCCGGCCGTGTGCTCGACATCCGCATGGAGACGTCGGAGACGGGCGGCGACGCCGGCGCGCACCTCCAATGGGTGCGTCCGGACGGAGAGCGCGAAGCCGTCCCGGCGAACGTCCTGTCCCACGCCGTGGACGCCACCGCGGCCCTCGGGGACATCTTGGCGGAGCAGCTCGCCCGTGCCGCCGAGGCCCTCGGCCTCACCCAGCCCGGCCTCGACGGCGCCTACTTCAACGACCACGCCCTCACTGACCCGCCGGCGCTGGAACGTGCCGACCCGAACATCTTCTTCGGATGGGGGGACGACCCGCCCGGAGAGGGCGTCAACAACGACGGGTTCGCCGCCCGCTGGACCGGAACGTTCAGGCCCGCGTGGTCCGGGCCCACGACATTCCACACGTTCGTGGACGACGCCCTGAAGGTCTGGATCGGCGGGGACCTCGTGATCGACTCCGGGTGGGGTGACTCCTGGGTGACCCTCGACCTGGACGCCGGCCGCTCCTACGACTTCCGGGCCGAGATGCTGGAACACGGCGGCGGCGCCGGGGTCTTCCTGGAGTGGATGCGCCCGGACGGCAACGTGGAACCCGTCCCGGAGTCCGCCTTCCGCCGGGGCGCCCACCCCACCGACCTCGCGGACCTGGCCCGCTCCCTGGTCCAGCACTGGATCCAGACACTCAGCGCGACGCTCGCCGACTTCCTCGACCAGGCGCGGCCGGCTGTGGCTGTCACGGGGTCCTCACCCCTGGACGTGTCGCGCCCGCCGGTTCTCGGGACGTCCCGCGACGGCATCTTCGGAGTGCTCTGGGCACGTGAAGGCGACATCCCGTCCGGATGGCTCGCCTACACGTTCAACCAGGCTCCGGCTCGTTACGTCGTGGCACTCCAGGGGATCGAGTCCGTGGCCGTCGCCGCCCCGAAGGCCACGGTCGACGGCACGTGCACGCTCACGAAGCTCAACGCCGGTCTCTTCCCCTCTGGGCGCAGCGACCCCGCCCCCTGCCGGTGGGAGCTCACGCGCGAGGACGACGGGACGGTCACGGTCGCCGTGGACACGCCCGGCTTCGCCGGTCGCGCCCGCACGGTCACCCCGGAGCTCCGCCTGGCGTTCCCCCGCCTCCCGGGCTGACCGCCGGAGCCCCGCGGGGTTCGGCGACGGCGTCCCACGGGCCGCGGCGAACTGGGTCATCTCGGCGCTCTTCGTCGCGCCCTTCCGGCGCGGGAACGGGGTCCGGATCCCCGTTCGCGCGAGCCAGGGCTTCTCAGGCGGGGGCGGTGTCCGGCTCGGTCTCGGCCTCAGTCACACCCTCGGCCTCCTCGGCGGGGGCGGGACGGAAGATCTCCCGGATCTTCTCGGAGATTTCCAGGGCGATCTCGGGGTTGCGGGAAAGGAAGCTCTTGGCGTTCTCCCGGCCCTGGCCGAGTTGCTCGCCGTCGTAGGTGAACCAGGCGCCGCTCTTCTTCACGATGCCCACGTCGACGGACACGTCGAGGAGCGCGCCCTCGCGGCTGATCCCCTTGCCGTACATGATGTCGAACTCCGCCTGCTTGAACGGGGCCGCCACCTTGTTCTTCACCACCTTCGTGCGCACGCGGTTCCCCACCACCTCGGTGCCCTCCTTGATGGAGTCGATGCGGCGGACGTCGAGGCGCACCGAGGAGTAGAACTTCAGCGCCCTCCCCCCCGGGGTCGTCTCAGGTGAGTTGTGCACGACGACGCCGTCGGCGAGGTAGTTGTGCGACCCCTCGACCTCGATGTCGAAACGGTGCATCGACCGCGTGGGCGGTTTGGGGTGGACGTCGAGCACCGGCATGGGCACGAGCTCGTAGCGCATCGGGGCGAACACCGCCTCGACACCGAAGCGGCCCCGGCACCTGGGCAAGAGCTTGTACTGCATGGACGGGTACACAAAGGGTGCGACCAGCGCGTGCAGCTTCGCCGTCTCGTCCTTGGGGAACTGGAGCACGGCCTTGCCGGCACGCTCGATCAAGCGAGGACGGATGCCCCAGGTCTCGGCGAGCCAGGTCGAGAGGCGCACCCTGGTGGTGGGATCCATCGCCTGCACGCAGATCTCCGAGCGGCCGCTGCCCTCCCGGGTGCGGGCCTGCAAGCCCTTGGCCCGCTGGGCGAAGGTGCCGTCATCCATGTACCAGATCGCCAGGGACAGCGGGGTGAGACGCTTCAAGTAGTCCTCGCCGAAGACCTTCTTGCCGCCGATGTAGACCGCCTCACGCAGCTCGGCGAGCTCGGGCAGGGGGCGCATGTCGTGGAAGACGGCGCCACGGGCGTTCGTGGAGCGCGACATGCCCACATTCGCGAAGAGCGACGCCTTCCAGTCTGCGTAGGCCTCCTGCCGGGGGCCATGGCCGAGACGGAACCGCGCCCCATGGGCCGAACGCGTGGGGGAGAGCGCGCCGTCACCCATGAGACCGCCTAGGAGGACCTCCCACTGGAAGTCGGACAGGTAGTGGGGTACTGCCTGCAGCACGCGGTCGCCAACTGAGAGCTCACGCGCCTCGCGCCAGCCTCCCGGGCTGCGGACGAGGTGGTTAGGCGTGCAAGCGAACTGGGCACGCCCGTTGCCCCCGCCCCTCGCCACCGTGAACTGGAGGAACTCCTCGGTGGGGCCGTTGTCGAACCAGTTCACCACCCTCTTGGGGATGACGGCACCAGCCTCGGGGTCATAGGACAGCACCTCGACAGGCATGCGCCGGTTGACGATCTTGCCGATCTTCTCCTGTGTGCCGTCGGCGAGCGTGACGCGCGTCGAGTAGCTGCAGCATCCAAACATGACCCCGATCTTCTCCCGGAGCTGGTTGATGAAAATCACGATCGTGTTGGTCTTGCTCACCGTGCCGGAGAGCTTGCGCAGGGCCTGGCTCATGAGGCGGGCCTGGAGGCCGACGTGGATGTCGCCCATCTCACCGTCGATCTCGGCCTTGGGCACGAGGGCGGCGACGGAGTCGATCACGAGGACGTCGACGGCGCCGGAGCGAATCAGCATGTCGGAGATCTCGAGAGCCTGCTCGCCGGTGTCGGGCTGGGAGATGTAGAGCTCGTCGATGTTCACGCCGATGTTGCCCGCGTAGACGGGGTCGAGGGCGTGCTCGGCGTCGATGAAGGCGCAGATGCCGCCGTTGCGCTGCGCCTCGGCGACGACGTGGAGGGCAACGGTCGTCTTGCCCGAGCTCTCCGGGCCGAAGACCTCGACGACGCGGCCCCGGGGGAGGCCGCCGATGCCCAAGGCGAGGTCGAGGGAGAGGGCGCCGGTCGAGATCGCCGACACACCCATGCGCACAGCCTCGTCGCCCAGCTTCATGACGGCACCCTTGCCGAAGTTGCGCTCGATCTGGGACAGCGTCGACGCGAGTGCGTTTTCTCGTTCCATCGGGACTCCTCGGTTGTTCCTGCCGGTGGTCATCTCGCCTCCGGTGAGGTCGGGGGAAGTTCGGGAAAGCTCTCGGTCGGCACCCTAACGGCAACCTACGACAAAAACCGGTCCGGAACAACAGGTGTGTAATTACGGGCCTCGGGGCAGGCTAGGCGAACATCTGTTCGAGCACAAGCATCCGGGAGGACGCCGAGCCCCCAGGGCCCCCGCCCGGCTCGGCCCCGACCCCGCCAGGGTCAGATGTCGCGCAGGGGGAAGCGGTCGAGGACCTCGTAGCGGGCACCCTCGCGGTGGAGGTGGGAGCGGTAGAGGAGGACCTCGTCGATGTGGGCCACCACCGGGCCGGCGTCGCCCAGGCCGGCAAGGACGGCGCCCACGTCGCCGGGCTGGCGGAGGCGGCCGATCGTGAGGTGGGCTTTGAACTCCCGGCCCTCGGGCTCGAAGCCGCGCTTGGACGTCTCGCCCTGCACCGCCGTGGCGAGGCCCGCGAGCCGGTCGCCTTCGGCGGAGGCGCCGATCCAGATCACACGGGCTCTCCGTTCCGACGGGAACGCCCCGAGGCCCCCGAACTCCACAGCGAAGGGACGCACCCTACCGGCGCCGTAGGCGCAGGCGAGGCGCACCTCGTCGAGGCGGTCCTCCTCGACGTCGCCGAGGAACTGCAGCGTGATGTGCCAGACCCCCGGGTCTATCCAGCGCAGCCCCGCCCTGGACGGCCGCCCACCCAGGGCGCCGTCGAGCTTCGCGGTGGTGTCGGGCCCGGGGGAGACAGCGACGAAGAGACGCACGCCTCAGCCCCCCACGGCGGCGAGGCGGCGCCGCAGCAGGTCGAGGAGGGTGGCGGTGGCGAAGGTGCGCACCCGTTCCCGTTCGCCCGGGAAGCGCACCCCGACGACCTGCACGTCGCCCCCCACGTCTATGCCCAGATAGCTCTGGCCCACAGCCGAGCCCTGCGCGTCGGGCCCGGCGGAGCCCGTGACGGACACACCCACGTCCGTGCCGAACACCCGCCGGGCCCCGGTGGCCATGGCGGAGGCCACGGTCTCAGAAACCGGGCCGTGCTCGGCGAGGACGCCCTCGGGTACGCCGAGCAGGGACCGCTTCGCCTCCACGGCGTAGGTGACCGCGGAACCGGCGAAGACCCCGGACGCCCCGGGGACCCGCGTGAGCCACTCCCCCACCATGCCCCCGGTCATGGACTCCGCGGCCGCGAGAGTCCAGCCCCGTCGGGCAAGGGCACCGATGCAGACACCCTCGAGAGTGTCGTCGTCGACACCGAAGACGACCTCGCCGAGGATCGCGCGGCAGGCGTCCTCCTCGGCGTCGAGGGCCCTTGTGGCCGCCGCCTCCGACGCCGCCTTCACCGTGAGGCGGACCCGCACGACCCCGAGGCCGGCGAGGAACGCCAGGGTCACCCCGGCGTCGCCGGGCAGCCCGCCTGGTGCCGCCAGGGCGTCGAAGCGGGGGGCGAGCATCTCGGCGAGGCGGGATTCCGACGTACCCCAGCACTTCAGCACGCGGGAACGTATCGTGGCGGCCTCGCCCATGCGGGCCACCACGTCGGGGAGGACAGCCCGCCGGACCATCTCCTCCATCTCCTGGGGGACGCCGGGCACGGCGTAGATCACGCCCTCTCCGACAGGCACTACGAGCCCGGGCGCCGTGCCCCGCACCATCGGGATCCACTCGGCTCCCTCCGGGACGTCGGCCTGGCGGAGGTTGGACTCGACCATCTCCCGGCCGAGGGCGTCGAACATGGCCCGGATGCGGTCGGCGACCTCGGGCAGGCGCACGAGGGGACGGCCGGTCACGGCGGCTACCGCCTCACGGGTGACGTCGTCCTGGGTAGGTCCGAGGCCGCCCGTGACGACCACGACGTCGGCCCGCTCCAGTGCCAGGGCGATCACGGCCACCATGCGCTCGTGGTTGTCGCCGACCTTCGTGGCGAAGTGCACGTCCACCCCGGCGGCGGCGAGCTGCTCGGCGATCCACGAGCTGTTCGAGTCCACGATCTGGCCCAGGAGGAGCTCGGTGCCCACGGTGACGATCTCAGCCCGCATCCGGGCTCCTCTCCGCGGGGACGGGACCGGCACGCCCGTCCTCGATGAGGCGGCCCGCGTTCACGAGATAGTGGACGCCTGAGATCCATGTGACGGCGACGGCGATCCAGAGCACGAGCCGGCCCGCGGTGACGACGCCGGCGACGGGCCAGAGCAGGAGGCCGATCGCCAAGAACGTGACGAGGGTCTTCACCTTGCCCAGCCACGACGCCGGTACGGAGGCCCCTCGGCGGGCGGCGAGGGAGCGGAACCCGGAGATCACGACCTCCCGGACCACGACGAGGGTGACGGGGGCCACACCGACGACACCCCGGACCCAGAGCGCTCCGAGGACCCCGATGACGAGGATCTTGTCGGCGAGGGGATCGAGGAACGCCCCCGAGCGGGTGGTGCCCTGGCGGCGGGCGAGCATGCCGTCGACGTTGTCGCTCGCCGCCAGCACGACGAAGAGCCCCAGGGCCCACAACTCCGTGCGGCCGTCGGCGGCGACGAGGAGCGTGCAGGCGAGGGAACCAACGATGCGCGCGACAGTGACCGCGTTCGCAGGGGTAGCCAGGGCCGTGGGCCCGAAGCTGCGGGACTCCGCCATGCCCGCAGGATAGGGGGGCGCCCCACCCACCCGGCAGGCGGAGCCCAAGATGACGGTGGGATGTGGTTGTGGACTCCGACGTCGTGACGCGTGAGCCGGGGCCACGGAGAGGAACCGGGACGGCGGGCAGCGAAGATGGGGTCCTGCGGGACGGCCCTGGGGGGGCCGAACGAGGATCTATGGGTCTGTATCTCGAGTTGCCGTCAAGCGGGCGCGGGGTGGCGCCGCTGTTCCTCTCGCACCGCCTCACACCGCCGCGGCCCTACCCGCAGGTCGCCCGGCGCCGTCTCCTCGACACGCTGGCGGAGTCCCGGATCGTGGTCCTGGCGGCGCCGTCCGGATACGGCAAGACGACCCTCGCGTCCCAACTGGCCGCCGCCAACCAGGGACCCACCGCGTGGTTCACGGCCGACGAGAGCGACACGTCGGTGGAGGCCGTCGCCGGGTACCTCGCCCTCGCCCTCGCCGGCGCCTGGGGTGTCGACGGCCACCCGGTCGGGGCGGCCGGAGGGGAACCTCTCGGCGCGCTCGACGACCTTCTCGCCACCCTCGCCACGCCGGGCTGCCTCGTCGTCGACGAGGTCCACGCCGCTGCCCCCGGGGCCATGGCGGCCGTGCTCGACGACGTCCTCCGCTACCTGCCCGGTGACGTGACATTGGTGCTGGCAGGCCGCCGAGAGCCCCCTGTGCACCTCTTGGGCGAGACGGCGAGCGGCCTGGCGACCTGCCTGGGCGCCGCCGACCTCCGCTTCTCACCGGACGAGACGTCCGCCGCCCTGGGGGCCGGCAGCGCCGACGTGCACGAGTTCACCGGCGGATGGCCCCTGGCCGTGGGACTCGCCGGCAGCGGCCTCCGGCTCCGGGGCGGGGTGGCGCGCCGCAACGACGTCAGAGCGCTGGGAGACCTCGCCGCGTCCGATCTCACAGAGGCGGGCCGCTCCCTCCTCTCCCTCGCGTCCCGGGTCGCCCGTGCCCCGGTGAAGGCGCTGCGCGACCTCGACGCCGCCGCCACCCGCGACCTGCTGGATCTCGCGGAACGCCACCCCGCTCTCCTCACCGTCTCGGAGGACGGCTGGTGCTCCGTCCGGGACGTCCTCCGGGAAGCCCTGTGCACCCGACCCGTCACCTCCGACACCGTCACGGCCCTCGCCGCCGCCCTGGCGGAACAGGGCGAACCGGGCCTCGCCCTCGGCCTCCTGGTGGGCGAGGAACAGTGGGCGGCCACCGCAGCGCTGCTCCGCCGGGCGGGCGGGGAACTCCTGGATGCGGGTCGATGGGAGGAGATCCGCCGGGCCGTCGCCGCGCTCCCCGCCGACGAGAGGGACGCGGAGACGCGCCTGGTGGACGCCACCGCCGCCGTCCACCAGGGGGACGTCGACACGGGCACTCTGCGACGCCTCACCGCCCAGATGTGGGACACGGGAACCCGCGAGGGTCTCTGGGCGTCGGTGCTGCTCACGAACTGGTTGTTCCACACGGGCGACCCCGGCGTCTTCGCCGAGCTCGTGTCCGCCCTGGCGCAGGTGTGTGGCGGCTTCTACTCCGAGGACCGGCTGCGAGCGATCCTGGCGTCATCTCCGGACGAGACCGCCGCACTCGCCTCCCATCTCGCGCATCTCCTCGGGATCTGCCTCCGTTTCGCCGGGACGCGCGACAGCCTCGCTCAGGGCCGGCGCCTCACGGATGCCGCCGAGGCCGCCCTTGAGCGCACCGGGACGGACACGACGGTTGCCCACGCGATCGTCACCTGGGTCGAGGCGTCCAGCGGGAGCATGGACCTCGTCGAGGGGATCGCCGCCATGGCCGCCGCCGCCGCCCGGCTCCGCCGCCGACGCAGCCGCTACCTCCCCCGAGTCCTGCTCGGCCTGGGCACGCTCCATCTCATGGCGGGCGACACCGGCGCCGCCCGCAAGGCCATCGCCGACGTCGTGGGGCCCCGGCCTGAGCGGCCGAGAGCGGA
>CAYJLW010000012.1:53899-60269 GCA_964370965.1 uncultured Acidimicrobiia bacterium | reverse complement strand
CCCGCAAGGCCATCGCCGACGTCGTGGGGCCCCGGCCTGAGCGGCCGAGAGCGGAGGACTCCCCGTCCCGCCCGGACGCCGACCTCGCCCCCACCGCCGAGACGGTCCTCGTGCTCTGCGACGTGCTCGACGGCCGGACGCCCGCCGACGCCGACGCCCGCCTCGACGCCGCCTGGGAGGCCGCCGCCGCCGGCGACAGCGTCACCCACGGCCAACTCGCCGGCCTCGTCACCCTCACGCTCCTCGCCGCCGGCGACACGCGACGGGCGGAGCGCTGGGTGCCCCGGACCCGCACGGAGATCCCCGACCCCGTGGCCGGTCTCGGCTGGCGCTTCGCGGACGCACTCCTGCGGATCGCCCGCGGGGAGGCGAACCCCGAGGCGGAACTCCCCCCCCTCGTGGCCTGGTGCGAGGCCGCCGGCCTCGACGCCCAGGCGGAGCGGATCCGATCGCGCATCCCCGCCCCGGCGCTCCCCCCCGTCGGGATGGCCGGAATGCCGGCAGCGTCGCTCACGATCCGCGTACTCTGCCCGGAGATCCGCGTCGAGCGCGACGGCGTCGGGATCGAGGCGCCCAAGGGCGTCCCGGCCCGGCTCCTGGCGTTGCTCGTCGCCGAACGGGGCCCGGTCGGCATCGAACGGGCGATCGAGACCCTTTGGCCTGACAGCAACCCGGATCTCGGCCGCAACCGCCTCTACGGTGTCGTACACCGCCTCAGGGGCGCCCTCGGCTTCGAAGCCGGCGGGCCCCTGCGGGTCGACCAGGGCCTCGTCCGGTTGCACCCGGCTGCCGAAGTGAGCGTGGACGTATGGGACTTCCTCGACGGCGTCGGGGCCAGGGGCGGCGAGCCGCCCGACCCGGCGGCCCTGGATCTGTACGGCGCGGACTTCTGCGCCACTCAGTTCGCCTACGACGACTTCGCCATCGAGGTCCGCCGCGACCTCCGGGGACGCTTCCTCGCCGCCACCCACCGTGTCCTCCGCGAAGCCGTCACGGGGGACGACCCCGCGGCCGTCGAACCGGTGGCGGCCCGGGCCTGCGCGCTGGCACCCGACGACGAGGACCTCTGCCTCCTCGCCGTGCGCGTGCACGTGGCGGCCGGCAACCGCTCACTCGCCCGGGAGAGGCTGGCGACGACGGCCGCCGCCCTGGATGACCTCGGCATCCCGGCCGGCCACGTCCTGGCCGCGGGGGGAGAGATCCTCGCGGGTCGGGCCCTGGCCTCCTCGAGCCGCCCCGGGGCGTGAAGGGTCCGCCGCCACGACTCCGCTCCGCGCACCCCGGGGTAGCATCGGGACCTCGGTTTCACTCCAGGGGGCCTTCCCATGACCACGACTTCCCGCACGTCACGCTCCAACGTCATCGAGTCCCGAAATCCGGCCACCGGCGAGGTGATCGGCAGCGTGCGCGTCAACGACGAGGCCGAAGTGCGCGAGGCCGTCCAGCGGGCCCGCAAGGCGTTCGAGACCTGGTCGACCCTGGGGCCCCGAGAACGCGCCCGCCAGCTCGGTCGGGTGCAGAGCGTCCTCGCCGCCGAAGCAGGCAGCGTCGCGGAGCGCATCGCCGCGGAAACGGGCAAGCCCCGCCTCGAGGCGCTCCTGAGCGAGGTGTTCGCGTCCTGCGAGCTCCTCAAGGCGCTCCGGCGGGAAGCGCCCCGCGTGCTGGCGCCGAAGTCCGTCGACACCGGCCTCCTGAAGACCAAGCGGGCCTGGAAGGTCTACGAGCCCTACGGCGTGGTCGGCGTCATCTCCCCCTGGAACTTCCCCTTCACGCTCACGATGGCGCCGCTGCTCACTGCCCTCGCGGCCGGCAACACCGTGGTCCTGAAGCCGAGCGAGGTCACCCCCCTCGTGGGCGAGATCGTGGCGGAGGTGTTCGAAACCGCCGACGTCCACCCCGACGTCCTCCAGGTCGTCCAAGGCGCCGGGGAAACGGGCGCCGCCCTCGTACGCGCCGGGGTGGACAAGATCGCCTTCACGGGCGCCACGTCCACGGGCAAGAAGATCATGGCCGCCGCCGCCGAGACCCTCACTCCGGTCGTCATGGAGCTGGGCGGCAAGGACCCGATGGTCGTGTGCGCAGACGCCGACTTGGAACGGGCGGCGAACGGCGCCGTGTGGGGAGCCTTCACGAACTCCGGCCAGGTCTGCATGTCCACGGAGCGGGTCTACGTCCCGGAATCCGTCTACGACGAGTTCGTCGCGAAGGTCGTGGACAAGACCCGCAAGCTCCGCCAAGGCGTCGAGTCCGACGAGAACCCGATCGACGTGGGGGCGATGATCTTTCCCGCCCAGATCCCGATCGTCGAGCGACACGTGGCCGACGCCCGGGCCAAGGGCGCCAAGATCCTCACGGGCGGGGCATCCCGCGAAGACCTCCCCGGTGACTTCTTCGAGCCCACCGTGCTCTCCGACTGCGACCATTCGATGGAGATCATGCGGGAGGAGACCTTCGGGCCGGTCCTGCCCATCATGAAGGTCAAGGACGAAGACGAGGCCGTGCGTCTCGCGAACGACAGCCGCTACGGCCTCACGGCGACCGTGTGGACGTCGTCGAAGGCCAAGGGGGAACTCCTCGCGCAGCGTCTCCGCACGGGCAACGTCCTCATCAACGACACGATGATCGGCTACGGGATCGCCACCCTGCCCTTCGGTGGGGTGAAGGAGTCCGGCTTCGGCCGCGTCCACGGCGTCGAAGGCATCCTCGAGTTCGTACGCGTGAAGTCGATGCTCGAGGACCGCCTCGGCCTGAAACGGGAACCGATGTGGTTCCCGTACCCGAAGGGCGCCTTCGACATGGGCGCCCGCCTCATCGGCGCCGTGTACCGCGAAGGGCTCCCCGGCAAGGTCCGCTCACTGCTCGGCCGGTAGCGGGGGCAGTGCCCTCCAGACGGCCCCGCCGGACTTCGCCCGTCGGGAGTGTTCTGATCGCGCGACTGCGGTGGCCGATTCTCGCCACGGCCGTCCTCGTCGCCGCCGCCACGGCCGCGTACATGCTGATGGAGGGCTTCGGCTTCCTCGACGCCCTCTACATGACGGTGATCACACTCGCCACGATCGGCTTCCGGGAGGTGCAGCCGCTCGACGCAGGCGGCCGCATCCTCACCATCGCCATCGTGGGCCTCGGCTTCGCGGTCGTGGTCTACACGGTGGCCGTGCTCTCGGAGCTCTTCGTGTCGGGCGAGATCGGTACGCTCCTGCGGGATCGGAGGCGCCAGCGCATGATCGACCGCTTGTCGGACCACGTCATCGTCGTCGGTTTCGGCCGTGTGGGCCAGGCCGTGGTGCGCGAGTTGGCCCGCCTCGACCTGCCCTGCCTCGTCCTCGACAAGGACGTCGCCTGCGAGGCCGGGGCCCTGGGCGCCGGCGTGCACTTCGCGTGCGGGGACGCCACCAACGAGGCCTTCCTCCTCGACTCCGGCCTCGACCGGGCCGCTGCTCTGGTCGCCGCCGCAGACGCCGACGCCACGAATCTCGTCATCGTCCTCACCGCCCGGGCCTTGGCCCCAGAGCTGCGCATCGTCACGCGCATCAACGACCCCGACTGGACCGACCGCCTCAGCCGCGCCGGAGCCGACGCCGCTCTCTCCCCGTACGAGGCGTTCGGGCAGTCCCTCGCCGCCTCCGCCCTTCGCCCCGGCGTGATCGAGCTCCACGAGCTCCCCCGCCTGGGACTCCGCTCGGCAGAGATCGAGGTGCTGCCCGGCTCCCGTCTCGCCGGGCGCACGATCGCCGACATCGCCCGCCACCAGGCGGGGGTCACCTTCGTGGGCCTCCGGCGCGACGACCGCATCCACCGCTACCACGAACTCGACGGCCCGGTTGCCCCCGGTGACTTCCTCGTCGCCTTCGGCCTCGCTGAGGAGCTCGAGGAGCTGGCGAAGCTCTCGGAGACCACCGGGTGAGGATCCCGGAGCTTCCCACACCTGCGCTGGTCGTCGATGCCGACACCCTGGACCGCAATCTGTCCTCGATGGCGGCCGTCCTCCCCGGTCACCGCCTCCGCCCGCACGTGAAGGCGCACAAGTGCACCGCCCTCGCCCGCCGCCAGGCCGACCTCGGCCACACCGCCTTCACGTGCGCCACGATCCGCGAGATGGAAGGTCTCGCCGCCGCCGGCCTCGGCGACGACCTCCTGCTCGCCAACGAGGTGCTCGACGCCCGCCGCCTCGGGGCTCTCGACGCCCGCGTGACCGTCGCCGTGGACTCCGCCGAGACCGTCGCCGCCGCCGTCGCCGGCGGGGTCCGCGAGGTGCTCGTGGACGTGAACGTGGGCCTGCCCCGCTGCGGTTGCGCTCCGGGGGACGCCGGTCGCCTGGCGGAATACGCCCGTGGCCGGGGTCTCGACGTCCGGGGCGTGATGGGCTACGAAGGCCACGTCACGGTCGTCGCGGATCGCCCGGAGAGGGCGCGCCTCACGGAGGACGCCATGATGCTCCTCCTCGGCGCCCAGGCCGACGTGGGCGGTGACGTGATCTCGGCGGGGGCGACGGTGACTTTCGACATGAACCCGTGGGCCACCGAGATCCAGGCGGGCTCCTACGCCCTGATGGACACGGCCTTCGCCGCCATGGGGACGCCCTTCCGCCAGGCTCTCCGTCTGGAGGCGACCGTGATCTCCGTGAGCGCCGGCTACGCCGTGGCCGACTGCGGACTCAAGGCCTTGGGCATGGATCACGGCAACCCCGTGATCGACGGCGCCGGCGTCTGGATCGTCTCTGACGAGCACACCACGTTCGCCCCGGACGCACCGGTGCGGGTCGGGGAACGGGTGTCGCTCTGGCCCGCGCACGTCGATCCTACGGTCGCCTACCACGACCGCATGCACGTCGTGTCCGGCGGCGAGGTGGTGGACGTCTGGGACGTGGATCTCCGCGGCTGGTGAGCAGCGGCCCCTCCGGTTCCGGACGGCCCGCGACCGGAGCCGAACCCCGTCACCTCGCTTGCCAGGCGGCACGAGCGGCGGCGGCTCCGACGACCGGGGCCCCGGCATGCGGAGCGCCGCCAGGCGCGAGGCAATGTGACGGCGGTCAGGCCTCGGCGGTACTCCAATGACCGCTGCGGCCCCCGGACTTCTCGACGAGGCGGATGTCCGTGATGCGCATCCCGCGGTCGGCGGCCTTGCACATGTCGTAGACGGTGAGCGCCGCCACGCTCACGGCGGTGAGGGCCTCCATCTCGACGCCCGTGCGCCCGACCGTCTCGGCTGCCGCCTCGATGTCGAGGGCGGGACCCGTCGGGTCCGCGACGACGTCGACGGCGACCGACGTGAGCGGGAGGGGGTGGCAGAGCGGGATGAGACGGCCGGTCTCCTTGGCGGCGACGATCCCGGCGATGCGGGCGGCGGCGAGGACGTCGCCTTTGGGCACCTCGCCGGCGGTGATGAGGGCGAGGGTCTCGGCCGCCATGAGGACGCGACCCCGGGCGACGGCCCGGCGGTGCGTCTCGGCCTTGGCGGCGACGTCGACCATACGGGCGGCCCCGGATTCGTCGAGGTGGGAGAGCTCGCGGCTCAGGGGGTCGCCTCCTCGTGGACGTGCCCCGCGTGGTGGTTGTCGTCGTGGGCGCAGTGCACCCACTCGCCGCTGCCGTCGGGGGCGTACTCCTTCTTCCAGATCGGCACGGTGGCCTTGATGCCGTCGATGACGAAACGCGACGCCGCGAAGGCCTCCTTGCGGTGCGGCGCCGAGGCGGCCACGGCCACGCTCACCTCGCCGACGTCGAGGCGGCCGAGCCGGTGGGCGACTGCGAGGCGCGCGTCGGGCCAGCGGGCGGCGGCCTCGGCGAGGACGTTGCCGATCTCCTTGTCCGCCATGGGCCCGTACGCCTCGTAGTCGATGGACACCGTGACAGCACCGTCGGTGTGCCCGCGGACCGTTCCGAGGAAGAGGGTGGTGCCCCCGTGGTCTCCGTCCGCGACGGCGCCAAGGAGGTCCCCGGCATCGATGGGAGCGGTGGTGAGGTGTCCCGCGCCCCCGCTCACGGGGGGAATCAGGGCCACGACGTCACCGTCGGCGAGTGCGGCGTCGGCCTTGGCGTACTCCTCGTTCACGGCCCACGCCGCGGAGTCCAGGTAGCCGGCCAGTCCCGCGTGCTCGGCGAGAACGGCGGCGAGGTCGCCCACGGAGGAGCCCTCGGGAAGGTCCCTGCTGAGGCGGCGCGTGCCCGCGGCGTCGGCGGCTCCGGCGAAGAGCAACACCTCGATCTGCATCCCGCGACTCTATCGCCCCAGGCACGCCGAACCTGAAGCAGGAAGGGACTCCGACCATGCCCCCAAAACGCATACGACCGACGCGGGACCGGGGCCCCCCCCGGGGGGGGGGGGCCCGGGCGGGGGCGGGGGGGGCGGGGTGGGAGCCACAAGGGGGCGC
>CAYJLW010000012.1:29115-53889 GCA_964370965.1 uncultured Acidimicrobiia bacterium | reverse complement strand
GCCTGTTCGGGCGATTCGCCACCCCCCCCCCCCCCCAAACCCCACCCCCCCCCCGCGGCCCGGGGCCCCCCGCGGCGGGGGGGGCCCCGGTCCTGGGCGCTGGGAGCGGACTTGGATCCCTCAGGTGCCTCGCACGACGTCGAACGGCACACTGGCCGGGTGGTGTTGGTCGGCACCGATGTACACCTGGTCGGCGGGCATCGGGGCGCCGTTCAGGAATAGCCGCACGGCGATCTTCTCCGAGCAGCGGGTCCGGAAGTTGATCCCGTCGATCCGGCCGTAGTTGAAGAGGCGGAAGTTGATCCGCTTGCCCCGACGCGTGACCTTCACGTTGTCACGAGCTTCCGTGGCCCGGGCGACGCCGTAGATCCGGCCACTGGCGATGATCTCGCCCGTGACCACGATCTTGTCGGCCCCGGGGTGCGTCACCCGCAGCGCCCACCCGTTGCCATTGTGCGTGAGGTACGCAGCGGCCGGCGCTCCGGCCGTGTTCATGGGGTCGCCCTGGACGTTCGCCGGCCACTGCTCCAGCCGGCAGCGGGCGCGCCGCGCCGACGCCGGGCTGCCGGTGACGACCATGGCGCCCATGAGCGCGGCGCCGACCGTGACGGTGGCAAGGATGCGCTTGAACTTCATGTTCCCTCCTGTGTGGTGCGCTTACAGGGGACATCATCGGGACACCAGGTTCGGCCGTTCTTCGACGCACGTTCGAGGTGTGTTAAGCCTGCGGAACGCTCAGCGCACAGAGGGGCGACCCCGCTCCACCCCTCAACTGACGCCCCTCGGTGCCGATCAGCGCAGGAGGACATGGACACCGAACGCGGCCTCCGCACCCCCGCTGCCCTGGGTCTCGGCGCCCTCGTGGGTCTCGCCGCGCTCCCGTTCGCGCTCCTCGGTGGGGAGGGGGGCGTCCTCGTGGGGCGTGCGTGGGCAGCGCTGCTGGCCTGCGTCGCCGCCGTCCTCGCCGACCGCAAGAGCAGCCATACCCGCAAGAGGCGCTGGATCTGGCGCGCCATGGGGCTCGCCTGGGCGTTGGTCGCCGCTGGAGACGTCGCTTCGTTCCTCGTCGCCCGCGGGACCGGGGACCTCGCGGACGTCCTCGCCCGCCACGCCACCCTGCCTCTCGTCCTCTCGTCGGCCGCCCTTGTCCCTACGGCCGTCTGCTGGTGCGCCCTGGTGGCCGAACGCGTCCGGCACCGGCCCCGCCACCTCGGTGACGCCCTGGTCGTGACCGTCGCCTACGCCACACTGGCCACGGCCTTCGTCCTCCCGGCCCTGACGCACGCGAGCTCGGGCACGCGGGTCCTGGCCATCTTCCGCGTCGTGGCGGACGTGTGCATCTCTGTGGGCGTCGTCGTCCTCGTCCTCGTGAGCGGCCGCCTCGTCGGCTACAGACTCCTCCTGGTCATCTCCGGACTCACACTCGTGAGCCGGGACCTCGTCGCCCTCGCCACCGGCGTCGAGGGGCGCGTCTGGTTCGTCCTGGGCGCCCTGGGCGCCGCCCTCGTCATCGTCGCCACCCGCATGCCCCTGCGCGCCCCCCGGCCCCTCACCGGCCGCGTGAGGGTGCTCGCCACGTACGTCACCGTCATCCTCCTGCTCTCCCCCGTCGTCCTCCTCGCCGCCTTCGTCCCGGAGACCCCCGGATGGATCCTCGCCCTCGGGTTCCTGTGGCTGGCAGTCGCCGCCGGACGTCTCGCGTCAGGCCTCGGGGCCGAGCTCTCCCGCACCCGCACGCAGCGCGACTCCCTGATGGGCGAGCTCGCCCACCAGAACGAGGAGTTGGCCGGCCGTGTCCTGGCCACGGCATCCGAGCTGGAGGAGTACCGCCGCCGCACCGAGGTGCGCGAACGCTTCTCCCAGATGGTGAACCACGAGATGCGCACCCCGCTCACGGTCGTGAGCGGATTCGCCCAGACCCTGGTGCTCAACTACGACACCCTCGACGACGAGATGCGCATCGACCTGGCCCAGAGCATCCTCCGGGGCTCGGCCCGCCTGCGGGGGCTCATCGAGGACGTGCGGGACCAGAACGCCATGGAGAGGGGGGCGTTCGAGCTCCGGAGGCGGGAGACGACCGCGGGGTCCGTCGTCTCCGACGTCGAGGAGGCGTTCGTCCTCATCCGTCGGGGACAGAACCTCGTCACGTCGATTGACGGGGATGCTTCGGCTCCCTTCCTCGCCGACCCGGACCGCCTCGCCCAGGTGCTGCGCAACCTCCTCGAGAACGCGGCGAAGTTCGCCCCCGCCGACAGCGAGATCGACCTCGGCGTGGTGGTGAGAGGAGAGAGCCTGCACGTGCGCGTGCGGGACCACGGACCCGGCGTCCCCCCGGAGCGCCTGGAGAGCGTCTTCGAGGCCTTCCAGACCTATGACGAGACCAACGTCGGCACCGGCCTCGGCCTCTCCATCTGCAAGGGGATCGTGGAGGCCCACGGGGGCCACATCCACGTCGAAAACGCCCCGGGAGGCGGCGCCGTCTTCGCCTTCGACGTCACCGTCGACCCCGTGCACTCCCTCGCCTTCTCCGAGGTCGCGGCGCAGGACGCCGCCAACTGACAGCCGGAACTCGGTCCTCTCGCCCCCTTCCGGGCGCGCAGCGCGTCAAGGGCGAGCGTTGCGCGCCCCAGGGTCCGCTACCTGCCCGACGGGCACGCGGCGCCGGCGGGTGCGGGCCGGCGGAGGGTCCCCGCCCCCCGCGGCCGGCGCAGGAGCGTGAGCCCGTTGCCCACGACCAACAGGGTGCTGCCCTCGTGGAAGACGATGGAGAGGCTGATGCCCACCGTCCCGAGGATCGCGAGCGGGACGAGAACGGCCACGACCCCTAGGGCGATCGCCAGGTTGACACGCACAACCGCTCTCGTACGCCTTCCGACGGAGACAGCGAAGGGCACGGCGGAGACGTCGTCGGACATGAGCGCCACGTCCGCGGTTTCCAGGGCCACGTCGGTCCCGGACGCGCCCATCGCGATCCCGACCGTGGCGGCGGCCAGGGCGGGAGCGTCGTTCGTCCCGTCTCCGACCATCCCGACCCTGAGGCCCTCGTCGAGCAGGCTCCGCAGGACAGCCACCTTGTCCTCGGGGAGGAGGCCCGCCCGGTACTCCTCGACCCCGCAACGGCGGGCGACAGCGGCCGCCACACGCTCGTTGTCGCCCGTGAGCATGACGAGACGCCGCACGCCCTGATGGCGGAGAGCTCTGAGAGCGCCGGGGGTCGCGCCCCGCACCTCGTCGGCCACCGCCAGCCCCCCGACGAAGCGCCCGCCGACCTGAACGAGCATCGTCGTACGTCCGTCCTCCTCGAGCGCCGCCATCCGCCGGGCCACACCGGCGGGCACGACCAGTCCCTGCTCCTCGAACAACGAGGCGCTGCCCAACCAGACGCGTTCACCGCCCAGGCGGGCGGTCACTCCCCGGCCGGTGACCGCCACCACCTCCTCGGCCGCGACCACGGCGGTGCCCGTCGCCCCGGCGTGGGCGACGACAGCGCGGGCGAGGGGGTGCGTGGAGCGGGCCTCGACGGCTGCCGCCACCCGCAGGACCTCCGCCTCCTTCACCCCCGGACCCGGGACGACGTCCACCACCCGGGGGCGGCCCTCCGTGAGCGTGCCGGTCTTGTCGAAGGCGACGGCGTCGAGGCGGCCCAGGTTCTCCAGGTGGACACCGCCCTTCACGAGCACGCCCCGGCGCGCCGCCCGGGCGATCGCGGACAGCGTGGCCGCCGGCGTGGCGATGGCGAGGGCACACGGGGACGCCGACACGAGCACGCTCATGCCCCGCAGGAACGCCGCCTTCCAGCCCAGCCAACCGGCGACAGGGGGCACCACACAGACGGCCACGACTCCGGCGATCACCACGGGCACGTAGACCCGGGAGAAGCGCTCCACGAACTGCTGCGTGCGCGGTTTCTGCGTCTGTGCGGCCGCCACGAGCTCGACGACACGGGAGATCATGCTCTCCGACGAGAGCCGCGTGACCCGGACCTCCAATGTGCCCTCGCCGTTGACGGTACCGGCGAAGACCTCTGCACCGGGCGACGTCTCCACCGGCATGCTCTCCCCGGTGATCGGGCTCTGGTCGACGGCGGAGGCGCCCGACACGACCGCCCCGTCCGCGCAGACGCGCTCGCCGGGGCGGACGACGACGACGTCGCCGCGCCGCAGCGACTCCACGGCGACGTCGTCCTCGGTGCCGTCACGGCGCACGCGGGCCGTCCTGGGGGTGAGCGTGCCGAGGGCGGCCACCGCCCCGCGGGCCCGATCCATCGCCATGTCCTCCAGGGCGTGGCCGAGGCCGAAGAGGAACAGCAGGATCCCTCCCTCAACCCACTCCCCCAGTGCAGCCGCCCCCAACGCGGCCAGCGTCATGAGGAGGTCGATGCTGAAGCTCCCCCGCGCCAGGGCGGTGAGCCCGTGACGGGCGACCTCGAAGCCGCCCGCCGCGTACGCCACCGCGTACAGGGCCAGCGTGACCGGCCGCGGGAAGGCATCGGAGCCCTCCAACAGGTAGGCGGCCCCGACGAGGACACCGGCCGCCCCGGAGCGGAGGACCTCGCTGTGGCGTCGCACCCAGGTCTCGGGCCGCGGACGGGCCTCCACCGTGTAACCCATGGCCTCCACGCGACGGACGACCGTTTCGTGGTCGGTCTCGGCGGTGTCGTACTCGATCCGGAGCGCCTCCCCGGCGTAGTCGGCGGAGGCCGACACGACGCCGTCCGTACGGCTGAGGACGTGCTCGATGCTGAAGGCGCAGTCCGCGCAGTCCATCCCCCGCACGGAGAGCTGCTCGTGGCGGTACCTCTCGCCCACCTCGGCCCCGGCGTCGCGCACGAGCCGCTCGATCGTGACCAGGGGCACGAGGTCGGTGTCCACGTGCAGGCAGAGACGGCCCCCCTCGACGTGGGCCTCCTGGACGCCCCGCACAACCCGGAGGCTCTCCAGGACGCGCCCGACGCAGGCGTCTGCAGTGTCGGCCACCTCTGGCAGGACGAGCGGGATGTCGAACTGGAGCTTCTCGCGCATGGTCTGGTGCGACGGGATGCTAACCCCGGTGTCGGGGCTGGGAAGCGCCACCCGACGTCCGGTCGAAGAGTCGGGGATCGTCCAGGCTGTACCCGGCGAGGCCGAACAGAGCATCGAGGGCGCCGCAGAGGTAGACCTTGAGCGCCACCTTCACGATCACGGGGTTCGTCCCGTGCTCGTGCATCGCGGCCACGGCCCCGTTCACGGCCCCCGTCATCGCCGCCACCGCCACGGCCACCAGAGGCGCCGCCTCGGGCGCGACCTCCAGGCCGGCGACGTCTTCCACGGCGTGCGCGAGCAAGGGATCGGCATCGCCGTCGAGACCGGGAACCGGGCGCAGCACCGCCATCGCGTGAGGGTTCGCGAGATGCCACCCGACGGCGGCGTCGACCATGACGCCGATGCGCTCCTCGGCCCCACCCGGACGCAGGGCCGCGGCCACGACCTCCTCACGGCTCTCCGACCGCAAGCGCTCCCGGAGCTCACCGAAGAGCTCCTCCTTCGACGTCCAGTAGCGAAAGAGGAGGCTCTTGGCGACGCGAGCCGTGGCGGCGATGTCGTCCAGGCGGGTGTTCTCGTAGCCCAAGCGACCGAAGGTCGCCGTTGCCGAGCGGAGCAGCTGCTCGCGCCGCGCCGCTGCGGTCATCCGTGACGGCATCAGGACGCCGAGCGTCCCGTGACCCCGGCTTCCGCCAACACCTCGTCCGCCCCGGGCACGCCCCGGTCGAGGTAGGCCCGAGCGAGACGGTCGATCCCGCCCACGCAGAGGACGGCGTCGTAGCGGGCGAGATCCTCCGCCGGCACCTCGATCACACCCGCCGTGGCCGCTCCCACGAGGCCGAGATGCGTCCCCACGACGATGCCGGCCAGGAGCCGGGAGTGCTCCTCGTCCGGTGTGTCGGAGCCGAGGCGCGACGCCATGGCCCTCTGGAAGAAGCCCGTGTCGAGCATGAGGTCGATCTTCGCGCCACCCTGGCGCGTGAAGACGGTCCAGGCGTGCGGATGCTCGGCGAAGAAGAAGACCCCGGCCTCCGTGGCCCGCGCCACCGCCTCGGCATCGGTGCGCGCCGCCCGGATCGCCTCCTCCTGGCGACCGCGGTAGCGCTCGTAGAGACGGATGCGGAGCTCGTCGAAGAGAGCTTCCTTGGACGGCCAGTGCTTGAAGATGAGGCTCTTGGCCACGCCGGCCTCATCGGCGACGTCTTCGAGCCTGACCCCGCCCCAGCCGAGGGGGCCGATGGCCCGCTCGGCGGCCTCCAGAATCTGCGATCGGCGGGCTGGGCCGCTGAGCCGTCGGGCCATGGCATCCTCCAGGGACCACCGACTCTATCGGACGCGGAGACGTGCCTCTTCGAGCTGTTCGGGCGTGATGAGCACGTCGCGCGCTTTCGAGCCCTGGCTGGGACCCACCACGCCACGGCGCTCCAGGAGGTCCATGATCCGCCCCGCCCGAGCGAAGCCCACGCGCAGCTTGCGCTGGAGCATCGAGGTGGACCCGAGCCGGCTGGTCACGACGATCACCGTCGCCTCTTCGAGGAGGTCGTCGCCGTCGTCGTCGGAGTCACGGGAAGCGACGTCGTCGCCGCCGAAGACCACGTCGGAGGGGTCCTCCGCGGAAGGCTCCTCGCCCGCGGACTGCTCCGGGGAGGGGGAGTCCCCGATCCGGCGCATCTCCTTGCGCCAGTGCTCCACCACGGCGGCGACCTCCGCCTCCGTCACGTAGGAGCCCTGGATGCGCTGCGTCCGCGACGACGTGGCCGGCAGGTAGAGCATGTCGCCCTTCCCCACGAGCTTGTCCGCTCCCACCTGGTCGAGGATCGTGCGGCTGTCGGTCTGCGTGCGCATCTTGAACGCCATCCGAGAGGGGATGTTCGCCTTGATGAGCCCCGTGATCACGTCGACGGACGGGCGTTGCGTGGCGATGACGAGGTGGATCCCCACCGCCCGGGCCATCTGGGCGAGACGGCAGATTGAGTCCTCCACGTCGCGGGCGGCGACGAGCATGAGGTCCGAGAGCTCGTCGACGACCACAAGGATGTACGGGAGCCGCTCGGCGGCGTCGCCGAGCTCCCCGCGGTCGTGGGAGGCGTTGTAGCTGATGACGTCCCGGGCCCCCACGTCCGCGAGGATGTCGTAGCGGCGCTCCATCTCCCGCACCGCCCACAAGAGGGCGTCCGCGGCCCTCTTCGGCTGCGTCACGACACCCGTGAGGAGGTGCGGGACCCGCCCGTAGCGCCCGAGCTCCACGCGCTTGGGGTCGACGAGGATCATCCGGACCTCCGAGGGCCGGGTGCGACACAGGATGGAGGTCAGGATCGAGTTGATGCAGGACGACTTCCCCGCCCCGGTGGCACCGGCGATGAGAAGGTGGGGCATCTCCGTGAGGTCGACGAGCATCGTGCGCCCGGCGATGTCGCGCCCGAGGGCGACCTCGAGGGGGTGCGTGGCGGACTTCGCCTCCGGAGATGCGAGGACGTCGCCCAGCGTGACGAGCTGACGAACTGCGTTGGGCACCTCGAGGCCGATCGCCGAGCGGCCCGGGATGGGAGCGAGGATGCGGACGTCCGGGGTGGCCAGGGCGTAGCAGATGTCGGGAGCGAGCTTCGTGAACTGGGCGACCTTCACACCCTGGGCGAGCTCCACCTCGTAGCGGGTCACCGTGGGCCCCGCCGTGATCCCGGCGAGCTCCGCGTCCACCTTGAACTCGCGCAGGGTCTCCTCGATGATCTGGCCCCGCTCCTCCAGGGACGCCCGGTCCACCTCCCGACGGGGGCTCTTGCGGAGGAGGTCGAGCGGGGGAAGCCGGTAGAGCTCTGCGTCCGGGGGGGCGGGTACCCGCATCTGGAGCTGCTCGGGCCGGGCTCCTTCGGCAGTCGTGGCCTGGGGCGGCGCCACCTCGCCCAGCGTGCGCTTGCGGCGCTCTGCAGGCTCGGCGTCGCCGTCAGGGGCGGCCGTCGCTGCCGGGGGTGCAGCCTGGGGCGCAACGAGAGCGGCAGTGGGCGCCCCCGCCGCTTCCGTGGGAACGTCCTTCCTTGCCGTGACCGCGGAGAGGAGCGCCCGCGGGGGTCGTCCGGACGCCACGACGGCGCCCGCAAAGGCGAGGGCGGCCAGCACAACCGCGGCTCCCCACTCGCCGAGGCCGGCCGCCAGCGGACCTCCGACCAGCGCCCCCACGTAGCCGCCATGGGCAGCGAGCGCGGCCCGGGAACCCGCCAGGCGGGGCGCCCCGCCGCCGGCGTGGAGGAGACCCACCACCGAGGTGGCGATCATCGCGGCGCCGATCACGGGACGGAGGGCACGTTCGCGTTCGCGACCGGCGAGCAGGACGACCCCCCCGGCGGCCAGGGCGAACGGAGCCACGACGGCGGCCCGCCCCGCGAGCGTGCGCAGCACGAGGTCGAAGGCCCTCCCCACTGGACCGGCTCCCGCCGCCCACACCCCCATCGCAGCGATGACGGCCGCAGCCAGGCAGGCGATACCGACGAGGTCGGCGGCGTGCGAACCGAGAACGCGACGCCAGACGGCCGGTGCCTGCGGTGCGGCCCTTGTCCGGCCCTTGGCGGCCGACTTGCGGGGGCCCGGCTTGCGCGCCGGCGCCTTGCGGGCCAGAGCGCGCCCCGTCGTGCGCGAAGCCGGCTTCTTGCGGGTGGCAGCGGGCATGGAACCCCCGGGGCCGTGGTGACACGTCTGTTGTGCACGCCCGGGCCCCTACAACCCGCCTGGCGATCCCCCCACGCTAGCAGCGCCCATCCCCCGGGCCCGGGAGGGGCGGCGTCGGGTGCCGAGAGCCGCACGTGCGCGGCTCTCGGCACCCGACGTCACCCGGGCGCGTCCACGACCATGCGCCCGGTGTGAGCGAGGGACGCGAAAGCACCCACCCATTGCGCGAGGATCGCCTTGTCCTCGAAACAGACCTCGTGGCCGTCCCCTATCGCCGCCCTCTCCACGGCCACCCCGGTGCGTCGTGTGCCGTCCCCGCGCGAGACGTTGTCCGAGACCGGGTACCCGAGACGGGGGCGCCGGCGGAGCGCCAGCACCCGGTGCGCGTAGTCGGCTTCGGCTGTGTCGACGCCGTCCCCGGCGACGTCGAGGCCGGCGGCGCCGACCACGGCGGTCTGGCCCCGCACAGAGGCGTACTTGTCGTGCATGCCCTGGGCGAGGAAGACGTGCTTGGGGCCGACCCCGGGCAGCGGGCCCCGCTGCCAGTACGGGGCGAAGTTCACGGTGTCCCACACGCCCCACGCCGTATGGACCAGGTTCACGACGGGATGGAACCGGCTCCGGGGTTCCGCAGCGGCCGGCCGCAGCGTGATCGCCGGCCAGAGCCTGTTCATCGCCTCGCCGATGACGTCGCTCTCCTCCACATACGTGCCCACGTGCCCTCCGAAGCCGGCCACGACCCCGGCGCGCACGAGAGGCTCCACGGCGAGGACCATGGCCGCAGTCGTCCCTCCGTTGGAATGGCCGATGAGGAACACGCGCTCGGGGTCCAGAGGCCAGCCGTCCAGGAGAAGACGGAGGAAGATCATCTGCTCGACGACTGCCTGATGGAAGATCCCCACGGACGACGCCGGGTTGGCGACGTTGAAGAAGTTCAGGTCCCCGATCAGGCGCCCCCCGCCGGGTCTACCCCTGTTGTACGGGAGGGTCTGTTGGGCGACGGCGAGACCGTGGGGAGCGGCCGCCGAGACGACCTCGTTCAGGCGCTCCGTGTACGTGCAGCCCCCACCGTGCAGTGAGAGCACCAGCGGCCAGCCCCGCGGCGGCGCCTCACCAGGGGGCAGGGCGAGGCCGAAAGGCACCGGCTCCGAGCGCCGGGCGTCGAGGACGGTCTCCCCCTTGCGCAGCAGGTTCCAGCCGAAGCCCGCCCGGAACTGCGGCGCCCGCCAACGGCCCTCGTGGAAACGGACACCGCCGGGGCCGGGGCGCACCGTCGTCTCCCCGGCGAGCTTCCCCCGGTACTCGAGGGCGGCGGCCACCAGACGCCGCAGCGGAGCACTCTGGTCAGCAGGCGTGAAGACCGTGGCCGCGACGACGTCCTGCAGGGACACCGGCCCCGAACGCAGGGGAGCGTACGCCGCCGCCAGGGCACCGTCCCCCCGGCCGGTGAGCGCCTCCCGCAGCCGGGGCGGAGGCTCCCCACCGGGCACCCGCACGACAACGGCGTGGGCCACCCCGGGGCGCATCACCCACCCCGGCACGGCCATGACTGCGAGGAGGCCCGCCGGGTGGTAGCGGCCGGTCGTCGGGAACCACCGGGTCTCGGCGGGGAACGGGGCGCCCGTCTCCAGATCCCTGATCTCCGCGTGGATCGAGGGCGGCGAGGACGCGAAGGCGAAGAAGGCCGCCCCGCTCGGGCTGGGCCCGTGAGCAAGTGCCAGGCGTTCGAAACGGCGCACCAGCGGGTGCGGGAACAGCCCCCGCAGCGGCCTCCCCCACGTGGCGTCGTTCGGCCAGGGCAGCGCCCACCACGGCGCCTCCGGGGAGGTGTCGAAGTGGATCATGCAGCCCTGCCCCCGCTCAAGGGCCGCTCGGGCCCCGCTCTCCGCTCAAGGGCCGCTCGGGCCCCGCTCTCCGCTCAAGGGCCGCTCGGGCCCCGCTCTCCGCTCACAGGGCCGCTCGGGCCCCGGGCAAGGTACCAGGGGTGGCCCCCGGGGATTCGCCCGGTCGGGGACCCAGGCCTCCTCGCGAATGATTCAGACCTCGATGACGAGGGGGAAGACGATCGGCCTGCGCTGCGTGCGCTCGTTCGCGAAACGACCCAGGGTCTGGCGGACGTTGCGGTTCAAGGTCGTGAGGTCCAGAGCGCCGTCGCCGGCGGCCTCTTCGATCGCCCGCGTGACCCGCTCGGCGGCCTCCTCGACGAACTTGTCCAGGTCGGCCTCACCCACGAAACCCCGGGAGAGGATCTCGGGGCCCCGCATCACCTCTCCGGAATGGGCGTCGACGCCCACGACACAGATGAGGACGCCGTCGCCGGACAGCACGCGCCGGTCGCGCAGGACCTCGCCGGTCACGTCGCCGATCCCGGTGCCGTCGACGTACACGTAGCCTGCCGACACCTGTTCCTCGGCGAAGTCGACGCTGCCGTCTGTGAGCTCGATGACGTCGCCGTCCTCAGCGAGGAGGACGCCGTCGTCCTCGAGGCCGGCGCCGAGCGCGAGGCGCGAGTGGGCGACGAGGTGGCGGTACTCGCCGTGGACGGGCACGAAGTACTCCGGGCGCACGAGGGCGAGCATGAGCTTGAGCTCCTCCTGTGACGCGTGCCCGGAGACGTGGACCTTCGCGATGCCTTCGTGGACGACGTCGGCCCCCGCCCGGCAGAGGCCGTCGATCGCCCGGTGCACGTTCGCCTCGTTGCCGGGGATAGGCGTCGCCGAGATGATCACGGTGTCGTTCTCGCCGGCGTGAACCCACTTGTGCTGCCCGGCCGCCATGAGCGACAGCGCCGAGAGAGGCTCCCCCTGGGAACCGGTGCACACGACGCAGACCCGTGCCGGGTCGAGGTCGGCAACCTCGTCGATGTCCAGGACGGCGTCGTCAGGGACGTCGAGGACTCCGATCTGGCGGGCGAGAGCCGTGTTCGACACCATCGAGCGCCCCAGGAAGGCCACCTTCCGGCGGGACTCCACGGCGGCGTCACAGATCTGTTGCACACGGTGGAGGTGGCTGGCGAAGCATGCACAGACGATGCGCCGCCCAGAGTGCTGGCGGAACAGGTCGCGCAGCCACTCCCCCACGGCGGACTCCGACTCGGTGAATCCGCGCTCCTCCGCGTTCGTGGAGTCCGACAGCAGGAGCCTCACGCCGTCAGCGCCCAGCGCTCCGAAGGCCGAGAGATCGGTGTGGCGACCGTCGACGGGGGTCTGGTCGAGCTTGAAGTCCCCCGTGTGCACGATCGTGCCCTGGGGGGTCTCGAAGGCGAGGCCGACCGCGTGCGGTGTGGAGTGCGTGACTGCGAGGACGCGGAACTGGAACGGTCCCACAGAAACGTCCTCCCCGTCGCCGATCTCGACCAGGGTGGCGGCGTCGGTGACGCCGTGCTCGGCGAGCTTGGGCGCCACAATGCCGAGCGTGAGCGGAGTGCCGTAGACGGGCAGGGAGATGTCCCGCAAGAGGTACGGGAGGGCCCCCGTGTGGTCCTCGTGGCCGTGGGTGAGCACGACGGCCTCGATGTCGTCCACCCGGTCGCGGAGGTAGTCGAGATCCGGGAGGACGAGATCGACGCCGGGCATGTCCTCGGTGGGGAACATGAGCCCGCAGTCGACGACGAGGAGGCGCCCCTCGATCTCCAGGCAGAAGCAGTTGCGACCGATCTCGCCCAGACCGCCGAGGAAGGTGATGCGGACTGGTTCGCTCACGCCGGACCGGCCGGGGCGCGGTACGGGGCGATCGTGCGGGCGACCTTGTCGGCGAGACCGTCCTCGATGGGCGCCAACGGTGGCCGGGGCGGGCCTGCGGGCAGGCCGAGCATGCCCACGGCGGCTTTCACGGGGATGGGTGAGCTGTCCTCGAACAGCACCTGGAAGACGGCCAGGAGCTCGTCGTGAAGCTTGCGGGCGGCCTCCACCTGGCCGGAGCGGTGTGCCCGGATCATCTCGCCGATCTGGGCGCCGCAGACATGTGAAGCCACGCTCACGACCCCGCAGGCACCCACGGCGAGGTAGGGCAGGGTCATGGCGTCGTCTCCGGAGTACACGGCGAAGGCGTCGCCGCAGGCAGCCCTGGTCCGGGAGACGTTCACCGGTGAGCCCGTGGCGTCCTTCACACCCACGATGCGCGGGTGCTCGGCGAGGCGGGCCATGGTGGCGGTCTCGATCGCGCGGCCCGTGCGCCCGGGGACGTCGTAGAGGAGCACGGGCCTGTCGGTGGCGTCGGCGATGGCCGTGAAGTGCGTGAGGAGGCCTCGCTGGGGGGGCCGGCTGTAGTAGGGGGTGACGGCGAGGATCCCGTCGACACCGGCGGAGGTGGCGGCGGCGGTGAGTCGGACGGACTCGGCGGTGTCGTAGCTCGACGTCCCCGCGATCACCTTGGCTCCGCCCCGGACGGCATCGACGACGGCGCCGAAGAGGTCGAGCTTCTCGCCCACCGACAGGGTCGGGGACTCGCCCGTCGTGCCGGAGACGACGAGGGCGTCGGAGCCGTGGGCGAGGAGGTGCTCCGCCAGCTCGCGGGCACCGTCGAGGTCGAGCGCGAAGTCGTCGCGCATCGGGGTGATCATGGCGGTGACGACGTCACCAAAGGGGCCGTCCATGGTGGGCGAGTCTACTGCCGGAAGGGGAGCGGGCTCTCCCCCCGTTCCCGGACGTCGCAAACGGCGGTCCCGGCCTCGCTCTCGGCGTGACGACTCTTGGAGGCCCAGGACCGACGCGCGTCGGTGCCGGGCCTCCAAGGTCCGGGCTATCTCTCGCCTTCGGAGCCGCGTTCGAGGCCGAGAGTGGCGAGGAGGTCCTCATGGAGCTGGAACCAGACGGTGTGGTAGCTGTCCAGCGTGTGCCCCGCGAACCAGGGCTCGTCGCCTTCGCGGAGGCGCCCGAGAGCACGGCGGAACCGGGGCCGATAGCAGCCGAAGCGGTCGGCTGCTCCCTCCAGGCGGGCGCAGATCACCATGAGCCTGTCGTGGAGCTCACCGAGACGGTCGACGAGTTCCCAGCCCGGGTCGCGCGCCTCGCGCCGCTGCCAGGCGGACGCGAGGCGGAGGAAGCCGGCGTTCATCGACAGGAACTGCTCGTATCCCGCTGTGACGTCGTCGAGCGGGAGGGCCTCCCGTTCCGCCGCCGCGAGAGCGTCGTAGGCTTGGCGGCCCGCTGCGGTGAGCACGAAACCGGCGAGCCGGCCGCTCCGCTCCCCCACCAGCCCCTCGGCGGCGAGCTCGCCCAGGACCGCGGCGGCGTCCGCCGAAGCGAGGCCGGTGACACCGCCCAGGCGGTCTGCACCGGCGAGGCCGGTGATGCGCAGGGCATGCAGGACGAGGAAGCGCCCGTCGGTCACGCCCGTGACGGTAGCCGGGGCGCTCGGCAGGCGCCCTACGAGGGGACGGTCTCCTGCATCACCCGGTACTCCCCGCCGAAGGCGACGTGGCGGGCCTCGTCCGTCACCTGGGTGGTGCCTCCAGTGTCGTGGTGCTGTCGGTTGTCGTCGTGCTCGTGTCGGAGTCCGACGTCGCGGGGGCGGCGCCGAAGTGTCTGGACACGAATCGCCCCACGGACGCTTCGTCGCCGAGATCCACGAAGGGCGAGGGCGACAGCGTGTAGGACAGGGCCGCTCTCGCTATCCAGGCGGCGAAACGCCGCGGCGACCGGCGGGCGAGGGCGCTGTCGCCGGCGTGGCGCTCGACGTGGGGCCGGAGGAACTCCGTGAGCGCGGAGAGGACGGGGCTCTCCGGGACGGCGACGGCGGGCAGGAGGAGATGGGGTTCGATGCGCTCCATCATCTGGAGGAGATGGTGGCCCTCGTAGGCGGCGGCCCCGTCGACGAATGACGTCACGACGACGTCGTGCAGCGACCGGGCGGCGCCGAGGCGAACCTCCATGTGACCCAGGAACCGCACTGTCTCCTGGGCGAGTACGGCAAGACCGAGGTCGCGGCGGGTACGGAAGTGGCGGTAGAGAGTGGCCCGGCCACAGCCCGCTTCGCGGGCGACGTCATCCATCGTGGTCCGGGCGACGCCCCGGCGCGCGTAGCACGCCGCAGCCGCGTCCACGATGTGGACGTGGGCCTCATCCGCGCTTGCGCGCCGGCGTCGCTGCTCTCTCGAGGACACGTGCGGGATCCCCCGATTCGCATTCGTGTCTGACAGCGAGACGGTACCGCCTCCTTTGTCTCACGACAAGCGTTTGTGTCCCCGGACGCGAACGGCGGGTGCGCTCGGTACGGTGTCTCCCGCACGGGCGCACCCACCGCCACGCCGTGAAGCGGACTCCGGGCTACCCGCGGCCGCAGACCGGCCAGCGGCGGATCTGCCCGCGGGAGATCAGCATCGCCGCCGTGTGCGCCTGGGCACGGGGGTCGTAGATCGACGCCCCGGGGAAGCCGGCGTTGCCCGCCTGCGCGGCGAAGAGGCCCTGCGTGAACTGGAAGAGGCCGTGGTACTTGCCCGTGCGGGAGCGGGCGTTCCCGCCGCTCTCGCAGAGCATGATCCCGGCGAGCCAGTTCGCGTCCACGCCGAAGCGCCGGCCGGCTTCGATCAGGAACTGGCCGTGGGCCACGGCGTTGGCGTCAGCCACGCGACGGCCGCCGCTGCGACCGCGCCGGCGGCCGCGCCGGCGGTTGCCGCCGCGCCGACCCGAGACGGCCTTCTGGGCGACAGATGCCTTGGGAGCCGCGACTGCTACGCCCGGGGTGCCGAAGGCGAGTTCGACTGCGAGGGCGAGGGCCGTCAGGACGATCGTCCCGACGACGCCGAGGCGGCGGGTACGGGTGCGGCGGCGCGCTCGGGGAGGAACGCTGGTAGTGAGGTACTCCACTGGGATGTCAGCTCCTTCGGACGGCCGCAACCGCGCGTTGGCACGCACGGCAGCGACTGCCTCTGGATGTCGCACGAACGGCTTTCGCTCATGCCTGCCCAACCGATGGCAAACGCAGCCGACCCGATGTAGACGAGGGCATCCGGCGTCACAGAGGTGCAACGCGCCCGGTTTCGGGGTCGGCGGGGGAGACCGTTCTCCCCGCTCCTTCGCGGGGGACGGCCGCCGCCTGTTCCTTGCTGGCGCCCTTGACGGGCCCCTGTGCCAGCCGGAGAGAGGCGGCTCACGTCGGTCACGGATCGCCCGGGCGTGGTGTCCCTGGGGAGGGGACCGACCGGGGCCCGTAGGCCGGCGGGCATGACGGGCACCCTAAGAGACCCCACCGCCGCGGTCAAAACACGACCCGGGAAGGGGACCCCAGGAAGCCCGACAATCGCCCGTAACCGCCCGTACAGCACTAACGCCGCAAGTAAGACATCGATCCGAAGGAATCCCATGTCAGAGTGCGAGTTGTCCCGGGGCCCCACCTCCCCGGAGAGCAGCCCGCCCCGCCAGAGCGCAAGAAACCCCGAACATGACCTCTGACCTGCGCCAACGCAATGACTCGATCTGGAATCACACGCGTGTGACCTGCGGAAACGCCCCGTGTCAGGCCGAAGGACGACCCCCCGGAGGGCGCGGAGGCCCCGCCTGGAGGCCCCCCAGCACCTCGAAAGCGACCACATCGCGGCATTCGTCGAGATCCCGGGGGCCGAGGGGGCCGATGCCGTTGAGGGCGAAGGAGAGCAGCATGCGTCCCACGAACTCCGCCGTCATCGCCGCGTCGGTGGCGGGAAGCTCGCCCGCCGCCGTCGCCCCCTCGAGCATCGGTCCCACGAAGGCCCCCAGCATGGCAACGACCGCCCGGGACTCCGTGGAGAGGCGGGGAAGGAGCAACTCGGGCTCTGTCTCGAGAACACGGCGGAGGACGTCGTGGGCGGCGAACTCCCCCTGGAGCGTGTGCAGAACGCGCGAGAGCGCCTCCCCCACGTCTCCACCCCGAGCAGCGGCGCTCCCCAGGGTCCCCAGCAGCCGGGCGGCCTCGGAGCGGATCGTCGCCGCCAGGACCGCGTCCCGGTTGGGGTAGTAGCGGTAGAGGGTGGCCCGTGAGAGCCCGGCCACGCGGGCGACGTCCTCCATGGTGGTGCGGGCGATGCCCCGCCGGCCGAAGCACTCCAGGGCCGCCGCCACGATCCGTCGCTCCGGGCCGCTCACGGCCCCGACCCTACTTGTGGCCCAGGTAGCTCTGGAGGACAGCGATGAGGATCTTGCGCATGACCGGGTTCTTCCCCCACTTCTCGACCTCGGCGTAGAAGTCCTGGGCCGCCGACGTGGGCAGGCCCGGCAGGATGCCGAGAGCGGGGACGTCGTGGTTGAGCACGGCGTTCACCGTGCGGATGCCGCTGTAGATCTGGTCGAGGTACCGGGGCGCCTGGGCGAGCTGGGCATCGACCTCGGCGAGGTCACTGGCGTCCACGACCTTGCGGACCGTCCGCACGAGTTGGTCGATCCGGGCCCGGTTGCGCACGAGCAGGTTCCGCACGTCCGCGAGTGCCGCCGCCGCCTGTGCGAGCGCGGCGCCGAGGGCGTCGGAGCGACCCTCGCTCGCCGCCGTGATCTGGTCGAGGTTGGCGATGATGCGACCGATCTCGTCGCTGCGGTCGGCGAGGCCGTCGGCGAGCGTCTTCGTGTTGGCGGCGACTGCGGTGACGTCCCCGCCCGAGGTCTCGATGAGCTCGCGGGACTGCACGATCATCACCTGCACCGCATCGGAGTCCTGCAGGTCCGTGATCATGTCCGCGCCGCTGTAGATGAGACGGTCCAGGCTGATGTCGGTGTGGGTGCGCGTGATCGGCCCCTCGAGGGGCTCCGAGGACTTCCCGGGGTCGAGGTCGAGGTACAGCTCGCCCAGGACGGTCTTGAGGCGCAGCGCCACGGCGGCGTCCTTGCGGAGGTCGATCTCGCTGCCCTGCTCGAAGGTGACGGTGAGCTTCGCCCGGTTGCCCGTACGGCCCAGGGGGTCGATTCGGGAGATCTCACCCACCCGCACGCCCTTGTAGAGGACGGTGCTGCGGTTCACGAGGCCGAGCACGTTGGCGAAGTGCGCCTCGACGCGCTGTGTGCCGCCTCCCGGGGTCATCATCGCGAGGAGGCCGCCCAGGACGAGCAGGCAGCCGGCGACGGCGGTGGCCAGGACCCTGACACGGCGGCCCACTAGTCCATCTCCTTCAGGATGGCCAGGGTCTCCTCAAGGTCCGGGAGGTTGCGCACCCCGACGTCGACCCATGTGTCGCCCTCGTTGTGGAGGAGGCGCACGAGGAGGTCCGTGGCCTCCTGGGTGCGCTTGGCGAGCTTGGGGAGGCGGGCGAGGATCGTGTTCATCTCCTTCTGGCGGCCTGCCAGCAGCATGAGCGTGTCCGCGGCGAGGCCGAAGCCCCGGTCGAGCGTGTCGAGCTCCTGGTCGAGGAGTCGGCGGATCTCCCCGGAGAGGGCCGCCGCCTCCGCAGCGAGGCTCTGGATGTCCTCGCCGTGCGCGGAAAGGGAGTTCACGAGCTCCGAGGTGCGGCGCGAGAGATTCGAGAGGGCGGCGTCCTGCTCGGAGAGCACGGCGGTGAGCTCCTGGATGCTCACCAGGATCGCCTCGGCGTCCTGGGCCGCGCTCGACAGCACCGTCTTCTGCTCGGCGAAGAAGTCCTTCAGGTTCTTGTCCTGGGACGTACCGATCGCCCGCTTCACGGGGTCGAGGGCCTCGTCGGGCTCCAGGGCTTTGCCGGCGCCGCCGTAGCGGAGCAGGGCCCCGTTCTTGGCCTCGGGGGTCTTGCCGGAGCCGGCATGGAGCATCACGGACTTCTCGCCCACGACGTTCTTGATCACGACCTCGGCGCTGGCGTCCGTGCCCACGACGACGTGCCCGGTGATCTTGAGGTCGAGCAGGACACCCTTGGGGTGCGCGGCCACACCCGTGACGACCCCCACCCGGACGCCGGATTGGCTCACGATCTCCGTCTTGGACGCTTCCACGGCGGGGGCGGTGGGCACGATCACCCGGTAGGACGCCGACGCCCCCTTGAAGAGGCCGCCGTTGGAGGCCCGCACGGCCAGCCAGCCGGCGAGGACGGCGGCGGCCGCCGTGTAGACGAGGACGATCGTGAACGTGAAGGCGATGTTGCGGTGCTTCATGCTCGCGACCTCACTCTTCGCCGGGCGGGTCTGGGGGGAGGGGGTGGGAGGGAACCGGGGGTTGCGGGTTCGGGCCCGGCTTGCGGGTGTCGGCCTGGCCGATGGGCCCGAGGCCGAAGATCTTCGTGGGCAGCGTGGCCCCCGCCCGGAACAGGGCGAAGGCCTCCTTGCCCTGGCGGAAGACGATCTCGAAGCGGTCCAGGGCGAGGGTGATCTCGCGGGTGCGGCCGTTGAGGATCCCCCGGATGATCTTCACGGCCGTGTCCGCACGGGCGAAGGCCTTCTGCAGGCGACGCTGTTCCTCCTCGAGACGTCGCTGGATCGCGAGAGCGTTCGCCTGCGCCACACCGAGAGGGCCCGAGGACGCCAGCAGGGTGTCCGTGAGGGACGCGAGGTCGTCGATCGTGAGGAGCAGACTCGCCTGGCCGGCCACGAGCTCGTCGGTGATGCGGCGCACGTCCCGGACCTGGGCCTGGATGCTCGCCTTCTCGTCCGGCGTGGCGGCGGCGGCCTCCTCGATCGTGTCGAAGAGCTCCGCCCGGCTGAGGCGGCTGTTCTTCTTGGGGGGCGCCCCGCGGGCGAGCTGGTTCACGTCGGTGCCCACCTTCGTGCGGTTGATCGGCCCGGTGAGCTTGCGGGACGACTTGCCCGGGCTGAGGTCCACGTACTTCTCCCCCAGGAGGCTCTTGAGGCGCGTCGTGGCCGTGGCATCCGCACGCAGCTCGACCCCCGAATCGAGACGAAGCGTGGCGACGGTCTTGCCGTTGCGGAGCTCCACAGTCTCGACCCGCCCGACGGGGAGGCCGCGCACCCTCACCTCCGAGGAGCGGGGCACGAGGTTGAGGCCCTCGTCGAAGATCGCCTGCACGGACTGACCGCCCACGCGGATGAGGCCGGAGCCCGCGAAGGAGCTCCACAGGAGCCCCCCGAAGATGACAAGGCCGCACACCCCCACGAACGTGGCGGTGCGCTGGCGGCGGTACGGGGTGGCGAGGGAACGGCTCACAGGCGCAACGTGTCCTTCACTCCCCAGAACATGTACGACATGGCGAGGTTGATGAGCATCGCGGCGATGATCGAGAGGTTGAGCGCCCGGCCCACGGCGAGGCCGACCCCCACGGGGCCGCCGCCCGCCCGGTAGCCGAAGCTCGTGCAGATCACTGCCGTGGACGTGGCGATCACGGCACCTTTCATGAGGGCGAAGACGAAGTCCATGGGGGCCAGGCTGAGCCAGAAGAAGTACCCGAAGGACCCCACGCTGACGGAATCGGACTGCGTCCAGGCCACCACCCATCCGCCCAGGAACGTGGCGCCCACGCAGAAGACGATGATGGGCAGGGACGCGATCACGGTGGCGAAGACGCGCGTGGAGAGCAGGTAGGGCCGGCTGGACACGCTCATGGTCTCGATCGCATCGATCTCCTCCGCAACCCGCATCGCGCCGAGCTCGGTCACGGACCCTGCCCCGGCGGACGCACCGAGGGACAAACTCCCCACGATCACGGCGAGTTCCCGGAGCCCGAGGGAACCCACCAGGATCCCGGTGAGGCCCCGGTCCGCGCCGATCTGGCCCAGGACGTTGATCGTCTGCACGGAGATGGCGAGGCCGAGGAAGAAGCAGAGCCAGATGGCCAGCGGGGCGCTCGACCAGAACAGGTAGGCGGCCTGGTTGACGGTGCGCTTCCAGTACTTCAGCCCGGGGTCACGCACGACACCGGCGAGGTCGAACATGATCACCCCCATCGTCTGGGGGAGGCTCTGGGCCCGGGACTCCATGGCGTCGGTCACGTGCGGGGTTCCCTCACTGCGGGGTGTAGAAGATCTGGTTCAGGACGAAGTCCGCCAGGAAGGTGACGGCGAAACCGGAGATGATGGCGGTTCGCGTGGCGCTGGCGACACCGGAAGGGCCCCCCTTGGCGTGGCTCCCGAAATAGCAGGCGGCGATGCCTATGAGCATGCCGTTGAGAGCGCTCTTGAGGAGGAGGATGAAGACGTCGTTGGACCGCAGGGCGACCTCGAAGCCCGCGAGGTAGAGGCCGCCGTCACCCGCCCGGAGCAGGACGATGAGGGCCCAGCCCCCGATGAGGGCCGCCATCGTCCCGAAGACCGCGAGGATCGGCACCCCCAACGTGCAGGCGACGATCCGGGGCACGTAGATGCGCGAGCGGGGGTCGACGGCCATGACCTGGGAGGCGTCCAACTCGTCCCGGATCTTGCGGGCCCCGAGGTCGGCGCAGAATGCGGCCCCCACCGTGGCCGAGGCCACAACCGCGGCCAGCAGAGGGCCCGTCTCGCGCACGACCGCGGGAACGAGACCGGCCCCGGCCTGGCTGCGGGCGCCCACGAGGCCGAGGAGGCTGTCGAAGTTGAGCGCGAAGACCATGCCGAACGGGACCGCGACGATGACCACCGGCCGCCAGCCGATCTCGAGAACCTGGTATAGGGCGGCGAGGACGTCCAGGCCCCGGGGCCGACCGATGCGCAGGCACCCGATCAACCCGCCGAGGAACAGGACGAAGTCACCGACTCCGCTGAGGGACATGGAACCCACCCAAACCCTGTGTCGTGCGAGTACGTAGATGGACTGGTTTCGCCGCCTGGCGTCGAAACCCCTGCCGTTGGGGTTACATGGCTCCGCAGCCGGCGCCGCCCCGCGGTGTCCGTGGGGCCCCCACCCCACGGACCGCGCGACACGACCCCGTCGCCCGGGCCCCCGAACGGTGTTCGCGTGCAGAATGGAACGTCTGCGTTACGATCTGCACGCGATCGGAGCGAGGCCCGTGCCCACCCCCCCGCTCTGCGCGACGTCGCTCACCCCCAGCGCCCGCGGGCGGTGACTTGTCGCGTGAGGGCGGGCTCTGCCCGCCCGGAACAGCTGAGCGCGGGCAAGCGGAAGTCCGAAGGGGGGAGCCGGAGGGGGGAGCTTGCTCCCCCTTCCGACTACAGGCCCAGCACCGGGGCAAGGCCCACGGTGAGGCCGGGGCGGTGGGGGACGGCCCTGAGGGCGAGGAGGACGCCGGGCATGAAGGACGTGCGGTCCATGGAGTCGTGGCGGATCGTGAGGACCTGGCCCTGGGCGCCGAAGATGACCTCCTGGTGGGCGACGAGGCCGGGCAGGCGCACGGCGTGGACACGCACGTCCCCCACGAGGCCGCCCCGGGACCCGGCCACGACCTCCGTGGAGTCGGGGTGTGCGGGCCAGCCGCCGGCCGCTTCCCGGGCGCTCTGGATGGCCTCGGCGGTGGCGACCGCCGTGCCCGAGGGGGCGTCGGCCTTGGCGTCGTGGTGGAGCTCGATCACCTCCACACGGTCCATGTGGGGGGCGGCGAGCTCGGCGAAACGCATCATGAGCACGGCCCCGACGGCGAAGTTGGGGACGATCACGGCGTTGGGGGGCCCCTCCCCCACCAGAGCCCGGGCGGCGGCGATGCGGACGGCGTCGAAGCCGCTCGTCCCCACGACACAGTGCATGCCGTTGCCCACGCACCAGGCGAGGTTCTCCGGGGCGGCGTCGGGATGTGTGAAGTCCACGACCGCCTCGCACCCGGCCTCCAGAACCACATCCCTTGCGTCGGAGATCTCGACGCCCGCCACCGTGGTGCCGACGTGGCCGGGATCGGCGCCGGCGACGAGCTCCAGGTCCGCGGCCCCGGCCACGGTGCGGCAGACCTCGCTGCCCATACGGCCACCCGCACCCAAGACCCCGACGCGCATCAGGTCGCGGCCTCGGCGAAGGCACCGGCCGGGAACGGCCCTATCACCGTCAGCGTCCGCGGCGACGCGGCGAGCTCGGCGGCGAGGACGTTCACGTCGTCAAGGGTGACAGCGTCGATCTCGGCCACGAGGTCGTCGATCTCCGGCACCACTCCCAGCGTGAGCTCGGCGCGCCCGATCCGGGACATGCGGCTCAGCGTGTCCTCCTGGGAGAGGGCGAGCGCGCCCCGCACGTGCCCCTTGGCGGCGGCGAGCTCGGCGGGGGTGATGCCCGCTGCGAGGCGGCCGATCTCGCCCAGGACGACGTCGAGCGTCTCTTCCGCCCGGCCGGGAGCGGTGCCGGCGTAGACGGCGAAGAGGCCCGTCTCCTGGTAGAGGGAGCGGTAGGAGTACACGGAGTAGGCGAGTCCGCGTTTCTCCCTCACCTCCTGGAAGAGGCGGCTCGACATGCCGCCCCCGAACACGTGGTTGAGGACGGTGAGGGCGTGGCGCCGCGCGTCGTCGCGGGCCATCGTGCGGGTGCCCACCACCACGTGGGCCTGCTCCGTGGGCTTCTCGTCGATGCGACGGGCCACGGCGGCATCCGGCGAGTGGACGTCGCGCTCCGGCGCCCTCCCGGCGAGGTCTCCCCAGTGTGCGGCGACCTCGTTGGCGAAGCGGCCGGGGTCGATGTTGCCGGCGGCGGCGACCACGGTGCGGTCGGGACGGTAGCGGGTGGCGAAGTACTCGGCGATCGCTCCCCTCGCCATGGCGGTGATCGACTCCCGGGAGCCCACGATGGGCCGCCCGAGAGGATGTCCGGGGAGAACGGCCTCGCCGAAGACGTCGTGGACGAGCTCGTCGGGGGAGTCCTCGTACATGTTGATCTCTTCCACGACGACGTTGCGCTCGGACTCGACCTCGTCGGGCCGGAACGCCGGTCGCTGCGTGATGTCGGCGAGGATGTCCATGCCCAAAGGGACGTCGTCGTCGAGCGTGCGGACGTAGAACGCCGTCTGCTCCTTCCCTGTGAAGGCGTTGAAGTCACCGCCGACTGCGTCGAGCGACTCGGCGATCGCCCGTGCCGACCACTTCTCCGTGCCCTTGAACAGGAGGTGCTCCAGGAAGTGGCTGGCGCCGTAGGTGCCCTCGGCCTCGTCCCGGCTGCCGGCGTCCACCCAGACCCCGACGGCCACGGAACGCACGCCGGGGACGGGTTCCAGGACGATGCGGAGGCCGTTGGGGAGCAGCGTCTTCGTGATCATCGTCCGGGAGCCTATCGGAGGCTTTGCGCGTCATTGTTCCGCACCTGGCGGTGCTCCGCTTGCCGGCGGGGACCCCCCCACCCCGCCCGCACCGGCCCGGGCCGCGTCTCCAGGCGGGTGGCGCGAGGCTCGGGAAGCCGGAGGAGGGGCGAAGCCCCCCTTCCGCTAGAAATCCCCCATGGATCCACGTGTTTGCACCGAGAAGGACGGCGGCGTGGCCGTCGTCACGCTGAACGACCCGGAGAGACGCAACGCCCTCGACGCCGAGTTCGCCCTCGCCCTCGCCGACGAGTTCCGCCGTCTCGATGCCGACAGCGGCGTCGGATCGGTCGTCGTCACGGGAGCAGGCAAGGGCTTCTGTGCGGGGGCGAACCTCGGGTCGCTCCTCGACGCCGCCGTGGCCGGCGACGCGGCCGCCGCGCTGGAGCACCGCCGGGGCCTCCTGCGACACCTGTACGACCCCTTCCTCGCCCTCCGGGCCATGCGCACCCCCACGATCGCTGCGGTGAACGGCGCTGCCGTGGGCGCCGGCCTCAACCTCGCCCTCGCCGCCGACCTCCGCGTCGCCGCCGAGTCCGCGCTCTTCATCTCGGGCTTCCTCCGCATCGGCCTCCACCCCGGCGGCGGCAACACCCACATGCTCACTGCGGTGGCCGGCCCCGAGGTGGCCGCCGCGATGACGCTCTTCGGCGAGACGCCTGACGGGCATGCGGCCGAGCGCGCCGGCCTCGTGTACGCATGCGTGCCCGACTCCGAACTACTCGACCGGGCGCGAGAACTCGCCGCCCGCGCTGCGGGTGCCCCGGCCGGGGTCACCCGGCGCGTAAAGGAGACGCTCCGCCTCGCAGCAGCCGCGGACTTCGCCACCGTGCTCGAGGCCGAGGCCACCGCCCAGGCCTGGACGACAACGCTCCCTGAGACCGCCGCCCTCATCGATGCCCTCAGGGGCGGGTAGGACGACTCGGGTCCTTGCGCGGGACGCCGAAACGACGTCGCCGTCCCGACGTCCCGGGACAGCAGCATCCGTTTCGCGGCCGCGAGCGTGACCGCTGCCCGGGGAGCGGGGGGGGGCACCCGGTACCCCCCCCCCGGGGCCCGGCGCGGGGACGG